>CAZEGF010000001.1:0-3248 GCA_964511965.1 uncultured Gammaproteobacteria bacterium
TGTAGCAACTGTTGCTCCACCGGTCGTACCGTATGTATTGATAGCAAATGAGCAATACCAATACTGCGTGTTTGGATCAAGGAATGTATTTGCACTTGGTGGGATAGTATAGGTAAATGTATGTGGACTGGTATCAGCACCTATTACCACGTCATTGGCTGGAGATTGAGGGTATCTTATGTTAGCACCAGGGCTATCACTATTACAATTCCCAGGGTTTGAATAATAAACTCTGAAATGACCAGTTGAAGCTGAAGAATTTGGATTTGCAACTCCCGAAAGAGTGACGTAGTAAGAATTAATTCCTGTAGGAGCATTTGTATCCACCCCAGTAGGATTTACATTAAGAGTTGAGAATATTCCTACTGGTGCATATGCTGTGCCTTGCGTATTAGTAGCGTACGCCGAAAAGGAATAACTTGAATTCTGAGTAAGTCCTGATATAGTTTGAGTAAATATCCCTGTCCCACCGCTTCCCTGTGAAGTACAAGTTACACCGGTTCCTCCACTTTGAGGATTGGCGTTAGTTTGAGTTATTGCATAACAAATACCGCGATCTGTTACTGGAGATCCTCCTTGTGCAGTAATATTTGCTCCCAGAAGCGCGCTTGAACCAGTTATATTTGTTGCCGTTGGGCTTCCGATTATTGGTGTGTTTGAATAGTAAATTGTAATTCTGACATTATTAATACTGTAAATTCCATTAGCAAGATAATTAGATTGAAAACGTATACCAAATGCAGAATTATTGACAATTGAAGGGGTCCATGCTCCAGACCACATATCTGAAGGTCCACCAGCGGTATTATAATTTTCTGACTTCATTACAGGAATAAATTTTTGACCCCAAACACCTGATTGGGCGCTTATATTTTGATATATTCTCGTATTCATGGTGTCCAATCCTGCATTATACTTTGCACCTAAATCTACTGCTATACCAGTTATAGTAGCGCCTGCTGGAACATTGAACCCAAAGTTGCTAAGTATCAAATCTCCTGTAAGACCACAATTTGGGGAAGGATATGTTGGTGAAGTTGTTGTATAGGCACTATCACTTGCTGTAGTATTGGTAGGATTTACCCAACCGGCTGCGGACGGACAGTTTGCACTATCAGCAGTGGCTGTTCCTGCAACATTAGCTGTTGTTGAAAGATATAAATTAGATCCCCCGGTTGTCGTAAATGAGACAACATTTCCATAAGAGGTTCCTGATGAATTTGCCGCAACCGCACAGTAATAATACGTAGTATTTGCAGACAATCCAGTAATCTGTGTCCCATAATTTTGATATGAGTCACCATAACCTTCTCCTGTTCCTAAATTTATATTACCAGTTACATTTGGAAGAGAACTGCAAGCAACATTACTCGTACCCCATCTGAAATAACCGTTTGTCAAAATAGCATTCGGTTTTGCGGCACCTGAAAGAATAGCATCAGTATCTCGGTAACTGTTTATCGTATTAGTAAATATAGAAGGTACTGTCTGAGCAGTATAGTCAACTTCGACCTGTATATTGTCAAGCGAAACAGTATTTGCACCACCACTTAAATTTTGAACTTGGAAAGCAAAACCAAACGTAGAAGCATTCACTTGAGCAGCTGTTACAGGAATTGCTGGATGGCCATAATTTTGCCATGTATTTGTAAATCCAAACTGATTTATGGTATCAGATCCAACATTTATAGATGGTGACCCTTGACTATAGCTAGCACATTTTCGAGTTCCTCCTATTATAATACAAGGCATTATTCCAATTGCTGAAGCAGATGACTTTCCTTCGACATATATGTTTATATAGTTAATATTCGCATTTGCTGGAATTGCAAAACCAAAATTTGTTACATTTATATAGTTTGACATCTGACTCGCCCCTAATGCTACGGTAGCCCAAACATCGTTACTTGTAGCTACATTTGCAGGATTTGTCCAAGCTACACTTCCACCGGCTCCAGCATCAGCTTGAGTACCCGGATTGGTCTTGGCAGTTATATTGTCAGCATAGGCTGGAGTTACTGAAAAAGAGGACACAAAATAAGATGCGGCGGTAAGTGTTGTAATGAAAAAGACCTTTAATTGATGTCTATTTATTTTTTTCATATTTAATTTGTAACATTTATAAATCCTACTGTTGTATCCCCTTTTATTGAATACTTATATATATTATTTACACTAAATTTTGGTGAGTCCACTTTTAAGTTAGCTGGAACAATAACTGTTGCAAATTCTTTATCAGATCTATCAACAATCATGACCTCAACTGATTTACCAGTAGTATTTGCGAATGTTACAGTACCACCATTTTTTATATTTAATGCAGTAGCCGGTATTCCTGTTTCTGAAATAATTACAGTTGTATTAGTAACTTTATTTATCAATTTATCGGCAATTTTTGTACTTGAAGTCTCAATTGTCTGAGTATTTTCTACCCTTTTTCCATTTGTACCTCCCTTAGAGAAAAGAACAAAAATACCACCAACCAGAACCATTATGAGAATTATAAAAATAATTGCAATTGTCTTTGTATTCATAATTATTGATTTGCTCTTATAGATCCTGTATGTGTATTTCCTTTATCATCTGTTCCGACTATATCGTATCCATAATGAGTATACGTATCAGTTACTTGCCAGGTTCCGGTCCAAGTTCCACTTTGTGCTGTTCCGCCTGTTCTTGAAAGCGTAAATTCCCGTGCATCTCCATCTGAGTAGAGAATTGCTTTCATTGATGTTATATTGCCTACACTATCATCTGCAAGTACTTGAATAGATTGTGCTTGACCAATAGTCTGATATAACGGCATGACGGTTACTTGATATATATCAGGATTTACACCCGCTTGATTTCCAATGTTATATGTAACAGATCCAACTGGTGGAGTTGGTGTTGGTGTTGGTGTTGCTGATGGCAATGGAGATGGCGTTGGTGTGGGGCTGATTGATTCCATTCCACCAGCAATTGAAGCAGCTGAGGCAAGAGCGCTACAATTTACAGCTCCCGACAGTGTACATGCCCATACGCCACTACTATATCCACTAGGAGTACAATTTGAGAGGGATGAAAGCGGACAAATATTTGTTAAAGCAGATGATTTACTTACCTGCGCAAATACTACATTCCATTGAGGGCAAGCAACTCCACTGTCGGTTCTATATTTGTAACATAGCCCGCCATTATTATCGCATTTAGGATCTTGAGGAACTTTCTTCATGTATACGGTTGAGTTAACTTTCCACTCTTGACCA
>CAZEGF010000002.1:0-12903 GCA_964511965.1 uncultured Gammaproteobacteria bacterium
AATCGTAAATGATACTATCCCACGAGCTATCCGGGTTAAAGAAGGTGCAGCGCAAATCATTTTAAAGCCTGCTCCACAAGGATCCGGAATTATTGCTGGAGGAGCAGTCCGAAGTGTTGTTGAAGCAGCCGGAATACACAATATTTCTTCAAAAATATTAGGAACCGCTAACAAAGGTAGCAATGTGCATGCGACATTTGCTGCTCTTAAAGAACTTGGAAAGAAAAAAATAATATAAGCAAAAGTAATATGAATAATTTACCAAAAATAACAACTAAGAGATCCCGAAGACTTGGACAGGGTCATGGAACTGGACGGGCAAAGACCTCAGGACGGGGAATGAAGGGACAAAACGCCAGAAGCAAAAGAGCTCTTTCATTTGAAGGTGGAGCGCTTCCACTTATTAAAAGACTTCCATTCAGACGTGGTAAAGGAAGAAATTATTCCTTGCAGAAAAAACCAATAGTTGTGAATATTAGTGCATTAAATTTACTTCCGGCAAAATCTATTATTGATATTGAGATGCTTATCAAACATAATATAGTAGAGTCTTCAGACGCGAAGAAATTCGGCGTGAAGATTTTGGGAGATGGAGATTTGAAAGGTGCTTATACCATCAAGCTTCCGATATCAAATTCAGCACGACAGAAAGTTGAGAAGGCAGGCGGTAGCGTTGAGTAGAATTATTTATGAGCAAATTCTTTGCAGTAATTAAGAAGATCTTTAGAGACCGCGATCTTCGAAAAAAAACTATTGTTGTCCTCGCACTCTTACTCGCATTTAGATTTTTAGCACACATTCCAGTATCAGGTGTAAACCTCAATCAGCTAAAAGCACTCTTTGACCAAAACCAATTTTTGGGTCTCATAAATCTTTTAGGTGGAGGAACACTTGCTAATTTCTCGGTTCTTGCGGTAGGAATTGGTCCTTATATCTATGCTTCGATAGTCATGCAGTTGGCAACTCAAATTTATCCAAAACTTGAGGAGCTTCAAAAAGAAGGTGAGTACGGACGACAAAAAATTAACCAGTACACCCGTTACATTACAATTCCACTCGCAATACTTCAGGGTATAGGAATGTATGCTTTGCTTCGTTCTCAAGGACTCATCGCAAATCTTAATCCATTTTTACTTTTCACTTTTATTGCGACACTGGTTGCAGGAACCATGCTTATCCTTTGGATTGGAGAATTAATTTCAGAACAAAATATTGGAAATGGTATTTCACTGATTATTTTTGCAGGAATTGTTGGTCGAGTCCCATCTGCAATTGGACAGGCCTTTAGTACAATTACACCGGACCAATTAATGAATTACGCTCTTATTGGAGGAGCTGCTTTTGCATTGATTGCATCAATCGTTTTTGTAACTGAGGCTGTTCGGAAAGTACCAGTGATTTATGCTAGACGCATCCGTGGTGGAAAATCAGAAAGTGCACAACAAACGTTTTTACCGCTTCGTCTTAATTCGGCCGGAGTGGTACCGATCATATTTGCCATATCTATAGTTCTACTCCCTTCTCTTCTATCGAATTATTTTATTGCATCAAAAAATGCTGCACTTGCAGGTGTTGGACATTTTTTAGCAACAAATTTCTCATCAACCACTATATGGTATAACATCGTTTATTTCTTAATGGTTTTTGGATTCACTTATTTTTATACGGCTATTGTTATCAATCCGCAAAAAGTATCTGAAGATATTCAAGAAGGTGGAGGTTTTATTCCCGGTATCAGACCCGGAAAACCAACCGCACACTACCTTAATTACATCGTGACAAGAATAACTCTTGTCGGAGGATTATTTCTTGGAATAGTTGCTGTTATTCCTAATATTTTGCAATCTGTTACCGGAATTCAGGCACTTCTAGTTGGAGGAACCAGTATTTTAATTGTTGTTTCGGTAGTTATTGAAACTGTAAAGATATTCCAAACTCAATTAGTTACAAGGTCCTACGAAAGATTTAATCTCTAATAAATCCATGAAAATAATACTCATCGGAATTCAAGGTAGTGGGAAAAGTACTCAGGGTAATTTGTTATCTGAAAAATTAGGAATTCCCTATCTTTCTTCCGGACACATTTTCCGTGAAATGGCTAAAGAAAAAACACCACTTGGACGTTATATAAAAGAGACTATTACCGCAGGCTTTTTGATCTCTGATGAAAAAACTTTGGAAATTGTACAGGAATATTTAGGGCGAGATGAGTATAAAAAGGGTTATATTTTGGACGGCTTTCCAAGAACTGTCCCACAAGCTGAACGATTTGAAAATGGAATAAAAGCTGCAATCTACCTAAAAGTTAGTGATAAAGAAGCATTATGGAGACTTGCCGGTCGCGATGATGAAAACCGGGAAGACGACACATTACATGCAATTAAGAAAAGGATCGCTCTCTTTCATGAAAAAACAGAGCCGGTTATTGAATATTATAGAGCTAAAGGAGTGGTTCATGAAATTGATGGAGAGAAATCTATAGAAGACATTCACTCTGAAATATTAGAAAAGATTGGAATGGTATAAAGATCGTAATGAGATCATTAATTGGAATAACTGGTGCATTTGGTAGCGGTAAAACTACAGCCGCTCAATACCTCGAAGATAAAGGTTATACAGTAGTCGTTTTATCAAAACCCCTAGAAGAAGAAGCCATTAAAAGAAAACTCCCAATGACGAGAAAAACTCTTCAAGATATCGGTAATGAATGGAGGGAAAAATATGGATCGGGAATACTCATGCAAAAAGCTTTGGAAAAGGTAAAGAATAAAAACAAAATCGTTATTGATGGGTTAAGAAATTTTGGAGAAGTTGAAATATTAAAAGAAAATAAAGGGATTTTACTTGCAATAGTTGCTGATCGCTCAGTACGGTTTGAGAGGTTAAAAAAACTTAAGAGACGTGAGAAACTTACAAAAAGTCTTTTTCATAAACTTGACTTGCGCGATCTTGGTGTAGATGAGAAAATAACTGGTCTCCAGACTGCAATATGTATAGCACTTGCTGATGTATATATTGATAGTAATAGCGGAATTGACGATTTTAAGCTCAAAATTGAAGCATTCTTGAAAAAATATGGAAAACAATAATTTACAGATAGCAATAGATGGACCTGTAGGATCCGGTAAAGGAACACTAGCTGTAGCACTTGCTAAAGAATTAAATGCAGTCCATATTTATACTGGGGGAATGTGGAGGGCACTTGCTCTTGCTTGTCTTCGCGCCAAAATTGACATTCATAATGAAGATGAAGTACTAGATATTCTAAAAAAATCAGATATCGACCTTAGGATCGAATCTGATTCCCCACTAACAAAAGTATTTCTAAATGGGGAAGATGTAACAAACGAAATATTTTTTCCGGAAGTAAGCAATAACACTCCAATAGTTGCAGCACATGAAAAAGTAAGAGTTGAAATGGCAAAACTTCAGAGAAATATTGCGCAGGGCAAAAAGGGTGTTATTGAAGGACGCGATGTCGCAACTCATATCATCCCCAATGCAAATCTTAAAATTTATTTGACTGCAAGTGTTGATGAACGTGCTAATAGGAGGTATAAACAGTTAAGGGAAAAAAAGGTTGATATATCCTACGAAGATGTAAGAAGAGATGTTATTGAACGGGATAGAGCTGATAGCGAGCGTGAATACGCACCTTTGGTTATAAGTCCCGATTCGGTAGTAGTAGACACATCTCACGACACCATTGAAGATACTGTTAACAAAGTAAAAGAAGAGTTAAAAAATAGGAATTTACTATGATTGACGATAAAACAAGAAAAAAAATAGATACCATGCGAATTGCAGGCAAAATGCTTGGAGAAGTTCTGGCAGAGGTTCTAAGCTCCGTTAAACCTGGAATTACTGAAATTGAATTAGATAGACTTGCTGAGCGTCTTATTCTTGAAAAAGGCGGAGAGTCAGGATTTAAGAGAGTTGACGGGTATCTACATACTGTATGTGTAAGTACAAATAATGTTGTTGTCCATGGTATTCCCAAAGAACGGGTGCTCGTGGAGGGAGATATTATAGGAATTGACTGCGGAGTGTACTTGGATGGATATCACACTGATATGGCTGAAACAATTATAGTTGGAAGCTTGCAAGACGAAAAAGTATTGCAATTTTTAAAAACAGGTAAAAAAGCGATGTATGATGGAATCCGTCAGGCAAAACCCGGACATAGAGTTGGTCATATATCGCGTGCGATGCAAGAGACAATTGAGGGTGGAGGATACTCTGTTGTGAGGAGTTTGGTGGGCCACGGAGTCGGCAAAGAATTACATGAAGCACCGGAAATTCCAGGTTATTTAGAGCGCGAAATAAGGAAAACCCCAATTTTAACGGAGGGGATGACTATCGCAGTTGAGGCAATTTACAATTTGGGTGGAGTTGGCGTTAAATATGACGGGAGTGATGACTGGACGATTGTAACGGAAGACGGGTCTCTAGCCGGCCTTTTTGAGCGTACAATTCTTATAACTGATGAGGGTCCGGAACTTATTACCTATTTCCCCGGGGAGACTCTCTGATTTGTGCTTGCGTAGCTTCAAAGTATCTGATAGAATATACGAACGCTTGTTTTTGCGTTGAGCGTGGTTTTCATGTATAATCGCTTAGGCTAATAAAGTGATTGAAATATTAAAAGCCTGAGCTCATAAATGAGTACATTTTAATCACTAGGCGCAAAATTATGGCACATCAAGGTTCGATAGAAATTGACGGAGTTGTAAAAGAAGTACTACCAAATACTTTATTTCGGATAGAAATTGAGGGAGGAAAAATAGTACTGTGTCATTTGTCAGGTAAAATGAGGATCTATTTCATAAAGATCATGCCGGGTGACAAAGTGAGAGTCGAAATGACTCCATACGACACCGAAAGAGGAAGAATAACATACAGATATAGATAAGCAAAGCTTGCTTTTGCAAGCAAAAGTAATATATGCGAGTAGGAGGAGTAAACATACCGGAACAAAAAAGAGTCGATAGGGCTTTGCCCTATATTTATGGCGTTGGTCCAAAAAACGTTTTGGATCTTCTTAAAAAGGTAGGAATTGATGGATCGAGAAGACTTAAAGATCTTTCAGAAGAAGAGATAGTTAAAATTCAAAAAGTTTTGGACACAATCAAAACCGAAGGAGATCTAAGAGCAGAAGTCGTAAGTAATGTTAAAAGGCTAAAAGAAATAGGTTCATATAGAGGTATAAGACATGTTAGAAATTTACCTTCAAAAGGTCAAAGAACAAGAAGTAATGCACGTACAAAAAGAGGTAAGAGGGTAACAATTGGAGCTATTAGAAAAGATGTAGCTGAGAAGATGGGAATCACAAAATAACAAATGGCTAAAAAAATTATTTCAAAAAAACCAAAGACTATAGTAACAACCGGTAACGGAAAAGTTTTTGTATCAACAACTTTCAATAACACTATTGTTACTGTTACAAATGAAAAAGGAGACGCAATTGCATGGTCTTCAGCAGGTCACGCTGGATTTAAAGGAACAAGAAAATCTACACCATTTGCCGCAACATCTGCAGTTGAACAAGCAATTCAGAAAGCAAAAGAAGTTGGAGTTAATAGCGTAGAAGTATTTATCAAAGGTCCAGGAGTTGGACGGGATGCAGCACTTCGAGCAGTTAGAAATTCAGGAATATCAATTTCTATGATTGCTGACGTAACACCTATTCCTCATAACGGCCCAAGAGGAAAGAAAAAGCGCAGAGCATAAGCAATATGGCAAGATATACAGGTCCAAAACACAAATTAGCAAGACGTGAAGGAGTTAATATCCTTGAGAAGGCTTCTGCCTCTCTTGAGAGAAGACTCAATGTAATGCCTGGAATTCAGTCCCGTCGTGGTGGACGCAGAAAAACTTCAGAATACGGTTTGCAACTCCGGGAGAAGCAACAACTCAAAAGATCATACGGACTTTTGGAAAAACAATTCAGAAAATATGTAGAAATTGCTCAAAAAAGCCGTGAGAATACTGATGAAATGCTTATTCAACTTCTTGAAGGACGACTTGATAACGTTGTGTATAGACTAGGATTTGCTAATTCTAGAAATATGGCAAGACAATTTGTAACTCATGGACATGTAACAGTTGATGGCAAAAGAGTAAGCATCCCATCTTATAATGTTAAAATCGGAGAGAAAGTTTCTTTAGATAAAAAGCTTCTTAAGAATGAAGTTCTAAAACTTCACATCGAAGAAACAGCTGCAAATCTTTTGCCTTACCTTGAACGAAAAGATACCGTAGGAAAACTCGCAAAGAAACCAACTACAGAAGAAGTACCAAATCCAGCAGATTATCAATTGGTTATTGAATTTTATTCACGTTAATAGTAAAATATACTCTTGTTGTCCGTTCTGTGGAAGAATGGACTAAAATAATATGATTCAACCTAGTTTTAAAGTATTAGAAGAAAAGAAAGAAAAGGGATACACCCAATTCGTTATTGAACCTCTGGAGCCTGGATTTGGTAATACTCTTGGAGTAGCTTTACGTCGCGTTCTTCTCACAAATATCGAAGGTGCAGCTGTAACCTCAGTTAAAATAGAAAACGTAAGACATATGTTCTCAACTCTTCCAGGCCTTAAGGAAGATGTTATCGAAATAATTTTTAATATAAAAACCCTTAGAATCAAACTTCCGGAAGGAGTAAATTCAGCAACTGTTACACTTTCAAAGACCGGACCTGGAGAAATCACCGCATCTGATATCGAAACAAAAGACGGTGTTGAAGTTGTAGATCCAAAACACTACATTGGTAGTCTTGCAGACAAGAAATCAAAAATTGAAATCGAAATGACCGTTGAACGTGGACTTGGGTACTCACTTGCTGAAGAGAGAAAGATCTCAACAGTTGGAGTTATTCCAATTGATGCGATTTTTACTCCTATTAGCAAAGTTAATTATAAAGTTGAGCAAACTCGTGTAGGACGTCAAACAAATTATGACAAACTCATTTTGGAAGTTTGGACAGATGGAACGGTGGACGCTAAAGATGCACTAGAAAAAGCAAGCAATATTTTAGTAAGTTACTTCAAGCAAGTATTTGATCCTAATGGAGCAGCTATTGGTGGTGAAGCAACAGCTTCAGTTTCTTCAGTAGTACCCGATGGAGGAAATATCACAGTTGATGAATTAGATCTTCCAACAAGAATCTACAATAGCCTTAAAAATGCAGGTATCGAAACAGTAACTGATTTACTTACAACTCCAAGAAAAGAACTTATGACGTACCGAAATCTTGGTGCAAAGTCTCTTTCAATCATCGAGGAGGCTTTAGGTAAAAAGGGAATCGCCTTCAACAACGCGTAATTAGAGCTTAGCAAAATCAAGATATGTAAAAACTGCGTCATCATGACGCATTTTTAGTAAAAAGGGACAATATATGAGAAAAAGAGTATACGGAAGACATTTTAATAAAGATATGAACCAAAGAAAGGCTTTGTTCAAAGGTCTTATGCGTTCATTGGCTCTCAACGAAAGTATCAAGACAACTGAGTCTAAAGCAAAAGCAATTAAAGGAGAATTTGAATCACACATCACAAAAGCAAAAAGAGGAGAGGAAGCACGGTATCATTTAGTAAAGCATTTAGCTGAAGATGCAGTAGATAGACTTATAAAAGATATCGCACCTCGAATGAAAGAAAGAAATGGTGGATACACAAGAATTATCAGAATTGGTGCAAGAACAAAAGATAATGCAGAAATGGTACTTTTGGAACTTGTTGCTAAAGGAGAAAAGGCAGTAAAAGTAAGTAATAAAAGAAATCCAAAACCAGCTGCTAAAGCATCGGCTAAAAAAGTTGAAAAGAAAGCATCCGATATCACAGCAAAGACCGGAGAGAAAAAATCAGCATTCAAGCCACTTGCCAACATTAAGCAAATGGTAACAAGACAGAAGAAGGGTAGTTCATAAATATGAAAGTTACAAAACCAACAAAAGCATCAGATATAAAGAGAAATTGGTATCTTGTTGATGTAAAAGACCAAATATTGGGACGTCAAGCAGTTACTATAGCTCACAAATTAATGGGTAAAGGAAAAGCTTATTTTGCAAATAATATGGATTGTGGAGACTATGTTGTCGTTATTAATGCAAAAGATGTAAGAACAACCGGAAAAAAAGAATTACTTAAGAAATATACAAATTATTCAGGATACCCTGGAGGACTCAGAACTAGAACTTTAAAAGAAATGAGAGCACAAGATCCAACTCTTATCATAACTCACGCAGTCAGTGGAATGCTTCCAAAAAATAAATTGAGAGCACAAATGCTTAAAAGACTATACGTTTTCTCAGACGAAAATCACAAATATGCAGATAAATTAGGAGGTATAAAGGAATAAGGATATTAAGAGTGAGTGATAAGTCTTTTTGACTAATCATTAATTCCTATCATCCTAAATCTTAAGAAATTATGGCAAAAGCAGAACAAGTTGTTGTACGACAAAAAATTAATAAAAATTATGTTTCATCCGTTGGAAGACGACGTGAAGCAGTTGCCCGCGTAAGACTTTACACTGGTAAAACCGAAATCGGTGGAGTTGCAGTTGCAAAGGGAGATATCCTCGTAAACAACAAACCAGCAGTTGAATATTTTAGATTTAAGACTCAAATGCCTGTCGTTAATAAATTCCTTTTGGATCTTGGAATTAGCGGCAAATATGTATTTACGTCGCGAGTTACCGGTGGTGGTGTTGAGAGTCAATTAGACGCTATGATCCTTGGTATGGCTCGCGCACTAGACAAATTGGATCATGACACCTTTCACGACACACTTCGCTCAAAAGGGCATCTAACACGTGATCCTCGTACCCGTGAACGACGCAAAGTCGGAAACGCAGGTAAAGCACGAAGAAAGAAATCCTCTCCAAAGAGATAGGTTTTTCCTTTTCATCCTCGCGTATGCGGGGATTCATTTCCATTTGTTGACAATCCCACTGATAGTATTACAATTGTTTTAACATGCCAAGTAGAGAGCAAGTATCTCCTTTAGATTTATCACTTTCTAGAAGAAGAATGCTGGGTCTAACAGCCCTAGGTGGTGGAGCTTTAGCTCTTGCTGCTGAAAGGAGATTACCACAAGACCAATCAAAAGAATTAGAGCAAAGTCTTGAAGCAGTCATTCCTAATTATGAACCAAGTGTGGATATTGAAGCTACTGGACAAAAATTATCAAATCTTGCATCAAGTTTAAAAAGACCCACCCATGAACAATTATTCAGAGCAACAGCAGATACATTCG
Source organism: uncultured Gammaproteobacteria bacterium (assembly GCA_964511965.1). GTDB lineage: Bacteria > Patescibacteriota > Microgenomatia > Levybacterales > GWA1-39-11 > JAUSNA01. Next base: position 9,261 of record CAZEGF010000002.1, read on the forward strand.
CTGCAACTATGGTTGCTGGAGGTTACAATTGGAAAGGTGCTGACGATGCTTATATCAGAACTGATAGTCACGGCATCTTTGTGAATTACTACAGAAGAGAAAACCCAAACTCTCCTTATGCAGAAACGGCTTACATTGAAGTTCACAGAAGAGATTTTGAGGAGAGTGATGTTATTGAATTCCGTCGTTTGAATTCGGGAAAAATGGAAGCAGTCCGATGGGATCCAGAGTACGATGTTGAAACGCCAGTTTTTGTTGACGGTAATTTAGGGCGTGAATTGGTTGGTTTTATGCAAGAGGCATTGCAAGTTGGTCTATACGAACCAAGTGAACCCGCAATTGCAGAACCATTAGTGTTTTAATGTTCTCAGATTTTTTTAAGAACTTTCGATATTGTTTTCCAGTCGAATCCGCGGCTTCTTAATCGTGAAATTATTTTTTTCTGTTTCTCTTCGGGATCATAACGATCGAATTGCTTTAATCTTTTTGAGATATATTCCATCGCGGTTTTATAGTCATTTTTGGCGTACTCCATAACATCTTCTGATGTTTCTTTGCTAACTCCCTTCATGCTCAGCTCAAATGAAATTAGTTTTTTACTCTTACCTTTTCTTTGTCTGTTTTCAGTAAATTGTCTGGCAAAGTCATCATCATTGAGGAATTTCAGCTCTATAAGCTGCTTGATAGCCTCATTGATGTCTTCTTCTTGATATTCTTTTTTCACCAAATAGTCATGCATTTCTTTTACACTTCTTGATCGGAATGACAAATATTTCAATGCCATGTCAAAGGGAGTAGAGACTACTTTTTTTTGTTTTCTTTTAAACATATTAAAACAACAAAACTACAATATTGTTCCTAGAATACATCCGTGCACTAGTGCACGGATAGACTATCTCTTTATATCTTTTCTTGTAATTCCTGTATATTCTTTTCTCTTATGCACCAACTGGGATCCTCCTACAAGTCTATATTTCTTTTCGTTATAATCATTTTCAACCTTCCGGGATCTTTCAAATATAAGTTTAAAACAGCGGGGATGGGAATTTAGATTTCGGTAAACAGTATTGATAGTATTTACCCCTACATGTAGATTCTCAATTATTTCAGCATAAGACCTTCCCAATCTTATTTCTTCAGCAATTTGGATTCTTCGTCCGATTTTAAGTCTTTCTTCGTCAGTAAATAATCCTTCCAACAGTTCATTTACATCATTTCCATCTTTAGCAGCGAGTAGTGCATCCCTAGCTTTGTTCAAAGCCTGATAAATCTCATGTTTTAATAAAAAATCGTACCTCTTCATATCCGTGCACTAGTGCACGGATACAGTTTATCAGAAATCTATATTTAGATGGCAAGAAAAGCTAATTATTTTGGGAATAAGGAAGCAGAAATAAAAGTTAGAGTTTAAACTTCTTCTGTGGCGTCGTCTTCATCATTGTCTTCCGTGCCGACTTCAAGCATAGGTTTTACATTCTTTATTTTATCCATAATTTCTGCCATTATCTTTTTTGTAATATCTTGATTTTCTGCTAGATACATTTTTGCAGCTTCGCGTCCCTGACCAATCATCTCTTCCCCATATCTCAAAAATGCTCCACTTTTTGAAATAACACCCATCTCAATTGCAACGTCCAAGACTCCGCCTTCTTTTGAGATACCGGTTGAGAGGATATCAAATTCTGCAATTCTAAATGGTGGACTTACTTTATTTTTAACTACTTTTACTCGTGTTCTGTTTCCAATAACTTTGTCTCCCTGTTTTAATGTCTCAATTCTTCGTACATCAAGCCGGATTGAAGCATAGAATTTAAGAGCCATTCCTCCGGTTGTAGTCTCAGGATTTCCAAACATAACTCCAATTTTTTGTCTTAATTGATTGGTAAAAATAAGAACAGTCTTACTTTTTGAGATAACTGCTGTTAACTTTCTTAGGGCTTGGGACATAAGACGGGCCTGCATTCCCATAACACTGTCTCCCATTTCTCCTTCAATTTCGGCTCTTGGCACAAGAGCTGCTACTGAGTCGATAACAAGTACGTCAATTCCACCACTTCTTATCAAAGATTCTGCAATCTCCAAAGCTTGTTCTCCAGTGTCTGGCTGGGAAATCAAAAGTTCATCAAGCTTTACTCCAATTGTCTGTGCCCAGAGAGGATCTAAAGCATGTTCTGCGTCAATAAAGGCAGCAACTCCGCCCTTTTTTTGGGCTTCAGCAATAACAGAGAGGCAGACGGTCGTCTTCCCGGAGGCTTCCGGACCGTAGATCTCTATTATTCTCCCACGGGGGAGCCCTCCAACGCCGAGAGCAATATCGAGCGGGAAAGCACCTGTGGGTATCACATCAATGGCCATCTGAGCGGCCGCATCTCCAAATTTCATAATAGATCCTCTTCCGTATTGTTTTTCTATTTGGTCCATCGCCATTTGAATGGCTCCCATTTTTCCGGAATCAGGAATGATCCCACTTGGTTTTTCTGATTTTTTTGAAGACTTTGCCATATGCTAAATTCTGTCGGGTGCAAGACGAAGGGGTATTAAAAAACATTCTAAACAGAATTCTTTACTAATTCAATAGGTCAAAAAATGTGAACAGTGTTTTCAATAATAATTTGTTAAAATATGGCATGTGCCTTCGGCGTTTAACGGTAAGCTAAAGCTTGCCGCCAAACTACGCCATATACTTTTTGTGATTCAGTTTTCTGGATCCCAAAAAGTATCGGGGTGTGGTTTAACGGTAACGATACGTTGCCGTCAAATCCACACAACCTAAGATTAATATACGGGGTGTGGTTTAACGGTAGAATGTACGGCTGGGGGTCGTGCGGCCAGGGTTCAATTCCCTGCACCCCGACAAAATAATTATGCATTTTATTCCGCAATTGCTGACAAATAGATTTGTGAGACATCATATCTCAACCAAAGACGAAGGGAATATGTCTTATGTGTATGGTGAACGGGAAGAGGTTTTGACTAACAGGAAAAAGTTTTTTACCGATATTAGAATTCCAACAGAGCGGTCAATTATTATTGAGGTACAACACGGGACTAAAATAATTGAAGCCTCATCAAGTCTTGGTGGAACCGGGTTTAATTCCGCAGCATCTGCAATTAAGGCTGATGCAATCATAACCCGAGAAAAAAATCTTGCAGTAGGATTACTCACTGCCGATTGTATCCCTGCAATTTTGTTTGATCGACTAAATGGCATATTGTGCCTAGCTCATTTAAGCCGTAAAAATACTGAGGAGAGATTCTCACAAATTTTAATATCTTTTTTTAGAAGGGAATTTGACACAAATCTTCATGAGTTAAAAATATTTATGGGACCTTCAATTAAAAAAGATTCTTATATTTTGGAAGAGTATCCGAATGGATATGATTTAACTGGAGAAAATATAAAACAATTGTTGCTTAAAGGAGTGAGGGAAGAAAATATTATTGTTGACCCAACTGATACTGCTACTGACACCAATTTTTTCTCGCACTATAGAGAAAGTAGAAAGAAAGAAAATGAGGGTAGATTTCTAACAACAACGATGTTGGTGTAAGATAGTGTTATGCACAATTCACATTTAGTTAAAGGGCATTGTGTACCATGTGAGGGTGGCACAAAACCTTTGGACAAGAAAGAAACGGCAAC
>CAZEGF010000003.1:0-19016 GCA_964511965.1 uncultured Gammaproteobacteria bacterium
TACAATCCTACGAATGGGGAGAATTTAGAAAAAAAACCGGTGTTAAAGTAATCCGACGTGGTTTTTTAATAAACAATAAATTAGTTGACGGATTTACATTAACTATCCACAAAGTACCCAAAACTAAATTTACAATCGGATATCTGCCAAAGGGAAATCCCCCCACAAAAGAGGCGCTAGAAGAACTTAAAAGAATCGGGAAAGAAGAAAATTGTATTTTTATTCAACTGGAACCAAATGTTCTTAAAACTACAAACTACAAACTACAAACAACAAACTTAGTTGAGTCTATTCATCCACTTTTTACAAAATTTACATTTGTTCTTGATATTTCAAAAAGCGAAGAAGAACTTATGAAAAATTTTCATCCTAAGACCAGGTACAATATTCGAGTTGCTCAAAAACACAACGTCAAAGTAGAAGAACAAACCTCTGATGAGGCATTCAAAAAGTATCTAAAACTTACAGAGGAAACTACAAACCGTCAGAAGTTTTTTGCTCACACTCCTTCATATCACACAAAGATGTGGGATACATTAGGAAAGAGATCCGAGGGTTTGTCTGCTCATTTATTAACTGCTGTTTATAATTCAGAGGAAACCGGAAAAAAAGACGTTACTTTGGCTTCTTGGGTGCTATTCGTTTTTCATGACTATCTATACTATCCGTATGGTGCATCTTCAACTAAATTTAGAAATGTTATGGCGTCAAATCTTATTATGTGGGAAGCGATTAAATTTGGAAAGAAAAAAGGCCTAAAATATTTTGATATGTGGGGAGCATTAGGAAATCCTCCCGACACAAAAGATCCGTGGTATGGATTTCATAAATTTAAAGAAGGTTACGGAGCAACACATACTGAATTTACCGGGAGTTTTGATCTAATCATCAATCCTACCATGTACCAACTTTACAAAGTTGCAGATAAAGCCCGATGGATATTTTTAAGAATTAAGAAGTCTTTTTGAATATATCTTTAGGTATTTCTACAACTACCCAAACGTCATCTTCTTTACAATTATAAGTTGTTCTAAAATATTCTTTATTTTGTTTACCAAAAGAAATCTGCTTAGAAACTCTCATCATTTTTTTTACAAATTGGACATTTCATATTTTATATAAAAAAAGATCACCTTTTCTCTTTACCAATTTTAGTGGGACTTCATAACGATAACTTACAATTTTGGTTCCTGGAGCTAATTCCTTTTTTAACTTTGGCATGATTCTTTTGATAACAGCTGGTACTAGATAAAAATACACAACGGTTGCATCCCTAATTTTTATTTTCTTAAAATCAGACCGCACAAAAGTAGCTGTTGGTGACTTTTTAAAATATTTTTTAAGTCGGGAGATATAGTACCGAGTATGATCGATTTCTATACCAATTGCTTTTTTTGCATGGAACTCAGATGCAGCAATTAATATAAATTCCCCATCCCCACTCCCCAACTCATATACAATGTCTTTTTTTGAAATGTTGGCTAATTTTGCTGCAATTCTGGCTGCCTTTTTATCAGTTCTCCACCAAGGACTCCACGGGCTATCTGGTGGCCAAACGAAAGTGAGGAGAATAAGCAGTATAACGATTAATAAAAAACTTACAAACATCTAAAGCTTAAAAAGCATTTTCCCAATTATATCTTTTCTTTTGATAAATCCAAAATTTCTGCTATCTATACTTTTCTTTTTGTTGTCTCCCTCCACCCAAATCTTATCATTTACTATTTTGATAATTCTTTTACAAAGAATAAATGGTGGGACCAGTTGCCGAAAAACAATTACATCCCCTACTTTTGGTTGACTAAAAAAATATGAAATAGTTAATACTTCGTCTCTTTCTTGAAGAAATGGCACCATACTATCATTTTTTATCTTAAACCGTTTTAGTGGAAAGTCATGTAGAAAATTCACTTGGAGGATTGAGATTGATTAAAAATATCTGCAATTTGATTTACGTTATCAACCAATTCTTGGGCAAGCTGCTCATTAATTGCCTGCTTGTTTTGTGAACATAATTTTGCTGTTTTCCAAAAAATATCATGAAGATTTGGAAATTTTTCTAAATGTTCCGTTTTAAAATAATCCGTCCATAAAATAAGAATTTCATCTTTACATTTTCTTGCATGCTCTTCTTTCGTCCATATCATTCGCATAAGACTGTTCTTGTAATTCAGTTTTGCTTCCTTGTCATCGCCATTCTTTTCAAGAGCATTGATTTTTTGAACCATTTTCAGAACTGTCAGGGCTGCAATTTGTGCGGGTTTTGGATCATAAATTCCACAAGGTACGTCGCAGTGGGCAGAAGCATATTGAAGAGGGAGAATACCAAGAAGTCTTTTGATAAATCTCATATAACCACTATAGCAAATTATTATTTATTGGGCAAAGGACAAACGAGAGCTGCGTCATCTTTTGCTTTTAAAAGACTTTCCTCACGGATTAATGGATCGGATAGATCACTATTATTTTTTGTGAGAAGGTCTCGACAAAATACAATATTTTTCTCAACCAATCTTTTTTTCTCTTGTTCGGTCAGTGATGTAAGAAGTGTTATCGGGTACATCTCAGGTTCCTCAACCAAATCTTGCAAATTTCCATGCTCCGGATAATTCCATGCAATAACTGGCATACCTTTGCAATTAGCATAAGCGATTGCTTCAGTTGTCAATTTAGTATTTGTAACCAGCCAAACATTCTCGACATTATTTTTTTCCTTAACATCTAAAAATCTTGCGTATGTGTATAGCGCAACCTGCACATCGGTTTTGACAACATGATGATTGTGAAATTTAACTTCCACTATCTCTTTGTGTCCATCTTTTTCAAGGACTAAATCTATTTCGTGTTTTACGCAATCTCCATTCATAATAACGTCAGTTGTCACTGTGTATCCCATGGTTCTGAAAATTTGAGCAAGATATTGCTCAAATGGAAATCCCGTCGGACCCAATTCAAATATAGCTTGACGAAGATTGAGTCTTAATGATGATTTGCGATCCCGAGGTTCCAAATACTCCATCACGTGATGGAAGAGATCATCAGTACTCATCTCTCCATTCTGAAATTTTTCTTTGATGTGGGCGAGAATCTCAGGCTTTAGATTATCCGGCACACCTACACGATTCATCGTGCGGCGCACTTTTTCTTCATCGTATGCCTCTTTATCTCCTGATTTTTTAACGACAACTAACTGCTCCATACTTTATTATTGCAAAATGCGAGAGAATTGAGCAATAGACTATAAGGAATTCTTAAGGCTTTGAATATCTGAAATTAAAGTCGCAGCAAAAACTGAATCTATATTTTTCTTTTCTTTACTTATTATCAAAATCATTGTATCTAAAGCTGCCTTTGTAAATGATTTATTACGTGAATTTTTTGCAATATCAAGTCCCCCAAGAAGTGCTGCTCGTAATCCTACGTTTTTAATTTTCTTTTGGTTATATCCGTCAATTATTTCTTTCTTAATATAGTCGAATGTTATTTTCTCAGAAGTGTCATTGGAATAATTGTTCTTATCAAAATTTATCACATAGGAATCTTTAGTTCCATTAAGATTACCGCTATCGGTTTTTTTAACGACATCTCCATTTATATCATAAAGGTATTCATCAAGTTGATAAGGTGACAATCCAACCGCAGATAATACAACTGAATATTTACCTGTCGAGGGTTTCGGATAATAGTAAATTTTAAGAGGGCCTTTTATATTTGTGGAGATCCCTAACGGGTCTGAAATTGGAGATTGTATAAAGGACTCACCGACTGGGTTACCATTTTGATCGGTTACTGTAATATTTATATTTGGGTCAACTACAAGCATGATATATGAAAGATCTGAATTTACTGGGGTGTAAGTCCCCATGGTCAAATAATTCTTGTTGTAGGAATCGTTAAGCGTTGTTCTTGCAAAGGCTGGGTCATTTATAAAAAATGTAGTGTTTGCAGAATCGGTTCCTGTTGCTACTATAAAATGCCCCGGTTCTTCTAAAATTGGTGGAATTTTTTTACCAAGACTGTCAGAAAGAAAACTGTCATCTCTGTGATTTATTCTTTTGTATTCCAAAGCATCAAACGGCAAAATATTTGTAATCTTTGCAAGTCTTGAAAATCGTGTAAGTGCAAGCCAGTTAAGAAGCCCGTTTCTTATGTATCCATCTTGTGTTCCTTGTAGCCAAGAGTTAGTAGTCCCGGGAGTAAGATCTTCTCCTGTAGGTGTTTTTGTAATTCCATTGTATTTAAAAACCATAACAGCAGAAGTCAACGCGCATCCCCATGTACCAATACTTTTGGAACCAGGTGTCCAGGAAAATGCCGTATCATAAATATTATTCGCCCAAAGAGGATCTGTTTGTTTTATTAGTGGTACGCCTAAAGTATCATCTCCGTCTGTTGTTACCTTCACATTATCAAACCAAGTTTCGCCAGAAGGATCACTTCCTACACCAGCTCTAAGTCCTATTCTTCCTAATGGTAGAGGGGAAGAAAGTGTAACTTCCCTCACCAACAAGTTGTTAATATAAATAGTCACATGAGTCGGTTTCACAACTATTTTTAGATGGTATGTGTTTCCATTAGGATACCCTTGAGGTTCAGATGTTATTACTTGATCGATGGGCCCTCCTAGGTCAAAGTCGCCAGGGGATCCAAAATGAAGTTCATAAATAGTTGAAGCCTCTGGAGTAGTAAAGTCGGGCTTAATAAAATATGGAATGTTGTGATCTGTCCCACTAACGAAGCGCGCATCTAATTCAAAAACATAATCGTTTAATTGTATTTGCCATAGTGAATCAATAGGTATAACATTGTCAGCGCATCCTCCTTGGGGTGGAATATAAACTCCAAATTCTCCATTAACCACTTTCCATGTTGCGCTACATCCTGGGACAGGTGCAGGAGAAAACATTGACCATTTACTTGGGAAGGTGTTGTCTGGAGTTGAATTAAAGTTATCTTCAAAGACTGTTGCTGCGAATGTCTGTCTAGCAGTTATTAAATAGATAATACACAAAGAAAAAACTAGGGCAAATAACTTTTTCATTTAATACGTATATAATACAATTATCATTCTCTGCCTTTATAAAACAAGTAGCAAAATCGATGGAGAAATTTGTATCAATAATATATGTTTATTTCAATACTCCTATTGAGATTAAACAATCTATTAATTCAGTTTTAAAAACTAGTGGGATCAGGTTTGAAATTATTATTGTAAATAATAATTCTCCAAAACCACTGCCAAAGAATCTAAAGAAAAGTGTAAAAATTATTACTAACTTAAAAAATTTAGGATATGGAAAAGCAGTAAATCAAGGAGTTAGGATTGCAAAGGGAGAAATAATTTTGTTAGCTAATCCTGATACAATATTCTTGAAAGACTCAATTAGTCTAATGTTTAAAAAAATCACTATTGATAAAAAAATTGGAGTTATTGGGCCACAATTGCTAAGCAAGGAAGGAAAGATTTTACATAGTATTGCATCGATGCCTAACCTACCTGATGTTTTATTTGCACAATCTTTCCTAAATAAACTTTGGCCTAATAATTACTATTCTAGAAAATATTGGGCTATTGGAATAGATAAAAATAAGGAACAAGAATCAGACACTGTCGGAGGTGCGGTCATGCTTATGAGAAAAAGTATATTCAAAAAAATTGGTGGATTTGATGAAAGGTTTTTTCTATATTTTGAAGAAGCTGATCTGTGTAAGCGAATTAAATTAGCTGGTTATAAAATTATTTATTTACCAAATGCAAAGGTTATTCATTTTGTTGGAAGAAGTACAAAAAATAAAAATTTTATTAAGCAAAATTTTGAAAAAAGTAGGTTTTTGTTTATTGAAAAATATTATGGTTTCTTACCAGCTCTTATGACTGAAGCCTTCTTAAGAGGTCCTCTAATTGTTGCGAGGAAGAAGTAGGAAGATTTTGTTCTTCAGGAAGAGAAGAATCAATTACTTCTAATTTCCATCCTGCATTTCTTAATGTTCTTATTCCAACTGGTGTCTGATTTGTTGCGAGTTTTTTACGTAAATATCCAATGTAATTGTTTTCTTCTACAATCCTTGATTTTTTGCCAGTCGTTCTATAAAAAAATTTTTCTATTTCCCTCCTAGTAGTTATCTGCTCACCATTTCTGACTAATACTTCTAATAAATCGAATTCTGTTTTTGTAAAATCTATTTGTGTACCATCAAAAATCCCCGCTCTGCCATCCAAATCAAGAGTGAATTCCCCGAACTGAAGTACACCTTTTTTCTCTACATCAGGCCTTCTAGCTACATCACTTCTCTGGACTATCCATCTTAGATGTGAGGGAACTACTGGTTTTACTACATAATTTTCTACTCCCGATTCCATAACATTAGCTCTATGTTTTTCATGCACTTCTCCTTCTCCACTTCTGAGGATAGCTATAACTTTTTTATCAGAAAAGTCTTCGACAAAAAGGCCACCTACCTCCTCGTCCCACAAGACTATTTGCGGATTAAATTTTTCATCAGCTTCCTCTATATCATCTGGATGAACTGCGTGGACAATTCCGTATCCATGTTCTTTGAATTCGTGGACAAATGAACGCAACATAGGAACATCATTGCTAATTCCAAGAATCGGTTTTACTTCTCCTTTTTCAGTCATGGGTGAAATTGTATGTTATTTTTAACCTCAAATCAATTCAGGGTGTTATAATCATGTTATGAAATTGACGCTTATTCAGGTTTCATCATTAGATGGAACTACAAACCAGGGCAAAGGTGAAGATCATCATTCCTGGACTTCGAAAGAAGATCAAGACATGTTTTATAATGAACTTGATAAAACTCCACTGGTTATCATGGGATCCAAAACATATGAAGCGGCAAAAGATTTCATGGAGCACAGAGACGGAAGAATTAGGATTATCATGACTCGTAATCCAGAAAGATATAAGGATAAAGAAATTCCAGGAATATTAGAATTTACAAATGAAGAACCAAAAACACTTATCAAGAGACTTGAATCGCTTGGTATTAAATCAGGAATTCATGTTGGAGGAGCTAGCGCAAATACTGGTTTTTTTAAGCATCATTTATTTTCAGATGTATGGCAAACAATTGAACCAATAATTGTTGGCGAAGGACTTGGAAGTATCGTTGGCATATCATATATACCCCTTCAACTTCTCTCTATCGAGAAATTAAACGACCGAGGAACTCTTCTTCTAAAATATAAAGTTATATAGATTCCGTTGAAAAACCGGAGTGATTTATATCAGAAATATTTTGTAAAGTTTTTATTTTCTTTAAATTCTTCTCGTCCTTCAAAAAAGAATTCAGTATTTTATAGACATCAAAATCAGAAATTGCGATGGTGTCAGGACTCTCTTCATATAAGAATTCTGAGTATTTCCCAAGATAGCACCACTTATCAAATACGAGACCTTCTCCCATATATTCATTTTTCTCAACAATTACAATTGGTCCTGAAAAAGGCCATGCACGCAATTTTGTTGATGCAAATGCCATGATAAATCTCGCATTAAAAAGAGTTGCATTCTCTTTACCAACGCATGCTCCCTTGCAATAACCCAAATGGTATGAAAAACAGGGTCCAGCGGATTTATGAAGTCCTACCATTTTTTCGCAAAGACCATGTTCCTTTACAATTCGTGACAAATGCTCCCGCATGCTTTTTTGACTTTTAAAAATTCCCAACACCTCTTCAATTTCTGAGGACAAAATCTCTGCTCCATTTTTTGCAACTAATGACATGTATCCGTTTTTATTTATTTTTTGTTTTATAAAATTTAATTTTCGCGCATAACGAAGCTTCCTATTATATAAGGGCTGCATTTTTTTAATAAGTTCTGATTCAAGGAGTAGAGCACTTAATTCACCTGGAGTAACAATTGTTTCAATTCGCTCTATTTGTTGCGTAATCTCCATTTCCGTTGTCGACTCCGTATCATTTATAAAGTGAGACAACACTCTATCTTTAATATTCACACTCTTTCCTATATATAGTGGAATATCACTCTTTCCAAAAAATAAATACACACCACTTTTTTCCGGAAGTCGCTCCACATCTTTTCGCAACAGCAGCGGTGGAAGAGAGGGCTTTTTCAAAATTAAGTTATATGCCTTAAGTAACTTTTCTTGTGATATTCCATTTTCTAATTTTTGTAAAAATTTCCAAACAACTTTTGCATCATCCAGTGCTCGGTGTCTTCTCTTGCAGGTTATTTCAAACCGTTGCATGATACTATCCAAATTGTGATGAGAGTAATCAGGGAATAAAAGACGCGAAAGTTTTACGGTACATAACTGCTTTGCACTATAAGGAATTCCAATTCTTTTATATTCGTTTTTAATAAATGAATAATCAAACCGTGCATTATGTGCGACAAAAATGCAGTTGTCTAAAAGTTCTGCAAGTTCTTCTTTAATTTCTGAGAAGAGTGGGGCATCTTCCAAATCCTTTCCCTTAATCCCAGTAAGATTTTCGATGAATGGAGATATACTAACTTCAGGATTTATAAGGGTTTCAAATTTTTTAACCACTTTCCCCTTTTCGACTCTCAATACCCCAATCTCAATTATCCTGTCATAAGGAGCTGCAGCACCTGTTGTTTCGACATCTAAAATCGCGAGGTTATCATATGACATAAGAGGACTAACAGAATAGACTTTTTGAGTGAATTTTGCAAATCACTTACCACCATTAGAATTCCTATCAATTTTCCGATAGTGAGAATAGAGTTCGTCTTCAGGTTTTATAATCATTACACCTTCTGGTATTCGGTTCTGTAAATTAGTATTAAATTGGGAAGCAGTAAGATCAACAATTGTCATATTTCCATCTTCACACCAGGCGTGCGGTAAGTCTAAAGTTGGCTTTAAATCAGTTTTAAAATCGAGAGTAAAGAAACCATGATGATAAGTTAAGCCAAATCTCTCAGCAATTTCATGGCTAATTCCTATACATTTTCCATTCGGGTACCCAGGGTGCTGTGAGTGTTCTAGATAAATAGCTTCTAGCCCCTGAACCATTCCAGAATCGATTATAGGTGTGGTTTTTCCAACGGTTTCCATGCAGTGCGGAGAGGGAGGGATTCGAACCCTCGAACCTTTCGGTTGGCGGTTTTCAAGACCGCTGCACTCGACCACTATGCGACCTCTCCAAAGGTCTATTTCGGAAGGCGAGCAGAATATTCAGTTTTACTGAATTTCATGCAACCTCTCCGAGTAACTATTTTTTTAAGCGGAGGAGACAGGATTTGAACCTGCGCGAGCTTGTTTAAGAGCTCAGGGGGTTAGCAACCCCCCGCAATGGACCAACTATGCGACTCCTCCAAAATTAACTTCTTTATTAATCAATAAGTCGTACAAGCTCTGCTTATGCGACTCCTCCATCTTTTCAATTTTTAAGTTGCCAACCATTATATCAAAATTAAGCTCAAAAGGAAGCTCGTAAAGTTGATTTTCTTACGCTAATAAATTGTGGGATATACCTATTCATGATATTATTAAGTAGTATGAGTGCGCTTTTTGGAGAGCAAGTTAGTGATGTGGAATACGGTGCAGAAGCTGTTATTCCATTTACAGATTTGAGTGAATTTACAGCTCATCATGAGAGTATTTACATGTTAGAACTTCAAGAAAATATTAGTCAGGTAGGAGGATCTACTGTTGGCGAACTGGTTCTTTTAGATACGGAGGACGAATATGTTTAGCTCACAAGATGTTTTGGGAATTGCATTCATGTTTTTTTTGGGAATAATCATTCTCATAGCGCTTGCTGCAGCAACATATGGCGCTATTTATTTTTACGGCATTTGGAGAAGAGCAAAAACCCGGCATAAAAAATCTCTTGACTCAACTCTTCTTGAAATATCTTTACCCCGGGATAACGAAATAAAGATTGATGCTGCAGAGCAACTTTTTTCAAGTTTTGCCTCACTAAAAGCTCCAAAAGGCATGATGGCATTCACAAAAGTTGGGGATAGTATCACTTTTGAAATTGTGGCAAAACCACAAGATATACGTTTTTATGTTGGGGTTCCAAGGAAATTGCAAGACATGGTAGAAAAGCAAATTAATGGAGCGTATCCGGATGCAATGATCAAAGAGGTTGAAGATTACAATATCTTTGAAAGCGAAGGAAAAGTAGCGTTTGCTGGTTTTACACTAAAAAAAGACAGCTTTAAACCTATTAAAACATATAAAGAATTTGCTCTAGACCCACTATCAACATTTACGGCAACGTTAGGAAAAATGCAGGAAGGAGAATCTGCTGCAATTCAGATTGTAATAGCTTCGGCCGGGGAGAATTGGAAGAAAGAAGGAAGAACCCACATTACAGAAAGCAAAAAAAGAGAATCTAATCCGGAAACTGCAAAATATTCTACAGATCCTAAAGAATTAGAGGCAATTGAGCAAAAAATTTCAAAGCCCGGATTTACAACTTTTATAAGAGTGGTTGTAACATCTTCATCTCATGAGGCGGCTGAAGCCCATCTTTCCAATATCGAAGGGGCATTTACTCAATTTGCATCTCCATATAATTCCTTCGAAAAAGAGGAACCAAAATTTTTCAAAAGCATGTTAATGGTAGATTTTATTTACCGTCATCTTCCACTTTTTTCAAAAGGTACGGTTCTGACCATTGAAGAACTGGCAACTATTTTTCATTTTCCAAATAAAAGCGTGGAGAGTCCTTACATTAATTGGCTTGCTGCGCGCACGGCACCCGCTCCGGCCAACATGCCAACAGAGGGTCTATATATAGGAAAGAGTTTGTTCCGAGGACAAGAAAAACCGGTGTTTATTGGCAAAGACGACAGAAGGAGACACATGTATATCATCGGAAAAACCGGTGTGGGAAAATCGGAATTCTTAAAAGACATGATTATGCAAGACATCAGAAATGGAGAAGGTGTTGCAGTTATCGATCCACATGGAGATTTAGTTGATGACATACTTACACTTATGCCACCTGAAAGGGCTGAAGATGTTGTACTTTTTGACCCCTCTGATATGGAACGCCCCATTGGTCTTAATCTACTTGAAGCAACAACTGAGGACCAAAAACATTTTGTTACATCATCAATTATCAACATGATGTACAAACTTTACGATCCTCAAAAAACCGGTATTATCGGTCCCCGCTTTGAACATTCGGTTAGAAATGCAATGCTTACCGTTATGGCAGAAAAGGGAAATACTTTTGTTGAAGTTGTTCGGGCACTAACAGACATGTCATTTGTGCAAGAATTATTGCCAAAAGTTGATGATCCTATGGTTAGACGGTATTGGACTGATCAAATTGCAAATACTTCAGATTTTCATAAATCGGAAACTTTGGACTATATCGTCAGCAAATTTGGACGCTTTGTTACAAACAAAATGATGAGAAACATTATTGGTCAATCTGAAAGTGGATTTAATTTCAGAGAAGTAATGGATAATCAAAAAATATTATTGATATCTCTAAATAAAGGACGCATTGGTGAGGAAAATTCAAGCTTTTTGGGACTTATTCTTATTCCAAAACTTCTTGTTGCTGCTATGAGCAGACAAGATATCCCACAAGAACAACGGAAAGATTTTTTCCTGTATGTTGACGAGTTTCAAAATTTTGCAACCCCCGACTTTGCAATTATTCTATCCGAAGCCCGTAAATTTAAATTAAATCTTACTGTAGCCAATCAGTTTATTGGACAAATTGATGAAGATATCAAAAATGCTATCTTTGGAAATGTGGGAACACAATGTGCATTCCGTGTCGGTGTCACTGATGCAGGATATTTGGCTCATGAATTTCAACCAACATTTAACGAAGGTGACCTTATAAATGTTGAACGCTATCATGCGTATGTCAAAACCCTTGTGAATGGGGATCCAACACTACCATTTTCTCTGGATCTCACTCGTGATATTGAAGCTGATAAGAAAAAGGCAAACCCCCGCGTTGCCGAGTTGATTCGTGAACTTTCTCGTCTTAAATACGGAAGAGATCAAAATTTAGTCTCTCAAGAAATTGCAAAAAGGTCACGGCTCTTTGAAGCATTGGGCGATAGTCCACAGGATAAATTACCAAGCAAAGATGGCGGATCCGGAGGAAATTTATAGTCTCTTTTGAAAAAATTTGGTGGGCACACTTGGGTTCGATACCTTCGACCCCGAACTTAGGAGCTCGTTGATTTCTGGACCAAGAATTAAAAATTTTGTGGGCACACTTGGGTTCGAACCAAGGACCCCGAACTTATAAGATTCGTGCTCTAACCAACTGAGCTATGTGCCCAAAATTTTTAATTTAACAAATTTAATGATAAATTGGTCCAATAATCAACGTAAGATCGTGCACCTGAGCTAGCGTAGCCAAGCTTTGCTTAGAACTTATTATATCATTCTGACCGGTTTTATTGAACGTATTTTCCTAACATGGAATTTTTAACAATAAATATAAAAAGAAAGCTTATTCTGTCTGTAATATTACTATTATTGTTTTTTATATCTGCTCAGATATTATCAAAAGTTGTTTACTCTGATGAGTATGATGATCTCACAAAAAAAATAGCAGATTTACAAACCGCGCTCTCAGAGTCTCAAAAAGCAACAAAACCTCTCCAAAGTCAGTTAAATAACTTAAAATCTCAACTTGTTTCTATTGATGCCGAGGTTGTTCAAATTGAAAAAGATTTAGTTGTGAAGAAAAAAGATATTGATGAAGGATATAAAAAACTCGTAGACAAGCAGAAACTATTTAATATTACGGTTAAAAACAGCTACATAAAATCTTATACATTCTCTCCTCTTCTTATTTTTCTTTCCGGTAATAGTATGACTAATATAACCAATATGATAACGTATCAGAAGAGAAATACGGAACAAGATAAAAATATCATAACCAATATTGCTCTTCAACTCGTGGATCTAGAAAAGAAAAAAAATGAATTGGAAGTTTCTTCCCAGAAATTGGCTGCAGCAAAAGTGTCATTAGACAAAGAACGTGCTGATGTTCAAAAGGTTGTGGATGGGGCTGTTGCGTATCAGTCAACATTGTCCGGTCAAATAGCCGAACTCTCAGCAAAGCAGCAAGCGATCCTATCCCAACGTCTCGGTGCTCTTAATATTCCACAGTCTGCATATGCAGGAATTGGAAGCGGATGCTCCTCGGATCTCACAAATGGAAAAGATCCTGGATTTTCACCACGTTTTGGATTTTTTAGTTTTGGAGTACCAAATAGGGTAGGGCTCAATCAATATGGAGCAAAAGGAAGAGCTGAGGCGGGACAAAATGCACAACAAATTTTAAGTGCTTATTACAATGCTGATTACACAACCGGTTATAACACGAGCATTAATATCCATGTCACTGGTACTAACGAATATGGCCAATCTTTTGATGACAATTGGAATATCGAAGATTATCTCAAGCATGTCTATGAGGTACCAACTAATTGGCCGATGGAATCATTAAAGGCGCAAGCTATTGCAGCCCGTTCGTATGCACTTTCAAGAACTAATGATGGAGCGTCAACAATATGTCCAAGCCAAAGTTGCCAAGTTGTGAAAAAAGAAGAAAATTCCGATGCTTGGAAACAAGCAGTTAGCGCTACTTCAGGAACAGTTTTGACAAGTGGTGGAAAACCTATAACTGCTTGGTTCTCATCAACCCATGGTGGATACGTCTATTCATCCGGTGACATCGGTTGGTCTTCAACTTCCTATACAAAGAATGCAAAAGATACAACCACTGACAGCATAAGTAGTTTTTCCGATCTTCAAAATAATGCATATGATAAAGCGAGCCCTTGGTTTTATTGTGATTGGGGTTCTAGAAGTCAGTACGGAGGGACCGCGTGGCTTAAGCCCGAAGAAGTAGCCGATATTGCAAATGTTCTGATGCTTGCTCAAAAAGACTCGGGAACAACCGAGCACTTATACCAACCGGACAAACCAAATCCTGCAGGTACAGACACCTGGGATGCTGCTCGAGTAAGACAAGAACTGTCATCCCGGGGCGGAAACCCTTTTTCAACTGTATCGGAAGTTTCTGTCTCATGGGACAGTGGGTCAGGAAGAACAACACAAGTGACAGTTAACGGAGGGGGATCTTCTCAAGGATTTAGCGGGACCGACTTTAAGACCTACTTTAATCTTAGAGCTCCATCCAATCTACAAATTGTTGGCCCTCTTTTTAACATCGAAAAGCGTTAATCCAACGATTAAATGGCTAAAGACCCTAAATTGCGATATAATCTGAACTGATTAACCTATGGATCCGCTTGAAGGAGAATTTATTTTGAACGGAGAAACAAATACTTCAAATGCCAAGCCTGTCGTTGTTAAGAAAGGACCGCATTTTTACTCTTCTTTTTTCCAAGACCCAGATGGTCTTTCCTTTGAAGACTTAGAACCAGGAGAAATTATATTGCTTCTATTAAGACGCCATTTTGTAACAAACGTTCCTTGGATTGCAACAACAATTGTACTACTGCTTCTTCCGCTACTTTTTCCTATTGTCCTAACGCTCTTCCCATTCCCGCTGCCTAACTCGCACACAATTATGCTTTTTATGGGATTTTACTATTTAGTTATCTTTGGCTTTGTTTTGCTAAACTTTACGCTTTGGTATTTTCAGGCTGGACTTGTAACGAACAAAAGAATAATTGACGTTGATCTTTCGGGAATTTTATATCGGCAGGTTTCGGAAACGAAGATTCAAAATGTTGAAGACGTAACGTATAACCAAACTGGTTTTATCCGTTCTCTTTTTAATTATGGGGACGTCCTCGTCCAAACAGCAGGATCTGTGGAAAATATTGAATACGATAGAGTGCCTCGTCCAGCCCAAGTCGCTGATATTATAGGTGATCTTTCCCAAGGAGTATGAATATAGTAGTTAATTTTTTACAATATATTAATTCTGTTGACTCCATTGCAAAGGTTTTTTTACTGTCAATTCTTATTATCTATACACTTTTTGCTCTAATTCTGACCTTTCAAATATTTTCATTCAATAGACTTATGGAACAAGAAACGTTTGCTCCCGTATTTAAGGGTCTTGCTATCCTTCACACGGTAATATCGTTTATACTATTACTACTAGTCGTATTCTCACTATGAATCAAGATATCCTTCTCTCAAAAATAGTTCCTAATTCAACTGACTCGACGTGGGCACAAGCCTATACAACTCTCAATGTCTATATAACACTTAGCATTGAAAGTAATCATGCAAAAGCATCTGTTACAACTCATGGAAAAGAGCTCCTCGAAAAACTTCAACGGGAATTTTTTGCTTTAGATGATAAATCTCTTGAAAATATTAAAAAGGCAGTTGGTAATGTTACCAAGACAATAGAACCGGACTGTAACTACTCAATGATTGTGGGAGCAATTGTCGGGGATGTTTTGTATATTGTTATCGGATCCACAGGCCAAGTTGTAATAAAAAGGAACGATTCGTCAGGAGTTATTGCAACAGGCGTAGAAGGAGAACTCCATGGATTTTCAGGAAAACTAAAACATGACGATGTCATAGTTTTTGAAACGGGTGACTTCGCAAAAAAATTACCTCTTACAGATCTTTCCGAATATTTAGATTCGTCAGATGTTGCCCAAATTGCAGAAAATATTACGCCAATAATTCATGAAAGTGCAAAAGGAACAGAATGCGCAATTATAATTCAATATAAAAATTTATCCGATATTCAGGTTTCGGAGGAAAAAGATTTCCCGCTAGGGAATAATAAAGAAGAGGATGAAATTGAAGATGACCAAAAAGAGGTAGTCGAAGAGCAATATTCTCCGCAAGAAATATGGGGGAAAGAACCGCACGACCACAATGGAATTGAAGAACTTTCTGAAGAAGAACACTTTGAAGAGGAAGAACAAAAGGAGAAAAAATCACTTATTCCCTCATTTAAAATGCCTAAATTTGCTTTTGGTAAAAAAACGATTATTTTAGGGATAGTAGTTCTTCTAATTACGGTTCTTGTTGGAAGTATTGCATATTCAGGTTATTTGAGAACCCAGCAGCAAAATATTGCAGAGTTTAATAAGGTATTCCAACCTGCAAAAGAAAAGTACGATGAAGGTGAAAAACTAGAATCTCTCAATAAATCTCTTGCACTAGAAGACTATAACGCTTCTGCTACTATTACCAAAGCTGCTATCTCTAAATTTTCAAAAAGTTCGACTGAATATCAAAAACTTTCCGAGTTACAATCAAAAATTGATGCAAAGATAGCATCTTTGGGAGGAGGGAGTAGTGCAAAAAATATAAAAGAGTTTTTAAAGCCAGGTGGAGATTTAAAAAGCATTACAGCAATTACAGCAAAAGGTGGAACCCTTTTAGTTTTGGATAAAACCGGTAAACAAGTTGCGACTATTGGCACCGACGGAAAAGTCAAAAAAACATATGACATAAAAGAAGGGGATTCATATATCAGTTCTGATGATAAATTCATCTATACAATGGGGGATGCTGTTACAAGTATTGACCGTGGTAATGGTGACGTAAAACAACTATTTAAAGACACCAAAGGAACCTCATTTGACATATTTGGAAGCAATATATATGCACTTTCCGGCAGTGATATCCTAAAATATAAAGCACCTGCTTATGAAGAAGCTTCATACTTTACGGACAAACCATCTTTTAAAAGTACCCCAACAGATATAAGTATTTCAGGCCCAATATGGGTACTTGAGGCTAATGGAGGGATTGAACGCTTCACTAAGGGTAAAAATGACGATATTGAGCTCTCGGGCCTTACCGGAGCAATAGCCTCTGGGGCTAAAATCTATGCCGATCCGGACAATACAAATGTGTATGTTATGGATGTGAAAAATCAGAGGGTAGTGGTACTTAATGATAAAGGGGAGTATCAAACTCAATACGAAGGGAGCTTTATAAAAGATGGTATTTCTTTTGCAATTGATGAAAAAAATAAAGTTGGATACGTATTGTCAGGTAATTTAATCTACAGCTTTGACCTTTGATCAACAAAAAACACTTAGCAGTCATAAAGCCTTTTCGATTATTTTTCGTTTCCTCTCGATAGATAAGTATTTAGCCTCAAAACTACACCTACTGATATATAATAATACTATGGGGCTGTGAAAAGTTATCCACACTACTTTTCACACATAACTATATACAACTATATCATTTGAGGCTAAAAAGCCCAAATTTTGATCACACTCTTCTCTCCCTCTTAGTTCAAATGTTTTACAAACAAAGCGTTATAAACAAAGTTTGTATCATTTACGATGATATAATAATGTTATGCGAATTTTTAACAAAACTGCACCAAATAAATTTACTATTGAAGAAAAATATGAGGCAGGTATTGAGCTTTTGGGTTCTGAGGTTAAAGCCATCAGACTTGAACATGTGGACCTCAACTCTTCCTATGTAAAAATCATGAGTGGTGAGGCTTATCTTATCAATGCTAAGATATTTCCATACAAATTCTCGCGTGTTGAGGGATACACTGAGGATCGCACTCGCCGCCTTTTGCTTCACAAAAAGGAACTTTTGACTATAAAAAATAAGCTAGATACTGGAAAATTTACCGTCACTCCCCTCTCTATCTATGAAAAACACGGTAAATTCAAGCTTGAAATTGGAGTGGCACGTGGTAAAAAAGATTATGAAAGAAGAAAAGATCTCAAGCAGCAAGCAATCAACCGCGACCGCGCCCGTGAAGATAAAAACTTATTTTAGTGTGGAGATGGGGGGTATTGAGCCCCCGTCCAAGCATCGCATCTAAAAACATCTACAAGCGTAGTTAGTACTTAATTGTCGTCTTGCCGGTAACCTACTAACAGGAACAGCAATTCCAAGATTCTTTTTTTTGGACAAAAATCAAATCAACTTTTTTGTCCTATCCCAAGCTGGGTTTATACTCATACCTAATCCGCTTAGAAAAAGAAGCGGTATGAATAGACCTGCTTACGCAGCAAGAACATTAGCAGGAGCAAAAGCTCTTGCGATGTCTCGTCCACCCTCGATTACTCGATTGTAGAGACGGGTAATCTTACGATCACCATGTATTTTTGATCCTCTTTTACGGCTTTGAATCGTGGCCGGCTTGCAGTTTTTAAAGTACAATTCTTGTCGATACAATTGCATCCCCAAGATCAGTATTATACCATTTTTTGACTATAGGATCAAGTTTTGAGGCTAGACTCATTTATCCTTCGTGTGCTAAAGTGACTCCCAAAACTTTTGACACTCCACTCTGTTTTAAAATTTTTGCACATTCGCGCAAAGTTGCACCTGTCGTTGTAATGTCATCAACTAAAATAATATTTTTTAAGTTTTGGGTTTTAAGTTTTGGGTTTAGAGAAAATGCACCGAGAATATTTTTCTTCCGCTCTTCTTTTTTTAATTCAAACTGAGGTTTGGTTTGCTTATTTCGAACAAGTAAGTTGTGGTATGGAATTTTCAAACTGAGAGATAATTCTTTTGCTAAAAGTTCAGACTGGTTGTATCCTCTTTTTCGCTCTCTTGTTTTATGAAGTGGAACTGAGGTTATTAAAACATTTTTACCAGAAACGAATTTTTCAAACGCTTCCTGTTGAATTAAGCCTTCATAAAACAGTTTTCCAAGTATTGTTTTTAGATCTGATAAATATGGTTTGTATTTGAATTGATACAAGAGTTTTTTTACAATTCCTTTGTATGCGATCGAAGAAATTATCCCATCTATTCCGTATGCAGTTCTACATTTTGGATGAGTCAGACCATCAATAGATCCCTTTTGGCACACCCCGCAAACTTGATACTGTAAAAATGAAATTGTCGCAAAACAATTATCACAAATATACTCCCCACTCTTTTTGCATCGTATGCACCTTTTTGGAAATATTAATGTGGCAAGAAAATCCAACACAAACTCAAGTTTAGCACGCAACATTTGCACTCTTACAATGCTGGCAACGAGACAACAATGTGTTATACGGCCTAACATTTTCTTTCTTACAATCGGGACAATCAAATGTTCTTTTACCGTATTTGTC
>CAZEGF010000004.1:0-12026 GCA_964511965.1 uncultured Gammaproteobacteria bacterium
ATAATCCAACAAAGAAGACTAATCGCATTCCATGAAAAACCAATCTTTGAGAGAAGTGAAGTAACGTAAAGATAACCTGTTATCCAAAGAGTGTTTAGTTGGGGCTGTCCTATACCTGTATTGAGACTTGTATCCCAAGCAGATGGGATTCCGGCAAAGTTAACAATGTTTTCCGGAAAGAAAAATCTCCAATCACCGCCAGCAATAATATTCATTTTGTAAGAGCGTACATAGAACGCACCATATAAATTGTTATCAAAACGAAAGCTATTACTCCTGTTGAATCATACAAGCGATCCATTCTAAATATTGCGAATACACCAATAAGAATAAATGCCAGAAATGATCCCAAAAGAAGTATCTCCTTTTTTGGCTTTAAAAGTATGACCCCTAAAACTAACGCCCCAAGAAATGGTATATATCCAAAAAAAATAGTCAGAATATTTATATATGGAAGTTGTATTGCTTTTATTAGAATAAAATAAAAGAGGAAAACTGCTATTACTTTTGTGATAAATTTATTAGATTGACTCATCTTAACCTCCTTAAGATTATAAGAGAAATACAAACACAAAAACTGATAAATGAAATAATTGCACTTATTATGAAAAGGTTTTGTAAAGAATAATTTATGGTAAATGCGTTTGTACCTTTATCTAATATCCATCCATTTGCATAACCATTTAGTAGAATGTGCTGACCGCTACCTACCCAATTAGAATCGTATGATTGGGTGAAACCAATTATGCGAGTTCTAGTATCTATTCTGTCGATATCATATTCCGTCTGTTTTATTTTTCTGGTACGAGGGGTACTTGTTATATCATCACGAGTTGATAAATTATTATAAGCAATTATTTCAGGGATATTCACAAGGTTTATTCTAAAATCTTTTATTGACAGATTAGTATTCGTTCTACTCTTTGGATTTTCTCTATTACAAATCAATATATAAAACGAGTTTCCAGCTCCAGCATAATCTGTTTCATAGTATTGTTCATGAGAATTTGAAATAATAGTCTCGACATCATCTGTAGCTTTAAGAGCAGTGCCCTCGCTGAAAGGTCTAATGAAAAATTTTCCATTATCTAACGCTGAGTGTTTAAAGGAAATTTTAAAAATTTCATTACGCTCTGTTTTTACTAAATTACTTTTAATACACTGAGCATTTTCTTTACTAAATTCGATAGAAGTAGCACCTGAAAAAAGATTAGGTGACTCTTGATTAAGAGAAATCCTATTTTCTCCCTTTTTTAAATTAATATAGTGGTATTCATTAAAGTCTGCAAATTCACTTGAAGGTCCTGATATTTCTTGGCCATTAATTGATAACTTGAAAGCGTGTTTATCATTACTTACTCGATTATTTGACTTTACAAATAGGGTATATATTCCTTCCAGTTTAGTTCTTATAATAAGTTTTTTTTCATCGATAGATTTAGTTCTCCAAATTAGATTATCCATATCACTTGATAATTTTGAAATTTTTTGGGAATAGGAAAGGAATGAGTTAAGATACAAATCGTTGTACTTACCGGCACTAGTCATAATTCGGTCTTCAATTTGTTTTAGTATTAGAGTTTGTAGATGCCAATTACTTAATAATTCCAGAGTTATATCTATATCGTAATTATTAGATTTTCTATATTCTTTTTTCACTGCATATATAAGCTGAGTGAGCGAGTTCTGATAATAGTCTGTGTAAAGTTTTAGACTAGATGTTTTAGTCCCCAAATCGATTGCTTTTTGTGTTTCCAAAAGATTCTCGAGACTCTGGTATGAGAGAGAGATTGCTGTTTTATTTCGTGTATAGCTATTAGGAACAAAATATTTTGTAATCGGATAGAATCGAGAGCCTCTGAGTATTAAGGGTGTAAACAAATCTTGATTTATGAATTTATATTCAAGATTACACATTACACATGTTGCAACCGTGTAACTATCTTTAATTAAGTATGCATATGATTGTTCGGGCACTTGCTGATTCTGCCTTACTGAAAAAATAGCTCTTTTAGAATTGTATGTAGGTAAACTAACTATATCGGGAATAGTCTTTTGATCACCATAAATAGCTGTTAAACCTCCAAAAGATTTTACGTTAGAATGGTTTGCTTTTTTGATGGAAAGAAGATCCCACTTTCCAAATTTTTGTACATTAGATACATGATTATCATTTATCAAATATGAATACTTCTCTGGACTTGTTGTAGGTGTGTCCTTTAATGACCAATCAAAATCGTGTCGCAAAAGTAAAGTATCTATATCTAGAAGTTGAGCAGTCCTGTACCAAGTGTCATCATGAGCTCCCATTTTTTTGTACATCTGATCTATTAGCACTTTTTCAGTATCAGTAAGGTAAGAATTAAGATTGAGAACAGAATTATTCGTTAATAAAGTGGTAATTGGAGCCAAACTCCAATATCCCCAAGTGTATGCGTCGATTGGCAAATCACGGTTAGGCTCTGGAAGAACTAAGACTCTGTGATTTTTACCTTCATTTTTTGACCACTCCTCGAATTGATAAATATAACTAGGTACTTGTATCCTGTTAGTTCTTTGTCCTTTTATGTAATCAAAAAATGATCCATTAAGAAATGGAAAACTATACATAACGATCCCTACAATGATAATCATTTTAAATACAATTTCTGACCGTTTTTTTACCCCAACCTTATGTAATATAAACCCCATACTTACACCTATAAGAATGGCGTAAGAAAACCAAAGCCCAGATCCAAATTTATAGAATGGTGTTCTAAAAGCAATAAAACCTGGTATGTATTCAACAAAAAGTAAGTAAAAAAACCCAAAAGGGGGATGGGCTCCCGAAACAAATACGATACTAACTAACGCAAGAAATCCAAAAAACATTAAATAAATTCTTTTCTCCTTACCACGGATAAATACGAAAGGAGCAAAACACAAAATTGGAATCATAATGCTAACAAATATTAGGATAGGGTTATTTAAAAAAATGGAAGCGTAAGGATGTAAAGGATTTTGATACCATTCCGGGACACCTTGCAGTCGCAAGATATTAGAAATAGAACTGTTTTCAGAAATGTATTTAACCCACCCCAAAATTCCACTTTCACCACCAAAAAATTCAACCGACTTTTGATAAGAACTTCTTAAATATGTTGAATACGGCAAGAGCCAATACAATTGCAGAAAAAAACTTATACAAAAAGTTTCAATATACAAAATACTGATTCTAAGAACATCCTTCTTAGAATGATGTAGTACAAGATAAAAAGAAGTAAATACGAGAAATGCAACTATTACTGAACCAAAAAGAGGAAGACTTGCAAGACCGTTTAGAAAGAAAAACAAAAGTGAGATATATATTGCAGTCAACATGGTTGATCTTTTTTCTTCCATCCAGTCAAAGAATAAAACTATAAGTAATGGTAAAGCAGCGTATAAGGATATTTTTGTTCTCTCAGCTACAAACCACGCTTGTAATAAAAAATGATTGAACATATAGAACGCAGCAGCAGGTAATGCGATAAATTTTAGTTCAAATTTATCTTCGACTTTACGTCCAAGATAGAACATCGTTAAACCTGGTAAAACAAACCAAAAAACAAAAGTGATTTTTTGTGTGAGCTGAAGATTATTAGTAAATATATGAATTAATGCTTCAAGACCATGAAAAAAAAATCCAGGAGTAGCATATGATTGATCATTACCAATACCAAATCTAAATGTCCACATTGAAAGTCTATCTATAAAATGGCTAATAGGTTCTAACGGTAGACCAGAATCATGTCCCAGGATTACTTCAGATCCTCGAAACCAAAGCAAAGGAGTCAAGCCCAACAAACAAATTATAATAACTTCTAATCTCTTCTTTATAAAATTAAATATCATTTCATTCCAATGAAGAATATCGGACTATTAATGTATGGCACTGCAATGTGAAAAGGAATAATTATTTGAAACTTTTTATTAAATCTGTAAAAAAATGGAAGAAGAGTAAATTTATGGCACTGAACATTCTTCAAACCTGTTTTTTGCAAAATACTTATCCACTCTTTAGGTTTTTTTAAATTAATATGCGTTGGATCATTATAATTCCAAGAGTGAGGATACGGGGTTGATATAACTAACGTTCCCCCTTTTTTTAAAGATTCGTACATGTGTGATATTCCAAGCTGCGGATTTTTTAAATGCTCAACAACTTCAAAACAAATAATCAAATCAAACTTTTGTTTGATTTCGATTTTCTTTTGGATATCAACAACTGAAAAATGTGCTTTAGGTGTTAACTTTTTTGCGTTTTTTACTGCATACGCTGAAATGTCAGTCGCCCAGACTTCAAAACCACGTGAAGTAAGGATATTTGACACTGCTCCAATTGAACACCCCACCTCAAGAACTTTTTTTCCTTTTCCATTTTTAACGGGAATATACTGATTTAATTTTTCAATCCAAGCATGAAACCAATTTTTTGACAATTCTAGATCCTCTTTACTAAAAGTACCAACGGCATTCTTATACCAACCGTTAAAATAGTCCTCTTCAAATTTTTTTGTTGTAGATTTGCTCATGATTTATCTTTGGAATATTATATCAATATTTATTGGGATAAAATCCCGTAATTCTTTCCTTTAATTCTTTTCGAATAGATTGCGTAATATTTTTAATTTTTGAATTTTTTCCAAAATAATAAAAACCATACACATCATCAATCTGGAACTTGTGATTACGAACTTCTGCAATAAGTTCTTTTTTGGAAGTGTAATATCCGAAACCGCGTCCATTTTCATATTGATAACCTTGCGCATTACCAGAAAATAACGGTTTGGTGTAAAAACTGTCAGGTAGAGGATTTCTATAAAAATAAACGACACTTAGTGCTTGTGGAACACTCGTAAAGAAGGGTAAAGAAACAAATGGACTTTTCCCATCAACCTCAACAAAAAATACAGTAATTTTATTTAATTTTGGCAAAATGTTGGTAATTTGACTTATCACAGCTCTTCTTTCGATTGTATAGTTTCGGGTGTATTGATTAATACTATTACCAAACACTACAATGTTGTTTAAAAACCAAAGCAAAAAAATTAGAGAAGCAATAATTGACACTTTTTTCAGATGTAATTTCTGAGAGATAAATCTAGAAATACCCAAAAGAAGAAATGGGAACAAAATTGCTGCCCCAACTTGTGGATTATAATAATATCTTGAGTCGAAATAGATATCATAACCCCATTGAGGAAATATGAAAATAAGTGCAACAAGAGGAAGTGCTCCTAAAAAGGTTATCAAAAACCCTTCTACAATTAGATTGGCCTCCATATATTTTCTTTTGTCCAAAAATTTTGAAATTGCAGAAATGCAAAAAATAGATATTAAAATCCCGACAAGATAAATTATTGTTGCTTGACCAGAATAATTTATGAAAGCTAACTGAGTAGTTGGGTCTCCTCCCGATGGATATGGAGAAATAATAGGTCCGATATATTTCACTATATATGCATTCGTTTCTCTCGGGATAAAAATAGATCCAACCATTCTAAATGGAAAAGTTATACTTCTAAATGTTATTTCACTCAATAAATTTTGGTTTGAAGAAGTATGAATTGATTTACTTGTATCTTGTGGTAAATAGAGATCTACTAATTTATCTTGAATATAACCTACGTTGGGAATTATAAATCTTACAAGTAAATAAAGGCCCAAACAAAGTGAAAAGACTCCAATCAAATATTTATAAGAAAATATTTTTTTTCTAAAAACTGTAATTATTGGTAATACTAAAAAAAGAAATGAAGAGGATTCTTGTGTAAAAATTGCTGATAAAAGAAATGTAGATGTAAATAAAATAAACTTTTTTGATTTTTTTAAGTATGCTAATTCGTAAGAGATTAGACATAACAGGAAAAATGTCACTGACAGAACATTCTGACCGTAAAAAAAAGCGAATCCAGTTATTGAATGTATAGGAACTGCTGAGATTGCAAAGAAAAATGAGCTTAAAAAAGCGTAAATATTTTTAGAGAAAAAATTATTTTTAATATCATTGAAAAGCAATTTTATTAATCTATAAACTAGATAACTATTTATTGAGTGCAAGAAAAGACTCATTACTGCATAGGGTGCAAAATTAAGACCGAATAATTTGACGTTAAGGTAATAAATTAACGCAGCTAACGGCACAACATGCTGCCCACCAGAAATATATCCTGCTTTTGTAAACATGGAGAAAACAGCAGTAAATATTCCAAAAGTTTTGTTCGTTAGAGGTAAATAATATGTCAGATAAAACCATTCGTCTGATTCAAAATATGAATTAAATGTTTTTTGATAAACAAATAGTATTAAAATCAGTAAAAATATAAAAACAAACAAATCATTTGATAAAAATTTATTCAAATGATTCTTGATTTTATTTGTACTGATCATTCCTTATACCCCACTAAACTTTTAGCAAATAAATAATAGTAATAACGTATACCCGGATTACGCTTTATATTTTTCATAAATTTTGAATCGGGAGTAGTACGCAAAATATGCTGAATTTTATTTCTTTTTTTAAGAGTCTTCTTTAAATTTAATGCGTTCCAATACATAGCTTTATTGATAGCAACAAATAAATCTATTCTTCCTTTTGGTACAAAACTTATTGCAGCTACCTCACAGAGTAGCAGGTGCAATGGCAAAATTTTTAAAAGCTCGAGTGTCCCCAAATTCTTTAAATATGAGTTTATACGGTTTTTAAATGAATGGAATTGAATGAATGCATTATTCATTGAATTAGAAGTTCCGCCAACTTTATGATAAATAACTGACTTAGGCGCATACATAACTCTCCCACCGGATAACCATATACGGTGACAAAAATCTGACTCCTCAAAGTATGCAAAAAAGTCGGGATCAAATAATCCAATTCTATCTATAACTTCTTTTTTTACCATCATGCAAGCCCCTTTTGCGGTATATAAATCGCGGGTGGCATCATAGGCGAGCTTGTTTTTTTGAAAATAACCATAATGATAAAGAAACCCGGTATTAGTAAGATAAGCACCAACCGAATCAAGCTTGTCCGGGTAATCCATTGATAAGATTTTTGATTGGACACAATCAACTGTAGAATTTTTCTCTATTACATTTACTAATTCTTTTATGAAGTTTTTAGTAACCTTAGTATCGTTGTTTAGTAGAAGAACATATTTGCCAGTTATATATGGAAGAGCTGCATTGTTTCCGCCTGCAAATCCCAAGTTTTTTTTGTTAATAACTATCTTTACTTTCACATTTCTAGATCTCATCTGTTTTGCAAAATCATTAATAAGACCGAGAGATTTATCTTTCGAAGCATTGTCTACAAATATTATTTCAATATTCGGATAATTAATTTTTTCGAGTGTTGGTATGCATTTTTTGAGATGCTCTACTCCATTCCAATTGACAATAATTACTGAAACTTTTTCAAAGGTTTTCATATTAATTTATACTGGCAACCTTTACAGCTTGAATATCAATTTCAGCAAAACCTCTATTTTTGTAATCAAGTTCCATAAGCTTGTCAAATATTCCATGTGGTTCGCTACGTTTTAGTATGTGTTTGAAGAAATATAAAGTAATTATGTAGGCTGTTGTAAAAAATCCTGCATTAAAAGTTACTCTTTCAATTTTAAAACCTGAAAGTGAAAGTAGATCTTTTAAGTGTTTTTCCGAATAATGTCTGTGACCAAAAAAATAAGCGGGATCCAGTAAGTTTGAAAGCAAATTTGAATTCATTGTATTCATGCATAACTTACCACCTTTTTTCATAACTCTATTTATATTACGAAGAGCTGTAAGCTCACTACCCTGTGGAATATGCTCCAAAACCATAAAAAAAAGTACAATATCAAACTCATTATTTTTAAAAGGAAGATTTTCAATTATCGAAACGTTTTTAAACCTATATTGAGGGAATCTTTTTGATGCATAATTTAACGGCCCATCTTCTATATCAATACCCGTTACAAGCGCATCGGTCTTTTCAAAAAGTATTTCAAGTGGACCGGTCCAACAACCAATATCAAGAATTTTTGTTTTCTTTTTTATAAATGGTCTAACCCAATTAAATAAAAAGTGGTGACCCGGAACCAAAGGGTTTTTATCCCGCTTTTTTATAAATTTCATGTGGGAGTTTGCCATATATAATATTGATTATTGTACATGAAAGGATTACACTCTCAAGTATGAAAATTTTAGTGACTGGTGGAAATGGCTTTATTGGGACAAGCCTTGTTGAAAAACTTATCAAACATAAGCACGAAGTTGCGGTATATGATTCTACTTTAAGCTTTATTGATAAACCGAAATACTCGAAGGCTGCAGTAAAGCATAGAAAATTATTGTTTCCTCACGCTCCGAAGAAATTCTTTGATGCAGACGTAAGAGACAAAGAGGCTCTTTCTCAAGCTTTTGAAAAATTTAACCCGGAAGTTGTTGTTCATCTCGCAGGGCTACCTATGGCAAGACCGCTTCCCCATTATGAATCCCAGATGATACCAGTTAACATGTACGGAACTTTAAATGTCTTGGAAGAATTTGAAAAATCACCATCATGCAAAAGAATCGTCTATACATCATCAAGCATGACCTATGGACATTTTACTCTAAACCCGCAACCTGAAGATGTTATTTTAAATCCTATAAATTCATACGGTGCTACAAAAGCAGCAGGTGAATATTTTGTAAAGCTTTCAAAAAAAGAGTGGGTAATCGTCCGACCCACATCAGTCTACGGATACGCTGATGCCGCAAACCGTGTTACACAATTACTTTTAGATGCTGCCCTTACCAAAAAACCAGCTTGGGTCGTTCAGGGCGAAACTCTTGATCTCTCTTATATTGAAGACGTAACTGATGGTTTTGTCCTATGCGTAGAATCACCAAGTGCAATGTATCAGACTTTTAATATTTCAAGGGGAGAACCAAGAGCAGCAAGTGATTTTGCTGAGGTACTCAAGGAGTATTTTCCAAAATTCTCTTATGAAGTAAGAGAACCAACAAGTCAACAAGTTTTTAGAGGAGCTCTTGATATTTCGAAAGCAAGAAAATTTTTAGGATTTGATCCAAAATATAATATTGAAGACGGTATAAAGGAAATTCTACGTCTTGTTAAAAAACACGGGTGGGTTAAGGATGCATACTAAAATCTGATGTTAATTTACGCACTTATTATTCCACTGCTTTCCTATATTCTTCAAACATATCCTAGACTATTTAATAGATATTTTGGCGTTGATGTATGGACCCGGTTACTTGAAATAGATCATGTCAAAAAGACCGGTCACAAAATACCTGGAAAAATAACTAAGGGATTTATAATTGATGGAACATTTGACTATCCAATTATATTTCCTTGGATATTTTCATTTTTCCCTAAAAAAAATCTCCTAAAATTTCAAGGATTTGTATCACCATTTTTTGATGCTCTGCAGAATGTACTCGTATTTTTTATTGCACTAAGTCTTACACATTCAATTCCTGTATCTTTGGTCTCACAAATTGTCTATACCTTGATTCCTATGATTCCTGTAGAAAACAGTTACTTGACTCCAAGATCACTTGGGTATCTCATGTTTACTCTTTCATTCTATCCTCTCTTATTATTTTATAATTCATCAGAACCAAAATACCTTGTTACGGCCGTTGTTTTTACTACCCTTTTATATTTAACTCACAGATTTGCTCTTCAATCTTTCATTTTTATTTGTGTGTTTTTTGCAATTTTTACTCAATCATACATTTTTCTTGCTGTTCCCATAATAGGTTTTGTGCTAGCAATTTTTATTACTAAAGGTTACTACTTAAGAGTTGTAAAAGGACATTTATACAATATTTATTTTTGGACAAAGAACTACCAATACAGATTCTCACATCAAATACATGGACTGGCATTACGTAAAAAATTGGATTGGGTTGGTATGATTTATTTATTACTCTCGGAGTTTTCACCGATTTTCCTTATTATCACCGATGTCTGGGTAATATCGTCTTTTATCTATTTCTTTTACTTTTTAAGTGGATCAAATATTGAAATTCAATCCTCCATGTATTTTCTCATGTCGTTATGGGTTATTTTCTTTTATGTTCTGGGTTCAGTAATTTTGAGAGTAAAAATGCTCATTCCAATTGGAGAAGGCCAGCGGTATCTTGAGATGGCAACAGTACCAGTATCTATTCTTAGCTCAGTGTTGCTTTTCCATTTTTATAATTCGTATGGATTTATTGCAATTTTTATTTTTGTAGTTATTGCTCTTGGAAATTTGAGCATGATTCTTTTTATTCAAATCAAAGGAATTATCAAAGACAAAAACCGTTCATTAACACATGAATTGATAGACCTTTTTGCGTATGTAAATAAACTACCGGGTACACCACGGATAATGTGTATACCCCACCAAATAACAACAATGACAGTGTACCATACAAAAGCTGACATTCTAGTGAATGCTGATAATAAGGGTCTGATGGAAATAATGCAGTTTTATCCTATTTTAAAAGTTCCTATCGAGGAGTTAAAAATGAAATATAGGCTTGACTATTTGATCTTAAAAGAATCATTTGCAAAGCTGAATGAAATCAACTTAAAAAAAAGTAAAATAATTTATAACTCAAAAGGAATGTTACTTATCAAACTTTAGAAGTACGAATGTTCCGAATCTTTTTATTTCTTTGTAATTTTTTAGTTTCATTCCCTTTATTGATACATATTTTTCATTTAGTAAGATTGCGTCAAGATTATATTTTTCCAATGCTTTTCTTAATGGTATTTTAAGAAATGGATAAATTTCGGATATTTTTCCTATATTACGATAATCTGCATTAACAAAAACAGAACATCCTGTGTGATAAATTGTATTTGTTGTAATCTGGTGTGGAATGCACAACAATTTTGGTTTATTTTTTAATGATTTTAGATACTTAAACATTTGTTCCATATCCGGAGTTAGAGTTCTTAATGTATCTTTAATAATTGCTTTTCTTTGAATTACTACTATTGTTAACACTGATAGAATTGAAGCAATTACATAAAGTAGAGTTGTCAAATTCGGGTAATTTGTTTTTTGTACAAAATAAATTAAAAGATATGACGAAAGAAAAGCAGCAGGAAAAGCCGTAAGCTCTAGATATCTTTGCCCCTCTCCTAAAAATCTTAATTTCGGAACCCAGATAACCAATAATGAAATTATGTATGAAACAACAACCAACTCAAATGCTTGTTTGAGTAAAGGGGACAATAACTCATATTTCCAAAAATAAAATATAACCGGCAATGTCCAGGGATTGGTTATCGCTAGTACAAAAGGTGGAAATTTTAGAAATTGATTATAGAGTTTGAAAACAAAATCTTGAGTTTTGTGTTTTTTATAGTTTCCAAGTATTTGATGAGAAAAGCGGTAATCGATTTGCTGATACCAAAACTTTAAATTTCCAATGTGTCCTTTAAAAACTCTCAAATATAATCCATTTGTAAAAAGTAATGCTAAAACAAAAGAAACCATAAATGTCACGATATATATACTATTTCTTTCAAAAAAGGAGAAAAATATCACAAAAAATAAAGTACCTTGAGCTGTAAATCTATGTGAAAGAAATATGAAAATTCCGGCAATAATTGCGATAACTAAAAAAGTCACAAGATTTGTTTGGACAAACATGAATAACGAGAACATAAATATTGTAAACAATGTGTATCCCAAAGACCTTGGTGTGGCACTTGAATTCTCAAGAACGATAATAGGAGTAATCACATACAATACCTGTGTCAGCAAGGCAATGTATAAATTTCCAGATACAAACTCTGCAATTACAAAAATAAGTATTAAATGTATTGCGTCAAAGAATGGAGAAAAGAAAAATTCATAATTTTCAACAAGTTTTATGGGAAATTTTGACAGAATTGTAATAAAAACAGGCGGATAATCGTATTCACCAGGCACTAAAAATCCTTTATCAATTTTTTTCGGTATTCCTTTTTGCCTATGATATTCCTTCAAATATAGAAGGTGTGTCCA
>CAZEGF010000005.1:0-15232 GCA_964511965.1 uncultured Gammaproteobacteria bacterium
TAACCTCTCATCATTCTCTTTTTTGTGCAGTATATGAACAAATTCAAGATCTGATTCAGCAATATCTATATCTGCTTCTTCTTTTGCCTCCCGGATCATGGCAAATCGTAAAGATTCCCCGCCATCATGATGACCTGCGACAAGTCCCCACTGCCCGTCTCGAAATCCGGTGCCTTTCCTTTTTTGTAAATATATCTTGTTGTCTTTTATAAGAAGAAGATAAACAGAGGTTATAAGTTTGAATTTTTCACTTTGCATAGATGACTAATTTTACTACTAAAGTCAAATAGTGCTACTATTTATATATGTTCAACTTTTTAAGTTTTGTAGACGATAAAACTGAGACTACACCCCTAGTGAATTCGGATGCGCCTACTCAAAAAAAATTAAAAAGGTATGATCTAAATCCGATAATTTCACCGGATCCAAACATAGCCTGGCGTGCAAAAGCAGCGTTTAATCCAGCTGCAGTATTTGAGGATGGAAAAATCCATCTTTTATATCGTGCGATGGGTTATGATAACGTTAGCGTTTTTGGCTACGCTTCATCAATTGATGGCTTGTCAATTCAAGAAAATTTAGCTGACCCTATTTATCGGCCAACTCAAGATTTCGAAATGTCTACAAAGCCCGGATGGAATTCAGGATGTGAAGATCCACGAATAACAAAAATTGGTAACCGGTTTTATTTAACATACACTGCATATGACGGAACCAATCCACCCAGAGTTGCCCTCACTTCCATATCAGTAAGCGATTTTCTAGTAAGGAAATGGAATTGGGATACTCCCAAACTTATTTCTCCACCAGGGGTAGATGATAAAGATGCCTGCATCTTCAAAAACGACAGTGGATATTTTGCATTTCATCGACTCGGTAATGCTATTTGGTTTGACAGACTCCGTGATCTTTCTTTTCCAGATATCAAGTTTTTGACCGGTGGCATTATGGCGCAAGCTCGAACGGACAATTGGGATAATATAAAAATTGGTATTGCAGGTCCACCGATAGAAACTGAAAAAGGTCTATTACTCATCTATCATGCTGTTTGTAATCCTGGGTTTTCCTACAAAATCGGAGCAATGCTTCTTGATCCTTCAGATCCCCGAAAAATATTGAGTAGGACAAAAGAACCTTTACTTGAGCCTGAAAAAGATTATGAATTACAGGGTATTGTGCCTAATGTAGTGTTTTCCTGTGGGTCCATTGTTATGAATGGCATACTCTATTTATACTATGGAGGTTGTGACACTGTTGTTGGTGTAGCTACGATGCCACTTTCCGATCTTCTAAATGTTTTGAGTGAGCAATAAATGCTAAACTAGTAATATGCGCATTTTCGTTTTTAAAATATTCCTTTCCCTTATCCTTTATTCCTTATTCCTTATTCCTATTTCTTATGCCCAAACCGCTACTCCTGCTGTAAACGCTTCATCAGAAACCGGAGCAACCCTTGGAGTTGCTCATATGGTTGATGTTAAGGATAAAAATGTAAAAGACGGTATTGTTCTTTCAGCAGGTACTAAAGGTGCAGTTCCTACAACAATTCCTTATGACTCCCAAATTCTTGGAATTGTTGCCCGGGATGCTGCAATTATCATAAATACTACAAATATCACGAATGGAGTTCCTGTAATTTCAACAGGAACTGTCTACGTTTACGTTTCATCTTTAGAGGGAAATATCAAAAAAGGAGATCTTGTTACATCCTCAACTATGCCCGGAGTTGCTGTCAAAGCAACTAAAGAAGGATACGTTCTGGGAACGGCTGCTGAGGATTATAGCAACAGTAATAAAAAAGCAACGGATAGAATTGCAATCAGCCTTGACCTTCATTATTTTAATTCAAAACCTACTTTCCCAGGTACTTTGTCTGACGTTTTTAAATTAGTACTAACTCCGACTAAAGAAGGTCCATCAGCGATTTTTAAATACATTCTAGCTGCAATTGTAGTTCTTGGATCTATGATACTTGGGTTTATGAGTTTTGGACGGGCTGCAGCTAAAGGAGTTGAGGCGTTGGGTAGAAATCCAGCAGCTTCTCGCATTATTCATCTTGGAATTATTTTTAATGTCACGATAGTAGCGGCTATTGCCCTTGCCGGTCTTGGCGTTGCATTCTTGATATTAAGGCTGTAAATTAATATTGTCTAATATGGATGGCGAACCACCACAAATACCACCGCAAGAAGCGGGTGCAATTACTGAAGTCTATTTTAATTCTCCTCTTGATCTGACTCCTCAAGAAATAGAAGCTGAAAAACCCTTGATAAATGGACATCTTGGTGAACCTGAAGGATCTCATCATGCTCGGACTCACACAATAGCACAAAGATATTTTATAAAAATGCTAATGCCTCCAGAGACTTTTGCACAAAATTTTCAATTAAATGATGCAGAAAAAAGTTTTACAAAAGAGACCGTTTTTGATTGGGAACAGGAATATGTTGAGTCTGTTGAGGCAATGCCGGAGATGAGAGGTGATATGGATTTGACGCAAGAACATTTCGATCGCAACTTGAATGCAATTTTGAAGGAAAGTCCCGATTACCCATCTTTGGAGCAGCTAGCTGGAAATGCTGTTATATTTGAAGGCAAATTTGGGGTTTCTGAGGATGTTTGGAAGAAATTGGACAGAGAATCCGATGATCCCAGATCACAATTAATGTATGTCAGTCAACAAAAGCTAATAGACCCGGAAAAGTTTGAAAGAGATGGGAAAGGTAAACAAGTCGACTGGGATAAAGCAAACGCTTTTTTGGAAGCAGAAAGAGCCAAAGGAACATTCGGAGACTATGTTAGATTTGCTGCCTACGCTAAGATTTTACAAGCTGACGGAGTTAAATATGATAGAACACACGGCATGCAATTGGTAAAGAAAACTGCATAATTGCATATCTCATCCTCCACCTCTAAATTTATTTTTTTGTTTTTTCTTCCTCACCCACGCTAACCTCTTCGATTTTTAATACACCAAGGTCTAGCTTTAATTTTGGTGAACTTAAATTCATATTGAATAGTTGGGCTAAAAATCGAATATGAAACACAACATAAAGAATGCATGAAATGGGCATCATTATAAACGCTATAGGGTATATTATATCTAATGTATAGCCAGGGATATGGCTCATGTAATATTGGTAAAAGAATCGGCCACTTCCTGAATCAGCCCCATCACTATAATTAAATAACAAAGTAAAGAACTGTATTAACAATAAAAAATAAAAAGATTTAACGGGAAAAGTGATTATTTTTATTGACTTTCTGTAATATTTAAGTGAAATTAATAAAATGGAAATGATAAAAATTATTACTAAAACTAACATAATGGGTATGGTAATAAGTGATATCCAACCAACTGAAGTTATAACGAAAAGATAAGCGGAAATAACTATGTAGAATGTATACAAAAAAGGAATATAAAGTATTGGGATTTTATACGCCACAGAAATAGTTTACACATAGAATAATTATATGTAAACTAAAAATGTGAGGAAGCATTTTTTACTCTACGGTTTGATATTAGTTTTTTTTACCATTTTTTCACATTACCCATATTTAGGTCTAAATAATCAATTTCTAACGTTCCCAACCGCAATTGCTCTTGTTGCTGGTATCGGGGTAGTATTGCTTTTACTTCGTCTTTGATGCGGTAGTTTGAGTTTGTAAAAAAATATTTTGAAAATTATAAAACTACAATGATCTGGATTACGGTAGCAAGAAGACAAAATGTTACAGTGTACTGTAGTACTGTAACAAAATACGGATCTAAACCTGTGGTGATGAGGGTGATTAGGATTTTATTCTTTGATTGAATTCGTCGTATTGGGCTCTTAGTATCTGTGTCACTTCTTTTCTTGATTCTATATCTTTAAATTCGGAAATCGGATGGGGTTGAGAAAATCTCACATGTAAATCTGTGCTTCCCAATAACCTTCTAGCTTTTGATGAATAAACCCTTGCTCTATTCCTCCACTCGTTGCCATCAGTAGTTGCGTATACTACTTTTGTTTCTGGGTTTTCTATTTTTTTTACTATTTCCCCAATCCCACTGAGCCACTCTGCTCCTTCCTCGCCAGATCCTTCAGGAAAAATGACAACAATGCCACCTTCATCAAGACGACTTACAGCAATTCCCATGCTTTCTAGATTCTTTCTTGCGGAATCTAATTGAGGTAATTGTTGGGTTTTACCTGCAAGAAGTGATCTCCTCAGTCTTTCTCTCATATTATTTGTTACTTGTTGATCCACACCATAAATAGGGATGATGTGTGAGGTGATATTTTTACCCAAACCCATATGCATTGCGTGTGAAGTTACAGAAACATCATGTCGGTCTTTCGGGATTGCGCCTACTATTCCAAAAGTATCATTGAGAAGATGTGGATGGGTAGCAACTAACAAGACAGGATTCGTAGAAAGAGCTTCTTCACTACCCTCACTATATGATGGAAGGATATTAATTCTAGAACTTTGAAAAGCTTCATTGATAGCTCTCGGCATGCCAATTGATGGAATACTTGCGTCAACCGCTACAACGTGATTTTTTAGCAAACGTAAAAGAGAGCCTGAGTCCGGATTTCCTTCTCCAACTTCTGACATAAAAAAATTATAGCACCTATTAAATTAGCTGACGGGATATGCATAAAGCTACAGTAAACGAAACTTACTGCATATGAGTAACTGTAAGCATAGCTCACGGTTTTGACAGGTATAAATTGTTACAGTGCACTGTAGTACTGTAACGAATTTTAAAAATTAACTAATGAGGGTTTGGATCTTTGAAAATAATTGTTCGATATTTCCGTTGTTTTCCATAACGATTACTCCCGGAACCGACTTACTGGGGACAACATAGTCATTATCTTTTTCAAACAACTTCTCAAGATCACCACTGTCGATATCACGTTGTCTTGTTATAATTCTTTGTTTTCTTATTTTTTCATCTGCATCGATATATAAAGACAAAATGTTTGGAAATCTTTTTCTCATATATTTTGCCTCTTCTATATCCCGAGAGCCATCAAAAACTATTTTTTCGATGCCTTCAGCCTTTTCTACAATCCGTTTTGCCACAATATCTTTTCCAAAAGTTGTTTTGAGTTCATCATATATTGCATTCATATTCTCACGTGTTAGTTCCAATCCATTTCGTTCTGTTTCTTCTTTGACAATTTGTGAAAGATTAAAGACTGAAAATCCATACTGATCCTTCAAAAATTGCGCAACCGTACCCTTTCCTCCTCCCATTGGTCCCAATAGGTGAATAACTTTTTTTATTTGCATACGATGAATTATACAACATAAAACTTATAGGCTTGTACGGATTGTAGGGGGTGAAAACTTATAGGCCTAATGACCTCAAAATTTAATTTTAACTTCAGTTATATATACTGACATCTTCACAAAATTCACGTTTTACCGTACTATGGATGTATATGCCCAACCTGCTCTTCCAGGTTATTACTGTCGTGTTTGACCTGGTGATCGTTGTTTTTGTTGCCTTTTACCTCATGGGTGTAAGGAACAAAGAAAAAAATATCGACAAACGTGAAGGCAAACTCGAGTCTGACTATAGTGAAATCGTTGGAAATGGAATGGCCCGTGAGCGCCAAATTCTTGACAATGCGGTCAACCAATCCAACCAAATCATGCAGATTGCGACCCATCAAGCAAATCAAGTTCTGGCCGGTGCTCAGTACATAAGCCAGACATCAAAAGCGTCATTGGACAATGCATTGCAACGCATGGTTGTTGACGTTGAAAATGTTAGTTCGAGTTCAAAAATGGCTTTGGACCAGGCTTTACAAAAGATTGTTGTTGATGTTCACAAGGAAGCATATACAAGTGGTAATGCTTTTACGGCAAGTTATCAGGCTTCTTTGAAGCAAATAACTACTCTGTCCTTAAGTGGGTTTCAAAATGTTACCAGTGAATTGGAGCTTGCACTGCAGCAGCAAATAAGAGACTTTCGGCAACAGCTTCTTGCCAATTTGGAGAAAGAAATTGAGACGTACAAAACTGCAAAAATGCATAGAATCGAGCAAGTAAGCAACAACATAGTGCAAAAGACTGCGCAAGAAATTTTGAATAAGTCCCTGTCTTTAGAGGATCACCAAAATCTGGTTATAAAGTCATTGGAACGAGCTAAAAAAGACGGATTGTTTGACTAATATGGATACACTTGACCTATCAGAACTTTTTAACACGAAAGCCCAGGCGGAAGATTTTTCAAACCGGTTGACTATGATTTCATCAAAAATATTTGCAACGCAATTTAACCCTGAAGCCGCATTTTTGGATAATTTTGGTATTAAGAAAAAAGATGCATTTATGACTCTACTTCGCAACAATAACGTCAATCCTGAGTCACGCTTGGCAATTAAAGATTTTATCGAAAAAATCCAAACAAAAATTGCCAATATGACAGTCATTTCTCTTATTTTGGCATTTGAACCAAAAGAGGAAACTCTTCAAGCCTTCTCTAGCTGGTTTGTCATAAATGTTAATAAGCAAGTTCTATTTGATGTAACAGTTGATAAAACACTTGTTGCGGGAGCCGCTATCCGGTCCGGTGGAAAATATTTGGATTTTTCAATAAGACCGGTTCTTGCAAAAATAACGAGTGAAGTTTTGGTTTCTTCAGGCATGGTGACACTGCCTCAAAAATAATAATGAACGCTCAATTCGACGCATTACTACAAAAATCAGGGGAATATGGGGTTGTATATCAGGTAAGCCACCCTATCGTATTTATCGAAGGGCTTCCAAAAGTAAAAACTCATGAAGTTATCATTTTTGAAACCGGCCAAAAAGCTGAGGTTTTTGCTATTAACCGTGGTAAAGTTGAGGCTCGTATTTTCTCACATGAGCCGGTCAGAGTCGGTACAATG
This sequence comes from uncultured Gammaproteobacteria bacterium, assembly GCA_964511965.1. Taxonomy (GTDB): domain Bacteria; phylum Patescibacteriota; class Microgenomatia; order Levybacterales; family GWA1-39-11; genus JAUSNA01. The sequence continues at coordinate 6,894 of CAZEGF010000005.1, forward strand.
GTAACTAGAACTGACACGTTATTATCGGTTCCTGTTGGAACTGAACTTTTGGGTCATGCTATAAATCCATTGGGTGAACCGCTTGATCCATCAATTCCCTTTACGCCACCTACGATGATGCGTGATATTGAAGCAAAACCGGTTGGAATATCCGGCCGGCAAAAAATTACAAAACAACTAGTAACAGGTGTAGCTCTTTTGGACCTTATGATACCTCTCGGGCGTGGCCAGCGTGAGCTTCTGATAGGAGATAGAAAAACCGGAAAAACGTCTTTGATAATGAATATCATAAAAACTCAAATTTTCGAGGGAAATACGGTAATTTATGCAGCTATTGCAAAGAAGAAAAGTGATATTAAAAAACTCCAGCAATATTTTATTGAGGAAAAAATTATGGACAAAATTATTATTGTTGCAACAAGCTCGTACGACTCTCCGACTCTGATTTACCAGACTCCGTATGCGGCAATGACTATAGCAGAGCACTTTAAAGAACAAGGTACAGACACCCTTCTGATACTAGATGACCTTTCTTCTCACGCAAAGTTTTACCGCGAAATATCTCTTTTAGCGCGGCGATTCCCCGGTCGTGACTCTTATCCAGGAGACATTTTTTATGTACATTCACGCCTTTTGGAACGTGGTGGAAACTTCAAACATAAAACGAAAGGCGAAGTAAGTCTCACGTGTCTTCCGGTTATAGAAATTGTTGAAGGAGACTTTACCGGATATATCGCCACAAATGTAATGGGTATCACAGACGGCCACGTATATTTGGATAGTAATATTTACTTTCAAGGTAATAGGCCGGCTGTAAATATCCCTCTTTCAGTTACCCGTGTCGGTCGACAAACATTGGATAAATTAACACGCGATATAAATAAAGATTTGACTGCATTTCTTTCGGCAAATGACAAATTACAAAATATTTCCCACTTTGGTCAAGAGTTGACTGAAGATGTAAAAAAGAGTTTGAAAATGGGTGAGATGATCCAGAAATTCTTTAACCAGCCTTATCAAGAATCAGTTCCTAGAATCGTTCAGTTGGTTGTTATTTCTCTGATTTTGCAAAATTTGATTGATAAAGTTGAAGATCTTGAGGATGTTAAAAGAGGTCTAATAACTGCTTTTTATGACAGAGGAAAACAAAAGATTTTGTATGATGTAACCGCAACAAATGATCTTAAGGAATTTAATAAAAAAGTTATGGATAACAAAGATACACTTCTTTCAATGTCAATAAAAAATTCTCAAATTATCCAACCTCAATATGCAGAAAAAAGTCCATCAACACCACCCCCTCCGTCGACTCAACAACCACAAACAGTTCCTCAAGTGCCGGTCCCTCCACAGCATACTACTCCATCCGTAGCACCGATTGCGCCCCCACCGGAAGGAGGTACTCATAATTAATTTATGCCACAAAAAAAGATTATTGCTGAAAATTTAGAAGCCTTAAACAGTCTTAAAGATCTAGCAGAAAGCTATGAGGAAATTGCTGTTATTCGTATGCAAAAAATTAAGGATTCAGTGCTTAAGACCCGCGACTTTTTAGCAGACCTTTCAGATGTTTTTGTCGATCTTAAGTCGTCTTATGATAGGGATGTGAAAGAATTGCTTGAAAAACGAAAATCGGGGAACAAAACCATTTTGCCACTTCTTCAGAAAAACGGTAAAACTCTTATGGTATATCTGTCTTCTAACGGAAGGCTTTATGGATCAGTTACTCAAAAGACTTATAAATTATTTATTGAGGATTTGAAAAAACCGGAATCACAAAATGCAGACCTTATGATTATCGGAACTGCCGGACGCGATATGTTTAACAGTTCGAGTTATGCAAGACCATACACATATTTTGATATCCCAGACATTGGTGTTGAAGTGGATCACATAAAGCAACTCATGTTGAAATTTCTGCAATACGAGAAGGTTCATGTATATTATGGAAAATTTGATAACGTTATTAACCAGACTCCTATCGGAACTAGCATTACAGGAGAAAACATTTTCGAGACCGAAACACTCAAGCCAATTTCTCGGGAAGACCGGTTCATTTTTGAACCAGTTTTGGAGAAAATATTTTATTTTTTTGAGACGCAAATTATTGCAAATCTATTTAGTCAAACCTTACTTGAAAACCAATTGGCTAGACACGCTTCCCGCGTTAATGCTATGGAGGAAGCACTTATCCATATTGATGAAGAATCCAAAAAACTTAATATTGCTAAAAATCTTATTAAGCGTCAAATGCAAAATAAAAAGCAGCTAGAAACAATATCGGGAGTTGTTATTTGGGGTTGATTTATGCTTGTAGGTAAAGTCGTATCACTAAAAGGACAAATAATCGAAGTTGAGTTTGCGGGTGAGAAACCCCGAATTTATGATGTGCTCGTTGCAAAAGATGATCCGGAGGTAAAAATGGAAGTTTATACTTCAGCTTCTCCAAATTCTTTCTTCTGCCTTGCATTAACAAATGCTGTGATGCTTCATCATGGTTCTGAGGTGGTAAGCACAGACCAGCCAATTAAAGTACCGGTAGGGGCAGAGATGTTGGGACGAGTTGTAGATACCTTAGGATTTCCTCAGGACGGGCTGGGGGACATTAAAGCGAAAGAAATGAGGCCTATTATTGCGAAAGACGTAACCTTTGCGAATGTTCATATTCCGGAAGAGCTATTGGAGACCGGTATAAAACCTGTTGATTTCTTTACGCCAATAGTTAAAGGTGGAAAAGTTGGACTTTTTGGAGGAGCCGGAGTTGGAAAAACCGTTATTATATCTGAAATTATTCACAACCTGGTTATCCTAAACCCGGAGAAAAATGTAACGGTTTTTACCGGAGTTGGAGAACGTACCCGTGAAGGAGAAGAACTTTTTGAAACGCTTAAAGAAAGTAAAGTTATGCAAGGAGTTTCTTTAATTTACGGAAGCATGGGTGAAAATCCTGCTTTAAGGTTCCGTACAGCTTTTACCGGTGTAACGCTGGCCGAATATTACAGAGACACTTTAGGTAAGGATGTGCTATTTTTTATAGACAATATTTTCCGTTTTGCGCAAAGCGGTTATGAGTTGTCTACTCTTATTAATGCTATTCCGTCCGAAGGTGGTTACCAGTCCACCCTTACTTCTGAAATGGCATCTTTCCATGAACGTCTGGTTTCTACTCAAAAAAATGCAATCACAACTTTTGAGGCCATTTATGTTCCCGCTGACGATCTTACAGATAGCGGAGTTCAAGCGATCTTTCCGTACTTAGATTCAGGCATCATTCTTTCGCGTGCAATTTATCAGGAAGGTAGATTCCCGGCAATTGATCTTCTTGGGTCTAGTTCCTCATCCCTGAGTGTCGAAATTGTTGGAGAAGAACACTATAATACCGCTCTTGATGCGCAAGCACTTCTTAAAAAAGCGGTAGCGCTTGAGAGAATAGTGTCTCTTATCGGAGAGTCTGAGCTTTCTCAGGATGACCAGTTGATTTATAAAAGGTCAAAAATGCTCAAGAATTTTATGACGCAAAATTTTACTGTTGTCGAAACACAAACTGAAAAAAAAGGTGCGTATGTTAGTGTTAAAGATACTGTGCAAGACGTCAGAGCTATTTTGGATGGTAAAGTTGACAGCTTGGTACCCGAAGATCTATTGTTCATAGGCACATTAAAGGATCTTGATGAAAAATTAGCTGCAAAAGAGAAAGAAAAGGCTGCCAGTGCAGTTTCTATGCAAATACAGGAAACACCAGTTGAGGGTGCGACGACCACATCCCCAGTAGCACCGCAACCGGTAACGCCTCCCAATCAAGTTTCTAATTAAATTAAAATATGGCTGACAAGAAATTCAAAGTAAAAGTCAGAGATACTGAAAATATTATTTATGAAGGTGAGGTTGAAAGAATAAGTTCCTACAATGAGGTAGGACCTTTTGATATATATCCAATGCATGCTAATTTTATTTCAATCATCCGACAAGAACTAATCCTTTATGATAATCATCAAGTTGTCAAGGAATTGCAGTTTGAGCAAGCTGTTATGAAAGTAAAACAGGATAGTGCCAATATCTTCTTAGGAATCGAAGTTCTCTTCATGGACACTAAGTAAATTAGCTTATTAAATCAACCTAATCTATATTAGACAAGAAATAAATTGTTCAATAATGCATATTTAATTGTTATTACAATATATTCCTTTACACCATATTTATTTTAGCCTCAAATTTTCATTTTTCAAAAAAGTTAAAAAATAAATTCGTGAAAATTGAAATAATTTTTTTTACATTTCACAAAATTTTTTTTAATCAAAAATTTATCTCTATTTACTATAAGTTTATAATTTGTGAAAAGTTTTTGTGAAATATAGCTACTTTTTCAATATTTGATATAGTTCGAGACTACTACTTCACACTATAACAATGTGCATCATTTCTTTTTCAGGTTTTTTTAAGCATATTGGGAGCCAAATTTCATTTCCGCAAAAATTCGTATAGTTTGTTACAGTGCTTACCAGTAACGTACGTTGACTAGTTTTGGCAAAAATAGATACATTAGATATACACCCGTTTTATATATACGCGATAGTCAAAACTCGTCAATGAAATTATTAACTTTAAAACAGGCAGCTCGTCAGCTTGGTGTTTCAGTAGAAACACTGGTTTACCTCTGCGACCGATACTCCCTTACCCCAATTTTTGATGCTTCCGGAGAGCTTAGATACCGCGAGGAGGATCTTAAAAAACTTCTAGCAGCCAGCGAAACAATGGCCGCCACGAATACATCAGCTAAAAAAACTATAAGCCAAATTGGATCTGAAAATAATTCTTTTGAGTCTTTTATTGTCAGCATGGGGGTCAGTTTTGAGGCTTTTAAAACATTCGCTCAATTTGCGTATTTGAAGCCAAAAAGAAAGACTCTATTGCTTGGTCTTATCGCCGCTTTGCTGTTCGTTGGTGGCGTATATGCTAGGCATCAAGCTGTTAAAAATGACACATCAAAAGTTGCTCTCGAGCCTCAAAATTCTGAAGCTACTCCAGAAGTATTAGGTACTCAAACAAGTAAACTAAAACTAACAGGAAGTGTGATTTTTGGACTTCCCGTAGTCAGTAGAGAAAATTTGAACATTCAGAAAAATCTGCTCGTCGAAGGAACGAGTCTTTTCAAGGGAGATATTACAGCTCCAAATGTTGTTTACAGCATAACTGCTGGTCAAAACGTCACGATAAGTGGTGACCCTCAAACACCGACAATTTCAGTTGCGGCAAGTGGAGTTACTTCATTTCAGGGTAAAACTGGGGACATTGAACTCGTAGCAGGGGATGGTATAGCAATCACGGATTTAACTATTTCTGATACAACTACCCTCGAGACACTAGTGGCTCGGGGTCACTGCTCTTCATGTCTAACTGATCCAGATATTGCAAACACAATAACCATAGACTCAGGAGGATCGGTTGCTGGTGAGGCTATAAAGACAGGTCTTATTAGTACAGCAGTTGGTGGTACAGGTATATCAACCTATGCGACCGGTGACCTCATATATGCTTCAGCTCCTGATGTTTTGGATACATTGCCAATTGGTTCAACCGGCCAATTTCTAACTATTAGTCCTTCAGGTATACCCTCCTGGACCAATATAACTTCATTTGCTGTTGCAACGATTAAGCAAAATGACGTAGTAATCTCAAATGTCATAAATGCCATTGATTTTACTGGTAATGATTTCAGTGTAACTGAAAGTCCGGTTGGTGAGGCAAATGTACAACTTGCAGCAACTCTTAATTCTGTTACCGGTGTAGCAAATAATTTTAACATCGGAGGAACGATTCTCAGCTTCACCGGTGCCGGTTCTGTTTTATCCACAGGCGCAAATCCACTTACTCTAGACAGTGGTACAACAGGATCAATAAATCTTGGGACAGGGAATAACTCAAAAACGATAAATATCGGCACAGGTACAGCAGGAAACACGATTAATTTTGCAACTGACAATACAACTCCGGATCAAATTAATATTGGCTCAAATCTAGATTTGGCGACCGTTGGTGCCGGACTCGTATTTATTCCAACGGGTCGTGTTGGTATCGGAGCCGGTCCATACGACACTGACGCAGATGGAAATCCATTTAGGCTTGAGGTTAGTGGTAGTATTGGTCCAAGTGTTGATGCTATTTATGATCTGGGATCTCCAACTCACAGATATAGGGATCTTTACATAACTGGTGCAACGACCTCAGGAGGAGATGTCACTATAGCAAATGCCTCGCCAAAAATATATTTCATAGATACCGACGTAGGGCAAGACCAATACCTGATAAACGTGGATAATTCCGAGTTTATCTTAAAAAACAACTCTACGGGGGCCGAAGCCCTCGTTTCCCGTTCTAATGGGGATATTGATTTGGCAGGCGGATCAGCTTCAACGGGGTGTACAATTGCGAATGCAACCGGTAATCTAGTGTGTTCTGGGGATATAACAACAACAAACACTTCAGGAACTGTCGGCTTTTTCACTCGTAATAACGGTACATCAACAATTGCTCCAACAACTGCCGGCGACAATCTTTCAACTTCCGGAAATATTTTAACAACAGGCACCGGAACAATTGTTTCGGCAACGACATTAACTGCTCAGGCTGCAACTAACCAAATTGTGCTTGGGACAGGAACAACAACGACAATTACCTCCCCAGCTCCGGGAGTATCAAGAATAGCAACTCTACCGGCTCTGTCATCAGATGACACATTTGTTTTTGCGAATGAGACTCAAACTCTCACAAACAAAACAATAGGTGCAACGGGTCTCACATTTTCAGGTGCTGCGACAGATATTTCGACACTGGCAAATGAGGACTTCACAATTTCGCCAAATGGAACAGGTCAAATTGTACTTTCAAACATAACAAGACTTTTAAATCTTCCGGGTCCCGGAGTGTCTGCTACCACCCTTTGCCGGGACAATGTTAGTAATGAAATAACCCAATGTCCCGCAAATGCTGGTGGTATTTCGTTGCAACTTGCTTATAACTCTGGAAATACAATTAGCGCTTCTGATTCACTAGGAAATATTGATTTTACACTTGCCTCAGATAGCGCAAGGGCATTGACATTAACCAATACCGGTACTGCTTCATCGGCTTTTGTAATTAATGATACTAATGCTGCCCTGCAAAACGCCCTTGAAGTACAAAGTAATGGAGTAACAACGCTTACCATTGCCGAAGATGGAATTCTTTCAACAACAGGTAATATCCTAACAACAGGTACCGGAACAATAACATCCGCCGGTACACTTACTGCATCAAACGGTTTGAATCTAACAACAGGTACTCTCAATCTTACTGCGACAGCAGGGACACTTAATTTATCGGGTCTTTCCGGTTCAAGCATTTCAACTGGAGTAAATAATTTACTCATAACATCCGCCAACTTCAATGCTACTGCAACTGGAATCAACAGTACGGCTATTGGTGCTACTACTCCTTCAACGGGAGCGTTTACCAACCTTTCGGCCAATGGCTCATTTACACTTTCAAGTTTTATAACCGATGGTGTTGTAGTCAATAATTCATCAGGTGTATTTTCGACTATCGCACAATTAAATACTGCCAGAGGAGGAACAGGTCTTGATACGTCAGGAGCATTGCCAGGACAAATACTTATCGGGAATGGAACAGGGCTTAGCCTTAATTATATTTCCGGTACATCAAATCAGGTAAATGTTGTGAACGGTAGTGGCACAATTGTTCTTTCTACACCTCAAGATATTGCCGCAACTTCTTCGCCGACATTTGCTTCCCAAAGTTTAACCGCTACTAGTAACCAACTGACGCTAGGAGCAGCAGGCAACACGCTTGTTATTAATGCTAATTCGCAATCAGTGCCAAGGACTGCGTCTATTCCTTCCCTCAGTGCATCTGACACATTTATTTTTGCTAACGAAACTCAAACATTAAGCAATAAATCTATTGGATCAACTGGGCTTATCTTTTCTGGAGCCGCAACAGATATTACAACAGCGAGCAATGAGGATCTAACTATTTCACCTTCCGGTATTGGTGAAATCATACTTTCAAATACTGTAAAACTTGGGAGCTTGCCTTCAGCCGGAGTTGCCGCTACTACACTTTGTAGAGACAACACAACGACAGAGATAACCCAATGCCCTGCCAATGCAAGCAACGTTTCTCTACAGCTCGCGTACGATTCCGGTAACACAATAGTTACAACCGCAAATAGAAACATAGATATAACACTTGGATCAGGACTTTCAACATCACTTTTATTGACTAATGTCGGAACAGCTAGTGCATTCGTAATAAACGATACAAACGGTGCAATAAATAATTCA
>CAZEGF010000006.1:0-84609 GCA_964511965.1 uncultured Gammaproteobacteria bacterium
AAAACAGCAGCAGGCCAAAGACAAGATTCAAATGTATCTAGAGCTGACATTGAAAAAGTAGTTTCTGATTGGACAGGAATACCTATAACAAGACTTACTGAGGATGAAGGTAAAAAATTATTGCAGCTTGAGGAACTTATCCATAAGAGACTTATTGATCAAGAAGAGGCTGTATCTGCAGTTTCAGAAGCAGTTCGCCGGGGGAGAATTGGTTTGGCTAGTGCTAATAGACCTATTGCTACCTTTATTTTCTGGGGTCCAACAGGTGTTGGAAAGACTGAGCTTGCCAAAACTTTGGCTGAAATATTATTTGGGAAAGACGATGCAATGATCAGACTTGATATGTCTGAATACATGGAAAAGCATGAAGTCGCAAAATTAATAGGTGCACCTCCGGGATATGTTGGATATGAAGAGGGTGGACAATTGACTGAAGCGGTTAGAGCAAAACCATACTCGATAGTATTATTGGATGAAGTAGAAAAAGCACACCCGGATGTATTTAATATTTTACTGCAATTGCTTGAAGACGGAAGACTTACAGACAACAAGGGCAATACTATATCATTCAAAAATACGATAGTTATTGCAACTTCAAATATAGGAAGTGGTCTTATTCAAGAAGCATTAGTAAATGCTAAGGCAGCTACTGCTCAACCACAACCTACTCAACCAGGCGTTCCAACCGCTTCGACCGAAGCTCCAGCTTCAGAAGCACCGGTCGGGCAGACTCCTCAGGGTGGCACTCAAGCCTCTGCTGCACCTATTGCTGCATCTACCTCAGTAGTTAGTGCAAATGGAGCTGTTGCGGCAGTTCCAAAAGTAGCTAATCAAGATCCTCATATGCAAAAAGTATTTGCAGATCTCTCAAAAAAACTCATGGATGAATTAACAAAATTTTTCCGGCCGGAATTGGTCAACAGGTTTGACGGGGTAGTTATTTTCAAACCTTTAAGAAAACAAGATATGAAACTGATTGCAAAGATAAATATTGGTCATACCGCAAAACTCCTGAAAGAGCAGGGATTTAATCTCGAGGTTTCTGAAAAAGCTCTTGAAAAACTTGGAGATGAAGGGTTTGATCCGGTGTACGGAGCAAGGCCTTTGAGAAGGCTTATTCAAAATGCAATCGAAAATCCAATTAGTATACAAATCATAGGACAAAAATTTATAGTAGGGGACACAGTAAAAATTGACTACGATGATGCAAAACAAGAATTCACTTTCTTAAAATCAGTAACTGCACCTGTAGCTTCTGGTACTACCCCAGGAGAATCAACTGCAACTACTCAACAACCCGGAGTCCCTCCAACTAATGGTGTAGCCCAGTCGGTATCGCAGCCAACAAACAGTATGATAACAGATCCATATACTCCTGTTCAAAATCCTATGACTCCACCACCTTTTAATCCGTTTACTGCAAACGAGACTTCACCAGCATCCCAAATGCCAACCTTGGGATCTGATGGTACTCAAATGCAACCGGATCCAAATACAGCCACTCAATAAGCCACATAAAAGTTTATGGAAAACAATGCACCTGATATTCAGCAGCAAAATCCTACTACCGTCTCACAACCGGCTCCTTTTGATCCTACAAAACAAGGAAAATCAAAAAAAACAATTTTGATTTTTGTTGTTGCAATTATAATTTTAATAATAATTTTGGGTTCGTATGTTGTCTATAGCAATAACGGAAATCCAATACCCACAGTTACTCCCGGAATAAAGACTCCTGTTATTACACCGGTCCCTACAATTCCATCAGCTACGCCTATTAAAATGACTCTTATAAAAGGAAAGGTTGTAGCAATTCCAACAACGAGTGTCACCATAGAGTATATTGGTGCTTCATTACCTAATCCAAAATGTTTTGATTGCATTTCAACAACTGACATTGCAGTTATAAAAGACAATATAAGAAAAATCTTAAGTTATTCTTGTGGAGGAATTGCAGGACAATGCGTAAGTTCAAATAAAGAATTTGATATTGAAGTAACTCTTGATAGTGCAAATGATGCGACAGCTCAGGTTACGATTAAAAAATAATGAAGGAGTATTTGAAAAAAGTAGTAAAGCCTCTCAAAAAGCATAAGAAAATAACTGGAGTTATTCTCGTAGCAGGTTTGTTTTTAGCTAGTTTTCTAATAGCATATTCAAATAATAATTCAAAGTTTATGCTTGAAATCACACCATATTCAAGTGTTACTCGTGATGCTGGACGAACAGTGTTTTCTCTGAATACAAACAGTAATTATTTGTTCAGGTCAAATAAAAAAGGACTTGATGCTGCAAAAGATTTTATAAGTAAAAATCCCTCGATTGGAAATTCGGGATCTTTATTTCCGTCTGATTATTCAAAAAATTCACAAGTAGTAAGACGAATGCAAGATAAAGATGATCCCTATCTTAAAAGGAATGGAATAGTAATTTATAACGAACATTATTTTTTCAACCAATCATTAGATGGAATACCTATTTATAATGCGTCAGTTATAGTACATGTTAAAAATAATAATGAAATTTATTCAACGAGCGGTAATATCTCATCAACGAATGATAAAACGGTACAAAAAATTGATGATGCTAAAGCTGTCGAAATCGCAGTAAATCTTGCCAAAAATGAAAGTAAGACCTCTCAATTAGATATAGAAAAAACACAAAAACTGTATATTAACGAGCAACTACTTGGGATATCGGATGACCCAAAAAATCAAATTTCTCTAGAAGTGATTGTCAGATCTAAGGCAAAACCAATTGTCTTTAGAACACAATATTTTATAAGTTTGTCTGATGGGAAACTATTATATTCAGAGTCTCAAACAAGAGATCTTTTAGATAGAAATATCTACAACTGTAATGGTGGAACAGCATGCAGCAAGGTAAGAAGCGAGGGAGCTTCACCAGCAGGTGATACCGAGGCAGATAATCTGTATAGTTATTTTTATGATGTGTATGATTATTTCAAATTAACATATGGTAGAGATAGCTACGATAATGCCGGTGCGCCATATGATGGGTATGTTCATGTTCCTACAAATCCAGGAGGTGGTAGTGCTCCTCGCAATCAATGTCCAAATGCACAATGGAATGGTAGTGAAATGGTTTTTTGCACAGGTCTTGTGACGCTTGATGTAACAGGTCATGAATTGACACATGCATTGACCGGTCAGACGGCAGGTCTTATTTATTCTAATCAGTCAGGTGCTCTAAACGAAGCCGTATCGGATATTTTTGGTAGTGCTATGGACAATAACTGGGATATAGGGGAGGGTCTATCTCCATCCTCAGGTCTTCCCGTTCCATTGAGATCAATGAGCAATCCTCCTTCTAGAAATCAACCTGATAATCTGTCTACCTATACTTGCAGTACATCAGATAATGGGGGTGTACATTCAAATAGCGGGATTATAAATAAAGCATTTTATCTTATGACCGATGGAGGGAGTTTTAACGGATGTAATATAAATGGTTTAGGAAGAATAAAAAGTCATCCTATTGTTTACACAGCTTTAACCAGATATCTTTCTTCAACCTCTAATTTTAAAGATGCTTATACATCTTTTCTACAAGCTTGTAATGATATTTATGGTTCAACTTCGACTGAATGTGACAATGTAAATCGCGCAATGCAATCAACTCTAATAGATCAACAACCACAAGGTTCATCAAGAAGTCCTGTGTGTTCAGGTACTACATTGCAACCTGCAACGTGCGCAACATCAGGTAATCCATCTCCAAACCCCACATCATCAATAACACCTAGCGTAACTTCTATGCCTACATCTTCTCCCACAAACCCTGGAGTTGTTATAAATGAAATTATTGGGATTGTATATACGGATTCAAATAATAATTCAAATTTTGATACAGGAGAATCAGGATTTTCAGGAGCAGTAATAAATATAACCGGTGGTCAAAATTCTAGTGCTACGACAGATTCTACCGGTAATTTTGCTTTTCATAATGTTCCATCAGGAAACTATACTATCGTTGCACGAGTGAACGGATCAATTGTTGGTCAAGGATCATTCTCAATTCCTGCTGGAAAATCAACAACTATGAAATTGTTTATTGCTTTAAATCCTAACACTCCGCAAGGTACAACTCCAACACCAATTGTTTTACAGCCCACAATTATTACACCAACTCCAACTACTTCCCAACCCAATCCTACTGTAACAACTGTACCGGGAGGAAATGGCAAATTTGAGCCAATTGGAACACCTACCCCGACTCCAGAGCAGTACTTCACTTGTAAACCTGATCCAAATTGCGTTGCATCAGGAAAGAAAATACAATTGTGTCCGCTTCTGTGCACCCCACAATAGAATGTCCATGAGACTAGCAATTGAGGCTTTAAACTGATAAAATTAGGATTCAAACAGCTAAGCCTATCAAGAGTCTTGGCTCCGCTTCTATGCGGAAGCTACACTAAAATATATAAATATGTCAAACGATTTGTACAAAGTTTTGGGAGTAAGCAAGTCTGCAACTGCTTCCGAATTAAAATCTGCATATAGAAAGTTAGCATTGCAGTATCATCCCGACAAAAACAAGTCCAAAGAAGCTGAAGAGAAATTTAAGGAGATTAATCAAGCATACGAGATATTGGGGAACGAGCAAAAAAGAAAGCAGTATGACCAATTTGGAAGTGCTGCTTTTGAGAATGGTGGACGTGGTGGTACCGGTGGTGGCCCATTTGGAGGATTTGGTGGACAACAAGGACCATTTACTTATACGTATTCCGGTAATGCTCAGGATTTTGGTGGTTTTTCTGATCCATTTGATATTTTTGAGCAATTCTTTGGTGGTGGTGGGTCTCCATTTGGAAGACGCAAACCTTCATATTCCTTGCGAATTGATTTTATGGAAGCAGTTAAAGGTACCACAAAGTCAGTTTCGTTAGACGGAAAAAGGAGAGATATTAAAGTTCCTGCCGGTGTAAATGAGGGCTCACGCATACAATTTTCAGATTTTGACATAATAATTTCAGTTGCACAAAGCAATAAATTTCATAGGGAAGGGTATGACATTGTAACCGATCTTAAGATACCGATGGTGGATGCGGCGTTGGGATCTATCTACGAAGTCGAAACGGTTAGTGGAAAAGTAAAATTAAAAATTCCTCAAGGGACACAACCTGAAACACTTATAAGAATTAAGGGAAAGGGCGTAAAACACGTTAATAGTACTCAATACGGCGATCACTATGTTAGAGTGCAAATAGAGATTCCTTCAAAGCTTTCATCAAAGCAAAAAGAATTGTTAGAGGAATTTGAAAAAGAATCAAAGAAAAAGCACTGGTTCTAAACAGGAGAATATTAGGGAGCAGTATAATATTCTGCGGTTTTGGAGCCTGCGCCCGCAGAATTATATCCACCTACCACTAAAACAGTCCCATCATTAAGAAGTGTTGCGGTGTGGTTAGATCTTCCGGTATTTAAATTTGTAGTAGTTGTCCAGGTGTCGTTATTATAATCATAGAGTTCAGCTTTATTTTTGTCTGTTACAACTGTGCTTCCTGCAACCAACACATTGGTGCTGCCACCGCTTAATGTGACCAGCGTAGCTGTACTCATATTATGAGTATAATTTGGTGTAGATGTCAGTGTGAAGGAATTGGTGTTTGGATCGTATATTTCAGCTGTAGTTGAGGCTGAAATTGAGAATCCGCCAACAATTAGAACTCTACCGTCAGGAAGCAATATGGCAGAATGCGCTACTCGAGCATAAGTCATAGTTGGTCCATTTGTCCAAGTGTTATTTGATGGATCATAAATTTCTGTAGTTGCAACTGCAGATGAAGTGCTAACACCACCAACAACTAAAACTCTACCATCTTGCATTAGGGTTGCTGTATGAGATTTTCTTGCAACCGACATGCTTGCTTTTGTTGTCCACGAGTTTGTAGAAGGATCATATAGTTCTGATGATGGAGTTGCCACACCAAACCCTTTGTCTCCTCCAATCACGAAAACAGTGCCATTATTAAATTCAATACTAGCATGCAATGCTCTTTTTTCGCTCATGCTAGCCGCAAGGGACCAGGTTGCAGACGAAGTACTATAGAGTTCTGTAGTATTTGTATAACCGCTGCAGGTAGACCCTCCGATAGCCAGCACTTTTTGTATTCCACTAACTAATACCGTATGAGCGGTTGCAAAGTTTCTGCACTGGTTCATGTTAACAGGTGATGCTCCCCAGGTTCCGGTTGCTGGATTGTAGAGTTCGGTTTTATTCGTTGGATTGTTATTAAATGTGCCTCCGATTGCAAGTACTTTTCCATTAGCTAAAATTACAGCAACGTGATTTTCATGATCTGCAACAAGATTGCCAACATTTGTCCATGACGCAGCAGCCAGTGCAATTGCTGAGGTGCTTAAAAAAAGAAAAAGGCTAATAAATAAAACAAAGAATTTTTTTAGTCGATAAATGGTATTAAGAGAACGAAGGGGTATTTTCACAAAGAATCTATCTTGTTACAGTTATAGTTTGACTAAGCTCAGCATTAGGAGCTGCAACCGTTACTCTGTTATCTGCTGAACTGACTTGTATTGTATAACCTGTTGCGTATGTATTATCGCAAGTTGATACTGGTGTTCCATTATTTGTTTGTGGATCTACGGGAAGTGCAGCAAGATAAGAAGTTACAAGGGCTGGACATAGGTCGATGTTTCCTAAAGCTACAACTCCTGTAATACTACAAGTAGCCGATGAACAATTATTAGTTAGACCAGCTGGAAGAGACCCGTGATTGTCGGCTGCGTATTGTCCTACTGCATTAAGGATTGCATTGACATCAGAAGATCTCTTTGTATTATTTGCTTGAGCAAACTGTCGTGCAGGATTAATAGCGATAAGAGTAATTGCGAGTAGAACTGCGAGGATACCAATAACTACGAGTAACTCGATGAGAGTGAAACCTTTTTGATTTTTCAACTGGGCAGTTTTCATATCTATAATCACTTAATCACATCCAAAAAACCTTGTCAAGAGGGAATTTTGAGGCTAAGTATATCAAAATTTAATGTTGATTAAGAAGCATAAATCCTAGAATTCCGAATAGAATTACAAAGACAGCAATCATTAAATAAAGGCGGGTTTTGCTTTGTTTTGGTTTGATTTGTTTTTTCTCATCAGGATTTTGGGATATTTGAATTTTTTCTTTTTGGATATTAAGCATAGTAAATTGTTTGAGACGGTCAGCGTGTTTTATAAGTTGCAACGCATTATCTTGGGTGAGGTTTTGAATTAAGGCTTGATCAGACCCGAGCATTTGATATGGTATAACTTGGTCTACAATAAATGAATTTTTTTCAAAACTTACCTTAAGTTCTAGATAAAGCTCTTCATTCCAACCAATCACTTTAAATCCTTTTTCAATAGGGTATTGCTTACTCATAACACTTTCAAAGGGTATCGTGTCAACAAAATTTTTTATTTTTTCCTCAATTGCGTCCGGCGAAACGTCGACGAAATCTTTCTCAAACGTAATATTTGGTGAAACAATTATATTAATTATTCCTTGAGGTATTTGGTATTGTTCAATGAATGATTTTACCTGAGTCATTATAGATGCACCATTTATCACATCCATATCCCGGACCGAAGTTGCTAAAAATGCAAGACTTACCACACTTGGAAGACCAACTTCATAGAAGTAAAATCCGTTTTTATCAAGATAAAGAATTGCCGGTTGTTTTTTATTTGATTCCATATTATATTTTATCTTTCAAAATTCAAGCTTTGCTTAAATTTTATCTTTCAAAATTCAAGCTTTGCTTAAACGAAGTCAAGCTTTGCTTAAATTTTATCTTTCAAAATTCAAGCTTTGCTTATATTTCTTTCCACGATGTTGCCGTTAATTTATTGTTACTCGTATCAACAATTACTTGAATTTTTCTTGTAAAATTATTGAGAGTTCCTTTTGAAATTATAGTTTTTGGGTTTGTTCCGGTAACTGTTATTTCGGCTTGCCCATTTCCTATAGTTACCGTTTCCCCCACGTAATTAGGATCTCTTAGTAATTTAATCATAGCAGTTTCTGCTCCACTTTCAGCAATATCTATTGAATTTGCTCCCTGATAAACTTTGTCTGTCCCACGGGAACTATTGATAACAAGAGCGATAGAAGCAGTTGTCACAAGCACAGCAATTAACATATAAATAAGAAGAATTATCAGTGTCTGACCCTGTTGATTGATTAGAATTTTTTTCATCTTAATCCAGCTGTTGTTTGAAATCGTTGCTGGTCATTGATTCCTCTTGTTGTAACAAGTCCTTTTATAATGAAATTTAACTGTACGGTGCTTTTTGCACTTATCGTGCCGACTTTAGTAAATAGTAATCCCGATATTGAAGAGCCATAACCATTTAATGCAAAAGCTCCGGATGGACTTGTTACGACTAGATTATTGTTTACGAGTGAGTATGTATAGCTTTGTCCATTTATATTTAATACCATTGAAGCAGAAGAACTACCATACGAAGAGGGCTGTGTGATATCTTGAGCTCTTCCAACATCATATATAAAACGGGAATAAATATACCGTCCATCGTCGGCTACATTTGAAGTATTTCTAGCGCTTAATTGGTTATCAATAATTGAAGTAAATATATCCGTAAAAATCAGGATAAGAACGGTTAAAAGTCCCATATAGATAAGAAGCTCAACTAGTGTGAAACCATTTTGGTTTTTCTCCGAAAAACCATTGCCACTTTTTTTATTTGAAAATTGAAAATTGAGAATTGAGAATTTCATTATGGTGAATAATTAATTGATGCTTCAAGAAGGGTAGGTGTAACGTTAAAGTCGGTTGTCGATAGGTACGCTTTATACCTGACACACCTGGCCGGATTTTGAAATCCCGAAACTCCCGTTAAGGGAATAGGACCACCGGATGAAGGAAATAAAGTTCCGGTAGTTCCATCCAGTCCCACATATGTATAGGTCGCATTAGCACAGGAGCCGTTTACAGGTTGAGTAGCTGCGACTTTAAATTGTAGCGTTGTATTGGCAGATACAGTAGCGGTTGTTGATAGACGGTTTAATTGCATATCAGCACCCAAATCAAGAGGAGCTGACTCGTATGTTCCTGTATCAAGATACGTACCATCAGGACCTCCTTGAATAATTTTTAATTCGTTGACTCCCGTATTTGAAACTAAATAAGCAAACTTATCATTGTCAGCTTCAGTTACCGATGCTAAATCGCTAAATCCTTGATTGAAATCTAGACTTCCACAGAATGACGGCGAGGATTCATTTTGTATATTTACAACTTGGTACTCCGTTGCGTTGTTTCCATTGGATATTCCATCTTTTCCAACCACAATTGCACGCGAACCGTTAAATACGGTTAGTGAACGCCGTGGATATAACTCAGCATTTGCACCACTTCCATAATAGTATCCGCTTGTGGCTCCAGTTGCCGGTGTTCCTGATAAAAATGCAGGCGCAGTTTTATTTGAGGTATTTATGATATAAAATTGCCAGCTGTCAGGGATACCGTCCCCATTAGCATCCACGGTTCCATTTGAAGATATATATGCACGCGTTCCATCTGGGCTCCCATACACTGAATTTGCAGTTTCTTGAGTATTGGTTGCAGAATTGAAATCCAAAGATCCAACTCTTTTCCAAGATGCGTTTCCACTCGAGATAGTACCACACGAGTTGCTTTCAATAGTAGGACTACTCGCACCATTTGGCGGAGTACTAACGTTTGCAATATCAAGCTCCGGATCGGTACCAGCACCAACTGCCACATACACATAGACACTCGTACCAACTCTCACAGGATAAATGTCGTTATCAGCATAAATTTGCGTGTTTCCTCCATCAAGACACGCAGTCTGTCCGGAGGATTCACTACCCCAATTTGTTCCGGTACTCCCGGCCGTATATTTACGAATGCGACTGGTTGAGGCATTACAATCATATCCATCGAGTTCAATTCTGCAGCCTACCATGTCCAATCCATTGCTTTGACTTTTACTATCAATATTGCTGAGATTAAAGGTGTATAAAAATCCACCGGAAGTTACATACCCTGTGTCATCAAGTACAGCTATTGAGGAAGCTCCTGCTCCATAAGGAGCTTGGTCAGATGTGGTTAGAGTTCCTCCGCTGTAATAAACTTTTGCTGCTACCCAATCAAGTGAAAAAGTTCTTGAAGTGTTACTTGCAACGTCAATAACTCTTACCCTAAGATTTGAATCACTAAAATCCGTATCGGTCCATGTTCTTCCCCAATTATCAGACGAACCCCCTAATGTATACGTAGCGTTACTAGTTGTGATATTTGCTGTAGTTTTTGCTGTAGTCCAATTAGTTCCTCCATCCCACGATAATTGGACACAAAACTTTGGAGTACCTGTTGTACTATCAGCTTTACCATCAATTCTAATTTCTATTCCGTCAATTGTAGATCCGCTAGGTAGTGAAAAACCATAATTATAAAATTTATGTTTGTCCTTATCCGAACCAGTACAATTTGTTCCGGTACCATTTCCGCTGTTTGCATCAGTGGCATAAGAGTTATTTGCAGAATATCCACGTGTTGCATTTCCTTCAAATCCATTTCCATCTCCACCCGTATCTGCTGAATTGGCCGTTGGACTGAGAAATCCTGTATTTAGACCGGAAGTCGGTCCATAAATTTTCGTATCAAAATACGTCCAGTATTTATAAATTTTATTCACGTAATCCTGATATTCACCATTATTTGTATTGTCATTTGATGAATTATTATCATCAACAAGCACGGCAATAACTTCACGATCCGGTTTGGTTGTTGCAAGGAGAGCATATAATTTCCCGCTAGATGATTTGTAATATTTAACAGCATTTGTAATAAAACTGTTATCAAGCCCCGGATTTACAGGTACTAAAGAGCCATTACTATATTTTGTAGAATCAAGTGTAAAAGTTCCACGAAGAGTTGGTACAGGAGGATCAGTATCTGCTGTAACTTTTACATGAGCAAGCTTATATGAATTTGTTGTTGTTGGCGAAGTAGCAACAAAGACATCATTAGGGGTTGTAATAGAGACAGCGCTAGCAGTTGCCGATACAGCAACCGGGGGTCCATCAGGAAGAGTGATTGTTGCACTCGAAAAACTTGGTGAGCACCATTTCCCTTTTGTATTGGGTGCCAATGTAATTTCACCTCCGGAGGTATTAGTCACAACCGTATCAACGAGTGTTCCGGCACTAAATTCAGAACTGCTTGTTGTGGTTGATGCATTATTTTGAAGATATCGTGTAACATAAATTGTTGAATCAACTGATGAGGAGTAAGGTTGACCCCATGTTATTTGTATATACACTTTTTTAGTTGATGGATCGAGAGTTCCTCCGCTTGTAACCACTACACCATTTGAATCTCTATAAACATCAGAAACGGTAATACTTCTCGTGAGACCATTTACATTTTCACTACCGGATGCAAATGACCACGTATTACCTGATATAAGGGGGTGATATGTTCCATTAACAGAAAATAACGTCCATCCCTGTTCTCTGACATTTCTTACTACCTCCTCAGCTTCTTTCATAAGAGCTACTGCTTGTACTCTTTGGCTTTGTTGGGCTTTACCTTGTTTTGATGAAAAAAGTCCGGTTAGAAGAGCAGGAAGCATAATTGCAGTTATTGCAATTGCAACAATGATTTCAATAAGGAGTTGACCCTCTGACCTGTTTTTTATCATTTTAATTAATATTTGTAATTGTTCCATATTCATTAAATTGTAAGGTTTTTATTTGTCCGGATGGTGAACTTGTTATGGATATGGTGTTTTGATTTGAAACAAAGCCAACCAGCTGACCGCTTTCTGAAGCAAAAATTACCATATTATTAGGAAATGTTGTTGAAAGTACATATTCATTTCCGACAGGTACAGTGAAGTTAGATGGATCTGATGCATTATATGAAAGACCATGAAATAAAACATACCGGTCTGAGAGAATTTTTACGCCATAATTGTCGGGGACCCCTCGTCCTTCCGTGTCCCCGGTCATGGCTTTGATCTGCTGGGTTTTAAGGTCAGAAATAAGAACAACATTCGCACTATTATTTCCAGTAATTACTTTTATATTGGTAAGTCCAACAAATCCGATAGAAAAGAGGACTGCAAGAATACCAATGACTAAAAGAAGTTCTATTAATGTTAATCCGCTATTGTTCTGAAATTCAAAGTTTTCAATATTCAGTTTTTTAAAAAACATATCAATGAGAACTTACTTGACCAATAAGTCCATAGATCGGTGCAATTATTGAAAGCATCATGCCTCCGACAAGAACCCCGACGAATATAAGCATGATAGGTTCTAATAGTGTTGTAAGCGTTTTTAGTGTATTTTCAACTTGGTAATCAAGATATTCAGACACATCCTGCATTGATTTATCAAGAGATCCACTCTTTTCACCGGCTTCTGTGATTTTAATCATGATATTTGGAAAAATATGTTTTGCATTTTTAAGACCATCGGATAATTCACTTCCTGACAATACGACGTCTTTACAGTGGCCAATAGCATCGGCAACTTCTTTTTTAAGAACAACTTCCTGTGCAAGCTCTAAAGCTGCAGCAATTGGAATACCAGCATTTAATAGTAAATAAAGACTTCTTGAAAAGCGGGTTAGATCAATTTGCTGTGAAAGAGTAGAGACAAGAGGTAATTTAAAAAGAACATGCAAAAATGCACGTTTTTTTTCGCGATAAAAGAAAAAACCTCCAATTCCAAGTAAAGCTGCCCCGAGAAATACAAAGACAGTATATTGGGTGAGAACCTGTGACATACCGATAAGAATTTTTGTGGGTAAAGGTAAGGCGACATTAAGTCTAAGAAAAACACTTGATATTTTTGGAATAACAACAATAAGAATCATGAGAAGTACACCGGTAAACACGAATAAAATAAGAACCGGATAGGTTAGGGCGCCTTTGATTTTGTCTAAAAACTCAGCGTCTTTTTTTATTGAGGATTTGAGGTCAATAAGCGTTACATCCAGAGTTCCTGCTTCTTCAGACGCCTTAATGAGATTGACAGTTATTTTGTCAAAAATTTTAGGGAATTTTGCAAAAGCATCAGAAACATGATTTCCTTGGGCCAAGTCGGCTTTTAATGATTCAAGAAGCTTTTTTTGATTTCCTTTTGCATCCTCAAGAAGAGAGTCAACTACTTCTAAAATCGAAATTCCGGCTGAAAGCATAGTCGCTAAATTACTTATAAGACTCAATTTTTCAGATGTTGAAATTCGTAGTGATGCAGGATTGTCGTTGTTGAAAAATTGCATAGTTATGATGTCTCAACTCTCGTAACTCTCAGAACTTCTTCAAGTGTTGTTGTTCCCTTTGCAACTTTCATTAGACCATCATTGAGCATAGTTGTCATTCCTTCATCAACAGCCTTTTTGGTTATCATATCGGAATCGCTTTTTGAAGTTATGAGTTCCTTAATAGCTTTAGTGACTTCAAGAACTTCAAATACTCCCAGCCTTCCGGAATAGCCTGTTGAATGGCAAATCTTGCACCCTTTTCCTCTATAAAGTTGTATGTTTTCTCTTTCTCCAAAATGCCTCGTAATAATTGCTGAAGGCAAATTTTTTGCAAGGTCGGTTCTTAATATTTCGTAAGACATTTTGCACATATCACAAATCTTTCTTATCAACCTTTGAGCAATAATAACGTTAACGGTTGAGGCAACTAGAAACGGTTCTACATTCATATCAATAAGTCGGGGGAGAGCGGTTGCTGCGTCATTTGTGTGAAGTGTCGAGAGTACCAAATGCCCGGTAAGTGCTGCGTTTACAGCAATACCAGCCGTTTCACCGTCTCTTATCTCACCAACAAATACTACATTCGGATCTTGCCGGAGGATCGATCTTAGACCATTTGCAAAGGTAAGATCTGTCTTTTGATTAACATTTATTTGATTAACACCTTTAATCCGGTATTCGACCGGATCCTCAATTGTTGTGATATTTTTTTCTCTGGTGTTTAAAATTTTTAATATCGCATAGATGGATGTTGTTTTACCGCTTCCTGTAGGTCCCGTCGAAAGTACCATTCCATACGATTTGCTGTAAGCGCTCGTAACTTTTTTTAGGTCAGGCTCACTCATCCCAAGATCAATTAGGGAAAATTGTCTAAAATGGGAAGCAAGAAGCCTTAGAACCGCTTTTTCTCCGTCAGCAATTGGAAGGACTGATACGCGAATATCAAGATTTTCCTCATCAAGTTTAATTCTCATTTTTCCGTCTTGTGGGCTTAAATGTTCATCGGTCCGAAGCTTTGATAGGATTTTTATACGTGAAATAATGCGTTCATGAAAGTTTTTTGGAAGATACAAAACATCATGTAAGATTCCATCTATTCTAAAGCGAACGAGCGAATCTTTTTCCTCGGGTTCTATATGAATATCAGATACTTTATCTCTATATCCAAATTCAACAAGAAGGTTAACAATTTTTTCGATTGGTGCTGCGTCTGTCACTTTCGAAATGTCTGATATTCCGAGCTCTTTTTGTAGTAGTTGTTCAAAAGACTTCTGTAGATCTCTTTTATAAATACGCAATATATTGTCTACATCGCGTTCAGTTGTGAGATAGGGGATTACCTTTAGTCCTGTTTTTTTACTAATTGCCTGAAGAACTTCGGTACTACGGGGATCAACTGTTGCTACCTTTAACCCCTCACTTGTTTTTTCGAACGGAACAACTTTATGCTTTCGGGCTATTTTTTCAGGAACTACATGAAAAACTTCTTCAGGTATAGATAACTTGGAAAGAACAATAAATGGAATATGCAGGTAGTCTGCTATGAGAATTCCTAAGTTTTCATCTGAAATAACATCCTTCTCAATAAGAGCGTCGGCAAGAGTTACATTAGAATTTTTTGAGAACTCAACAAGTTCTTGCAGGCTTTGTTGTGTTGCAAGACCGGTTTTTAATACCAGTGCTTTTATTTGATCATCGGACAGGACCATATAGGCAGTTTATTGCTTTTAAAGCAACGACATATAACTCGATTGGTTTCGAGTTGATATAAGCTAATCATACAATATTATTTAAGTCCCAAACAAGCTAAATTTGGAAATTCTTGATTTATGAAACAGCCTTAACGTAAACTAAATGCAGGAAGTCTTGTGGTTATTTAATTATGCTTGCTTTTATTTATTACCCATTTTATTTAATTTCATTCTGGTACAAAGATGTATTGGGAGGATTATTTGATTTTTTTATTGATTTAAATAGATATGTTGCCTCTTTGCTTTCTCTTCCTCTTTTGCTACGAACATTTTTTAAACCGCTAAAAAATGAGTATAGAGATGGATTGGTCGCTTTCTCAATCGTTTTTGGAATGGTTATAAAATCCGTCCTAATTTCAATTTCATTATGTATCGTTTTGATTTTAATGCTAATCGAATTTTTGATTGGAATACTAATGTTGATACTTCCAATAGGATTGCTGCTTTTAATTTTTTATAGCAATTTCAGAATATGAAAAATAATTACTACTATCTTTATTATTTTTTTGATAATCAAACCATTAGATGGTTACGGGTTTTTATTTTTTTTGGGATTGGACTTATTGTCTATTTTAATCTTGAAAACCCAACTCTCATAATTCACATACTGCCTGTTTATTTTGTACTTATATTACAAGAATTTTTTATTCATTTTAAACTTGAGAATAGTAGACCACAAAAGAAAATTTCAGATAATTTAAAACACGTAATTGAATGTACCGATTTTAAATCTCGAGTTATATTGGAAAGACATCGTGTTTTTGAGGATGCAATCAAGCAAATTTTAGATATTGGTGAAGTGCGATATTTTAACAAACTTCTTAATTACAAATATGAAGATGCAAAGGTTTCAATTTCTGAAGAAGAGGTATTACAAAAAGCATCAGAAATCGTAAAGAGTGTAAATGGTTCTTATATTCATGGCTTGGATATATATGCGTCTTATTTAATTCTATTAGATAGAAAAACCAAAACACTCTTTAACAGTAATATTGACGAAAAAGATATTGTAACAATCCTTGCATGGGTAAGAAAACAATACGGAATAGATTTGAAAAAAAATCATCACTTGCGATTTACCGGAAGTGGAGCTTTTGATTTTTTTGTTTATGGGTGGAATCAACAGTTGTTACATTATGCATCAGACTTTACAAGAGAAATTCTTTCAAAACGTATGGTTACACCCATTGGACGGGAAAAAGAATATGATCTCATGATTACAGCACTATCAAAAAATAGTTCTAGTAACGTACTTCTTGTTGGACCTGCAGGTGTTGGAAAAACCGCTCTTATAACAGAATATGCTTTGGATTCAGACTTGGGGGTTTTGCCAAAAAATATTTCTAATAAAATTGTTTTTAAATTTTATTCCGAAAGGTTGCTAGCAGGAATCGAAAATCAAGGGGATTTAGAAATGAGATTTGTAGAATTATTCTCAGAACTTGCACATGCAGGAAATGTTATTGTCTATATTCCAAATATTGAAAATATATTCGGTGGGGGAGGATTAGATATGGATATCTCAGGAGCTCTTATTGAATATCTTAAAAGCAGCAGAATACAAATTATAGGAAGTACTACAGAGGAGGCATTCAATTCATTTATCTATCAAAAGCAAGAAATAAAAGAACTTTTTGATGTTGTTAATGTCAAAGAACCGGACGGTGAAACTGCACTTTTTATGGTTCTTGAAAAATCAAAAGAGTTAGGAGGATTAAATCATGTATCGATTTCATATAGCGCGACTAAAGAAGTATGTAAGCTTTCAGATTCTTATGAAAATGATGGGAATGCAATGCCTGGTCGTGCAATTAGATTACTGGAAGATGTTATAGCGTTTTGTAAAACTCATGGTGTAAGAGATATCACAGAAAAAGAAGTAAGAAGCTTTATTAGCGAAAAAACTAATGTATTGCTGGACAAGCCAACTGAAGAAGAAAGCGGTAAACTTTTAAATCTCGAAAACGAAATTCATAAAAGAGTGATTTCTCAAGACGAGGCAGTAAGTGCAATATCAAATGCTATGAGAAGAGTAAGAAGTGGTATGAAAAATGAAGGCAAACCTATCGCATCCTTCCTGTTTTTAGGACCCACGGGTGTTGGAAAAACTCAAACCGCCAAAGTCCTGGCAAAATCATATTTTGGAGATGAGGAGGCAATGATCAGGCTTGATATGTCTGAATTCCAAAACGACGAAGCTATAAGTACTCTGCTGGGAGAAGGATTTGTAGATAAAATATTAAAAAATCCATTTTCACTTGTTCTTCTGGATGAGTTTGAGAAAGCATCGAAGGGAGTACACGATCTCTTCCTTCAAGTGTTAGACGAAGGGAGGCTGACTGACCACTTGGATAGAGTCATATCATTTAAAAACGCCATTATAATTGCAACTTCTAATGCCGGCAGTGAATTTATAAGGGAAAAGTATAAAGAAGGGGTAGATGTTGAAAATGTCAAAAAAGAGTTAATCGAGAAAATACAACAATCAGGAGTTTACAAACCAGAGCTTATTAATAGATTTGACGACGTAATAGTTTTTAAGCCCTTGTCTGAAAAAGATGCAGTTGCCGTTGCAAAATTATTTCTACAGGAATCAATTGACAAGATAGCTAAGCAACAAATAACACTTAGTTACAATGATGAGGTAACAGAATTTATTGCTAAAAATTCATTTAGCATAGAATTTGGTGCGAGAAATGTTAGGCGATTTATAGAAGCTACTATTGAAAATCAATTATCAAAACTGCTTCTTTCAAACACCTTACAAAAGGGAGGGAATGCACAAATAGTTATTGAAGACAACGCGCTTGTTATTAAGTAATAAATCTGTATATACTTTATGATAACCCGCCCGCCTCGCAAGCGAGAGCGTTGCGGGCAGGCTGCCTATGAAATACGCTTTTTTTGACCTAGAGCCTTGGGAAAAAGAATACTTTCAAAACGAGATCAAAGATAATGAGCTCGTTTTTTTTGATGGAGCCCTTGATGAAAATACCCCAGGGCTTGATACTTTCAACGTGGTAATCACATTCATCCATACACAGTTTAATAAAGAACTTTTGGACAAAATGCCAAATCTTAAATTTATTTCAACAATGTCAACGGGATTTGATCATATCGACACTGATGAATGTAAAAATAGAAATATAATCGTTTCAAACGTTCCAACATATGGAGAAACTATCGTTGCTGAGCATACATTTGCATTACTTTTAGCAATATCAAGAAGGATTCCCGAATCCTTAGAAAGAGTTAAGGAAGGCAATTTTATGCCGTCTGGTTTAACCGGATTTGAGCTTCGTGGAAAAACAATCGGAGTTATTGGGGTAGGAAGCATTGGAAGCAACGTAATAAGAATTGCAAGAGGATTTGGAATGAATGCAATCGTATATAAAAGAACCCCTGATTATGCTTTGGAAAAAGAATTGGGTTGTAAATTCGTTGAGCTAACTGTTTTATATCAACAGTCAGATATTGTTTCGCTTCATATACCTTATTCAAAGGAAACACATCATTATGTTGGGGAAGAACAATTCAACCAAATGAAGGATGGGGTTATAATCATAAATACAGCAAGAGGAGCTTTAATTGATAGTATGGCTTTACTTAAAGCATTGGAATCAGGAAAAGTAAAAGCAGCAGGGCTCGATGTTTTAGAAGAAGAACCTCTTCTTGAGGAAGAGAAAGATCTTCTATCCCAGTCGTTTGATAAAGATAAGTTGATGACAATACTTGAAGGTCATATGCTCGTAAATCATCCAAATGTTCTTGTTACCCCACACAATGCATTTAATAGTACTGAGGCGTTGCATAAAATTGTTGAGACAACTCATCAGAATCTGACCGGCTTTATGAATAATATGCCTTTAAATGTAGTTCCTGCTCCTAGGGAAGAACACCACACTTAAATTTCTTAAATTAATTTACTTCAGGTATAATATGATTCTAAGTATTTACTATGATATTTCAAGAATATGCATTAGAAAGTCGAAAATTAATTGAGAATCATTTAAAGCAAATTCTCCATGCACAAAGAGAGTTATTACCTCAGTCTTTACAAAAACAAAAAATAATTGAATCTCTGGAAGAATTCGTTTTCAAAGGCAAGCTGATACGAGGGACATTGTATTTACTAACGATAGAAATGTTTGGGGGATCTATAACAAAAAAACACTTAGATATAGCTTGTGCAATAGAGCTTGTTCATTCTTCATTATTAATCCAAGACGATATTATCGACAACGATTATTTTCGACGTGGTGGTAAGACTATTTTTGCTGTTTACGAAGAGAAAGGACACGAAGTAGAAGCAATTGATGCTAGGCATTTTGGGTTATCAATTGCATTGCTGGTTGCTGATGTTTCGTTTTACTTAGCAATGGAGTTAATTTCCAATTTTGACTCGGATGTCGTTGGTAAAATGATGAAATATTTTTCACAAGAAATTACAAAAGTTGCTCTTGCTGAGGGAATTGATTCGGAATTTGGTCAGACAAAAGAAGAAGCAACAAAAGATGAAATTATCGATATTTATACATTTAAAACTGCGAGATATACTTTTTCACTCCCATTAGTACTTGCTTGTTTGGCATTGAAAAAAGACGAAAAAACCCTAAAAGAAATTGATACTCTCGGAGAGTATGTGGGTACAATTTTTCAAATAAAAGACGACGTTATTGGTCTTATAGGTGATGAAAAAGAAATTGGTAAACCGGTTGGATCTGATGTTCGGGAAAACAAAAAAACGCTTATTAGATTTTTATTATTTGAAAAAGTAGATGATGATGAAAAAAATACAATCAAAAGGTTATTTGGAAATGAAAATTTCACTAGAGAAGATTTGGAATATATAAAAGATTTAGTTTCAAAATATAAGATAATTGACATATTAAATTCCGATATTAAAAAAATAATGGATAAAGCCTGGGATTTATTTAATAGTTTAGACATAAATAATGAAAAAAAAGAGGTTCTTAAAAATCTTTTCGAATTCAATCTAAATAGAACAGCTTAATTTGAATAATAAAATCATTGGAATATAATAAGGATATGAATTTAATACTTCGCCTAATCATTCTTATCATTTCTGTTTTTGTTGCCGCATTTATTATTCCAGGAGTTGCAATTGATTCGACAACAACCCTTATTGTTGTATCAATTGTTTTGGGTCTTGTTAATACGTTTCTAAAACCAGTTCTTATTATCCTTACTATTCCTTTAACAATCCTTACTCTTGGTATATTTCTCTTAATACTTAATGGACTACTAGTTTTGTTGGTGGGATCAATTGTCCCGGGGTTTCATGTAAGTGGAATTTTGACAGCTATACTATTTAGTATCGTAGTATCTTTGGTGTCCTCATTACTTTCAAGTTTGTCTTAAGGTTAGTGCGAATACACCTTATAGTCCCTGAATGTCCGTATTCAATTGAGTGCTGTCACTATCCGGATTTGGAACAGGAGTAAGTAATATTTCCTCATCTGTTGGAGTTACTGTGGGAGTTACCGGTGGTGTTGTTGGTTGAATTACTTGTTGTTGAACCGGTGGTGTTGTTTTTGCCGGTTGGCCGGTTGACTGCTTCATAATAATGTAATACAAAGCACCCAAAACAATAATTAACGTTACTAAAATAAAGGCAACAATCAAAAGTCCATTGTTTTTCTTACCTGGTGAAGGAGGGGCGACAACCGGAGCCGTTGCTATCGGTGGTGGAGGTGTTGGTGGAACAGCAGCAGTCGGAACAGTTGCATCGGTTGGGGGTGCAACAGGAGTTACCTGAGGTGGAGGTGTAGTTGCTCCTTCTGGTGGTGTTGTTGGTTGTGTTTGATCTTTATTTTCCATAGGTCTCCTTACGGTTTTGGTGTAACTGACGTTGTTACTACAGGTGTCGTAGTTACAGTTGTGGTTGGGGTTGGTGAAACTCCTGTAAGTTTGGCAAGATCAGTATGAGCTTTAAGGACTGCAGCCTGGGCTGCAACAACTTTAGTAAATACCGCTTTTATGTCTGTCATAAATTGCTTAATTGTACTTGAAACATTTGTTTTAAGAGCAGTATCGGTAGTTAGCGTTACTACATAATCCTTTGCTGCTTGATCACTTACAGCTGTTATAGCAAGATTAATCGCTGCTGTTGCATTAGTGATATCATTTTTTAGTGTAGCCGTATTTTTACCGGCAGCAGCTAGCTCTCCTTCTTTAGTTGAGATTTTTGTAAGAATTGTAGTTAATCTCTCTAATCTTTTTGACATTTCATCTGTTCTATTTTTGTTAATGTTGTTAATTCTTGCGTCAATGTTTGTAACTATTGATTGTTTTTTAGCGTCTTTAATTTCAAGGACTTTTGTCTTAAATTCTGTTCTTGCAGCCTCCATTTTGTCATGCAACTCGGTTTTCGCGTCCTTCATAGCTTCATGAATTGTGGGGCGGACTTTAAGCATTTCGCGCTTGGTTGTTGCTGTGGGAGTAACCGATGTAGCTGCAAGAGAAGTTTCGGTAGTAGATGTAGTAGAAACCGTATTTGATTCTTGCGCAAATGCAAAAGCTGGGGAGATGCCGAAAATTAAGACAGAAAATATAACGAGCAGTTTATTTCGCATATACCCATGATAGTAAAAAAGAGGTTGTTGTGTCAAGTTTTGAGGTTTGGTTTTACGGGTCCTTACTCTCCTCACCCCCATTTGCGATTCTTAACACCGGCTCTAATTGTATAGAAAAATATTTGTTCGCTTGTGTTAGATTCTCAATGGGGGTCCCCCAGTCGAGCCACCCGTTTAGAGTCTGCCGCTTTTAATGTCGTTACGGAGCTTTTCAACATATGCGTTGAAAAAGTAGAGATTATGCATGGTCATGAGTCTAAGACTTGTTATCTCATCTGCTTTTAAAAGGTGGCAAATATAGTTTCTTTTATAATTTTTACAAGTTGTGCAATCACATTTCGGGTCCAATGGTTTTTTTTCGGTTAAAAACTTAGTTTTTCTCATATCAAGTCGCCCCTCCGATGTAAATGCAACACCATGCCGTGCGTAATGAGTAGGCACAATACAATCAAAAGTGTCTACCCCTGATTTTATAATCTCAGGGATATCTTCAAGATGCCCAATTCCTAGAAGATGTCTGGGTTTTTCTTCCGGCAAATAGGGAAGTGTAAATCCTAACATGTCAGTCATCGTGTGTTTTTCATCCCCAAATTCTCCGCCAATACCAAATCCATCAAATGGGAGTGAACCAATAAATTTAGAGCTCTCCGTTCGGAGATCTTCAAACTTACCGCCTTGGACTATACCGTAAAGCGCTTGTTTTGTTTTCTTGCTTTTTAGGCAAATTTCTGCCCAGCGATGCGTCTTTTCAAGGGACTGCTTGGTATAGTAATAATCAGCAATAGGGGAGGTGCATTCATCAAAAGCAAACATAATATCAGCTCCAATTGCTTCCTGGATTTTGATAGATTCTCGTGGGCCTATGAATAATTTTTGTCCGTCTTTTGGGCTTCTAAAGAAAACCCCATCCTCAGTTATTTTTACATTCTTTGGTTTATTTTTTGTTGTTACTTTGAGATCTGTTTTTTCCTTTAAAATCTTTCCAACCCCATGGTCTCGTCCAAAACCTAGTGAAAAAACTTGAAAACCTCCACTATCAGTCATAAGTGGTCTATCCCAATTCATGAATTTATGGATCCCACCTGCTTTTTTTAAGAATTGTTCTCCAGGTTTTAAATGTAAATGAAATGTGTTGGAGATCAGTATTTGACTATTTGTTTGCTTCACCTCTTCTGCAGTTAATGTTTTTACAACTGCTTGAGTTGCCACACCAACAAAAGAAGGGGTCTCAATTTCTCCGTGAGGGGTTTTTAAAATCCCAATTCTGGCGTTTGATTTTTTGGATTTATAACTGACTTTAAAATCAATCATTTGGGTATTTTACACGAAGTGAAGCTTGCTTACCAGATAATTGTTTATAATTATGATATAACTCGTTTATGGCAAAAGCATATGAACATGAAGTGGAAATCAAAGTAAAGGTCCAAAGTCTTGACGATTTACATAGCAAACTTGTCAAATTAGGATTCGTGTTTGATGAACCAGTGGTCCAGAAAGATGTGATATTTATCAACATACTAGATGGATGGCCTGAATTTAATCCAAATAGAATAGCACTTAGAATACGGGAGGAAAATAACAAAATACTTTTTACTTTTAAAAGACCAGTCGCAAACGAACTGGATAAAATAGAGCGAGAAACAGAAATAGGCGATGCATCTAAAATGCGCGATATTATTTTATTTTTGGGTTTTACAGAGATTTCAAAGGTTAATAAAAAAAGAATAACTGCTGAGAAAAACGATATAAGTATCTGTCTTGACGAAGTTGAGAATCTTGGAAGTTTTATAGAAATAGAAAAACTAACGGACGGAAAAGCTAGTGAAAAAGTTCAACAAGAGCTGATGGATTTCTTGAACAGTTTAGGAATAGAAAGCTCGGAAAGAATAACTCAGGGTTATGATACTATGATGGCTTCGCTTATCTCTTCTCAAAATACAAAGTGACTGAGGAGGAGATGGTTTGAGTTCCGGGTTGCAAGTCTGCTGATGGTGCATTTCCACCACCAAGGCTTACAGCTTCAGTCTTATACATCATAGGAAATGGACCATTATCATTTGTTGACTCAACAATATTTGTTACTTTTCCAAGTCTTATCCCCAACTCATTTGCCAATTTTTGTGCTTGCTCTTTTGCATTAGCAATCGCTTTGTTTCGGGCTTGTTCTCTGTATTTTTCAGGTGATTCTACCGAATAATTTGTTCCCATAACTTGATTTGCGCCGCCTTTTGTTGCAGCGGCAATAACATCTGGAAGCTTTGACGTGTCTTTGACTTTAACGGTTACCGTTGTATTACCATTGTAGCCGGTGATTGTTCCAGCTCCACCTTTTGTATAGTCGTAGTTAGGCATGATCGAGTAATTTGAAGTCTTGATATCTTTTTTATCAATTCCAAGTTGGGTTAGATTTTCAACTATTGCATTATTGACTTTATTGATTTGATTTTGTGCATCATCAACGGACTTTGCGTCATTTGTAACAATTCCAAGATCAACAGAGGCATTATTTGGAGTTATATCAATTTTTCCTTCTCCAACGACAGCAAGTTCTCCAGAAGCTTGACTGGAGGAAATTTTTAAGGGGTAGGAAATATTGAAATAGTTAACAATCCACAAAAATAAGACGGTTAATATCAATATCCAGGCGTAATTAGCAATTAATTTGTTTTCCTTGAAGTAATTTTTATAATCTGTCATATATATATCTTATAAAAAAAATGATCTTAAAATCAAGACTTGAGAGAGATACTGTTGCCTATTTTTTCAACAAATCCTTCCTTTATTAATTGTTTGATTGCTTGGTTGTAGAACTCTTTGTTTTCAAACTGTTTCGAAAGTGCGGTTTCAGACATTACCTTTTCCAGCAGGAGTTTTAATATCGCTCCTCTTACTTGCCGTATCGACCCTTCAAATTTTGACTGCTTTGAATACGTCTCACTTTTCCTATTAGGGTTAGTTGTCGTTTTTCCTATATAGGCGCCGTAATCCATCAACGCATAATACCAGTCTCGTGGATTTTTGGTGTCTAAAGAGTTTTCAATGAATGGGTAAATTTGCTGATCACTGACTTTTTCTTTTTCACGGAAAAATTCGTGGATAAAAACCCTTCGGATATTTGTTTCAATAAAGACAACAGGCAGGTTATAGGCAAATGCCATTACCGCACCTGCAGTATTCGGTCCCACCCCGGGAAGCTTTACTAGTTCCTCTTTGAGGCTGGGAAACGCATTATTATACGTTTCACAAATTATTTCAGCTGTGCGTTTCAGATACAGAGCGCGTCTATTGTAACCTAAGCCTTGCCATAGTCTTAATACATCTGATGTGGAAGCTTTTGACAAATGTGAAACGCTAGGTAAGGCATGAATAAAGTCTGCATATTTTTCAATTACACGACCAGTTTGGGTCTGCTGCAGCATCATTTCAGAAACGATTATCTTGTAGGGATCGGTAGTGTTTCGCCAATCAAATTCTCGTTTGTTTTCTTTATAAAAAGTATAAATTTTCTTTTTAAATCCGGGGATTTTTTGAAGTACCCTTTTTTTCATAGTCGTGTCTGTACACAATGAAGTACATTACCGGTATGAAGAATAACATGATAATTCCTGAAAAAGAAAGCCCGGCAATAATTGCCCCACCCAGTCCCCGCCAGAGAGGATTGGATAGAGATATTGGGATAAGCCCCACAATGGTGGTAAATGAGCCTATAAAGACGGGTTCTAACCTACTTGCCGCTCCATCCGCAATTGCCTCTTTAAATGGCATTCCGAAAGACAAATTTCTATTGAATTTATCAACCAAAAACATGGCGTGTGTTACCACGATTCCAAATAGAGAAAGAACTCCAATAAGAGCAGGGAACGACAATGGAGTTCCGGTTATTGCAAAGACAATAAATACTCCGGAAACTGCAAGCGGGATAACAAGCATAACAATAAGTGCCTTTCTATAGCTTCGGAATTGGATAACCATGGTTGCCAAAATAAGAATTCCGGCAAGGATCATCGACTGCAGAATTGAGGTAACTGATTTTTGATTTTCTTCATTTACTCCACCAGTTCTATACTCATATCCGTCGGATAACTTAAGTCCGTCAACGTATTTGAGAAGATTTTCATTAGCTTTAGAAACCGAATATCCCTTGCTAACCCCAGCACTTACCGAAATTGTTCTTTTTGTATCTAAGTGAGTTATAGCAGTAGGGTTAGTATCAAGCTTTAAGGTACCTAAAGAAAGTAGTGGAACATAGCCCCTATCGCTGTCAGGAATTGATAGACGGGAAAGATCCTCAGGGCTTTGAGTGTCAGCATTCATCCGAAATACAATGTCTTTTGAATCTTTTTCGCCAAATTTAACGCTTTTAAA
This sequence comes from uncultured Gammaproteobacteria bacterium, assembly GCA_964511965.1. Lineage (GTDB taxonomy): Bacteria > Patescibacteriota > Microgenomatia > Levybacterales > GWA1-39-11 > JAUSNA01. The sequence goes on from CAZEGF010000006.1 coordinate 25,999, forward strand.
AGTAAGTCCGGTTGTAAAAGTTCTGAGCCAAATACCTAGTGAATCTTGTGTTATGCCTGATGAAGCAAGTTTTGATGGATCGGGAACAAAAGTAAGTTTTGAAGTTCCCGGATTTACACTTTTTGTAACATTAATTGTACCCGGCTGTTTTTGGAGATAAAGCATAATCTTGTCAGCATAACCGTCTAATGTTGCAAGGTCATCTCCCAGTAATTGTACTTGTACTTCAGCACCTGCAGGTGGGCCACCTGAAAGCTCAACAACCGACACTTTACCCTCGCTTTTAATATGTTTTAATTCTTCCCGGATATTATTTGCAATAGTTAGTGAGTCCATTTTCCGTTCGTTTTTTGAAGGCAACGAAAGCGTAAATAGAGTTACGTTACTGCCTGATCTAAAATCCTGTGCTCCGGCATCAATACCTTTTCCAATTTCAGCACTCACATATTCAATACCTTTTGTTTTTCTTAATTTGTCAAGAAGTGATTGAGTAGCACGGGTTACCTCAGGAGTATTTGTTCCACTAGGTAATTCTAAATTTACATAAATATAGTCATTTCCACTTTTAGGAAAAAACTCATTTGTAACAAAGCCAAAAGGTACTAACAGATAAGAAAAAATCGAAAATACAACTACTGCAGTAAGAACTTTTTTTCGAGCATTTTTTGAAGAAAGAATTCGGATGATAATTCTTTTGTAATATTCTGCAAAATGCTCGATATCAATAATTCTGTCGTTAAAACGGGAAGCAAAAACTTTTGTTTTTTTGATCCGATGTCCTCCAACAAAACTTTCAAATTTATTATATAAAACGGTTCTTGTTCGAATTGAGATGTAGGCAAAAAGAGCTGAAAGTAAAAGAATAAAAACCACAAAAGGATTGCCTTTGAAAAGTGACAGTATTAAAAATGCGACAAGAAAAACGCTCACAATTTTAAGAAGCACAACGACCCTTCTTGGCATGCTAAATTTAAGAACTAATATCATTAGAGGAATTGTGATAAGAACTGCAATTGCAGTTGAAGAGTAGAGAGTTGTAGCAACAACAATTGGTATAGTTTTAATAAATTCACCAATAATCCCTTTCGACAAAAGCAATGGCAAAAATGCCCATGAAGTTGTAATTGTCGTGCTCCAAATTGGCACAATAAGATCACGCCATACTAAAAGTCCCGTCTCTTGAGGAGTGAATTTTTTCGTTCTGTAGTAAGAAGTCATGCCGGTTACAACAACTATCGTGTCATCAACTAAAAGTCCAAGAGCAAGAAGCAAAGAAAATAAAGTCAAAAAGTTGAGAGAAAGTCCCACGCTGTGAATAACGGTAAATGTAACAAGAAATGTGAGAGGGATTGTGAGCACTGCAATGAGTGCTTGTCTTATACCGAGAAAAACAAGAAAAGTTATAAATACCAAAATAAGAGTATCACGAAAGCTACCGGTTAAATTGCCAAATTCGTCTTCGATAAGATGTGAAGAGTCGGTAATACTTATTACTTTAAAATCATTTTTGTAGGGTTTTATTGCATCTTCAACAATTTTTTTGGTTCTCTTAGAGCCCTCATCAATTGTTGCAGTACTGTTTTTATAAACAGAAAATGTTGCAACAGTAGATCCCTTCGAGTTGTTGTCTGCAATAAATGCTTTTTGAAGACCCGGTTTTGTTTTTTCTGAAATAGTGGCAATTTCTGAAAGTTTTACTTGCTCACCTTCGACTTTTAAAGTAACATTGCGAAGATCTTCTGTTGAGGCAACGGATGGATTTATACCAACAGGAAACGATAAATTTTGAGAATTAACAGACCCCGATGGGTAGGAGGCAAGAAGAGTTCTTATTGTACCTGAAAGTGCTAAGGGGTTCAGACCATTATTAGTTATCTTTTCCGGATCGGCTAAAATTTGAATTTCTTGATCTTCAATTCCCGAAACTGTTACTCTGTCAATTATCGTGTCATTTTCAAGCTTGTCTTTTAGCTGTTTTGAAAACCTATATAGCGAAGCCGGATCATCACCTTTTATAGCAAAAATCCAGATGGGTTGATCTTCAAAATCAAATTTTCTGACAATTGGACTTTTGGCATCTTCAGGAAGATCGGTTACCGTATCGACAGATGATTTAAGATCTGCTTCTGCCTTCTCAGGACTAATATTTGAACTAAACTCTGCGATAATGGTTGATACGGATTCGTTAGAACTTGAATTAAGAGTTGTAATTCCTTTCGTTCCTTTAATCGCATCTTCAATTGGATTTGTGACAAGTTCTTCAACATCCTTTGGACTTGCACCTGGAAGAACGGTTGTTACTGCAACAATTGGAATTTTAACTTCAGGATTAAGCCTTCTGGGAAGCGTTAGAAAACTTGTAACCCCTGTTGCAATTATCAAAAATAACAACAGAAGAACAATTCTGACGTTAGATAAATATTTTGCCTTAAAGGATGTTAAAAGAGCCGGATCAAACTTAAGGCGTGACAGGTATGAATTTTTTTTCTCCATGAGAAGTTATTTGACGCGGGCAACTCGGTCGCCAGCCACTACAGTTCTTGTAAGGATGATTTCGTCCCCTTGAGAAAGTCCGGATGCAACTTGAGCATATTGACCAATAATCGAGCCAAGCTTAATCTTTTTGGTTGTAGCTTTACCATCCTTAATAACAAAAACATACGATGCATCAGCGCTTTGATAGATTGCATCTAGAGGAACAAATGGAACAGCAGTTGATGTGTCTGCATATCCAACAGGAAGTTCAACGGTAATAAATTCATTATTAGTCAAATTATTTTGAAAATCGGTTGGCACGTCAAAAATTACAGAATACAAAGACCCATCAGTTGCTTCAGTTGAGATATAAGCCGGTGCTGTTTTATAAGACTTTCCGTCAATAGAAAGAGTTGCCTCATCAACTTGCGATAGTTTTTGTGCAATTTCTCTTGGCACACGGGCAACTGCTTTAAGCTTTTGCGCACCATGAATAAGAGCAATTGGAGTTCCAGGATTTACCGCTTCACCTTCCGTAACATAAATCCGGTCAACCACTCCAGCAAATGGAGAAGCCGGATACATTGTTGCTTCCTGGATTTGGGCAAGTTTTAATTGAAGTCCGGATATTTCAACTGATAGATTTAATGCTTTTTCCTGAAGATCAAGTTGTCTTTGTGTAAGGTCTTTGGTCATATTTGAAAGATCTGCAGGTGGTTTGTCTCCTGCTCCTTGATATTCGGATGCTCTAACTCCTGCTTGAAGTTGATTTACAGCGGACTGATATTGGGAAATAATTTGCTTGGTTTGCAAGATTTGTGCATCATTTGCACCACCAACATTAGTTGATTCCAGAGTTGAAAGCGTTGAGTTAAGACTTGAAACAATATCCTGATTAAGTGATAACAATGATTTTGTTTCATCAATCGATTTTGAAGTTATATCTCTCAATTGGTCCGAATTATCATCTGATTTATTAGCTATATCTCTTTGTTTTTTAATAACATCTTTTTGGATGTCTAAAGTGTCTTTTGCATTTTTATTTGTTGCATATGCAATTTCTCTTTGAATACCGGCAGCATTTCCCCCCTGATAATTTGAAGAAAGAGAGACTAAAGTTGTTCCTTTCCCAACTTGTTGCCCTTCGCTAACATTTATGGATGAAACAATTCCTGGGGTTTGTGCCACAACTTTTATAACTCCGCTTTTCTCAATTTGAGCCTGGACCTTAACAGTTGGTGCAGAGCCTATAGAGTATGCAGCAACTTCTTTTTCCGGTGTAGTAACGGTAGCTTCCTGCTTAGGTTTTCTTAAAAATGAACCAACTACGATAAGAATAAAAATTACAAGAAGTACTACAAAGAATGAGGTCAAGGGCTTTTTATCAATGGTTTTACCTGCTCTTTTTAAGAGGTTTTTTACCTTTAATTTGAATGTTGAGAAATTACCAAACTTTTTAAAGCGAGTGAAGATCGGGGCAGACCTTTTTGAGCTTGGCAACCGCTTGATACGGTTTGCCATAATTAAGGACAGATTGTATCAGTTTTTAGCTTCAAAAACAAGTGTGTTTTTCTGTCATTGCGAGCACAGCGAAGCAATCTCGTTCCTGTCATCCGGGGCTTGACCCGGGATCCATTACAACTTAAATATATTTTTCTCTTCTCTTGTGCCGACAAGAGAAGCAGAAGCTCTTTGCATGTCAAGGGTCGCTAATTTTCTTCCTTTGTGAAGGGTGTGAAGCCTACCCCCTCCTCGACAAGTTCGCGAGGAGTCCCCCCCGCCTGCACTGCAGTCAGAAAATTCGGGCGCGCATTCCTTGAAATGCAAAAAAAGACCAACAATCGATGATCTAAGGTGATTATTAAAAAAAGCGACGCTTTTTTGGATGGGTTACTCCGTGAATTTGAAAGTGGAGAGGATTTGATCAAAAATATTTTTTGGTAATTCTGGAAGATTATTTTTAGGAAAAAACTTTGGGTTAGGAAAGCCATAAAATAGGTAGTAATCTGTCTTGTTTACCTGAAAGGGAATATTTGTAATTGAGACCCAGGGTGAAGCAATGCCTATGGGTTGGTTGGGGATAAATGTACTAATATATTTTTTAGCTTTTAATCCTGAGAGTTCTGTGTCAACTATGGTGATTTTTGTGTAATCATTGGATATTGGTGGACTAAATTTGCCCTTAATTATTTCAAAGAATTGTACTGGTCTTTCGTTACATAAAGCTTGTGGATTGTTCTTAATTGATTCTTGGTAACTTACCAATACAAGGTCTTGAGCACTAACTGTACATTCCTCATTCGACAAAAGAATACCACTTGGATATTTGAAACTAAAGCCATCACCTTGATAGGTTTTCCAATCTGCTGTCGGATCTGGAGTTGGAGTGGGAGATGTTTGGGTAGCTATTGGAGTAGGGGTGGGTTTGGAAACAATTTTTAAAATTGGTTCGCGGTAAACATAGCCAGCGGCTGTACCTCCTGCAAGAAGAAGAAAAATTAGAATACCAATAATTGCTTTGATAGAAAATTTACTGGCAGGTTTTATTGGACTTGGAGTTTCTGAAACAACTGGGGGCGTTGGGTTTGGGATTTCGGAAACTGGTGGGTTTTGATCTTCTTCCATAAGTTTAGTTTTTCATACTTGCAGGGGAGTTTCAATCATTCGTATCTTAAGGCTTCTATAGGAGATAATTTTGATGCACGAAGAGCTGGTGCCATTCCAAATATAACACCAATAAGAATTGAGAATGTGAAGGCAAGAACGATAGACCATGGTGTTACGGATGACACCAGTAGCTTTGCCAGTATAAATGATCCAGTCATCCCAATAACTATTCCGATTATTCCTCCAGTTAGAGATAACATAACTGCTTCGAGCAAAAACTGTTTTAAAATATCAGACCTTTTTGCACCTAAAGCTTTTCGAAGACCGATCTCACGAGTCCTTTCAGTAACACTAACAAGCATGATGTTGGCAACTCCAATTCCTCCGACAAGAAGAGATATAGCCGCTATTCCTCCAAGAGCGATTGTTAGGACATTTGTAATGTTGCCTACTATCTCAAGTGAAGACTCTGCAGACTGGACAGTAAAGTCATCTTCAGTAAGACGTTTTAATAGAACTTTTTTTATTTGGTTCTCAACAAATCTGATTTGTGAATCTTTATTAGCAGCAACATAGATAGCGTTTATTTGCGTCACACCAAATTGTTTTTTGGCTGCATTTATTGGAATAACAATAACCTTGTCCTGATCTATCCCAAAAATTGCTCCCCGTTTTTTTAAAATTCCTGTGATTGTGTATATATTATTTCCAATAAAAATTCTTTTGCCTATTGGATTTGAGTCAGGAAAAAGATCATTTTTTACAGTGCTTCCTATAATTGCCAAAGGGGCACCGGATTTTGCCTGTGTTTCATTAAATGAAACACCACGTTCTACAACTGCATTTTTAACAGTTTCAGAATAATTAGCTGTTGTGCCTAGAATTGATGTGGATTTTTCACTTTTACTTTTATATTTGACAGTGCTAACCTGTTGAACAACAGGTGCAACCTGCGCATAATTTCTCAATTTTGTCTCTATATTTTGTGCGTCTTGTAATTGCAATTTATTAACAACAACTCCCCCAGGAGTTCTTGATCCTGTACCACTCCCTGGAATTACAAAAATTAGATTAGATCCAAATCCCTGGATTTGATTGGTGATGTATGTTTGCAAACCGGTACCAACCGAGACAAGCATAATGATTGCAAATACTCCAATGATAATTCCAAGTGTAGTTAAAAAACTTCTTAGCTTATTTGCAATAAGTGACCTGTATGCTAATTTAAATAATTCTTGTGCTTCCATCTTAAGTAAAAGTAAAAAGCAAAAAGAAAATTTTAAAATTATTTTTCATTTTTAATTTTTTATTTTTAATTTTCAAACTATGGTGCCGTCGGCGATTTTTATTATTTTTTTTGCTTGGTGTGCAATATCTAATTCATGAGTGATCAATACTATCGTTTTTCCTTGATGATTTAATTCTTTTAAAATATTCATGACATCATTTCCAGATGATGTATCCAAATTTCCTGTTGGTTCATCAGCAAGAATAACTTCTGGATCATTCATAAGAGCTCTGGCTATGGCAACCCTTTGTTGTTGCCCTCCTGACAATTGGTTTGGTCTATTATGAATGCGTTCCGCAAGGCCAACTTTAGTCAAAATTTGGATAGCTCTTTCCTCACGTTCCTTTTTCTTAACACCGGCATATATAGAAGGAAGTACAACATTTTCTAAAGTTGTTGAGCGGGGTAGAAGATTAAAAGACTGAAAAACAAATCCAATTTGACGGCTTCGAATACTTGATAGTTCATCTTCACTAAGTGATTCTACTGCAGTACCGTTGAGAATATATTTTCCGGAAGTAGGGGTATCCAAAAGTCCGATAATATTCATAAGCGTTGATTTTCCACTTCCGGAACGTCCTGTTATAGCAATAAAATCTCCTTTTTGAACCGTTAGCGTTACTCCTTTAAGAACTTGAGTTTTTACATCCCCAGTCACATATTCTTTCTTAACATTCGTAAGTTTGATGACTGGTTGCTTCATGAGAAGTGCCTATTTTTTGACGGGAACGCTATTGGGATCTACTACCAAAAGTTCTCCTTCCGATAATCCACTCGTGATTTCAGTTTCCGTGTCACTTTGCAATCCTAGAGTTACATTTCTTTTTACATATTTATTCCCCTCTTTTATATAGACCTTATTATCATCTGTAAGACTTGATAGAGGAACTGTTAGTACATTTGTTTTTCTATTCGTAATAATAGAAGCATTTCCATTCATCCCAACCCTGTACATATAGTTATCGTTAGAAGAAATGACCGCTTTTACATCAAATGCGTTTCCACCGGTCGAAGTGGTATGTGTAGTAAAGTCTATGGAACTAACTTTTAAATGCAGTGTTTTGCCCGGATAGGAATCTAATTCAACATCAACAGTTTGGCCAATTGCAACACGGCTAATATCTGCTTCATCAACCTCCATTCGGAAAGAAAGAGAGGATGGATCAGTAACGGTAAAAGTTGTTGCCGGCGTTATATTGACACCGGCCGTTTTTACATCGGCACGTGTAACTATACCTTCGATTGGAGTTGTAAGAATAGATTCTTGACGGGCAAGATCTTGAAGTTCGACTGAATTTATTGTCAAATCAAGATTGTACTGGTTGTTCTCAAGTAGTCTTCTCATATTTATATTAACTGCATCAGATGGTTTTGCCGCTTGCTGACTTTGATTTGTCTGCTCGAAATTATTTCTTTGTATCGAATAGTTAAGAAGTGCTGTTTTCATATTTTTCAGAGCAGTTGCCTGATCAAGTGTTGCGATTGTCTGTCCGGCCACGACCAAGCTTCCTTTTTCAACATTCAGCGTTACAAGTTTTCCTCCAATTTGAAATGCGAGATCAACTGATTTTTCGGAAGTTATAGTTCCAGTAATGGCAATTGATTGGACAAGATTTTCTCTGGTGACTTTTTCTGTTTCAATAGGTTTTGGCGGTTTTGGTTTTAGGAGAAACCCTAGAGCAAGAATTATTACAAGAATAACAGCAGAAATTATTTTATGCCTTTTTGCAAAAAGGATGATTTTTGCAAATTGAAACCTGACTTTATTAAGCCACATAACAATATTATTGCATTATTTTGTTATAAAAATAAACCGGTATCAAAATTCCCCTTGACACAGTTTGTACCGTTTGTTAATATCCCCAATACGACTGCCCGCGTTCATATGTCACAACATACAACTCTGGCAACAACAAAAAAAGTAGCAGTCACCATAACTCTTCCTAGTGTTAACTTTGAAGCACTTCTTAAAAAAATAAAAGAATTTTCCGTCCAGCTTTTCTCAAGTATTTATAACCCAATGAGCAGTGGTATTGGTAAAGCTTCCGAAGAAGCAACATCACGCGCACAAAGATTAAAGTTTCCAAAAATGGAAAAAAATAAATTCAAATTTGATAAAAAATATCTTAAAGTTATTATTCCAGTTATTCTAGTTCTTATTGTTATGTCAGCAATAGTAAGCTTAGTTAGATCACTACCTGATGCACAAAGCAAACCAACCTCAACAAATCAAGTATCGGCCCCAGACGTACTATCAACTATTAATTTAGACAAAAAATTCACTTTTCCATTAAAAGATGATAAAGGTGCAGTTGTAGGAAATTTTGAATATATGATCCAATCTGCAACTCTTCAAAAACAAATAATTGTCCAGGGACAACGAGCAACAGCAGTTGCCGGCAGACAGTTTCTTATTGTTAATCTAAAAATTACAAATAGTCTAAAAAAGACTATCCAACTTAATACAAGAGATTATATTCGTATAATTACAGCAACCGATCCTAACGAACAACTCGCTGCAGACATTCATAATGACCCAGTCGAAGTACAAGCAATCTCAACCAAATTTACCAGAGTTGGAATAGCAATTAACGAATCGGACACTAAGAAAACAATTCACATGAAAGTTGGAGAGATTGATGGAACCAAGCAAAACATTGATCTTAACTTTAAATTCTAAACCTTAATAGGAAAGATTAGTAGTTATTCCTGCCTAGACTTCGTATGACCAATTCAAACAATACTATCCCTAACCATCTACTTGCCGAGATAAAATCGGCTCTTGAAAGCGTTAAATACGGAAGCATTGAAATATTTGTCCAAAACAAAGTAATAACTCAAATAGTAGTTCGTAATATTCATAAAACAAGTATGGATATTGAAAGGCAAGAGTCTCACAGTAGTGTTACCAGTCACATTGCAACCCACTCTCATATACAAAAAAGTTCTGTTAAGATTAGATAGCTATATTTGGCTAAATAGGTCTTGACACTACTATTTATATAGTATATAAGTTAGGGTAATCGATAGAGCTGACCGCAAACGGAGGCTTCTTCACACAATCATTTTTTGTGTGCGGAAGTCTCCGTTTTTTTGTTTCTTGGGGCTACCGGAAATAAAACTAGGCGGGAGAAACGAAGTGCTCTTGAAAAAGAAATCTTAAACCAAAGGAGGTGAAATATATGACAAATTTCAAAAAACAAATTTTCTCAGTAGTCGCAGCTGGATCTCTACTCGTAAGCGTAGCAACTCCAGTTCTTGCGGATACTACAATACAAATTTCTGGAAACGGAGCTGGTTCAGACAACTATACAAAAGTTGAACAAACCAACACAAACACCGTTAGCCAGAATAACACAGCAAATGTCACCAACAATGTTACCTCAAATGCAGACACAGGAAACAACAAAGCTGGTTTTAACACAGGAGGCGATGTCAACATCGGCACTGGAAAAGCTACAACCGTTGCAAACGTAACCAACACTTTGAACAGCAATGCTGCTCAAATTGCAGGATGCAATTGTGAAGGAGACACTAATGTTAAGATTTCCGGAAACGGAGCTAAATCTGACAATACCGTTACTTTGAAAGATACGAATGTAAATTCAATCGGACAAAATAACGTTGCTAACGTTACCAACAATGTTGATAACAATGCAAATTCTGGTGGCAACACTGCAAATAGCAACACAGGTGGAGATGTAATGATCAACACCCAAGGAGCTACAGCTGTTTCAAACGTTACGACCGTTGCAAATGCAAATTCTGCAATGATCGGAGGCGGAGCTGGAGCTGGACACAATTCTGCTTCTTTTGTAATTTCTGGTAATGGTGCAGGAAGCGACAACTGGATTGACGCTAAACTCAACAATACCAATTCTGTTTCACAAGGAAATACAGCAAATGTTACAAACAATGTTGATTCTGATGCTAAAACAGGATACAACGATGCAGGATTTAATACCGGAGGCGATGTAATGATCGGCACCGGAGCTGCTTGGTCAGAAGCAAACGTAGACAATATGGTTAACTTTAATTCAGCTAACCTCGACTGCGGATGTGTAACTGATGTACTTGCTAAAATCGACGGAAATGGCGCTACACCTGAAGGCCACGGATACTGGGACTTCTGGAACAAGAATGATAATACTATCCTTCTTGATTTAGTTAACGCTAATAACGTTGGACAAGGTAACAATTCTTACCTCAATAACAAAGTCAATGCTGACGCAAAGACCGGAGGTAACGATGCTGACCTTAATACCGGTGACACTTATGGATCTGATCCATCAATCGGAACCGGACCAGCAACTAACGTAACCGATGTAAATAACAGCGGAAACGTTAACACTGTTGGAGGAACACCATTTGTAATCCCAATGCCTGGTGATTCAAGTGTTTCTATTTCTTTCAACTTTCAAGCTTTAATGGCATTCTTCGGAATGCACGTTTAGTTTGATACAGAAACAAGTAGGGTGCTTTTGTTAGCACTTCGACAAGACCACCCTACAAGTTTCGAAACGACAAATAAACTTAAAACGAAAAACTTAAAACTTAAAAACAAGAAAAATGAATATTAAAAGAATACAACAATTACTGTCACTTACATTAATACTTGTTATATTTGTAGGAAAACTTGCAGTACCAATGGCTGTTCTTGCAGAAGATGCACCAACACCTCCTGCCGCACCATCTGCTCCTAGCGCACCGTCAGCACCATCTGCACCTACACCACCGGAACACAACGACACTCCACCACCACCGCCTGCACCAAAACCACCCGTTAAAAATGACACTCCACCATCTGCACCAACACCACCACCAGCACCATCCGGTTCCACTGACGGACCAAGTGGTAACACACCAACTCAAAATCAAGAAGTAAATCCAACTACGACATCCGGAACCGGCGGAACAAATGGGAGTGGAAATGTAGGAGATACTACTATTGGAACCGGGGAATCAAATGCTAACGGAAGCATTACAACAACGGGAAACAATAACACCGCTGTTAATGGAGGATGCAACACGTGTGCGGGTGGGAACGGAACATCGGTTGGAAATTCGGGTAACGGGGTAGGTTCAAACAACAGCGCAACATCAAATGATAATAATTCAGCAACGACCGGCCAACACAACAGTGCAAATGTTGCAAACAATCTTACACTTGGTAGTAATTCGGGCAACAATAACGCTTCATTTAATGTAGGTGATTCCTCAATAACAACTCAAGATGCTAACACAACAGGAACCGTTATAACTTCTCTTAATACAAATGTAGATGGGGTTGCGGTTGCAACATTTGATGTAGCAGATAATCACACCGGAGACATTATACTTGCTCCTGGAAATGCAACAAGCAGCTGTACAAATGGATGTGGAGCAACTAACAATACTTCAAACACGGCAAACGGGGCTAATTCAACAAATAATGCATCAAACAATTCAACGAATAACAGTATTACAGACCAATCAAATAATGCTGTAATTGGAAGTACTCTTGATCTTACTGCAAACTCAGGTGATAACCAATCAAGCTTTAACACCGGAGGAGATTCTTCAATAACAACAGGAGACGCAAATGTATCAGCAAATGTACTCACAATGGCTAACAATAATATCGCCGGAAATGTCCTTTACAACGTTGTTAATATATATGGTAACTTGGTCGGAGATATTATCCTTCCTCAATCAACAATTGACTCGCTTCTTTGCAACACTTGCGGAGGTTCATCGACTTCAAATAATAAAAATGGTGACAATTCAACAAATACGGCTTCAAATAACACTACAAACAATTCAACTACAAATCAAAGCAATAATGCACAAATTGACAACAACATAAATATAAATGGAACAACGGGAAATAATGACTCAAGCTACAACACGGGAGGAAATTCTGATATTCAAACAGGAGCTTCAAATGTTGTTGCAAATGTACTTAACGTCGCAAATACTAATATTGATGGAGGAACATGGTGGTTGGTTATTGTTAACCAAGCTGGAAAATGGATTGGAAAGATTGTCGGATCACCTGACGGAGCTAACATGGCTGGAAGTGCCGGAACAGAATTTGAAGTAGATCCAATAACAGGTGAAGTAACAGCAGTTGGTGCAAACACTTCAAATAGTGGAAATGGCGACAATACAACAAATACAGCTTCAAACAACACTACAAATAACTCAACAACAACTCAAAGTAATGACGCTAAAATACAAAACAACTTAAATCTAACGGCAAACACAGGTGGTAATGCAACAAACTTTAATACTGGTGGAAATTCAAATATCAAAACAGGAGATGTTAATGTCATTGCAAATCTAGTCAACTTCGTCAACAACAACATAACCGGAGGCGGTAAATTAGTTGTCACGGTTGTTAATGTATTTGGTAGCTGGATTGGAGACTTCGTAGCACCCGGACAACAAAAACAGGCACATAATACTACTTCAGGAAGTTCAAACGGTGGAGGGTCAAATAACAACAATAATAATGGAAACTCAAATTCTGGAGGATCATCTATAGTATCCGGAGCTAAAGGAAATGCTTTGATAACTGCAAATGTTGATAATTCCGGTAACACAAACACTTATGGCGCAGGAAGCGTTGAAGGTGCAAATACAACCGGCGGATCTACCCACAATGAGGCTACTGTTGCAAAAAGCGTAGGGCAAGACGGTTCTGCGACAGTAGCTAAAAAAACAATCGCAATAAATCTCGCATGGTTACTCCTTGCGCTTCCATTGTTTGGGATCGCAATGATTGCTAAAAAATCTTTTGTTCCTGTCCGAACACTCGCGATACGGGGAATACATCTCTTCTTGTGATACGAAAGGCGGTTATTTTCATAATCTGCCTCATTGCAAACCTCACATTAACCAATCATGTAAAAGCCGATGAGATTGTCGTTAATGTCAACGGAAACGGATCCGGATCAACTAATCAAGTACAAGTCACTTCTCAAAATACTACCCAAGTTAGTCAAAATAATGATGCAAGTGTAACAAATAATACGACTTCAAATGCAAATACCGGCAACAATAACGCCTCAAATAATACCAATGGGAGTGCGACAATTTCAACAGGAGATGCCACTTCATCAACTGCCGTTAACAATCAAAATATTAATTCAAATGCTGCAGATACTAATTGTGGATGCCAAAGTAGCTCTTCAGTTACAGTTTCAGGTAACGGAGCAGGTTCTAATAATTATGTAAATGGCTCAAATTCAAATTCTGCCTCCGTTAACCAAACAAATAATGCATCAATTCAAAATAACGCAACTACAAACGCCAATACCGGCTACAATGAAGCTTCTTACAATGGTAACGGTTCTACATTTATTATGACTGGAAGCATTTACTCAACGACAAAAATAAACAACAAAAATATTAATAACAGCGCATACTTTGGTGCAACAGGTCTTGAGAGTAGCTTTTTATCTATTTCCGGAAATGGGGACGGATCAGACAACTTAGTAGCATTTACCAACAACGTTAGCGTAGTTGTAACTAATACAAATGTAGCAACAATTAATAATAATGTAGAAAATAATTTAAATACTGGAGGAAATAAAACTCTTGGAAATTTGGGTGATGTAGCTATAGTAACCGGGGGGATCATAAATGATGTAACGGTTAATAACGAAAATATAAATAGCAGTTTTGTAGAAGTTGTATGTGGTTGTAAAACTCCGGAATCACCGGAGCACCCAAATCCTCCATCCACTTCAACACCGGGAAGTTCAATTGTTCAGGGGTCAAGCGGTAGCTCAAGTTCAGGATCATCAAATGGAACCCCAGGAAATGTTCTTCCAGTTACCGGAAGTTCTATTCCATGGTCACTTTTTGCAACACTTGTGTTATTCTTCATGTTCCTTTCAGGGCTGTATCTGCGTTTCCATGGGGCTAATGCACCTCCATCAAGAGTTTAGAGTAGCCTTAACCCTAAAACCCCGGAAGGGGTTTTTTGATGGTAAACTTCTCTCTCTGTCATTGTGAGGAGTCCTGCGAAGTAGGACGACGAAGCAATCTAAAGTAATTCATCATACAAATCTTTCCAATCTTTATTTTTTGTTTCAATCAAATCAATTTTTTTCTTTCTTGACCCTCCCATTATCTGTTTTTCCCGACTAATAGCTTCGTATGGGGTCTGGAAAATTTCAAAATATACCAGCTTATGCACATTGTATTTAGAAGTAAAACTTTCAACAGCGCTATTTTTATGTTGCCAAACACGTCTTATCAAATCTTCAGTTACTCCCGTATATAAAACTTTATTGTTAAAGTTTGTAAGAATGTAAACATAATACTGTTTGTTTCTCACCAATATAGTATAAAGATTGCTTCGCTTCGCTCGCAATGACATATTGCGTGCTACAATACACAAAATGAAACGAAATCTTCAAAAATGGGTTGGAAACATTTTGATCGCAATTTCCTTGCTGGGGCTTCTTTTCATTTATTACCCGGTTCTTAAGGAGTTTTTCTTTCCGCCTCATTTTACCGAAGCACAGAAAAAAAGCATTGGGTTTTCTATTGAAATCCCATCAATTAAAGTGTTCTCCCCGGTTATTGCCAATGTTGATCCATTCAACCAGCAAGAATATATTGAAAAGCTTAAAAATGGGGTAGCCCAGGCCAAAGGAACCAGTCTTCCCGGTCAAAAAGGTACTATATATATGTTCGCTCACTCATCAGATGTGCCATGGAGGATAACACGTTATAACACAGCATTTTTTAAATTAGATTTTGTTAAAAAGGGGGATAGGATCGTTTTGAGATATGAGGGTAAAGAGTATCGATATATGATTTATGATAAGAAGACTGTCTGGCCATCAGACACAAAATATTTGAAAGAAAATCAGGGGAATATATTGATTTTGCAAACGTGCACTCCGGTTGGAACTGCACTACAAAGACTATTAGTTTTTGCAAAGCCTAGTTAATGATTAATGGTTGATGCTTGATGGTTAATTAACTATTAGTCATTTATCATTAGCGATAAATGTAGTGTATGGGGGAAGAACGGAAAACAAACTTTTCGGTTTGCTCAATTCTCCCCCCGGGTACACCTTGTCGGCGGTTAAGCTGTCACATTCTGTTCTTGCCGTATCAGGTCCTTGAGGGCTTCGGAGAACTCCGGTAAGTCTTGAATTGGCATTTCCCGAACGTATTCGATGGCGTTGTTAATGTCATCGATGGCCGCGTTAATGCAAGACAAAACCCATTTCCGCCTCTCTTCAGCCGAAGTTCCAGTTGGCAGAGGAGTGCCGTGGGGGGTGGCGAGGACGCGTTGGCTGTGAAGGACGTTGCTTGCCCCTTTGATTCGCGCCGCCGCGTGATCGAGTCTTTCCCACGCGTTGATGGTTTTGATCGAAGTCACTTTTTGCCTCCTCAGGCTTGCCCCTTCTACGGGGCGGAATTGGGACGAAACCTAGTTCCCGTCAGATGGCGGGTTCGTGATTTCGTAGGTCTGCAGCTTGCTAGCTGGTTTCACTTGCGCAAGGCGAAAGGCTTCCGCGACTGTGCTGACACCGACGATTTGGAGTGGTCTGCGATTCCGTTGGCTGATCATGCTTTTCACCTCTTCAGAGAGAGGCGGGACTTCGCCGTCCGGGATGGACTTTATGTGTTCCATAGCGACCCGAAGGTCGTCCATGGCGTTCATCAGGCCCAACATGAGCCATGTCCGGCTTCCGTCGGGCGTGTCGCTACCTGGGAGATCCCCAAGCTGCGATGCGATCAGGTTGGATTCCAGGGCATCGTAGATTTCACTGGCCCTGGCATTGCCTTGCCTGATCCTGTCCATTGCGTTGGTTGCTTTGATAGATGTCACTTGTTGCCTCCTCAGGCTTGCCCCACTTAAATGGGAATGGTCGTAATTGTCACCGGTTACAGCCGGGTGAGAAATATGGTCGTAAGGATCAAGCCCAGGATCAGAAACGCTAAACGCGCACCACCTCCTAGTTCCTTGATCATAGAGTTGAGAATTAGGAACACTCCCAACAAGCCAATGAACCAGGTATAAATGGTTGCCTCCTCAGGCCGATTTGGCCGCGTTGTACGCGGTATAGATCGTGAATTCAGATGTTTAGGGCTGTTGAGAAGACTCTCCCTCAGAAGGTACTTTTCCGAGTGATTGGGCTATGATGTAGATTTGCAACTTGCTCCTGCCTTCAGCATTACGCTTCAGGACTTCCGGCATGAGGACAATGTCCTCTTCGTTGGGGTCAATCAACTCAATTTCGGCAAGCCGCCCGTGCAATTGCGCGTACAGCTTGGCTTTGAAGTTGTAAAGCCCCATCAGATCCGCTTTTGACATTGAGAGTACTGCTTCAGCAGTCTTGACGCCGTTTCGCATCAGGTTGTTGTAGACGCGATTTGTGAAACCGATCACACTTAAAGGAGTTTCCCCCTCAAGATGGATTGCCATGAACTTGTCCTCCTCAGGCGTTTTTGATTAAGTTTTCGCTCGCACAACCTCGTCAGACGGGGCTCTGCGAGCGAAAACTTGTTACAAGAATGTGATTTCAAGGTGCTCATTTTTTCCCAAACCCGCGAGTTTTGAGCTTATCAAAACATTAAGGAGAAGAATAAAAAATGTGGGAATATTATAAGACTGTACAGAGTTGAAGTCAAAAACAAACCCCCTTGTGTCCAAGGGGGTTTGAATTGGAATCCGCCAGTTGGCGAACTAGTTAGTGTTTGTAGATCCACCAACTTCTACTCCAACTGAGTTTGATGCTGGATTAGTGGTAACTGTGTTACCTCCTCCAACATTAAAACTTTGGCTGTTTCCACCTGTATTGGCACTAGACCATACATTTGTATTTACCGCAGTTGTATTTGTTTGACTAACAACCGTAGAATTGCTGTTAATCACTACAGCTTTTGACGAGCTAAATGCTCCTCCACCTGTGACGGTTACTGTATTTGAGTTACTATCACAACCACAATTTGATGTGTTTGTGTTAGTTCCTCCTGTGACTGATACACCAACGATGTTGGTAGCAGCGCCTGTGGTGATGCTGTTTGAACCACCATTTCCTACATTAAAGCTTTGTTTGTTTTTACCGGTATTAGCGGACAAACCAGCCCATGTATTTACAGCGGTTGTATTATCTTGAACAGTAGTTGATGATGAAATGTTTTTAACTATAGCTTTTGTGTAGCTAAAAGAACCATTTCCGGTAACAGTAACAGTATTTGTTGCTGCAAATGATGCTGGGGCTACTACGCTCACCATCATTGTACCGATTGCAACTGCTGATGCGATTTTTTGTTTGATATTCATATATTTCACCTCCTTTTTATTGGGATACTCCTGCCGAACCGAATGATGAAAAAAACCACAAAAAAATCCCTCGATAAACTCAGGATTTTAATTTTTGGCAGTTTATATTCATATCAGGCAGGTCAAAAGGAAATGAATTCAGGGTTCTAAGGGGCAACGTAGAACGTTAATGTTAGTTATTATATGCTAGTGTCCAGCAGGTCTGTCAAGACTAACAATCTATATATTTATATTATCAAAGATATCATCTTATATTTATTTTTTGAGGTCGCTTCCTTGACTTTGTAGCTTATCATCTGTTAAAATCAACCTAACAAACAACAGAAGTGGTGGGAGTTCCCCACCATTTTTTTTCGCAATATGCCGGCAATACAAAGAAGCGAGTTCTCACTCGCACTCAACCAAATAGCACAAGAACGAGGTGTTGATCCTGAAATAATTTTAGAGAGTATCAAGACCGCAATTTTGGCAGCTTACAAAAAGGACCATGTCCAAGAGACAGTTGATGAAGATGAAGCAGTTGAGGCTGATAAGTATTCTGCAGAGATCAATTCAAATACCGGTGAAACTAAAATAATGTACGAAGGGAAAGACGTAACTCCACCGGGATTTGGTCGAATTGCAACCCAAACAGCAAAGCAAGTTCTTCTACAAAAAATCCGAGAACGTGAGAAAGATGCCATTATGGCTGAGTACACAAAAAGAATTGGAACAGTAGTAACAGGAAACATTTTAAGATTTGCAGGTAGTGCGATTATAGTTGATATCGGTAAGGCTGAAGCTTTGATTCCTCCAAATCACAGAATTCAAAACGAAAATTATTATCTCAATAAGAAAATGGCTGTTTATATAGTCGAAATCGCTGAGGATGAAAAGCGCGGTCGCGAAATTATCGTTTCAAGAACTCATAACGGACTTTTAGAAGGACTTTTACGCCGGGAAGTTCCTGAAGTAGCATCAGGAAGTGTAACCATCAAAGAAATTGTCCGAGAACCAGGATCAAGAGCAAAAATTGCAGTTCATTCAGACCAATCTGGTATTGATCCTGTTGGATCTTGTGTCGGCCAAAAGGGAGTAAGAATACAGGCTGTTATTGATGCAATTGACGGACTTGAAAAAATTGATGTTATCCAATGGAATAGTGATACATCAAGATTTATAGCAAATGCTCTTTCTCCGGCAAAAAATCTAACAATTGAACTGAATGAAAAAGAAAAATTAGCAACGGTAAAAGCACCAAAAGAAGAATTACCTCTTATTATTGGTAAAGAAGGACAAAATGTAAGACTCGCTTCAAAATTAACAGGTTATAACATCGAAGTTGAAGGAATTGAAGCACCTTTAGAGCCAGAGCCTGAGGAAAAAGCCTAATCATGAGAGTTCTAACGTTAAATATATGGAAAAACAAGCAGAATCTACAAAAATCTATCCTCCTGTCGTATCAGTTCTAGGCCACGTTGACCACGGAAAAACTACTTTACTTGACGCTATCCGAAAAAGTAATATCGTGGGTGGAGAAGCCGGTGGCATAACCCAAGCAATTGGAGCTTCAAAAATAGAGGTTGAACACGAAGGAAAAAAGAGGTTTATAACCTTTATCGATACTCCCGGTCATGAAGCATTTGCCAATATGCGCTCCCATGGTGTCAGTGCATCTGACATTGTGCTTCTTATTATTGCTTCAGATGATGGCATAAAACCCCAAACAAAGGAATCAATCGAAAAGATTTTAGCTTCAAAATTACCTTTTATCGTTGTTTTTACCAAAATTGATGCTGAAGGATCTCAAATTGAAAAAATAAAACAGCAGTTGGCAAACGAAGGAGTACTGCTTGAAGGACTTGGAGGAGACGTTCCATTTATTGGAGTTAGTGCAAAAACCGGTGAGAAAATTTCTGATCTTTTGGAGCTTATTGTTATCGTGTATGATTTTTCTGAAATTTCAAAAACCGAATCCTCAGACTTTCAAGGGGTTATCATCGAGGCAAAATTAGATAAAAGACGAGGGATATTAGCGTCACTTGTGGTGAAAAATGGACAAGTTGCAGTTGGCGACAAGGTGTATACGGAGAAAAAAGAAGCCGGGAAGATCCGTGCATTAGTAGACACGACCGGTCAACAAGTAAAAGTAGCGATGCCTGGGGATGCTGTAGAAGTTCTTGGGTTTACCGAAGTTTTGCCTGCCGGAAGCATAGTTAACACAAAAGCTATCTCATCGGAGCAAAAAGAAAATGTTGATACCACTCACAAAACTGCTGATTTTTTGGCAATCCTTCAGAATAAGCAAAATGAAAAACTTCCGGTCATTATAAAAACCCAAACAAGCGGTGAATTTGAAGCTATTTTACAAACGTTACCAGACGATGTCGAGGTTGTATTTGAGGGTCGTGGTGAGATTTCGGCTTCAGATGTACTTATGGCAAAAGATTTTAAAGCAATTATTGTTGGTTTTAATGTAACAATTGAGAAGCAAGCAAAAGTTCTTGCCGATTCAAACAAAATATTCTATAGGACATATAACATCATCTATAATCTTCTTGACGAATTGGTAGATGCAATCGCACTTATTCGTGAACGCCAACAAAGAAAAGTTCTTGGAAAAGCTCAAATTTTGGCTACTTTTGAAGGAAATGAAGGACAGATATTAGGAGTTAGAATTACCGAAGGAAGGCTCTCAGTTGGTGATAAAATCATTATTTCCCACGCTGAGGAGGAAACTGCCGACAGTAAAATTATTTCATTAAAACAAGGTAAAAAAGATATAAAAGAGTTAGGGAAAGGCAACGAATGCGGTATTATGATAGATCCTCAAGTTGACTTTACTATAGGTGATATGGTAATATCCTGTTTGTAAATATATGAATCCGACAATTGCGCAGGAAATCAGTCTTTTCAAAGGTTTTTTGGATCAGGCATCTGACCTTGGTATTTTTATTGGTAGTCATCAAAATCTTGATACGGTTGCCGCTTCTCTTTCTCTGTATCTTTCACTAACTCAAGCTGGAAAAAAAGTCCAGATAATCTCGAAAAAAGCACCAACTGTTGAAGTTTCAAATCTAGTAGGTGTAAATAAAATTACTGAAAATTTTACATCAAGTAATTCAAGTAAACTAGTAGTATCACTACCTTATATTAGAGGAGAGGTTGAAAAAGTTCTTTTTACCGAGTATCCAAATTCAGAAAATCCAACAAATATTAATTTCCATTTGACAGCAGCTCCCGGAAAAAGTATTACACCATTCACAAATTCTGACGTAAGACTAATCTGGGAAGGTGGAGCTCCAGGCGCTATTATTACTGTTGGCGCAGGATCAATGGATGAGCTTATGGGTGTTGTAGATGCTGCTTCTGTCAAGATTGTTAATATCGATAATTTTTCAGGCAACTCACGATTTGGTGATGTTGTTCTTGTTGATGAATCATTTTCATCACTTTCTGAGATAGTTGGTAAAGTTCTTAAAGATCTTTCTCTCCCAATGGATATAGATGTAGCCCAGAATATTTTAGACGGAGTTCTATTTGCAACACGAAATTTTACAAAACCAAATACTTCACCACTTGCTTTCGAAGCTGCTTCAAATGCAATGTATCAAGGTGCAAAAAGAAAAGCAGATGACGCTCAACCCCCCTTCGACAGAGCTCAGGGCAAGCAGGATCAACCAAGACGAGATCAAGGTTTCCAAAACACTCCAAGACCCTTCGACAATGCTCAGGGCAAGCGAGATCAAAACCGTGACCAACGAGGGCAGTCCTTCGACAGAGCTCAGGATAAACAAAATAGACAACAACCAAGAGTGAACGATGCTGATTTTCCTGCGATGCATATGCAAGGACCAAGAGGATCACAAAACCCAACTGATAACAGAAGATTTAATAATCCACAAAGAGGTGGACAATCTGCTCCACAACGTCCACAACAGTCCTTCGACAGAACTTCCTCCAATTCGGCGGACAGGCAGGGTGGGCAATTTGGACAAGGCCAATCAGCTGTTGATGATATAAGAAACCGGATCAGACAACAACAAGAAGAAAAGTCAGCTGTTTCAAATCAAATGCCAGTTGATGATGATTTAAATCAACCAATTATGGACGCACAGTTAGTAAATGAACCAACAGTTGCTCCAATTGAAGATGTAACAATGCCAGAAGAGCAAAATTACAATGAGGCTCCAACAGATGAGATTCCAGATGATTGGTTGATGCCAAAAGTCTTCAAAAGCTCCAAGAACAACAACTAACCCAGTGTTTAAGAGTGACTTATTGATTATATAGCCTCAATCTGGTAGAATACATTTCTATGCCATTAACAACAGACGAAAAAACAGTCATTATTAAAGACAACGCCGTCATCGACGGAGACACAGGATCACCGGAAGTGCAGATAGCACTTCTTACACATAAGATCACAAAATTGACGGATCATCTAAAAATCCATCAAAAAGATTTCCACAGTAGACGTGGACTTCTAAATATGTTATCAAAGAGAAGAAGGCTTTTTAATTTCTTAACAAAAGTTGACAAAGTCCGTGCTGAAGGCATCGGCAAAAAAGTCGGCCTCGTAAAATAAGCAAAGCTTGCTTTGCTTCGCAAAGTAGCACTCACAATTACTTGTTTGTTGTTGGGGGAAGGATAAAAAAATTTAAATGAAAAAATCTACAAATAAAGTTTCCAAATCTTTTGATTTAAATGGAAAAACAATAACATTTGAAATGGGCGAGCTTGCTCAGCTTGCTACATCTAGTGTTTTGGCTCGAATGGGTGACACTGTCGTTTTGGCAACAGTTACCATGGGTCGCAATGACACAACTCTTAATTATTTCCCACTTTCGGTGGATTATGTTGAAAGACTATATGCCGGAGGAAAGATCAAAGGATCAAGATGGGTTAAAAGAGAAGGAAGACCAACAGATGACGCAGTTTTGACCGGTCGACTTATTGATCGTTCTATCCGTCCACTATTCCCTAAAGAACTTAAAAAAGACGTTCAAGTAATCGTAAATGTTCTATCAGTTGATGGAGTAAATGACCCAGACATTTTGGCTATCAATGCAGTTAGCATGGCACTTTCTATCTCAAAGATTCCATGGAATGGACCAGTTGGTGCGATGCGAGCTGGTGTTTTGACTGAAGACAGCACAAATACTCCAGTTACAAACCCAGACACTACAAGTCCTCTTTCGCTTGATTTGGTTTTGACAGCAAGTCCTACAGGTCATACTCTTATGGTTGAAGCTGGTGCATCTCAAATTCCAGAAGATGTTGCATTAAAAGCTGTAACACTCGCCCGTGAATGGGGATCAAAATTAGTTGAATTTATTAAAGAAGTTACAAAAGAAATTGGTGAAGCAAAAATTGAATTAACAATTGATGAGACAAAGGCTGATTATGTAACGCTAGTCGAAAAATCCTACAAGAAAAATGTAATCGATGTTTTGGAAGGAGAATTAGGTGAAAATGTGAGTGGAGAGTTGGGTAAAATAGTTGACCTTATAGCAGAGGAAGAAGCCAAAAAGCTTAAAGAAGGGGAGAGTGTAGACAAAAGTAAATTATTTGATGCAGTTGACTACGTTTTCAAAAAGATAATCCGGGAAAATATCGTTGAAAAAGACAAAAGATTTGACGGTCGAAAATTGGACGAAGTAAGACCAATTACATCCTCTGTCGGATATTTACCACGAGTTCATGGATCGGCTTTATTCTCACGGGGAGAAACCCAAGTTCTTTCAGTAGCAACTCTTGCCTCATCTTCATTCAGCCAATTGGTTGAAACTCTTGATGGTGAAGAAACCCAACGATACATGCATCATTATTCATTCCCTCCGTATTCAGTTGGTGAGACTGGAAGAATTGGAAGCCCAAATAGACGTGAGATCGGTCACGGAGCACTTGCACAACGTGCTTTAGAAGCTGTTTTGCCGCCTCTTGAGACATTCCCATATGCAATTCGAGTTGTGTCTGAGGTTATGTCTTCGAATGGATCAACTTCTATGGCATCTGCTTGTGGATCTACGCTTGCTCTTATGGATGCAGGTGTACCAATAGTAGCTCCGGTTGCCGGAATTGCAATTGGACTTATGACTTTGGGTGACAAATATAAAATTCTGACCGACATTATTGGTCTTGAAGATTTTGCTGGGGATATGGACTTTAAAGTTGCCGGAACGAAAAATGGTATTACTGCAATTCAACTTGACGTTAAGAAAGATGCGTTGACTGACGAAATGGTTTCTGAAGTATTTGAGCGGGCAAAGAAAGCTCGACTTGAGATATTAACAGTTATGATGAAAGCACTTTCCGAATCAAGAAAAGAAGTCAGTGAATTTGCTCCAAAGATCAAGATGATTAAGATCGATCCTGAAAAGATCGGTGGACTTATCGGACCCGGAGGCAAGATGATCAAAAGTATTATCGCTTCAACTGGTGCTCAGGTTGATGTAGAAGATGATGGCTCTGTATCTATTTCAGCAGTTGATGAGGAAGCAGTCCAAAAAGCAGTTGAATGGATTGAGGGACTTACACATGAAGTAAAACCGGGAGAAGAATATGAAGGAACGGTAAAGCGTATGATGAATTTTGGAGCATTTGTTGAAATTTTACCCGGAAAAGAGGGACTCGTTCATGTATCTGAGATGTCAACAGATTACGTACAAGACCCAGCAGACGTTGTCCAACTTGATCAAAAAGTAAAGGTAAGAGTAAAAGAGATTGATGAAATGGGAAGAATTAATCTTTCAATGAAATTTGGAGAGGACGCTGACAAACCATCAAAAAGACCTGAAGGAGAAGGAAGTGGTGGAGACCGCGGCGGTGATAGAGGACCAAGAGGTGGTGGATCACGTGGTGGATTTGGCGGAGGACGCGGAGGTTCAGGAGGCGGAGGTTTTCGTAGTGGTGGACCACGACGTGACTTTGGCGGAGGTAGTAGAAGTGGTGGGTCTTCAAGAGGTTTTGGTGGACGAAGATCAAGTGGAGCAGATAAAAAACCTAGTTATCAAGGCGGACGCCGGGATGATTGGAGAGGTTAGTATCAGGAAATAGTGAATAGTAATTAGTGATTAGTTAATTCAATTCTCAACTCTCAAATATCAAATCTACAGCTTTTTCCATAACCCTGTTAAATTTCTTGTTAAAGTCTTTGATTGTATCCCAGTATGGTTCGCGTGTTGCCTGATCCATAATAAAACCCCTATTATATTCGATTTGAATCCCAACTACCTTATTTCCAAAATCATTTTTTGGATTTCCAAAATTCTGCATGATATACCCTCCTTTATATGAAGTATTTATCTCAACCTCAGTCTTTTTTACTCCAAATTCCTCTACTATAAATGTTTGAATACTTTGTATGACTTTAGGTGGGCTTGTGGTAAACCCATTTGCAGGATCCACTTCTCCAGTATGAGGTAATCCAAAGTTGGAGAGTATAAAGCTTGGCATAGTTCTATTTTCACCCGGTAATTTTCTATCCCGTTTGCCGGTACGCTGATCAAAATCCCCAGTGTCGTGGTGATCCCACAAAATTACTTTGTCAAAACCTAACTGTTTTGACTCTTTAATAAGCCTTGATATCTCTTCATAATACGGATCATAATGATTTTCAAAATAAAAAGTCTTTTCTTCATCTGTAAGATGCAGTCCTTCTTTCCAGATAGTATTTCCATGAAAGTCTTGATGTTTGAATAGTGAGTGATCTCGTGGTTGGTTGAGACTTCCAAGGCCCCTTGTATATTTTGACTTTAGATTTCCTAAAGCATGTGGGTGATAAGCAGTATTTCCAGTATATTTGTCGCTAAATTCTCCGATTTGCCACCAGTCCAAAGCAACTCTATGCTCAAGTTCCTCAAAACTTTCCGAATCATGCGGGGCTGAGGTAATAAGTGGCAATATCATTTCTGTCTTATTATATATCCCCTTAATGCTTAATTCTTGCCCCTTAATTCTTGTTATAATGATCTTATGGATTCTGCCCAGGGTGATAGCCCTTCTGATCAAAATGTAGCAAGTAGCACGCAGCAAGTAGCAAGTAGTCAACCCGAACCATCAGTCGAACCGGTCGCTGATAATGGAACCCAAATTGCGAAGCTTGAAGGTTTGATAAATAACGCGCGTCTCCCAGAAGATCTCAATCAAGCGGCCCGTGCAATGGTTGCACGTCTTAAAATAGTCAAAGATCAACCCTCTTTTTACACGGAATATGACACAATGTCTCGATATATCACATGGATAACAGCCCTTCCTTGGAACAAAATGTCCCAAGATATTCTCGACCTTGCCCACGCCAAGCAGGTTTTGGACAAAAACCATTTTGGGCTAGAGGTGGTAAAGGAACAAATTTTAGAGTTTTTATCCATCATGATTTTGACAAAGCAAAGAGCTGGGCAAGAGGGGTCAGATATCATAGCTCGTGCTCCAATATTGTCTTTAGTTGGTCTTGCCGGTGTTGGAAAAACAACAATTGCGTACTCAATTGCTGAGGCCTTGGGGCGAAAAATAGAGCGCATTCCATTTGGAGGAATGGGATCTGCTTCTCAACTTCGTGGCAAGTCGCGACTTTATTCAGATAGTGAGCCGGGGTTTGTGATAAAAGCACTACGCCGTGCAGGTACTTCAAATCCGGTTATTTTACTTGACGAAATTGATAGGGTGAGCGAGGAGGCCCGAAGTGACATCATGGGAGTACTTGTCGAGCTTTTGGATCCACTTCAAAACAAAGCATTTACGGATCATTTTATAGACTATCCGGTAGATCTTTCCCAAGTCCTTTTTATAGCTACAAGCAACAACACAAAAGACATCTCAACGGCTGTAATTGACCGTCTTGAAATCATTCAAATGCCTTCATATACTGATGAGGAAAAAATTGTGATTGGAAAAACTTTTGTTTTGCCACATGTCCTTCACGAATCAGGACTTACGCCAAATGATTTTGCGATAAATGATGATGTATGGCCGGAGGCAATTGTCAGACCTTTGGGATATGATCCTGGAATTCGTGGTCTTCAACGCGTGATTCAGGGAATCGTGAGAAAAACGGTTTATTACATGATGCTTGGGAAAATTCCTCGTGGGCAGAAATTTATTGTAACAATGGAGAACATTAAAAGCTTCGTTAGTGCTTGGTGATTAATTATTAATGATTGATGACTGATGGCTAAAAAAAGACTATAATATCAACATATTTTAACCATTAATAATTAGTCATTAACCATTTATGGATACTCAAAATACAAATAACTCTCTCACTCTCATTCCCCTTGGTGGAATTGGAAGCGTTACCAAAAACATGTATTTATACATATACGGTAATGACATCTTGATTGTTGACTGTGGGATGGGATTTCCGGATGCATCAACCCCTGGAGTAGATTTTTTGATCCCTGATATTACCCATCTTAAAAAATTGGTAGCAGGTGGCAAAAGAATTGTAGGACTACTTCTTACCCATGGACACGAGGATCACATTGGAGGAGTACCATTTGTTCTTGATCAACTTCCATCATTTCCTATCTATGCAACACCACTTACGGCTGCATTTACCAATGAAAAGCTGAAAGATTTTGGACTAAATCAACGCGTTGTTGAGGTCAAATTTAAAAAAGACTTTAACCTTGGTGCTTTTACCGTTCGCTTTTTACACATTACCCATTCGGTTATGGATACATCAAATATTTTTATCAAAAGCCCTATTGGGAATTTCTATCATGGGTCAGACTACAAGTTCGACTTAACTCCTCCGGATGACAAACCATCTGACATGCATGGGATTGCAGCAACTGCAAGTGAAGGAGTTCTTTGCATGTTGTCAGATTGTCTTGGTGCAGAGCGGGAGGGGCATAGTAAATCTGAGCGCAAAATCAGTGATAGTTTTGAATCAGAATTCAGACGCACGAAAGGAAGGGTATTTGTAAGTACTTATTCATCAAATATATCTCGTATGAATCAAGCGATTGAGGCGGCTATGAAATTTAACCGCAAAGTCTGCTTTATTGGCCGTTCATTTATCAAAGCACGGGATATTGGAAGACAATTAGGATACATGAAATTGCCTCAAAATATGGAGATAAAACCACAACAAGTAATGAGTATGGATCCATCAAAAGTTATGATTTTGATCCCCGGATCTCAAGCTCAAGAAGAATCGGCACTGGTCAGGGTTGCAAATGACAATGACAAAGCGCTTCGGATAGATAAAAACGACACGGTTATTTTTTCTGCAGATCCAATTCCTGGAAATGAAGTTAATATTTATAAGCTAATTGACACTATTGTTAAAAGAGGAGCCAGAGTAATTCACAGTGACATGACTGATGAATTCCATGTGTCAGGACACGGGTCGCAAAATGATATTAAACTTTTGGCAACTCTGACACAGCCTCGGTTTGCTTTCCCGATAGGTGGGAATTTCAGACACATGAGTGCATTTAAGAGAATTATGGGAGATCTTGGTATGCGCGAACAAGATATTATACTTCCGGAGTATGGACAGGAAGTAATCTTTAATAAAATAAGCTACCGGTATGGAGCAAAGGTGCCTTTGGCAACTGTGTATGTAGACCAGATTACGGGTGAGGAAATGGAGAAATTTATTTTGATGGACCGTCAGAAAATTAGTGAGGAGGGGATCATGATTGTTATCGTTGAAATAGAGGGGGAGACTGGAAAAGTAGTCTCTACACCTGACATAATTGCCCGTGGGTTTGTTTTCCCTGAAAAAGAAGGTTTTGCTAAAAAGCTCAATGAAGAATTACTCGTTGAATTGGGACAAAAAACTCCAAAGAGCAACAATATGGGAACTTACAGAAAGATCATTCAAAGAACGAGTGAAAACCTTCTGTATAGAATGAAGCGTGAACCTCTCGTCATCCCCGTCGTGATTGAAGTTTAAATTTTTAGGTTTACAATTAAGTTGATAAATTCTAATCTTATGGCGGGTGCAGAAAATAGCGGCAATTTAGAAAACGAGAGAAAATTTTTGCTCAGTGGTATGCCTCAACAAGCAGAAGGAGCTCCTTCTGTAGAAATTACCCAAGGTTATCTAGTTATAGAACCAGACCGAGAAGTTAGAGTCAGACAAGAGGGAGATAGATTTACTTTATGTAGAAAAACAGGTGAAGGTCGTATCAGAGGTGAGGATGAGTATGAAATCTCACTGGAAGTTTTTAATATTTTATGGGGAGAAATAATTGGAAAACCAATCGAAAAAACAAGATTTACAGTACTTGAAGCCGGTACTGAAATGACGGTAGACAAATATCGAGGAGAGCTTGAGGGTCTCATCGTTGCAGAGGCAGAATTCCCTGACGAAGAAAGTGCAAATAAGTTTGAAAAACCATCCTGGGTGGATGAAGAAGTCACTGGCGTCAAACGGTATAGCAATAAAAACTTAGCTCTTCATGGTTTGGATAAGTCAGAATCACAAAATACCGAAAATTCCCCCGAAAAAATTGAGATTTCAGATGAAATGCTTGAAAGGTTTGTTAGCAAAGTAAAATCCCTTGTTGATGAAACCCACGACCGGTCGGTTAGAGTAGGGGTGGGAGGAAGAACAAGCGCCGGTAAAACAACTGCAGCAATTGGCAGATTGTTGTCTGAATTTCCAGATATGGTAACGGTTATATCTACTGACGATTTTGCAAAAGGATCTGAATATTTGAAAGAGCAACTAGAAAAAGGGCGGAAATTAAATTATGACCACCCTGATTACTACGACACCCCCTATGCAAGACGGGTGATTGATACACTATCTGAGGGTGAGCCAGCTCTAAAGCCGGTATTTAATTTTAAAAAAGGTGAAGGCGAACCGGATGGTGAAGAAATGGTTGATTCTAAAAAAATAATTGTTGTTGAGGGGTTATATGCATTAAGTCCGGATCTTTTGGATATTTATGACACAACCGCCTTTGTTGATATCAGTATGCATGGAAGCATCATAAGACGTCTTATGCGTGATGTGAAGAGAACCAATATGACTCCGGCACAAATTCTTCGCTACTATGTTGATTATGTTGAGCCAATGTATCAGGAATTTATTCTTCCAACAAAAGAAAAGACTGAATTTGTTATTCAAAATGAATACGATCCGGCAGTTGAATCTGGGAGAAGTAATGCACGTGATGCTCAGGTGAAATTTATAGGTGATGTAGTTGATTCAGAACTTATTAAAAGTGGGAGTCAATATTTGGGAGAATTCGACCAGACGGACGAATATTTTTTCTTTGATAAAAATACAATAGACAGTCAAGAATATCTTAGGATCCGAAAAGATGGGATTAGACGGGTTCTTACTTACAAAGGACCACCTAACAGAGATGATCCTTACAATAACCGCGCAAGGATGGAGTTTGAGATCTCAGAAGAAGATGAGAAGTCTCTAAAATCAGGCGTTACACCAGATGTTGCTATCTATAAGAGAAGGAAAATGTATTTATTGGATGGTGCAGTTGTTATGAGAGATACTGTTAAAAGTGAACGGGATGGAGTGGCAAGAGATCTGGGAAATTTTGTCGAGATCCATCTGTCAGGAGACACATCATCAGACCCTGATACTCTTGAAAAAGTTTGTAATAAATTGAAATTGGATCCAGAAAATATCTCCAACACCTCATACAGTAGAATGTAGTTGGAACTCCAATTTATACGAGGTTACATATTTTCTCTTTGATTTCATTTCTAATTTCTCTGAAGGTTTCAAGAGAACTATCAAAAGGATCTTTTATTGGTAATAATTTTATTTTTGGACTGTTTTTTAAGAAATCCGGTATGGATTCTTCAGGAGCCAATATATAGATTTCATCTGCTTCATCAACCATTTCTTTAGTTACGTATTTAACTTTATGATTTGAAACATCAATCCCATCCTCTTTCATAACGTCAATTACTGCTTGAATAGGTTTTTTGTATTTCTCTGGGGTGTGATTTTGCAGTCCCGCACTCGTTGCATTGGAAGATTTAGTAAAGAAATTATAATAAGCTTCTGCCATTTGGCTTCTTGCAACATTTCCTGCACACACAAATAATACTTTTTTCATCTTCAAAATTATAACAAACCTTCTTGTTTCAAAACTCCCTAATACGGTACAATAAAGTACTGCCCATGAATAACGATCGTCCCCCAATTAATTGTGCTTACTTCTCCATGGAATTCATGTTGGAATCGGATATTCCTACATATGCAGGGGGACTTGGAGTTCTTGCCGGGGATCTGATGCGTTCTTGCGCTGACATGGGTGAGCCGGTTGTTGGGATGTCCCTCGTTTATAACGATAGTACTTATAAGCAAGTTATAAATCCTTCCGGTACTCAAAATTACGAACAGCTCGTCTGGCATAAAAATGATCAACTGACAAAATTATCAAATAGAGTTGAAGTAACAATTCAAGGCCAGAAAGTCATTGTTGGCGTGTGGCGGTATGACATTGTTGGTATCGATGGTTATGTAGTGCCAGTCTTTCTTCTTGATACTGATTTTATCGACAATTCTGAGTATGCACGAAGCCTTACACAGAACCTTTATGAAGGGGGAGTTAGGCTTGATCAAGAAGTTTTGTTAGGCATGGCAGGCGTAAAAATGCTTCGGTCTCTTGGATATAACGACATCAAGACTTTCCATATGAATGAAGGACACGCTTCATTTGTTCCACTTGGGTTACTTGCTGAGAAAGGATTTAAGGATGAGGAAGTCAAAAAGCTCTGTGTATTTACAACACATACTCCAATTCCTGAAGGGCATGATAAATTTGATTACGATTATGCCCATAAAGTTGCAGGAGATAATTTGCCATGGCATATACAAAAACTAGCCAGTGAAAAAGAGCTTCATATGACGATTCTTGGGATGAGTATGAGCAAATATATTTTTGGAGTTAGTCAAAAGCATGGACGAGTAAGTCAGAATATGTTCCCTCAATTTCATATCGGGGCTATAACAAATGGTGTGCATCACAGGACGTGGATAGGTACAGAACTTGCAAATCTTTATGATAAATTTTTACCTGAATGGGTACGATACCCTCGAGTATTTAAGAATGCTATTGAAAAAATTCCGGATGAAGAGTTGTGGAGAGCACACCAGGAAGAAAAAAGAAGACTTTTAGATCATGTTAATAACCATCTGACCTCTGTTTCAAATGAGCAAGAGCGTATAAATCCACCAGAACCAGAGCAATTTGATATCGATACATTAACTATTTCACTTGCCAGAAGACTCGTACCATATAAAAGACCACTGCTTTTATATTCTGATTTTAATAGACTTCTTGAGATAGGTGATGGTAAATTGCAAATCATCCAATGTGGTAAAGCAGCACCTGGGGACGAGGGAGCAAAGAGTTTTGTAAGGCAGATAATTGATATCTCAAAGCAATTAAAAGGACGCATAAAAGTTGTTTATTTGGAAAATTATTCACCACTTTTGGCCCGCCAACTCGTCCGTGGGTCAGATGTTTGGCTCAATACTCCACGCCGTCCACTGGAGGCATCCGGAACATCAGGTATGAAAGCTGCCATGAATGGGGTGCTTAATTTTTCTGTTCTTGATGGATGGTGGATAGAGGGATATCAGATAGATAGTGAGTCAGGATTTTCGATAGGTCCAAATGATGAAAGTCTGACACCGGAAAACAATGACCAGCAGGATATTGATGATATGTATAATAAGCTCCAAAACGAGATTATCCCTCTTTATTACAATAATAGGAAAGATTGGATCAATCGCATGAAACATGCAATAACTTTGGGTGGATACTTTAACACCCACCGCTGCATCTCCGAATACAAAGAAAAAGCCTGGCAAGTATAGTTTAGGTGTAGTAATAATCAACAATTCCTTTTGCTAGGATTTCATCAGAATTAAGAGTTCTATCTCCCAAAGCCTCATAATTTACAGCAAGTGGCAGCTCTGTGCAGCCCAATATGATTGCCTCAGCACCTTTTGAAAACATATCATTCAAAACTCCAATATACTCATTTTTAGTTTGGCTGCTTTGAGTCCCTGCAATAACATTTCTTATCAATGTTTCTACCACTTTCAATTGTTCCTCCGTTGGCAAAACGGTTTCAATAGATTTTTCTTTTAAAACCTTTTGATAGATCCCAGACCCAACAAGGACAGGAGTTCCAAGAAGTCCAACTTTTTTAAATCCGCGATTTACACATTCATCAGCTACTAATTCGATCATAGAAATAAAAGGCACATCTGTTTGTGATCTTAGTTTTTCAAGCAAGATATGAACTGTGTTGCTTCCAATACATAACCTTGTTGCCCCAGCAGATGACAGAGTTCTTGCTGACTCGATAAGCATTTGTTCTGCTGATTCAATATTATCTTTGTTGGAAATAAAATCTGGAACCGGTACAGAGTCAATTAAAATCCGGGGAAAATCAGAATTATTTTTAGCACTATATTTGCTCTGTGCAAACTCAATTATTTTTTCATAGATAAAGTCAGTTGATTGCGGACCAACTCCGCCAATAATACCTATTTTCTTTGTATTCATATGTGAAGTATAGCAAAATGTTTTATAACTGGTGAGCTTGATAAATATGCCCATTTTCTCTATTATGTTAATACTCTGAAAAGGAGTGTCACGCCCATGCCAAAAAGAAAAAAGAGAAAACCCTACAAAAGAAGAAGTAAAGGACTCCAGCTCAAAAAAGGAACAGTATACACACTATCTGCAGTAGGGCTTGTCTTTGCGGCACTAGCATCAGCCGCTTCATACACGAGAAATGGTTCTGCTTTGATTCAGATCAATGATTACTTGATAAATTTCTTCGGATTTTTTTCATTTTTAATTCCTATTATTTGTGTTCTTGTAGCCTTATTTATATTGCAAATGAAAAATAGTCTCTCCCGTCCAAATATTTCAATTGGTTTTATTGTATTTACTATTTCAATTCTCGGTTTATTCCAAAGTGGAATGGTAGGACACGATCTCTATTTCTACACAAACAATATTATTGGTCCTATTCTTACCATGACCCTTTTTGCACTCGGTGCATTTATTGGATTTGTGGTTTGTATGAATTTGTCATTTACAGAGATTGGAATGTTTCTTTTCTCCTCTGTTAAAAATGCAGGGGTTGGTGTTGGAAAAGGAGTAACTCCATTACTAAAAACTAAAGATAAATTTGCGACCGATATGGCTCCCATGACAATTAAAGGTCTTGGTGATGATGATCTTAAAATATCTGAGGCAAAGGTTGAAAAAGTTGCAGCTCCCGCCAAATCAGCAGCTCCAATCCCGATGCCTACAAAGAAAGGTGTCCTACCAGAAGAAATGATATTAAATAAACCACTCGAGATGGGTATGTGGGAATACCCTCCGTTCTCGCTTCTTGCAGAGAATAAGGATAAGAAACGTGATACCGGAGATGTTAAAAGAATTGCGGGAACAATTGAGCGCACTCTTCAAAGCTTTGGTGTTAAGGCTCAGGTTGCAGAAATTAATGTAGGTCCATCAGTTACCCAGTATGCAATTAGAATTCCTGAAGGAACCAAACTTACAAAAATAACAACACTTGCAAATGATTTGGCCCTTGCAACCGAGGCTCCGGGTGGGCAAATCAGAATTGAAGCACCAATTCCCGGTAGAAGTCTTGTTGGAATTGAAATACCAAATAAATCTTTGGAATTTGTATCGCTTCGCACAATGCTTGAGAGCAAGAAAATGCAGGAATCCAAGTCAAAATTGGCTGTTCCATTGGGACTTAATGTTTCGGGTGAGGTAGTAGTTGCCGATATTGCAAAGATGCCACATACCTTGATAGCCGGTACCACCGGTTCCGGAAAATCTGTCATGGTAAATGCATTTATTGCTTCAATACTATTTCGAGCATCTCCTTCTGAAGTTAAATTTATTATGATTGACCCTAAAAGGGTTGAGTTGACCGGATACAACGACATCCCACACTTACTGTCCCCAGTTATTGTGGAAGCAGACCAGTCGGTTAGTGCTTTGAAATGGGCTTTAAAAGAAATGGATAAGCGTTACACGAAATTTGCTGAAGCCGGAGTAAAAAATATTGATAGCTACAATGAACTTGCTGGATTTCAGGCAATTCCTTATATCGTTATTGTCATGGACGAGTTAGCTGACCTTATGGCGCTTGCTCCGGTTGAGGTTGAGGATAGTATTGCTCGTCTTGCTCAAATGGCCCGTGCTACCGGAATTCATTTAGTTCTTGCTACACAAAGACCTTCGGTTGATGTCATAACCGGACTTATCAAAGCAAATATTCCTTGTCGTATCGCCTTTAACGTTTCATCAGGAATTGACTCAAAAGTTGTTATTGATTCTCCTGGCGCCGAAAAGTTATTAGGAAAAGGAGACATGCTTTTTGTCCCTCCAGACCAGGCGCGGCCAACACGCATTCAGGGAACATTTGTATCAGATCAAGATGTAAAGCGTCTTGTTAACTTTATAAAGTCTAAAGGAATTCCTGTAGAATACACCTCAGAAGTTATTGAGCAAGCCGTTAACATAAAGGGCCGTGGGGGTAGTCTTTCAACCGTTAATGCAGGTGGGGACGGGCGAGATGAATTATTTGAACAAACAGTCAGAATGATTAGTCAGCACGATAGAGCGTCAGCTTCACTTATTCAAAGACGATTACAAGTTGGTTTTAATCGTGCAGCCCGTCTTTTGGAACAATTAGAAGAAGCAGGCGTTGTGGGTCCTGCTGATGGGTCAAAGCCCCGCGATGTATTAGTACGAAATGCTGATGAGTTCCTCAACGGCCCACAACAGGAAGAGTTTAGTAGTTAGAAGCTATTAGCCAGAAGCAAACTAATAATTATGAGAAAGATTTCTGAGATTCTTTCCGATGCCCGAATTGAAAAAGGTTATTCCTTGGAGCATGTAGTAAAAGCTACAAAAATCCGCAAAGAATTTCTTATAGCAATTGAAGAAGGGAGATATTTTGATCTTCCATCTGAGAGTTATGCATTGGGTTTTATAAAAAACTATGCTGTTTTTGTTGGGGTTGATAAAAATAAAGCCGCGGCACTTTTTAGGAGAGAGTATGAAGGTGGGCATAGCAAGGTTTTACCTACTTTCAAAAGTAAAGACAGAAAATTAACGAGAAAAATATTTTTAACTCCAAGAAATCTTATTATTTCTCTTGTTGTAATAGTCATATTTGGATACATTGCTTTTCAGTACGGGTCATTTTTCCTGGGACCTCGTCTGGAAGTACTAACCCCAAAAGACCACTCTTTGGTTCGGAACAATATTGTTGAGGTGAGTGGCAAAACAGACCCTTATGCCACAGTTTTGATCAACAATGAGGAGTCATATGTTCAACTTGACGGTACTTTCAAAAAAACCCTCTACCTTTTTGAAGGTCAACGCCAAATAACTATCGATTCAAAAAACAGGAACGGTAAAAATACCAGAAAAGTCCTTCAAGTTATTGTACGCTAGTACGGAATCTATATAGTTTGTACCTACTTTGAGATATTGATTTAAAAATTTTCACATGATAGGCTGAAGACCACCGATGTAAAGTATACGTCGGCAAGCTTTGCTTATGATAGATACTGTCCAGGCTGTTCTACTATTTGTTATCGTGCTTTTGACTATTCTTTTTGTAGTTTTGGGCATTCAAGTTTTTTATATATTAAAAGACCTTCGAGTTACTCTTAAAAGAACAAATAACATCCTTGAGAATGCTGAAAAAGTCTCCGATGGAGTAAGCAATTCAATTGAATCGGTTCAAAATATGTTTGGTGGTGCTTCAACCATTGGATCTATAGCCGGACTTTTATCAATGTTCCGGCGTAAATCAAAGGAGAAAGAATCGTAATATGCAAGAGAAACATGGACCTAGCGGACTTCTGGTTGGGCTTATAATAGGCGCTGCAGTCGGTGCTTTGGTTAGTACAAAAAAAGGCCGAAAAATTCTCAAAGATGTAATTGACTACGGTATCGAATACGTTGGAAACACCGTTGACATGGAGGATATTGAAACAATCCTTAACGATGATGAAGAAGAAATGATGGGTGGAGAAGTAGAAGCTGAAGGAAAAGTGGAAAAAGAGACAGAACCAGAAGAACCCTCCCGCCGCAAGAGACTATTTAGAGGAATTAAGAGGAAATAGCAGGATACCATCTTGTTATATTATTGGGTTCCTTTTCTCTGATAATTTTTCCAGTTTCTATAAGTTTATTTATATACATATTTATTGCCTTGTGGGGTAGACCTGATTCCTTAAGGGTTTTCATGATATCAGTAGTTCTTATTCCTGGATTTTGTAATATGATTTCATTGATTTTAATTAAGCTTGTGGAGTTGTTTATCGAATTCCCTTTATTCGACGATTCTTTATGAATAGCAAGCGCTTTAGGAGCATATTCTTCCCAGGGAATATTTCTCCATTTATCTCTGAGGGCTTTCCCTTCTGGAGTATCAGTAAGAGCGATCCTTAAAGGTTCTAAAACCTCGGTTACTAATTTTTCTCCTTCTTGAAGAATAGTCACAACAGATAAATTTCTCCCACCCTTAAATTCACCTCTATTTAAATATCCACCACGTGCTAGGTCTAAAACAAGATTGCTAGCAACATTTCTTGTGCTGTTTGGGTTCTTTTTTTGCATCTCTGAATGTACTGCATCGATATTGAATTCACTTACCCCTTTTTGTGTAAGTGATGAAATTGCTTCAAGGGCTGGTTTAAGGTTATATTTGTGTGTAGTGTGTGGGATATCGTGAAAATCTGGATTTATACTATAATTGATTTTCATTTTTGAATTATCAGGACTTACGGAATCAAATAAAACAAGACCTTCATCCTGAAGTGCTGAGAGGGCATATGGAGCAACATTTGCTGGGCTTTCCAAAAAATCTATTATATCAACGATCCTGATATCCGAATCATTTTTTCTCTTTGCTAAATATTCTAATATTCTTGCTCTGTTGTAGGGTGCACGTGAATCTGTTTTTGAAATCGTAGATCCTAAAATTTTCTCAAATGCAATATTATTTTCGGCGGCATATTTTAGTAAAAATTTTGATATAGGATCTCCATACTCCCTCCCTGCTTGCGTTTGTGTAAATCCTACTGATTTTTCTTGAAAACCGGTATGGTATCCGACATCTTCAGCAACCATCCCAATAGGTATTAGAGATCTTTTTGCATGACCTCTTTGTACAGCCCTTGCCGTTTTCCACGCTCCGTCAGAATTATGTACAAATGTCCTATGGAGGTCACCGCTTGAAATTATTGTTCCAGGAATGTTTGGAATGGAAAGGAACGTAATTTGTTTTCCAGCATGATTGGCAATAGACGAAAGAATAGCCGCATACCGTTCTTCCGGATCTGCTGGAAATTCCGATAGTCTGGTGATTTCATCTTGTTCTACGTGTGGATCTTTTAACTCTGACACGATTCTTAATGCTTGTCTGGAGTCTGGATCTTGATGGGTTAAAATAAAGCTTCCATAAGAAGTTCCTTCATTTTCCATACATAAATCGTATCATAATAGGTTTTTAAGTGCTAAATTTATCTGCCCACGCAACCGGATCTTTGTGCCAATCTTTCACAAAGTCAACTTGTTCATTTGGCCAGTATCCATGTTGATCAGCAACTTCCAAAACGTCAGGAAGAGTGGTTAGAGTAACCAAATGAATCCCTGCATTTTCTAACCGTTTTCTAGAATCAAAAAGCTCATAAGAAAAAATCGCATAAGCAGTATCTACAATTGCGCCCTTAGCTCTTATTGCCTCTGCAGATTTAAGTATTCCATCTCCTGTACTTACAGTGTCTTCCATGATTACGACCGTATCTCCTTCGTTTACAATCCCTTCAACTTGATCACCAGCACCATGATCTTTCGGATTTGGTCGGACGGGCACTTGAGGGATCCTAAGTCGATCGCCAACTCCTTTTGTCCATGGAGGACCAGCTGAAACAACACCGGCTAGAAGATCGGGACGTTTTGCAAATTGCATTTTAGAAACAAAATGGTCAACAACTTTTGTACTTCCATCAAGATCTCCGTGTAATATCCTTAGGTTAGAGTAAAAAGGGGTTAAAAGACCACCGCTCCATATGTATTTTGGATAGTCAGCAATACTAAACACCTTGTCGCCGAGAAGAATCTGAGCAACTTCTACTTCTGAAGAAAATTCTGGAGGGCTTACTCTTTCTGCCATGGCTTAATAGTAGCAGTTTGATTTGATATTTCAAGAAGGGTTTGTACATAGTCTTGGTGCAATTTTTGTTTAAAAGATATAAAATTCACTTAGAATTTGTTATACCCGTAGGGTGCAATTCCTATACTTATATGAGAAAAAAGGTTGTATTTGTTGGTGGAGGAACCGGTGGATTTACAGTCCTTACAGGACTTCGGGCGTATGACTATGATCTTTCAGCGATCGTTAATATGGCAGATGATGGTGGATCAACAGGAGTACTTCGGGAAGAATTTGGAACACTACCGGCAGGGGACATAAGACGCGCTCTCATTGCTCTTTCTGACAGCAACAAGAAAGTTTTGTCAGAATTGTTTAATTTCCGGTTTGAAGAAAGTTCTTCTCTTCACGGACACAGCATGGGGAATTTACTTCTAACCGCTCTTG
This sequence comes from uncultured Gammaproteobacteria bacterium, assembly GCA_964511965.1. Classification (GTDB taxonomy): domain Bacteria; phylum Patescibacteriota; class Microgenomatia; order Levybacterales; family GWA1-39-11; genus JAUSNA01. The sequence goes on from CAZEGF010000006.1 coordinate 65,244, forward strand.
AGAAAATTACCGGTGATTTTGGAAGTGCAGTAAAAGAAGCTGGCGAGGTTCTAAATATTGATGGAAAAGTAATCCCGGTAACTTTAACCCCTACAACTCTTCATGCAACACTTACTGACGGGAAAGAAATAATTGGTGAGACAAATATAGATATTCCAAAGCATGATGGAACTATAACTATTAAAAATGTATTTTTGGAGCCTGAAGTTAGCGTCAATCCAGAGGCTTTAAAGGCTTTAGGAGAAGCAGATTTTATCATTCTTGGTCCCGGAGACGTATATACGTCAATTATCCCAAATTTAATAATTCATGGAGTGTCTGATGCAATAAAAAATTCAAAGGCAAAGCTTATATATAACGTAAATATCATGACGAAATTTGGAGAGACAAATGGATTTGCAGCATCAAGTTTTGTTTCGAAAATGGAAGAATTTGTCGGACCGGAAAGAATAGATGTTATTACAGTCAACACTCAAAAACCAACAGGTGAAATTGTTGAAAGATATAAAGATGAGAAAGTAGAATTTGTTGAAAATGATTTGGGTGATGACCCAAGAGTAGTAACCGGGGATTTTTTGAGAGATGGAAAGTTCCTACGTCACGATAGCGAGAAGTTAGCAAATGCACTGAGTGAGATAATAAGAAGCGTTTAGGGTTTAGTTAAATCAATATGGACAAAAAGGAGAAAGCGGAAAAAATTGTTAAAAAATTGAAGGAGTTGTTTCCTGATCCGAAAACTCCTTTAAAGCATAGCAACCCTTGGGAGTTGTATGTTGCAGTTGCTCTTTCAGCACAACAAACAGATGTTGGAGTAAACAAAGTAACAGAATCGTTATTTAAAAAATATAAAAAATTAGATGATTATAGGAAGGCAACTTTAGAAGAATTCGAACAAGACATACGGTCCATTAACTTTTACAAAGGAAAAGCAAAGGCAATAAAAAAGGCCGCCGATATTGTTTCAGAACAATATAAAGGACAGATGCCTCAAAAAATGGAAGAATTGATTGCGCTTCCATTTATTGGAAGAAAAACCGCAAATGTAATTTTACAAGAAGCTTTTGGAATATCAGATGGTGTAGTTGTTGATACTCATGTTAAAAGATTGTCAAACTTGTTTGGTTTGTCTACTCAAAAAGACCCGGTAAAAATTGAGAAGGATCTGATGGAGTTATTGCCACAAAAAGATTGGCGCGGATTTGGTCTGGGTATGATTTATTATGGCCGGACTTATTGTAAGGCCAGTTGCAAACACACCGATTGCCCACTAAGAGAGTATATTAATATATGACTGATCAAATAAATGAGCAAGACCAAAACCTCAAAGATTTACTAGGATTTGATCCAAAAGATAATGGAGAAGGAGCTGTTTTGCCAGGTAAAACTTCAATTCCAAAGGATGTTCAGATTAAATTTTCAGAGACGGTACATTATAGTTTTAATGACGAGCGAATAGACCCTTCAAGACTTTTATTTGTAGCAAAAGATGGAGATATGGTAATAAGAGAATACTGGGCTTGGTCAAGAAATTCAGAAACAAGAGAGGTTGATTTAGTCCCAAACATTGCCCTTAGAATTACGGATGATGGAATAGCAATTGATTGGCCTACGGATGACTCTCATGGTTATACAATGCATAGAAATAATACGATGGTATTCTTTGGAGCCAATGGGGTTGAAATTAATCTTCGTAATGAAGAGGGTGCTGACCCAATAAATATTGAATGGGATAGTGAAGGTAAATTAAAAAATGCGGGTAAATGGGATTATGGTCTTAAATTTGGTGATAGACAATATGATATTCCTAAACATTTAGATATCCAGGCAGTGAAAGATTTGAGGTTACCTGGGCCATTAGTAAAAGATCCTTTTAATGCACCGAGTGAATTTGATATTGCTTGGAAAACATCAAGCCCTTTGGAATTTATGGGTATTAAACCGGCTTAGTAAATTATTCTCTCCCTCGGTCTAAAGCATGAAGACCAATTAAAAATGCACCTGCACCTACAGAAATAAGAAGACCAATATCCTGCGGATTAAGATCTAATTCATTTTTTGGACCCATATCAGAATCTATACCTGAATGTAGTACTTCAGCATTCTCAGTTTGTAATCGTGTATGGTGATCCGGAATTGAGTTTATTTCATCAATTGTGTAACAAACACTACTCGTAAGTACCGCAAATCCAGCAACGTACCCAGCGGCAGTAAGAACATCTCTTTTTGAACTTTTAAATCTTTCAAGCATAGGCGAATTGTACCAAAAATTGTTAAGTTCTTGTGAGGTTATTATCAAGCCTCAAATGAAGCTTAGCCCTATACTGCAACTATGGAAAACATGAATGGGGGATCAGCTCCAACAATGAGTTCGGGACCAGCGCCTAGCCAAGGGTCAAGTCCTACAACAGGAATTGAAATAAATTCAAATTTCAAAGGCGACGGATTTTCTTCTAAAGGACTTTCAATGTTCAAAGACATCGGAAAATTTGACGCACCAAAACCCATGATTGATATATCAAATACCTCATTTGAAAGTCACACAAAACCTCATGCTGAAATTCCAAAACAAGAAACTGCGAAAAAGGATTCAATTATAGACATCAACCATGGAAGAGAAGAGCCAAAATCTATGTTCAAAGATATTGGACATTTCGATACATCAAATCCAATGATTGATATCTCAAGACCATACGATCATATGCCGGAAGTATCGCATCAAAATACAACCGAACCAATTCCCCAAAAAGAAGAATTCAAAACACCTATAATGCACGAGTTAAAACCTAACAAAGCTGAAGAAGTTCAAAAAGAAACGCGTACTGAATTTGAAACACCCACTCACACAGAGGTTGATTCAAAACCTGAAGTTCAACCAGAAGTCAGAACAGAGTTTGACCATGCTACAAAAGAAGAGCCGCAGACTGAGGCATTACCACAAGTAAAAACAGAAACCAAAACCGAGGATCAACCGGAAGTTCAGTCATATCCAGAACCAGAAGTAAGAATAAGTCCTCAGACCAAAACAGAAGTTTTGCCAAAAACCGAAACCCAGCCAGAGGTTTCGACTAAAACAGAGACTAAAACAGAAACTAAAACAGAAACCGCAGCAGAGACTTTGCTGGCTCCAACACTTGCCAAAGAACAAAAAATTTCTTTAAAAAAAGCAAAAGTTGCTGTCAAAAAAGCAGTAAGAAAAGTACTTAAAAAAGAAGAAAAAACAGAAACAAAAAGTGAAAGTAAAACTGAAAAAAAGAAAAAACAAACTTTGGAAGAAAAAGCTCAGGAACTTTTTGAAAAAAGAAGACAAGAAGTTGAAGAAAAAGAAAAAGAAGAAAAGGAAAAAGGGCAACAAGATGAAATTCTCTATTTTGAAAAAGATAAGAAAGTTAATACATACCGCACAATGGTGGCCACGTTAGCGGCTCAAAGAATACATGAAAATGGAGAAGAAATAACCGGTAAAAATTTAGCCGATGCGATCTCATCAAATATTTTGCAGGGAGACAGTAGTGAAGTTGTGCAAGGAGTACAGGATGATATGTCAGCAGACAAAGTAATAGACGAAATTTCAAAAATAGGGACAATCAAAGATAACCATACGTTACACCGGGTAATCCGAGAAATTACAGACAGATATACTGCGATCAAACTTTCATTTAAGAAAAATACTGATGCAAAAAAAGAAGATGCAGAGCGGGTTTATGGGAAAACTTTAGACCAAGTGGGGGCAAATTTTAGAGAAGACAAATCAAGGGGTGAGATAGTTGAGGAAAAAAATGGAACTTTAGTTTATTACACAAATAAAGCTTACCAAGAGTACGACGTCCAATCCGCTTAAGATTTTTTACCCAACCTCGAGTTTTTTACCTCAATCTGATACAATACTTTCTACTATGACAGCTTCTGATATTTTAAATAAGTATATTTCATTTTTTGAAAAAAGAGGGCATACTCGGATTGAAAATAGTTCTCTTGTTCCGCTCAATGATCCTTCCACTTTGTTCACCTCTTCTGGCATGCAACCACTAGTTCCGTTTCTTTTGGGTGAAACACACCCATCTGGTATAAGATTGGTAAACGCACAGAATTGTTTTCGCGCACAAGATATAGATGAAATTGGAGACAACAGACATACCACATTTTTTCGAATGCTTGGTAATTGGTCATTAGGAGATTATTTTAAAAAAGAACAGATTCCATTCTTTTTCGAATTCTTAACATCAGAACTAGGACTTGATCCACAAAAATTATTCGTTACGGTTTTTGAGGGAAACAGTATTATTCCAAAAGACTCAGAGAGCATTGAGATTTGGCAAAGTTTATTTAAGGAAAAAGGTATAGACGCAAAAGTTGGTGAAAGGATTTTTGAATATGGGGACACAAAAAACTGGTGGTCAAGATCTGGCACTCCGGACAAGATGCCTATTGGTGAGCCGGGAGGTCCTGATAGTGAAGTGTTTTACGACTTTGGTGAAGAGTTAAAAATTCACGAGAACAGTGAATTTAAAACAGAAAAATGTCACGTCAATTGTGATTGTGGAAGATATATGGAAATTGGAAATTCTGTTTTTATGCAATACATAAAGACAGAGAACGGATTTGAAAAATTACCAAAACAAAATGTAGATTTTGGTGGAGGGCTTGAACGCCTTGTTGCTGCAACTGAAAACAAGAATGATGTTTTTGAGACCAGTCTGTTCTTCCCGATTATTTCAACAATTAGTTCGGAAACGAATAAAAAATACGAAGATCACGCAAAGGAGATGAGAATAGTTCTAGACCACTTTTTAGCCGCTACTTTTATATCATCAAACGGGGTCACGCCATCCAATAAAGAACAGGGGTACATTCTCCGCCGTTTGATAAGACGCGGACTTGATAATTTTTATCTTTTAGATGGTAAAGATGTCTCAAAAGTTTTAGAAAAGATAGTTGATCAATACAAAGAAACTGACCAATATTTAGTTGAAAAGTTCCAACATATCAAAAACACAATACTGGAAGAAGAGGAGTCGTATCAAAGAGCACTTGCCGGGGGAAAGAAGTTGATCGAAAAAGAAATCGCAAAAATTAATGAAGAAGTTACAGTTGGAGATGAATTAATGGGTGTGACATTAATTTCTGCAGATGTAGCATTTAAAGCTATTACATCATTTGGATTAGGTCCTACTCAGCTTGAAAGTCTTGGTTACTCTTTCGACAAGCAAGCTTTAGCGGAACTTATAAAACAACATCAAGATTTATCCCGTGCCGGAGCACAGCAAAAATTTGCAGGAGGACTGGCAGATCACGAAGAATTAACTGTTAAAGGGCATACGGCAACACATTTATTACATCAAGCATTACGGGATGTATTGGGTGAAAGTGCCTATCAGACAGGTAGCAATATAACGACAGAACGCGTACGCTTCGACTTTACTTTCGACCGGAAGTTAACTGAAAAAGAAATCGCAAGAGTTACTGAAATTGTAAGAAAAAAAATAAAAGAAGATCTTCCAGTGCATTTTGAAATCATGCCTCTTAAGAAAGCAAAAGATTTAGGGGCAATTGGGCTTTTTGATGAAAAATACGGAAATGACGTAAAAATATATTTTATTGGGGACTACTCTATCGAGTTTTGTGGGGGACCACACGTAGAACACACTGCACAGATAGCGAGTTTTGATATACTAAAAGAAGAAGGCGTTGCGCGCGGTGTCCGTCGTATCTACGCCAAAGTAAGTTGATGGCTGATGTCTAATGTCTGATGGTTAATAAAAATAATCTGATTCATTAATCATTGACCATAAATCATTAATCATTTACTCATGAAGCTGCCTGCTATACCATTTTTAACAAAGAGTGTAAATACCGAGTTTTTTCTTGCGTTAATTTTTGAAACAGACAAGGTAAGCTCTATACTTTTTAAAGAACAAGAAAAAACCCTTGTTATTTTAGGGTCTTCAGAAGCCCCCCTTGATCTTGAAGCATCTTCAACTGAAGATCTTGTAGTTTCTTGTGACAATGTAATCTCACGAATTGAAATGAGTCTTCCTGATGGTGCAAATCTTGAAAAAACGATATTTGCAGTACCACATTCTTGGGTAGAGGATGGAAAAATAAAAGCAGAACGTCTAGCCCAACTTAAAAAAATCAGTACTGAGCTGGCTCTAACTCCAATGGGTTTTATTATTTCAATCGAAGCAATTGTTGCCTTTTTGCAGAAAAAGGAAGGCGCACCGGTAAGCGGAATTTTTGTTGAAATATCTGAAAAATATTTAACAGCATTTATTGTCAGAAGTGGAAACATAATTGATATTAAGAATGGAATGATTGACGGTACTGTAGAGGAAACGGTTGAGAAACTTTTGGGACAAGTGACAAAGTTAGATGTTCTGCCTTCAAAAATAGTTCTTCTTCACAATAAAGAAGCAGAAGCAGTATCTCAAAAATTCCTCTCACATCATTGGACAAAAGAACTTCCTTTTATGCACTTGCCGCAGGTTGCAATATTGGAGAAAGGCTTTGAGAACGAAGCAATCATTAATGGTGTAGCGACACAGTTAAATGTCACTATAAAGGGGGACATTGATATTAGGACTTCCGAAGTTGTTGATGACAATAACCCATCAATAGAAATCACTTCAGATGACACATTTGGGTTTATTCAAGATGAGGACGTTGCTAAAAAACCTCAAAAAGAAGAGAAAGAGATAAGTCCAAGAAAAGATATTCCGGTTTTTGCAGAAGACACAGATGGAAAAATTGAACCGATAATTAAACATCATGATGTAGAGCGCGTTGAACGAAGTGGCGAGGAAGTTTTTGAAGAAGATATGCCCGTTGAAGAAGACACAATGGAGCAGAAAAAAGGATTACCGCGTTTTGGAATTATAAGTTCAGTTTCAGCTCTATTTACGCCAGAAGCATTTGCAAAAGTTCCAAAAATAATTGGTGGCGGCCGTAAATTAATTATCCCTCTTATTGCTCTTATTGCTGTAATTTTAATTCTTATTGCCTATTATTCATTTATTTTGAAGGCTAGTGTTATCGTTTTTACCGATAAGAAAGCATTTGCACAAGATTCAATGGATATATCGTTAACATCAAAAGGAGAGTCATCTTTTTCTGACAAAACATTGAAAATCTCAACGCTAGATGAAGAAGTGAGTGGGGAGGAAACTCAGGAAACAACCGGCCAGAAAGATACGGGACAAAAAGCAACAGGAACAATAACGATTTTTAATAAAACTGAAGGGCCAAAACAATTGGATAAAGGTACAACTGTTATTTCTTCAAATAATTTGGAATTTACTCTCAACGATAATGTAAATATCGCCTCAACGAGCTCTTTTGCAACATCATTTTCAAATGCGAGTGCAAAAGTTACTGCTTCAAGTTTTGGAAAAGAATACAATATTCCTTCTCAGACAAATTTCACAATTAAGGGAATATCCACCTCTGATGTTTTTGGGAGGAATGAAGCTGCATTTTCGGGTGGTACAAAAGAAGAGATCCAGGTAGTTTCTGCTAAGGACTTAAAGGGGTTGCAGGATACCGTTACAAAAAGACTTTTTGAAAAAGCAAAAAGTGAGGCTGCTTCAAAGCTTTCAGCTGATGAAGCATTAGTACCAGTCTATTTATCAGCAGATTTCAAGGATAAAACATTTGATAAAAAGGAAAATGATCAAGCTAAAAATGTGAAACTAACTGCTACTGTCGATTACACATTAGGAATTTACAAAAAAGAAGAGCTTACTAAATTTATTTCATCATCAAAAGACTTTAATGTTCCAAAAGATTTCAAACTTTCGGTTGATGAAAGTACAATAAATATTTCAGATATTAAACAAAACAAAGATGATATAAGTGCAAAACTATCATATAACGCTGTGTTTAAACCAGAATTTGATGAAAAAACTATTCCATCTGAAATTTCCGGGAAAAGTGAGAGTAGTGCTATTAATAAATTAAAGACAACTCCGGGAGTATCTGATGCGACAATTGTATTTAGTAATAAAATTCCCTTCTTGCCAGTATTTGTTCCGTTTAACAAGGGAAATATTACTGTTAGTATCAAGTCACAATAAAAATAGATAATGCATAGATACTCATACGGAACAAATAACCTCTTCTCTCGCAAGAATACAAAAAAAATTCTTGGAATTTTTAGTATTAGTCTTGGTGTTATTACACTTCTATATTTTTTCTTTCCTCTTCTTTCTTACCAACTGTATTTGTCATCAGCATTTGCTCAAAGTGACATAACAGCCCCTTTGCCTCAACGTTTTGTTCTCGGTACTGGAGGGTCGATTGGTGGACTTTTTACATCAGGAATTTCTAATGTAACTTCTGACTATAAAGATGCGAGAAATTGGTTTCCTCAAATTAAAAAACAAAGTACGAGCAGTCAAAAAGTTACAGAATATGAATTTTCGATTCCTTCACAGAGGATTTCGCACATGAAAGTGTCAACCGTAGACTTTGATCTTTCAAAACATTTAGTTCAGTACTTCTCAACTTCTAAAAGCCCCATTGATCATGGAACATCTGTTATTTTTGGCCATTCAACTCTACCTCAATGGTTTGATCCCACAAACTACATGACCATTTTTGCCCATATGCATCTGATTAAAAATGATGATGATGTGGTTCTGACTTTAAATGGTAAAGACTATCATTACAAAGTATTTTCTATTTCTGTAGTAGATTCAAAAGATCCAAATATTTTCGCTCAAAGTTATGATAATAGTTACATTACAATTATTACTTGTACACCACCCGGCACTACTTGGAAAAGGTTGGTAGTTAGAGCAGCGCTACAGAATTAGGGTTTGGCATTTAGTTGATAGCGTTTAGTAAAAAATATGGATGGACAAGAAACTATTCAACAACAAACTCAGGAGGAAGTACAGTTAGCGCGGTCGTATAGACTTCAAGTTTGGAAAGATGCGATATACCGGTTTTTTTACAATATCTGGCCGTCAGTGTATCAGTTTTTAACAGGATTTTTTTATCTTATGTTTAGAATTATCCGTGGGTTTTTTAGATCCGCAATGGAATCTTTGAAAGGAGGAGGGTAAGTATGGTTGCAAATGACGAAGCTTTAAAAGCGATACAAAAGAAATTGGTTGGTAAAACTCTTAACTATAAAGAGATTTATTCCATCATGGATGAAATTTCGCATGATAGACTTGGAGATGTTTTAACTACTTATTTTGCCGCTTCCGGATATTCAAAAGGATTTACGTATGATGAGATTTATTTCTTAACAAAGGCTATGGTTGAAACCGGGGAGAAACTTCATTTCGAAGGGATTGTTGCAGACAAACATTCAATTGGGGGTCTTCCGGGAACAAGAGCCACTATGATTATCGTTCCAATTATTGCCTCAGCCGGCTTTAAAATTCCAAAAAGTTCGTCCCGTGCAATTACAACTCCTGCTGGGACCGCTGATTCAATGGAGTGTTTAGCAAATGTCACATTTGATGAAAAACAAATATATGAAATTGTAAAAAAGACAAATGCCTGTATTGTGTGGGGAGGAAGTTTTAAGATTGCCCCGGCTGATGACGAGATCATTCATGTTGAAGAACCTTTAGCACTTGAAAGTTTTGACAAAATTTTAGTGTCTGTAATGGCTAAAAAAATTGCTTTTGGTTCAAATCATGTTGTAATAGATATACCTTATGGTCCGACTATGAAAGTGCATCACAAAGAAGATGCAGAACTACTCGCTAAAAAATTCAAATATATAGCCAAAAGATTTGATATTAAACTTGAAACACTTATCGCACATTCTCACCAGCCTGCAGGAAATGGTATTGGTCCACTTCTAGAAGCAAAAGATGCCTTGAAAGTTTTGGAGCAAACCGATGATAGACCATTGGCTCTTGAGAATAAGTCGGTTGAGCTTGCCGCCAAGCTACTTGAGTTATGTCTTGAGGATGCCGATAGTGATATAAAAAATGTTGCTGCGAAATACGAAACAACACATGCCTGGGCGCACGACATTTTAGTAAGCGGAAAAGCTCACTCAAAAATGATCGAGATAATAGATGCTCAAAATGGTGACCCAAGTGTACTATCAACCAAACTTCATGCAGGTCCTAAAACTAAAGAAGTAAAGACAGATAAGTCAGGTGTTATTAGAAGCATTAATAACAATAACGTTTCAATCGTAGCAAAAGTGCTTGGAGCCCCTCAAGATCATAGAGCTGGTCTATTTTTGAGAAAGAGGGTTGATGATAAAATTACTAACGGTGAAGTTATATTTGATATGTATTCAGAAACAGATCACAGATTAGCCGAAGCCCACGATTCTCTACAGATGTTCCCACTTTATAAAATAGAGTAAGCAAATATATAAGCCTGTAGTATTGACTTTCCCCTCAAATTAGTGTATAATGCAACCCGCATCTCGTCAGAAATGATGAGGTAGCTCATTGACATGGCTAGGCTTACTTTGAGTGCCAGCCAAGGAGATCCCGGTGTCCGTTCGTCTTACCCACTTCGCCCTGGACGAGTTCGAATGCGCAACTGTGTTGCGTGGCGTACTCGATCCTGACACTCTGGAGGACATCCTAGTGGATGTTTACCAGAGGGAAGTCCTCCACCAGGAGGGAAAGAAGCACAGCCTCATCGAGGCTTTGCGCAACGGCGCCCGCGTTCCCGATGTTGAAATCGGCATGCGCGGAGACAACTTCTCCATCGAGGGAGAAGGAGAGGGCTTCATCGTCCTCAACGACCCGGCCTACATCGTCGACGGCCTGCAGCGCATCAGCTCCGGTATCGCTGTGATGAGAGAGGGCATTCGCCCTCACATCGGAGCGACTATCCACTTCAACACAGATAAGGTGTGGGAGAAGGATCGGTTCAAGACGCTGAATCAGGACCGCGTTCGTGTCAGCACGAACATCTTGCTCCGCAACTTGGGAGAGGAGAACGCCGCAATAGCGGTTTTGCTCCAACTCACCAGGTCGGATAAGGCGTTCGCCATGAACGGTCGTGTTTGCTGGAATCAGCAGATGGCTCGCAGCGAGCTCATCACCGCCCTCACCTTTGCGAAGGTGATTGGGAGGCTTCACATGCACGTGGGTCCGACCGGCAACAGCCAGGTCGACCTGCTCGCTGATGGTCTCCAGACGGTAATGAATGCCGTTGGCAAGCAGGTTTTCAAGGACAACATCAAGACGTTCTTCGACGTCATCGACAGGATGTACGGTGTCAAGCGCGTAACCTTTACGCGTGGGGCGGTGTACATGAGGGGGTCCTTCCTCCTTGCCTTGGCGAAGTTGTTCTCGAACCACTTGGAGTTCTGGAAGGACGAGAAGCGCTTCTTCGTTGAGGCGCCACTCGTACGGAAGTTGTCCACCTTCCCCATCGGAGATCCTCATGTCATCTCCCTTGCCTCCTCCGGAGGCAAGGCGATCGACCTGTTGTACCTCCTGATGGTGGAACACGTGAACAGCGGCAAGCGCACGAAGCGTCTGACAGCACGTAACTACGTGCCGTTGTCCTCGGAAGTGGACGATGATGCTGATGACGGCGACAACAATCCAGAAGAGCCGGCTGCCTAGTCACTTAGTAGGTTTGTGAGTATAACCTGATGAACCAGTGTATCTGAATAAGACGCGCTGGGGGGTCGTAAACTCTCACCAATGGCCCCGCCTGCGCGAAAGCAAAGGCGGGGCTTTCTCGTTTTGAACCCAAAATACCTTGTGGTAAAATAGGAAACGTAATGCGAAAGTTCTCCATATTAATCATCCTTGCCGCTGTCATTTTCGTCTTTGTCTCACTTTGGTGGAATAACGGTTTATCTGCAGTAGATAGCCACGATAAATCTCAAAAATTCTTTGTTATTCCAAAAGGAACGGCTATAAGAACGGTCGGAAACGAGCTAAAATCCCAAAAGTTAATAAAAGATCCAGTTGTCTTCTTTATATATATTAAGCTTAATAATTTAGATCACGATATACAGGCTGGGTCATACCGTTTGTCTTCATCGATGAGCCTGCCTCAAATTATGGAAACACTTGGGCATGGTACTGTTGACATATGGGTTACAATTCCAGAGGGGCTTCGCTCTGAAGAAATTGCGGCAATTCTTAAAGAAAGCATTCCAACTTATAAGCCTGAATGGATTGAACGTTTGTCTTCTGAGGAGGGATATCTTTTCCCTGACACATATCTGATACCACGTGATGCAACAATTGACTCAATAATTACCCTTCTTGAGAACAATTTCTACAAGAAAGTCATGACAGTTGGATTGACAAAGGATTCTCCACATCTTAATAAAATTGTGACTGAAGCATCACTTATCGAGCGTGAGGCTAAATTTGAAGAAGATAGGCCGTATGTTGCTTCAGTTCTTGAAAATAGACTTGCTATCGGCATGGCTCTGCAAATAGATGCGACTGTGCAGTATGTTACCGGTTACAATCAAACGACCAAGAAGTGGTGGAATCAGCCTGCTCCTTATCAGTTAAAGGTTTCATCTCCATACAATACATATATAAATACCGGTTTACCGCCTGCTCCAATATGTAATCCAGGTCTTTCTGCAATACAAGCAGCAGTGAATCCAAAGGATACTAACTATATATATTATGTAAATGATTCAAAAGGCAAGCTTCATTTTGCAGAAAATTTATCCGATCACAATAAAAATATACAAAAGTATTTGAACTAACCTCACCCTTTCAAATTGAGGTTCAGATAAGCATTGTTTAAAATCGTTTTTAAATAACAAAATTGTTGAGATTGTACGAAGAAAGAGTGAGGTAATTTTGAGCTCAATTTTTGTCAATTATAAAATAGGGTATTGACAATAATTATCAAATGCTGTATATGTAAACAACATGTAAAAAAAGATGGGTACATGTGTGCTCATCGTTTTTTTTCGTGATTGGAACAACTTCTTTATATTTCCGATGCTAAAACAAAACAAATTGCGACAATATTGGGGAAAGCAAGTGGAAAAGCTCCCCGAAATGGATCTTTTGGGAATCCAGAAAGAATCTTATAAATGGTTTCTTGCTGAAGGAATTGCTGAGGTAATAGAAGAAATATCCCCTATAGAAGATTTTACCGGTAAAAACTGGGAACTATCCCTTGGTGAATACCGTCTTGGAGAACCAAAAATTACAGAAGAGTTGGCAATGAAAAAAGGGCTAACTTATTTCTGTCCTTTGACTGTTGAAGCAACACTTCTCAATAAAAAAACCGGGAAAAAGGTAACTCAAGAAGTTTTCTTGGGTGAAGTTCCAAAAATGACTGAACGGGCAACTTTTATCGTTAACGGAATTGAAAGAGTAATTGTTAATCAAATCGTTAGATCTCCAGGAGTCTTTTTTACAGGAGCAGAAGACCCAATTACCGGAAAAACTCTCTATACTGCGGAACTACGACCGGTTCACGGATCTTGGCTTGAGATTTCAACAACAAGAACAGATATGATCGTAGTGAGAATAGACAGAAGAAAGAAATTCCTCGGAACTGTTTTTCTTAAAGCATTGGGAATTGAGACAAATGAAGAAATTTATGAAAAATTCAAAGATACTGAAGGTGCAGAAGATGTTATCAAGTTAACGCTCTCAAAAGATGAAGCAAAAGGTTCAACAGATGCTCTTATTGAGATCTTCAAGAAATTAAATCCTGGCGAACCAGTCGTTATTGATACCATCAGACAAAATTTCAGAGATACATTTTTTGACAGACGTCGCTATGACTTATCAAGAGTCGGCCGCTACAAAATAAATAAAAAACTTAATGGACTAAACGCAGGTGTTGATGGAGATGTAGCAACTTTGGCTGTCGAAGATATTATAGGAATTATTAAATATCTTATTGGTCTTACTCAGGGTAAGGGTAAAGTTGATGATATTGACCACTTAGCCAACAGACGCGTGAGAAGTGTTGGAGAACTTGTACAAACAACCGCATTTAGAGTTGGTGCATTACGACTCGAGCGCATCATCAAAGAAAAAATGTCTTTAACTTCAACTGAGGAGGTTTACTCTCCATCTCATTTCATAAACGCCCATCCAATTATTGCTGCAATCAATGAATTTTTCAGAACTTCTCAATTATCTGCAATTCTGGACCAAACTAATCCATTAGCTGAAATTGACAATCTTCGCCGTTTGACTGTTATGGGAACAGGTGGTATTTCAAGAGAAAGAGCTTCATTCTCGATCCGTGATATTAATGCGTCACAATATTCAAAAATTTGTCCTGTTAGAAGTCCTGAAGGTCCAAATATCGGTCTTGTGACTTATCTTGCGTTATACGCCAGAGTAAATGAGTTCGGATTTTTAGAAGCTCCTTATAGAAAAGTAGAACACGTTAAGAAAGGAAGTAAAACTGTTGCTAGGGTTACAAGCGAACTTGTGTACCTTGATGCAGATGTTGAATCCGATCAATACATAACTCATGCAGATATAAAAGTTGATGACTCAGGATTTATTGTTGACGAATTGGTTCCTGCTAGATATCGAGGAGAATATCTTGAAGTAGAGCAAAGTAAAATCAAATATATTGATGTTATTCCACGACAAGTGGTTGGAACCAGCGCATCTCTTATCCCATTTGTTGATCACGATGAAGCGAACCGTGCTCTGATGGGTACACACATGCAGTGTCAAGCAGTACCTCTTATTAAGACTGAGTCTCCTGTTGTTGGTACCGGTATGGAAGCAACCGTTGCTGAAGCTATGGGTAGAGTTGTCAAGGCACCATTTGACGGTGAAGTAACATTTGTTGACGCAAATAAAGTTGTTATTTCAGGTAAGGGTGGAAAAATGGAATACGACATCGAGAAATTTAAGAGAACTGCACAAAATACGTATTTTTCAGAAAAACCGGTTGTATTTATGGGACAGAAAGTTAAAAAGGGAGACGTTCTTATCGATGGTCCAGCTACTGACAATGGTGAATTAGCACTAGGAAAGAATCTTCTTATTGCATACGCATCATATGACGGACTTGGATATGAAGACGCTATTGTTATATCTGACAGACTTGTTAAAGATGATGAACTATCTTCAGTTCATATTGAAAAATATGAAGCGACAGTTGTTGATACAAAATTAGGACCTGAAGAAACAACCAGAGACATTCCAAATGTTGCAGAAGAGGATTTGGCAAATCTTGATGAAGAAGGAATTGTTGTTGTTGGATCTGAGGTTAATCCTGGAGATATTTTGGTAGGAAAGATTGCTCCAAAAGGTGAAACAGAACTTACAGCCGAAGAAAGATTACTAAGAGCAATTTTTGGTGAAAAGGCACGTGAAGTAAGAGATACTTCTTTGAGAATGCCTCACGGAGAACACGGCATTGTCACATCGGTTCAAGTTTTGGATCGGGATAAAGGAGACGAATTAGAGCCTGGAACGATTAGAAAACTTCTTATTGAAGTAGCACAATTAAGACATGTTGTCGTTGGAGATAAACTCGCTGGACGTCACGGTAATAAAGGTGTTATTTCAAAAATCGTACCACAATCTGACATGCCGTATCTTGAGGATGGAACACCGGTTGATATTATGATATCCCCAATCTCAGTACTTGGACGTATGAATTTGGGTCAGCTCCTTGAAGCACATGCAGGCTGGGCAGCGAAGCGATTAGGTGATAAAATAGCAGTTCCTGTTTTTGAAAAGACAGAAGAAGATAGACTTTTTGATCTATTAAAGCAAGCAGGTATTCCTGCTGATGCTAAGGTAAAATTATATGACGCAAGAACTGGGGATGCATACGAAAATAATGTAGTTGTTGGTATCGGATACATCATGAAGCTTATCCACATGGTTGAGGATAAGACTCATGCAAGATCAACCGGACCATACTCTCTTGTTACACAACAACCATTGGGAGGAAAAGCTCAAATGGGAGGACAAAGGTTAGGGGAGATGGAAGTTTGGGCTCTTGAATCACATCGAGCAGCCTACACATTACAGGAAATGTTGACAATAAAATCAGATGACGTTGCAGGTCGTGCAAAGGCATTTGAGGCTATTATTAAAGGGGTTGATATCCCAACTCCAAAAGTTCCTGAATCATTTAAGGTTTTGATCCGGGAGCTTCAATCATTAGGTATGAATATTCAACCAACAGCTGCTGTTATTGCAACTGATGATGAAGAAGAAGAGACAGCTGAAGTTAGTGAGGAAATAAAGAAAGAATCAGAAGAATTACAGGAAGCATTAGAAGTTGAAGATGTCGAAACAACAATTGATGATCAAGTTTTGACACCTGAAGCGGAATTGATTGCAGATTCAGTAGAAGGAACTGAACCAACTGCCGAAGACATTCCGGTAGAAGAAGGAGGAGATAACTAAATTATGGAACCACAAGACGGTAATCAACAATATAGAGACGGTGCATTTGCGCCAAAAGCAGTACAACGCAGAAATGACGTTATTAATATTTCTGATTTTGAAGGATTGAGAATCACTGTTGCATCCCCTGATGATATTAAAAATTGGTCATACGGTGAAGTAACAAAGCCTGAAACTATCAACTACAGAACTTTCAGAGCTGAAAAAGACGGTCTTTTTGACGAAAGAATCTTTGGACCTACGCGAGACTTTGAATGTTATTGCGGAAAATACAAAAGAATCAGATATAAGGGTATAGTTTGTGACAGATGCGGTGTTGAGGTTACATACTCAAGAGTTCGACGTGAGAGAATGGGTCATATTACGCTTGCTGCACCAGTTATTCACGTTTGGTTCTCAAAAGGATCTCCTTCAAAACTTTCAACTCTTCTTGGAACATCACAAAAAGAGCTTGAGTCAATTATCTATTACGCAAGTTATCTTGTTACCTCAATTGATGAGGAAAAGAGAAAAGCTGCACAGCAAGCTTTAGAGGAAGTAAAACAATCAAGACTTTCAGAGCTTAGAAAGACAATTGAAGACGAAAAAGCACGTCTTGCTTCAGAAGAACAAGAAAAATTAGTTGATACCAAAGCAACTCTTAAAAAAGAGAGAAAAGACTTAGTACTTGAGGAGCAAAGAGTTAATTACAAACAGAAAAATGCTGCTTTAGACAAAAGACTTGAAAATGAAGGATCAAGAATAGAGGAAATTTTTGACCGCATAAATGACATTGTTAAAGGTCTTAAACCATGGGATGTTCTTTCCGAAGAAGAATATGTCCGACTTTTGGAATACGATGTAATCATCTTTTTTGAGGTTGAAACTGGGGCCAGCGCAATCCTTCACGCTATCGAACAAATGGATATTCCAAAGATTATTGGTCAACTCCGAGAGGACGAGAATAAATCATCCGGCCAAAAACAACTGAAGCTTCTTAAAAGATTGCATCTAATCGAAGCAATTAATGAAGCCGGATTTGATCTTTCATCAATGGTTTTGAGAGTTTTGCCAGTACTCCCACCGGATCTTCGTCCAATGGTTCAACTTAATGGTGGAAGATTTGCAACATCTGATCTTAACGATCTTTATAGAAGAGTTATAAATCGCAATAATCGTTTAAATCACTTAATTTCTCTTGGTGCACCAGAAATTATTTTGAGAAATGAAAAAAGAATGCTTCAGGAATCAGTAGATTATCTAATTGATACTTCTATTAGAGCTTCATCAACACAAAGACAGTTTAAATCTCTATCAGACGTTTTGAGAGGAAAACAGGGAAGATTTAGAAAGAATTTGCTCGGTAAACGTGTTGATTACTCAGGTCGATCCGTAATTATTGTAGGACCAGAACTTTCATTAAATGAGTGTGGACTTCCAAAAGAAATGGCACTTGAGCTTTTCAAACCATTTGTAATCCGTGAAATTATTGCACGAGGGTTAACAACTCCAAATGCAAAAGCTGCAAAAAGATACATCGAGAAGAGACCACCGGAAGTTTTTGATATCTTAGAGGAGATCACTAAAAATCATCCAGTTCTTTTGAACCGGGCTCCAACCCTTCACAAATTGGGTATCCAGGCTTTCTATCCGGTACTGGTAGAGGGTAGTGCTATTAAAATCCACCCTTGTGTCTGTGCAGGATACAATGCTGATTTTGACGGAGACCAAATGGCAATTCACGTTCCTCTTTCGCAACGTGCACAAGAAGAGGCTATTAATCTTATGATGCCTGCATCAAATTTGCTAAAGCCTGCTGATGGAAATCCAATCACTCTTCCAAACAAAGAGATGGCACTTGGAATGTTTTATCTAACCTCTATTGATGAATCAAAGAGAAAAGATCCCTTGCCTATGTTTGCAGAACCTTATGAAGCATATTTAGCATTGTCACTTAAGAAGATCACTCTTCGTGAGCCTATTATGATCAGATTTGATGGTCATGTTTTGGAGACTACACTTGGACGCATCATGTTCAACGAGGCTCTTCCTCAGAAGATGAGATTTGTTAATGATGAAATCAAAGCATCTACCATCCGTGAAATTATCACAAAGGCTATGGTTGAGATTTCAGAGATTGAAGTTGCAAATCTTATCGACAAGATCAAAGAAATCGGATTCTATGCTGCAACAATTTCAGGAATTTCAGTATCCACTTTTGATCTTAAGATGCTTGATAACAAAGACACTCTTATCGATGCAGCTGAAAAGCAAATACAAGAAATTGAGAATGAATACCAACAGGGACTTATAACCCTTTCAGAACAAAAGAGACTCATGAACCATGTTTGGCTTGAGGTTACTGAGAAAATGGCAAATCTTACCTGGGATCTTTTTGCCAAAAATGATATAGTCCGGATTATTGCTGATTCGGGAGGTGCTCGTGCAGGTAAAGATCAGATTAAGCAGCTTGCTGCCATGAGAGGACTAATATACGATCCTCTAGGACGTATTGTTGAGTTGCCTATTAAATCTAACTTTAGAGAAGGTCTTTCAATTTTTGAATACGTAAACTCTGGTCGTGGATCTAGAAAAGGTCTAACAGACTCAGCTCTTAAGACAGCAGATGCAGGATACTTAACTCGAAGACTCGTTGATGTTACTCATGACGTTATTATCCGAGAAGCTGATTGTGGAAGTACAATGGGGTATCATGTTCCTTTGGAAAACCGAGAAAATATCACTCCAATTGTTAATATGCTTTTGGGAAGAGTTGCTCTTAAAGACATTTCTTCAAAGAAAACCAAAAAGGTTTATGTCAAAAAAGGTGATGATATTGATCACGAGAAATTAGACGAGATCCTAAAAGACGATTCAGTATTGGCTGCTGACGTTAGAACTCCAATCTACTGCAGACTTAAATACGGAATGTGTGCAGCTTGTTACGGATGGGATCTTTCTTCATACAAGAGAGCTGATCTTGGTACACCTGTTGGAGTTATCGCTGCTCAATCTATCGGAGAACCTGGAACTCAACTAACAATGCGTGTTAAGCATTTTGGAGG
>CAZEGF010000007.1:0-17234 GCA_964511965.1 uncultured Gammaproteobacteria bacterium
TAGTATCATTTACGATTGGTACGTCAATGAAATGTTTTTTTGCATAAGAAATTGCTTTTTGGATTGCTTGAGAAACATCAGCAGATTTTCCAAGACCTACTCCGACTTTACCTTTGCGGTCACCAACAACAGCCAAAGCTGAAAATCTCATTTTATTTCCACCTTTGGTTTTTTTACTAACCCGGTTGATCTGTACTATTTTTTCGTCGTATTGATTATCCATAAATTTATTTATAAATTTTTAGAATTGTAGTCCTCCTTCTCTTGCAGATTCAGCTAGTGCTTTTACACGTCCATGAAATTTGTAAGAACCTTTATCAAAAACTACTTTTGAAACTTTTGCTGCTTTTGCTTTTTCAGCAATTAATTTTCCTACTTCAATTGCTTGATCCATCTTTTTTGTAGCTTTTACTTCTTTAGAAGAAGCAGAAACTAATGTCTTTGACTTACTGTCATCAATAATTTGTGCATATATATTAACATTAGAACGATATACAGAAAGTCTTGGCCTATCAGAAACAAACGCAATTTTTTTTCTGATTCTAGTCACTCTTCTTGTTTTACTATTTTGTGTTTTCATATTAATTATAATTAGGCTGCTTTCGCTGCTTTACCTGCCTTTCGTCTAATCTTTTCACCTTCATATTTAATTCCTTTTGCTTTATAAGGATCCGGTGGTCTAACTTTTCTTATTTTGCTAGCAACATCTCCAACGATTTGTTTATCGATTCCCGAAATTGTTATGATATTTTCCTCAACTTTAAAAGTGACATTTTCAGGTGCAGATATTTTTACCGGATGAGAGAATCCAAGATTTAAAATAAGATCCCGTCCGTCAACTCTTGCTCTATATCCAACACCGGACAATTCTAGTTTTCTATCAAAACCTTTTGAAACACCGGTTGCCATATTTGAAATAAGTGAGCGTGTAAGGCCATAAAATTTTTCCAAATAGCGGCTATCGTGCTCTTTCTTAACGGTTACGATGTTGTCTGCAATAACAACATCAATCCCTGCAGGGATTTTCCATGATAGTGATCCCTTAGTACCGGTTACAGTAACGTTTTTACCATCTTTTATTACAGAAACACCTGCATCTAACGTTATAATTTGTTTTCCAATATTTGACATATATTTATAACTAACTAATTCTTGCTAACAATTCTCCTCCGATTCCTAACTTAGTTGCTTTTCTGTTTGACATAATTCCTTGATTTGTTGAAAGAATTGCCAAATCATATTTTGTTGCAACTTTTTTTGTTTTTACTTTGTTAACATACTTATGAACCGATGGTTTTGAAATAATTTTTACATCTTTCATAGCTGCTTCATTTTTTCTGTAAAGAAGTGTTGCTTTAACAATTTGTCTACTTTCTTCTTTATCTTCTTTTATATCTTTTATATAGCCCTCTTCCTTAAGAACTGTTCCGATAGAAAGAACAGTCTTTGAGTAAGGGAAACTCACTTCATTTTTGTTTGCCATATAGGCATTTTTTATTTGTATTAAAAAACTTGCAATAGGATATGTCATATTTTTAATTAATTACCAAGAAGCTTTTTTAACTCCTGGAAACTCTCCTTTCAATGCTCGCTCACGAAAACAAATTCTACAAATTCCAAATAATCTCATGTAACCTCTTGTTCTTCCACATAAAGCACAAAGGTTTACACCCCGTGTCTTATATTTCTGTTTTTTTCCTAATTTAACAATTGTTGATGTTTTAGACATATTAATTAGTTTTTAACTTCTCCTTTTACAAATGGCATTCCCATTGCTGTAAGCAATGCTTTTGATTTTTCATCATCGCGAGCGTTGGTTACGATTGTAACCTGTAATGATCGCAATACATCTACCTTACCGGAGTCAATTTCAGGAAAAACCAATTGCTCAGAGAAGCCAAACGATATATTACCTCTTCCATCGAAAGCTTTCAAGTCTACACCGTTAAAATCTTTAACCCGAGGGAATACGATTTTAATAAGTTTTTCCAAGAAATCATACATTCTTTGTCCCCGAAGCGTAACAGACATTCCAATTTTGTCACCTTCACGAAGCTTAAAGGTAGCAATTGAAACCCGTGCTTTTGCAATTCTTGGTTTTTGCCCGGTAATAAGAGTTAGGTCTTCAAGTGCTTTTTCAATATTTTTCTTGTCTTTCAAAAACTCTCGAGAACTCATATTAACAGTAATTTTTGTAACTCTTGGTACAGCCATTACAGATTTAACCTTCAGTTGTGACTTTAGGTCTTTTACTATTTTTTCTTCAAAGTTTTTTCTAAATTCCATAATATATTAGCGTTTAGTTATTAGCGTTTAGCGTTTAGTTGTTTTTAACTAAACCCTATACCCTAAACCCTTCCTCCTATCCTTGTCGTTGCTTGTGACGTGGATTTTCACAGATCACTAACAACCGTCCTTTTCTTTTAACGATTTTACAATTTAAACAACGTTTTTTGACTGATGCTTGCACTTTCATATTATTTGGTCTTTGGCTTTTAGCTTTTGGTCTTTAGACTAAATGCTAAAGACTAATCGCTAATTGCCTATATCTTCTCTTTACTCATGCGACTAATTCGCTCTTTTACACCTTTTACAACTTTGTATCCTACTCTTGTTGGTTTCTTCTTTTTAGGATCTAGCAAAGAAACTTTGCTTGCATGTAATGGTTTTGAAAAAGTTACTATTTCAGATTTTTGCCCCTGTTGTCGTGACTTTATATGTCTTTTGTATTGATTAAGATTCTCAACCAATACCATATCCTTTGAAGGAAAAACCTTCATAACGGTACCACTTTTACCTTTATCTTTTCCTATCATAACTTGTACTGTGTCTCCTTTTTTAATCTTCATATATTTATTATTCGTATTTATTCGTATTAATCATACGTAAACATTCGTATCTAAACGACGTTCTTTGCTAATGATGCAATTTTTGCAAATCCCGCATCCTTAACTTCCCGGGCTACCGGTCCAAATATGCGGGTTCCTAATGGATCTTTTGTTTTTTCATCAATTACAACTCCTGCATTTTCAGAAAATCTTATATAAGTTCCGTCTTCCCGTCTATGCTCCTTTTGAGCTCTTACCAAAACTACTTTTACCTTGTCTCCTTTTTTAAATTGTCCATGAGGAAGTGCTTTTTTAACCACACATCCTAATGTCTCACCAAGATATCCAAAACTTCTTTTTGATCCACCATAGATATGGATTACTTGAAGCTGTTTTGCTCCGCTGTTGTCAGCGACTACTAGCATTGTTCTGTGTTGTACCATATTTAGATTTTTGCTTCCTTTGAAACCACTTTATAATTTTTGTCTTTGCTTAACGGTCTTGTTTTTTGAATCTTTACGGTGTCACCTTCAGAAAGATCCATTCCATTAGTATCAACCTTAAGTCTTTTTGTTACTTTTATTAATTTTCCATATAACTTGTGCGCAACTTTTCTTTCAATTGCAACAACAACTGTTTTTTGCATTTTCGTACTAACAACTGTTCCTGTCATTGTACTTTTTACGTTTTCAACAGCTTTAGAAGCTGGCTTCTTCTCAATTTTTGACTTTTGAGTTGTAATTTTGACTTCTGACTTCTGACTTTTAACTTTTGACTTTGTATTTGCCATATTATTTTGTTTCCTCCTTCTTCTCAGATAAGAATGTTAATACACGTGCTATATCTTTTTTCTTTCTATATAAAGCGTTCATATTCTCGGCTTTTCCAGTCTTCATGTCTAAGGCAAGCTTGCTAACTTCAGCACGCATACCGCGAAGTTCATGAATCAGTTCATCAACTGTTTTTGTTCTTAATTCTTTTTTTTGTTGTGTTTTCATGTTTTAAATATTTTTCTTTACAAATGTTGCCTTTACTGCCAATTTCATGGCTGCAAGTCTTAAAGCTTCTTTTGCTGTTGCCTCATCTATTCCACCCATTTCAAACATAACCTGTCCAAGACGGACAATTGATACCCAATGATCAACATCTCCTTTTCCTCCACCCATTCTCGTCTCCGGTGGTTTTTTGGTAATTGGCATTGATGGAAAGATCCGTATCCAGACTCTTCCACCTCTTTTTATAAAGTGAACAATAGCACGTCTTGCTGCCTCTATTTGGCGGGACGAAACGTGTCCGGATTCATCTGCTCTAAGTCCGTATTCGCCAAAACTAACCCTTGTTGCTTTAACAGCAGGACCAGGCAAGCTTCTTGGCTTAAATAATTTTCTATATTTTGTTTTTTTAGGTTGTAACATATAAATAATCTACTTCTTATTGATCCAAACTTTAACTCCGATGTATCCTGACTTAGTCAGAGATGGAACACTTGCAAAATCTATATTTTCTCGAATTGTCGAAAGTGATACTTTTCCGATTTGTGATCTTTCCCGTCTTCCAATTTCTGCTCCATTTATTCTTCCTGAAAGAACGATACGCGCACCCTTGGCTCCACTTTGCATAATTCTGTCTAATGATTGCTTAACAATTCTTTTAAAAGGCATTCTTCTTGCTAATTGCTCTGCAATATTTGTTGCGACTAAATATGCAGACAGGTTAGGTTCTTTTATTGGCTCGACTCTTAATTCAATTTTTTGTGAATTTTTAGCTTGAGTCGTTTCGTTAACACTTAAAAGCTTAACGATTTCTTTTTTAAGTTCTTCAAGACCGCTGCCTCCGCGTCCGATAACAATACCTGGTCTCATAACATAAATTATGATTTTGATAGAACTTGCCGATCTTTCTATGATGATATCGCCAACACCGGCCGGTCTTAATTTTTGCATTAATGCTTCGCGAATCTTAATGTCTTTTAGAACAGCTTTTGCATACATATTCTTTGGATAATAACCAACACTCTTAAAGTCGTGGTGTATACCAAGTCTTAATGCGATAGGATTTACTTTTTGTCCCATTATTTTTTTGCTCCCTTCTTTTTCTCTTCAATTTTTCCTTCAACTACTTTTGGTCCTTCCGGCATAGCAATTTTTGGTATTTCAATTTTTACATTATCTTCCAAAATAACATTGATATGACTTGTCCTTTTCATGTATGGTCTTGTTCTTCCCCGTCCGGCAAAATGATATCTTTTGTATTTGATTCCCTCTGTAATATTTATTGTTTTTATTTTCAAATCATCTTTCTTTGCATTGCTATTATTAACTGCATTTGCCATTGCACTTTCCAAAGCTTTTTTTAATGAAACAGCTCCTCTTTTTCTTGAAACCATAAGTTGAGTAAGAGCTTTTGCAACCGTCAGATCCCGGATGCTGTCAGCAACCAATCTCACCTTTCTTGGTGATACTTTCACGTTTTTAGCAAGCGCGTTATATTGCATAGTTTAATGATTTATGATTTATGTCTAATGGTTAATTTGATCATTGACCATCAGTCATTAGTCATTTTTATGTTTTACTTATATCACGGGCAACAACTCTACCATGACCCTTAAAGTGTCTGGTTGGAGAAAACTCTCCAAGTCGGTGTCCTACCATTCCTTCAACAACTTTTACAGTTATGAAATGCTTCCCATTATGGACTCCAAAAGTGTGTCCTACAAATTCCGGTGGTATTTGACAATCCCGTGCCCACGTTTTTATTGCGTCACGCCCGGAGCCTGCTTTTTGAAGCATAACTTTTTTAAGTAATCTTTCGTTTATTAATGGTCCTTTTTTTAAACTTCTAGACATATTTGTTTTATATTTTTATTTAACTAAACCCTATACCCTAAACGCTGTACCCTATACTTTTCTTCTTTTAATAATGTGTTTGTTACTGTATTTCTTTTTGTCCCGGGTCTTTCCGACAGCAATTCTTCCTCTGTATGTTTTTGGGGAAGGCATACCGATTCCGCTTCTACCCTCTCCTCCTCCATGAGGATGTGATCTTGGATCTTGTGCTACTCCACGAACGGTTGGTCTAATACCCATGTGCCTTTTGGCACCTGCTTTACCGAGGACTCTATCTTTCCACTCAACCTTCGATAACTGGCCAATTGTAGCATAATTTTCGTTCAAAATCCTTCGTAACTCGCCGGATGGCAATTTAACTTGTACATATTTCTCTTCTTTTGCAACAATCATTGCTTGATTTCCTGCAGATCTAACGATTTGTCCTCCACGACCTTTTGTGAGCTCTATATTATGAATTGGTGTTCCAACCGGAATATTTTTTAGTTTCATAGAATTTCCATTTTTAATATCTACCATTTCATCTGAAATAACTTTGTCCCCAAGTGCTACATCAAGAGGTCTTAGAATATATCTTTTTTCCCCATCGGCGTAATTGACCAAAAGTAAATCAACTGATCTATTTGGATCGTATTCGATTCCCATAACTATACCTGTCATACCGTATTTATTTCTCTTAAAGTCAATGATTCTATAGAATCTTTTTTGACGTCCACCCTGATGTCTAACAACAACTGTTCCGGAATTGTCCCGGCCTGAATTTTTCTTTAATATTTTTTTAAGTGTAGATGCCATAAGTTAGTGATTAGTGAATAGTAACTAGTGATTAGTCAAAACTATTCTTTTGGTTCTCCTTTCTTCTCAGTTTTAGTTTTCGAATCTGCTTCCTTTTTCTCTTTACTTTTTGCTTTTTCCTTTTTGCTTTTATCTTTTTCGTCATCAAGTCCTAGGTGTTCATCAAAAATTGCAATTGATTGACCTTTTTGAAGAACTACACGTGCTTTTTTGTCAGAAAAGACAGTTATTTTACGTCCTACCTTTGTATTTCTAGTGATAGAACCTTTTGTTATATTTGTCATAATTTTTATTACTTTTACTTCAAATACTTCCTCAATAGCTTTTTTAATTTCAGTTTTGTTCGCTTTTTTATTAACTAAAAATGAGTATTTTCCCATCTGAGCATCCTTGAGTGATTGCTCTGAAATAATTGGTTTTATAATAATGTGTTGTGCTTGCATATTAGTCTTTTTTAGTAAGTCGATCTGTAAGATCTGTTATTGCGCTTTTCATAAAAATGATATTTTTAGATACCACAACTCCGTATGTTGAAAGGGTTCCGGCAGTTTCTAATTTTAGTCCTGCAAGATTATGAGCAGCTCTTGCTGTATTTTCGTTCTTGTCAGCAACAAAAAGTACTTTATCGGCTATCCCTTTTTTGTTAAGTTCCATAGTTCTTAATAGCTTTGCTACTTCTTTTGTTTTTCCTGAAAAATCTCCATCAACTACTTTGATTACTCCATCTAGTGCCTTTTGTGAAAGAGCGTTAATAAGCGCTGCTTTTTTCATTTTCTTTGGGAATTTCATGGAATAATCTTGTGGATGTGGTCCAAAAACAATTCCTCCTCCAACAAAGATAGGTCCTTTTGCAGCACCGTGTCTTGCTCGTCCAGTTCCTTTTTGTCGGTATATTTTTCTTGTTGATCCGGTTACTTCAGCTCTTGTTTTAGTTGATGATGTTCCCTGTCTTTGATTGGCCAAATATACACGGACGGCTTGAGCAATAAGATTTTGATTTGGAGTAGCACCAAATACTTCAGAGGACAACGTCATTGTACCTTGTGAAGTTCCGGCAACATTTACGACAGAGACCTTTACAGTACTGTTTGAAGTTTTAACAACGGGTGTTGCAACTACCGGTTTTGAAACTTTTACTTCAGCTTTTTTGGTTACAGGTGCTTTTTTGACAGCAATTTTTGAAACCGGTTTTTTCACAGCTTTGACTTCTTTCTTAATTGTTTTTTTAATCACTTTCTTTTCCATAACTAAACGCTAAACCCTAAGAACAAAACCCTTAGTTATTTAGCTTCCTCCTCTTCTTTGGTTTCTTCAGCTATAACTTCAGGTGTTTCCTCAGCAACTGCTTCTACGGGTTCAGAAACTACTTCTTCGGTAGCAGTCACTTCAACTTCCGGTTTGTCTACTTGATTTGCAACTTGTGCCTCTGCTGCTTCTGCTTTTTCTGTTTCTTCAGCTTTTGCTTCAGTTTCTTTTCTCATCTCTTCTTGTTCTTCAACTGAAGGTCCAATTTCCTCAACCTTAGCATTTTCTAGAATTTCTTCCTCAACAACCTCTTTATAAAGACCCATCGCTTTTTTGTTAACTCCACGCTTGGTGATTGTAACAATAGAGCTGATATGTCCTGGAACAAGTCCCTTAACTAAAAGAATTCCGTCAGTAAGGTCAATAACTTCCAAATTCTTTACTGTTTTTTGATCTACTCCCATGTGCCCGGCCATTCTTTTTCCTTTATAAACTCTTCCCGGAGTTGTTGACTGACCGATTGATCCTGGAGCACGATGGCGGTCTGACTGACCATGAGTCTTTGGTCCACCTTTGAAGTGATGTCTTTTTACTCCTCCTGCAAATCCTTTTCCTTTGGAAGTACCACTAACATCTACAATATCCCCAGCTCCTAAAATTTCTTCAACGTTAACTGGAGATCCTAGCTCAACATCTTCGACTTTATCAACCTTTGATTCCTTAAAAAAACGAGGCGTCGAATTGAGCCCCGCTTTTTTTGCATGACCTTGTGTAGGTTTGTCTGCTTTCTTGTTCATGCCGTATCCGAGTTGGATTGCGTCATAGCCTTCATGATCTTTGGTCTTGACCTGAGACACGACAATACCGGACACATCAATTTTTGTCATAGGAATTCTTCTTCCGTCCTCTAAAAATCCTTGTGTCTGTCCTAATTTTTTACCTAAGATTGTTTGTATCATATAAGTTCAAAAGCACAAAAAAAAGCGACTACTACAGTCGCTTTTGTGATTAAGTTACACTTAATCTTTAGAAGCTATGTAGTCAAACTAACCCTCCTTAAAGTCGTCATTTTGCTAAGGACTATTATATACGTATTTGAATTCAAATGCAACAAGTTAGAGGTTTATTTGAATGTGAGAAGAATAATTGCAACAAGTGCAATTACACACCCCAGAAGTTTTCTTTTTGTATCTTTGTGTTCCTTCAACAAAATTATTCCACCTAGAACAGAGAAAACCATCATTCCTTGATATATTCCGGTAACTATACTTGCGACTCCTAAAGAAAGAGCCCAAGCTAAAAGTAAACTTCCTGAAGTATTTGCAATAATTGGAATAGCTGAACGGAAATGGAGGGTTTGAATGACTTTTTTTATTCGTGTTTTCCTGTTATGCATAAAAATTGGTAACAAAATGATAGATAAAATACCCATTATCATGGCAGCACCTGTTGCGGTAGTAAATGGTGCGGCAGCTTTTAGAAAAATGATGTCCAAAGCAGCAAAAAAAGTAGCAAAATGAGCGTATTTTACTCCTTTATCGCCTGTTATCTTTTTGGGGGAAGTAATTATTAGAAGACCAACCATTAGAAGCGCTATTGAAGCATACTCAAATGTACTCAACTTCTCTCCAAAAAAAAGAAATGAAATTAGAGCAACCCATATCAATCTTGTCCTTGAAATTATTGTTGAAAGAGAAAGATGACTGTGCTCATGCATTTTCATGGTGAAATAAACAGATAAAGTTTCACTCAAACTCAAAAGGAAAAATATCAGCAAGCTGTATGGAGTTATAACAAAGTGAAAAGCAAAAGGAAGAATACAGATGTAAATTATTGTACGTACTAACTCAAGTAACCATGCAAAAGCTGTACTATCCTTCTTTTTTCGAAGGTAGTGCCTACTTGAGAAATTAAACAAGTTGGATGAAAAACCAGCTGCGACGGCAATGAGTAGCCAAAAAGGGAACATGAATAAAGTGTATCAGAAATTGCAGAGAGACTACATTTTGAGAATCAAAATACAAGGATTCGAACGAAGCTAGCGGTTCTTACATCTTGATCTCGACGTTGACTCCACTTGGGAGGTCGAGATGAATGAGGTTTTCGATGGTACTTTCGGTTGGATTTAGAATATCAATAAGTCTTTTGTGGGTCTTTAGTTGGAAGTGCTCCCGTGCGTCTTTATCGATAAAGGCAGCCTTGTTGACCGTAAAAACGGTTCTATCTGAAGGCAATGGAATAGGTCCAACAACTTTTGCACCGGTTCTAAGAGCAGTATCAATGATTTGTTGGCACGTTGAGTCGATGATCCTAGGATCGTAACTTTTTAGCTTTACTCTGATTCTTCCTTTGTTTGCCATATTTAAAACAAAAAAACCTCGCTTCGAAGCGAGGTTATTACCAATTTGTGCTTAAACTTAATTGTCGAATGTGCGATATTACTAAACTATTTAGTAATCTTGGTAACAACTCCTGCTCCAACTGTTCTTCCACCTTCACGGATAGCAAATCTCATTCCCTCTTCCATAGCGACTGGAACGATAAGGGATACATTCATCTTTGCATTATCTCCTGGCATAACCATCTCTACACCTTCTTGAAGTTTGATTTCTCCGGTTACGTCTGTTGTTCTGATATAAAATTGTGGTCTGTATCCTGAGAAGAAAGGAGTGTGTCGTCCGCCTTCTTCTTTGGTAAGAATGTAAACTTCAGCTTCAAATTCTGTGTGAGGTGTGATAGATCCTGGTTTTGCAAGAACTTGTCCACGCTCAACATCCTTTTTCTCTACTCCACGAAGGAGAAGTCCAGCATTATCTCCTGCTTGACCTTCATCAAGTTGTTTTCGGAACATCTCAATTCCAGTAACAATTGTCTTTGTAGTAGGTCTCATTCCAACGATCTCAAGCTCTTCATTTAGCTTAACCATTCCTCTTTCAATTCTTCCGGTTACAACTGTTCCTCGACCTTTGATTGAGAAAACGTCCTCAACAGGCATAAGGAAAGGCTTATCAATTGGACGGTCTGGTGTTGGGATGTAACTATCAACAGTATCCATGAGCTCAAGAATAGCTTTTTCTGCTTCTGGATCTCCTTCAAGAGCCTTAAGTGCTGAACCTTTAATGATTGGGGTTGTGTCTCCAGGATATTGATACTTTGTAAGAAGTTCCCGTACTTCCATTTCAACAAGTTCCAAAAGTTCTGGATCTTGAACCATATCAACCTTATTCATGAATACAACGATTGAAGGGACTCCAACTTGTCGTGCAAGAAGGATATGTTCTCTTGTTTGAGGCATTGGACCATCTGGAGCACTGACAACAAGGATAGCTCCGTCCATTTGAGCAGCTCCTGTGATCATGTTTTTGATGTAATCAGCGTGTCCTGGAGCGTCAATATGAGCGTAATGACGTGTTGCTGTTTCGTATTCTTGGTGGGAAATGTTAATCGTAACTCCTCTTTCTCTTTCTTCAGGAGCATTGTCGATGTCAGCGTATGATCGTGCTTCGGCTAAACCCTTTTTTGCTAAAACTGTAGTAATAGCAGCGGTTGTTGTGGTCTTACCGTGATCAACGTGACCGATTGTACCGATATTAACGTGTGGTTTTGTTCTATCAAATTTTGCTGTTGCCATATGTCTATTATATGTTGGCTTTCGCCAAAAAGAAACACCTTTTTAAGGTGTGAAAGAATAATACAATACATGGTAAATTTCGTCAAGTAGTAAATTGAGGGAAAACTTTATCCCAACAGCTGCTACAATCAACCTATGATTTTTCTTATAATACTGCTTCTTGCGATATACGTATTTATAGCTATCTTTATATATCAAGAATTAATACATTCTAAAATAAATACTTTTTTGAAATTCTTTTTCGTCATATTTCTTATCATTTTTCTCATGTCCGTAGCCTATTATCGAGGCAAACAGATATCCAAAAATTCACTTGAAGGAAGTATTCTTTCTCCTATTGCAGCGCCTATCCAGCAAGGAATAAATGTATTTCATTATGTTACAAAAGTGCAACGTCTCGAAAGTGTCATAAAGCCTATATTTGAAAATGAAAAAGGCGACTACGGCGTGGGGATCAAAAATCTTAAAACCGGAGATGAATATTTTTACAATGAAACGAAGAGTTTTAAGACGGCAAGTATCTATAAATTATGGGTAATGGCAACAGTATTCAAATACATCCAGGATGGCAAACTCACTCCAAATCAGGTTCTTTCCCAAAATATTTCATCACTCAACCGCGCCTTTGGGATAGCAAGCGAATCAGCTGAGCTTACAGATGGGGGTATTACGAGAACTGTTATGAATGCAGTTGAGGATATGATCGAATTTTCATCAAACTATGCAGCCTATCTTTTGACCTACAATATCAAAGTTGAACCTATTAATAACATGATCCACTCATTGGGTATGAACGATTCAAATATGGCAGATGACCCATATTCGACAGTTGCAGACACTGTCCTTTTCTATGAAAAACTCTACAAAGGAGAGATCGTAAATCCTGAGGCTTCAAGACAGATGCTTGAAATTTTAAAGAAGCAACAATTGAATGACAGGATACCTAAGTATTTGCCCGACGGGACTATTGTTGCTCACAAGACCGGTGAGCTGTATGGATTTAAGCATAACGCCGGAATCGTTTATTCTACCCACGGCGACTATATAATCGTATTGTTCTCAAATACCCAACTTCCAGCTCATGCGGCCGAAGTCGAGGCCCAAATCAGTAAAAAAGCATGGGAATATTTTAATAACTAACCTATCGATCAGGGAATATCAGATCGCGTGCTGCTTCTCGCAACTCATTTAGAGTGCCAGAGTAAAATGTTGGCGCATGGGAAGGAAATATCATTTCAGCCCTTCGAAAGAAAGTTGGCGCACCAACTTGAGCAAATAACTCAATCGTCGTATCTCCAGTACCGGCGATAAATAAACTCATTACCGTACCTTGTTCTCCATCTCCCTGGATTCCCCGAACATATCCTTGAAAAGAACTGTCTCCTTTCGTAATACTTAAATCTTCTTGAGTAGAACTCACCTTAAAATCAGGGTTATCATCTAACCATTTTCCATCTTTTTCAAGTAAAGTCCGTGGGATTCTTGCAAGACGTCCTGCCATATTGGGGGTTTTAGTCTCTTTTGCCGAACCGTTAAATTGAATACCAAGGCTTTCTTCAGGATCCTTTCCTTCCAAAACCAGTAAAACATCCCCTTGCCTACTTACAGTCATACCCAATCGAAAATCGCTTCCATACCCGTCTTTGAGACCCTTCAATTCATACAAAATATCTCCCGCTTCGTACTTTTTTACCGTAGCTCCATATAGTATTCTCGCTTCTGTGGGATATTGTTTTGGCCCTTCATTTGTCATTATGAGGTGATTATAAGAGTCGTAAACAGTAAAAACAAATTGATACAGTTTGTCATCTTGCATGGTGAACGATTGTTCACTATATTTAATTTGATACTAGAAACTTGAAATTAGAAACTAGATCTGGAAGTTAGAAAATAGATAATTGAAAATCCAATATCTAACATCAAGCTTCAAGTTCAAAACATCCAGTTTCAAGCATCAAGTCTCAACAATCATGAAGGCAGAATATCTTAATCAATTGCAAACTTTTTATAAAAAGAACAAGAGGCTTCCCTCTTATTCCGAAATGCTAACCCTCTTTGGGTTGGCTTCCAAAAATGCAATTCACAAGATAGTTAAAAAACTTGAAGAGCAGGGTTATTTAGATAAGATTAGTGGGAAGTTAGCTCCCGCCAATCTTTTTTTCCAAGTCCCCCTGTTGGGAAATGTCAAAGCAGGATTCCCGACAGGGGCTGAGGAAGACCTCAACTTCATGTCACTCGACGAATATCTCGTAGACAACCCTAACTCTTCTTTCATGCTTCGTGTTGCAGGAGACAGTCTCGAGGGAATCGGTATATATAAAGGAGACATCGTCATTTTGGAAAAGGCAAAAGAAGCTAACCGGGGAGAAATAGTTCTTGCTCTTATAGATGGTGAATGGACTCTTAAAATAATTGAAAAAATCGAAGGAAAAGTAGTTTTGCGCTCCGCAAACCCTAAGTATCCCGACTTTTACCCCCACCTCAGCCTTGAAATATTTGGAATAGTCAGATCCGTCATCCGTAAGTATTGATAACGGAAAAATTCGAAATTCTAAATTCGAAGCACGAAACAAATTAAAAATATCAAATTAAAATGTTTGAAATTTGTAATTTAAAAAATTGAAGCTTGTTTCGAATTTCAATATTCGAGCTTAGTGCTTATTACTTTTATGTTTAATCTAAAACGTACCAAAACAACTCTTTTTATACTCGCTTCTAGAGTTCTCAAAATGTATTATGATCATCTCATGGCCTGAAGTAGTACTCTGTCTTGATGGGGATGCATTCTTCGCATCCGTTACCCAGGCCGTACACCCGGAATTGAAAGGAAAGCCGGTTGTTACTGGATATGAGCGGGGCATAGCAACCGCGGTAAGTTACGAAGCACGGGCTTTGGGAATAGAACGAGGCATGCGGTGCTGGGAGATAGCAAAGAAATTTCCTCAAGTAACTATCGCAGTTAGTGACTACCGCATTTACCACCTCTTTTCAGACAAAATGTTTGCAGTCATGCGCAAATACTCACCATGTGTTGAGGTCTACTCTGTTGACGAAGGATTTGCGGATCTTAAAGGCATGCGCCGGCCACTTCATATGAGTTATGAACAAATTGCAGCAAGCATCAAAAAAGAAATTGAAGGCTCACTGGGTATTACAGTCAGCATAGGAGTTAGTGTCACAAAATCACTCGCAAAACTAGCGGTTAATAAAAACAAACCGTCAGGGCTTACTATCGTTCCCGGAAAAGATATCGATAGTATTTTAAAAGAGACACCGGTTGGGAAAATCTGGGGAATTGGAGGAGCAACAACTGCATTTTTACAAAAATTGAACATTAAAACTGCTTACGAATTTGCTCACCGCCCCGAATCTTTTATAAAACAGAACTTCTCAAAACCGTATCAAGAAATATGGCGCGAGTTAAATGGGGAAATGATTTATGCAGTCAACCCTGACGCAAAAAGAGAATATAAATCCATGACCCGCTCCTCAACCGTCACACCTCCAACAAATGACAAAGATATCTTGTGGGCCAGACTTTTGGCTCACATCGAAGATGTTTTCTTTAAAGCTCGTAACTATAATTATGCGGTAAAACGTGTATCTTTATACCTTAAATCCCAAGATTTTCATCACCACGTAATAGAAATAAAATTGGCAGAACCAACTGCATTTCCTATGAGTATAAGGCGCGAATTGAAAGAAGGGTTTGAAAAAATCTATAGAAAAAATGTATTGTACCGGGCATCGGGGGCAACTATTTATGATTTTTGCGAGAACACCCAGAAGCAAGCGTCTCTATTCTTTGGAAATTCTGGGATGGAAGAAAAAGCAAAAAAAGTTTACCCGTCATTAGAAAGTAAAAAAGTGGATTTTGGAACTTCACTCTTCGACTCGGATCGTTTAATAAGAAAGAAAAAGGAAATCAAACTAAGCCTCCCGCTATTATCTAGATTAGAATAGCTAATAGTATGAATATGCCCAGGCGGCAGTTTCTACAATTCCTTTAGTCCTAAGAAATTCCTTCTTCTTATTTATAGACTGCTCGTCTTCAAACCAAACAATATGACGCTCCCCACTATCATCAATATACTTAATGTATGCCTCGGAAGTTTTTGGATCACGAGTCAGATTACATTCCTTAAACCCACACTTATCAATAAATGTTTTTGTTATCTCACTTGTTGTGAGTGGGACACCTGAAGCTGTCGCTACATCTTTACTATCAACCTTCCAGTCATATCCAAAATATCCAAGAGCAATCACAAGCTTGTTATTACTAACATCCTTTTGATAATCCTCAATCATTTTTTGGAAATCATATCCATACTTCTCACGATTGCCAAAAGGAAAATCAGGTCCCGGATTGCCATTCGATTTCGAAAAATCGTAAGCCATGACAATTACTTTGTCAGAAATGTCCCCTATTGCCTTTACATCATATGGACGGGATCTGAAATAGGTATCTCCGTACAATGAAACATAGAACTTCATACCAGAATCATGTGTTTTTTTAGAAAACAGTTTGTAAAAAGATAAAATATTTTTTGTCGTACTATCAAATCCAAAGGCGGAAGTCTCATAATCTACGAGTATTCCATCAAACTTATTTGTTTTTGCAAGATCAACAGCTTGGGATGCAATTTTTTCCTCAAGTAAATTATTTTTTAAAATTTCGGCGTTGATAGTTTTATCAACCATTCGAATAGCAAGAACTCGCTCATTAGCATTTGGAGTAAGGGTTAAAAAATTAGTCATGTTGGTATACCCATTATCAGTCATGTTCAAACCATTGGTACTAACTCCTACTCCGAAATAAATAAGTGAGTATTCACTACTGGTTGTAATATTTTTTGTAAAGGACCAATAGGGTACAAAAAGGTACTCTTGTTGAGTTTTTTGAGGGGTTATTGATACGGTTTCAGTTTTTTTTGTTGTGATTCCTGATGAAATTTGCTTGACTGTATCAGGTTTTGCTATATTCCATAAAAAAAAACTACCTACTACAACAATTGCCAGAAGGAGTATCTTGTTCACGTTGAACGCATTGTATCATACGCTTGCAGATTGGGTAATTCGTGGTATTATAGTCATGTTCTTATGGCAGAAGAATCAAACTCTAGCGAATCATTCTTAAATCCTTCCCGAAGATCTTATGTATATGAGTCTTCAAGAAATTCCGGCAATAAAAAAAGAATAATACTGATTGTTATTGGTATATTAATTCTTATTGGACTTGTCGCACTTGCGGTTGTAGCTACAGGAGGCAAAGGGGAAACAGAAAAAAATCTAACTCCAACCCCAACTCAAGTAACAGAAACTCCCTCCCCAACGCCTACTCAAGAACCATCACCAACAACAACAGTGACACCAACCTCTACACCAAAACCAACAAGCAAAGTGACTCCTACACCAGCCAAGGGAACCCCTACACCAACTTCCTCATCTGGCGTTGAAAGATCAAATCTTGATGTAGCGGTTTTGAATGGAAGCGGAGAAGCAGGAGCCGCTACCAAAGCGTCGGATGCTCTAAAGAAATTAGGATATAACGTTGTTTCATCAGGGAATGCTGATAACTTTGATTATGCTACAACTCAAATTCAGGTAAAAAGTACTAAAAAAGCCTATCTTAATATGTTAAAAACGGACTTATCAGACACATATACCATCACATCAGCAACAGCTGATTATACAGGGACTTCTGCTGACGCAGTAGTTATTGTAGGTAAAAAATAGAGCTAAAAACTGATATAATAGAGGTCACTTGAAAAATATCTGGAAAATCATAAAGCTCTCAAAACCGCTCCATCATTTAGTCATAATTATTGGATTTTTAATTCTTGTTTCCTCTGCTCTTCAGCTTGTTGCACCCCTTCTTACAAAATTCAT
>CAZEGF010000008.1:0-75492 GCA_964511965.1 uncultured Gammaproteobacteria bacterium
AGGTACATGCGGACAGGATCGCTGACGGTTCCACCTTGGATAAGATTGAGCGCTTCAAGCTCTTTTTCTAGATCTTCAATGGATTTATGGGTTTCTTTCTCCTGCTCAATCGTTTCGAAGATATCAATTTCTTTCTTAAGAAGTTGATCATACAAATAATCAAGCTCCTCTAAAAAGTGTTCTGGTTTTGGGAATTTTTGGAGAATTTCTTCTTGGGTAATATACCCTTTTTTCTTTGCTGAGGCTAGTAGCTCCTCTATATGTTCGTTTTTAACAGCACCTACTCGCATAATATAAATACGTTCGCGCAGTTCAAATATCTAAAGAAACAGATATCACCGCGGGAAAGATTGACTGTTATTATACATCTAAACCAGAGGATAGGCAAGATCTCAGTTCACAATGTATCAATGATTACAGAAAACTAACTGGGAACTGGAAATTGATAGCTAAACTTTATTTGAATCTGGCAGCTAATGTGTTGAACTCGACACGGAGTGCTTGAAGATCTTCTTCGTTGCCATCTTTTTCCTGTTTTTTCATTGCTTCAGACAATTCTTGAAGCTTAGACTTTATAAGCCCTTGCTTTAAGGTCTTTGCAGTCTTTTCTATCTCATGAACATAGCTTTCATCTGATGGGAAATTTGGTATGGGATTTAGAAAATACAGGTCAAATGTTGGAATATACTCTTCAGGTAGCAGTTTTGTAATTTCAGCAACATTAAGTTCTTCATTTGTCATGAAATACTGTTTTAAAACCCCATATATTTCCTTTACAGCAGGAGTTGCAGGTTCGACCGGATCCAAAATACTTGCAATAATTATTATTGATTCTTTGGGTTTTACCGACTGAAGTGCTAGTGTCATTAAGTGATTTTCAAGCATTTCTTGACGAGAAAGCTTGTTGACGGCAAGAACTGGGGTTTCAACTTTCGGTTGGGGAGTTTTATTCTTTTCTGCCTCTTTTACAACTGATTCATATGAAGTATTTAGAAGTTCTGCAAGTTTTTTGAGATAGTGCTCCTTTACGATTTCATTGTCAATATCTGAAAGATATGAAAGTGTCCGGGACAGAATATGCTCTTTCCCCTCAACTGATTCCGGATCTTGGTTTTGGACGGAGCTTTGAATTATAAAATCATAAATATTGATTTCATTTTTCAATGCTTTCTTAAAAAGTGTGGGGTTTTCCCGTAAAATTTCATCAGCGTCTTTACCCTCAGGCGGGATAACAACGCTTGCACCAATTCCTTCATGAGTGATAAGCGCAATAGACCTTCTTTGAGCCTCAGTTCCAGCTGAATCAGTGTCAAAACAAAACACTATTTTTTGTGCAAAACGCTTAAGTAGCCTTACTTGATTTTCGGTGAGTGCGGTGCCTTTAATAGCAATTGCATTTGTAATCCCCTCTTTGAAAGCAGTTATTGCATCAAATTCCCCTTCCATAAGAAGAACTTTTTTTTCTTTTTTAATGCTATCTTTTGCCTGAAAAAGACCAAACACGGTGTCCCCCTTTATGTAAACCGGTGTTTCCTTCGTGTTGATATATTTTGGTATCGCGTCATCAGTAAGACCTCGACCTGAAAAAGCAACTATATTTCCTCGGGAGTCTTGGATGGGAAATATCAATCTATTTTGGAAAAAATCATAAAGTCTTCCACCACGCAATGTTGCAACTCCAGCCTCAAGTAGCTCGTCAGTTTTGTACCCTTTTTTCTTAATTAAATAATTGCAAAGTGCATTTCCTTGCCTTGGTGCGTAACCGACTCCGTATGTAGAGATCAACGATTTGGTAAGACCGCGAGTATTGGTAACATAAGAAAGAGCATTTTTACCAGATGGGTGTTCTGTTAATAAATAATGATAGAACTGGGAGGAAAGGTGGTTGATCTCATAAATTCTGGTCTTTTTCTCGTCTTGCTTTGTCTTAAAAACATTTTTGTGAAGTTTTACATCCGCTCGCTCTGCCAAAAGCTTAAGTGCTTCTGAAAAATCCATCCGCTCATATTCTTCAACAAAAGTAAAAATATCCCCACCCTTAGCACATCCAAAGCAATGCCAGATTTGTCTTTCAGGGGAAATAACAAATGAAGGAGATTTTTCGTTATGAAATGGACAGTTGGCCTTAAAATTTCTCCCAGCTCTTTTTATCGGAATATATGAAGCAATAAGATCAGCTACATCAATTTTTCTTTTTATTAAGTCAACATCATCCATGGGTTAGTGATTAGTGAATAGTAATTAGTGATTAGGAACAGTTCTGATGGTATTATACAACTAAGTTGTACAAGCTCTGCTTATACTCTACAGTATCTAGCAACAAATCTATGGTTGGGTATTCGGGAAAGTCTTTACGAGATAAATTGGGAATAAAACAGGGTTTTTCTGTTGTTTTTCTCTACGCACCACTCTCTTACATCGTAGGTCTTGGGGACATTGATGACATTGAAATTTTTCCGATGGTTAAAAAAGATCACGACTTTATTCATATTTTTGTAAAAGAAAAAGAAATTATAGAGGAAGAAATTAAAAAAATCATGATGGGGATAAAACCAAATGGAATGATTTGGGTGAGTTGGCCCCGTTCGACTCGCTCCGCTCGCTCAGGGCAAGCTTCAGTTGTAACAGATGTGAATGAAAATACTATTCGCGATATTTGTTTGCCTCTTGGACTCGTTGATGTTAAAGTTGCTGCAATTGATGAGACCTGGTCAGGCTTGAAATTAGTTATAAGAAAAAAGTATAGATAGATGCCCTCCCTTGATACTTACTTCTTGATCCCCCAAGGGGACTAGCCATTGTATGGCGGCGTACTCTATACTTTTTACTATGGTAAGCAAAGTTTGCCACAAACTAGTTTATGGTTAGTAAAGTTTTATCAGCAACAGTTGTTGGACTTGATGGCGTTTTGATTGAAGTTGAGACAGATATTTTAAATGGCCTTCCTGCTTTTAAGATCGTTGGACTTCCTGATAAAGCAGTTGAGGAATCAAAAGAGAGAGTTTGCTCGGCTATCAAAAATAGTGGAGCTGATTTTCCGACAAAAAAGGTGACAGTTAACCTGGCTCCCGGGGACCTTCCAAAAGAAGGACCGACATTTGATCTTCCGATTGCGGTTTCTATTCTTCTCTCATCAGGCCAAATGCAATTTGACTCATCAAGTTCTCTTTTTGTAGGAGAGTTATCTTTAAATGGAGAGCTGCGGTTATCAAAAGGAATATTACCAATAGTTCTAGCTGCCAAAGAAAAAAATATAAAAGAAATTTATATTCCATACCCCAATGAAAAAGAAGCTGAAGTTGTTCATGGAATTTCAATCTATCCTGTCAAAAATCTTAAGCAATTATTCAATCACCTTGTTGGTAACAAAATTCTTACACCCCTAAATCCAATCAAATTCGATGAGGAGGATAGCGATATCGAATACGATTTTGACATGAAAGACATTAAAGGGCAGGCATACGTGAAGCGCGCAATAGAGGTTGCTGTTGCAGGAGGTCATAATATTTTACTCAAGGGTCCACCCGGAGCAGGTAAAACTTTAATAGCCAAAACTATTCCCTCAATACTCCCTCCGCTCTCTTTTGACGAGGCTTTGGAAGTGACAAAAATTTATAGCATTTCAGGACTTTTACAAGGAAAATCAATTCTTCGTGTGCGTCCTTTCAGAAGTCCTCATCACACGACATCTCACATAGGTCTTGTTGGTGGTAGTGCAAATCCAAAACCAGGGGAAATTTCACTTGCACACCGTGGGGTTTTATTTTTAGACGAGTTGCCGGAGTTTTCAAGATACGTGCTTGAGGCTTTACGACAACCCTTAGAGGATGGGGTTGTTAGTATTTCAAGGGCTCGCGAGCGGGTTGTTTTTCCTTCTCGTTTTATGCTTGTTGCAGCAGCAAATCCCTGTCCTTGCGGATTTTTTGGGGACAGTACAAAAGTATGTACATGCTCAGCCGGTCAAGTTCTTAAATATCAAAAGAAATTGTCAGGACCACTTCTGGATCGAATCGATATTCATATTGATGTTCCGGCAGTTAAAGTTGAAAAGTTAGTCGATGACACGAGCGATTATGAGAGTTCATACCAGATCAGGGCAAGAGTTGTTGAGGCTGTTAAGCGTCAACAAAAACGCTTCTTACAAAAAAAGATTATAATGAACAGCGAAATGTCTTCTAAAGATCTTAAAGAACTATTGCTATTAAAAGATGATGCAAAAGAGATTATGAAAAATGCGATGAAAACACTTTCTCTATCCGCTCGTTCGTTTAATAAAGTTCTTAAAGTTTCCCGAACCATTGCTGATCTTGAAGGAAAAATTAAGGTAGAATCTTCACACATTTTAGAAGCTCTTCAATACCGCCCAAAAACGTTAGACTAAAAATGCGAAAGACTTTTATATTTCTTTTTTATTCATTCTTTCTCCTTATTTTAGGTAGAAATCTTCTTTTTATTCCGGTTGTGTCTATCGGTGGAACTACAAAAGCAAAAGATACTGAGGCAATTCGTCAAGATGTTGTAGATTTACTCAAAGACAAAAAAGGAGAATTTAATGTTTGTTATACAGATCTTATTACAGAAGATTCATTTGGAATTCATCCTGATACTGTGCTCACCGGTGCGTCCATGAACAAACTTCCTGTTGTTGGATACCTCTACTTTCTAGCCGGAAAAAAGGAAATTGATCTTCAAGAAACAGTAGTAATACAAAAATCAGACATCCAGGATTATGGAACCGGAGTGATACGTTACGAAGAGCCTGGAAAAACCTACACTCTTCAATATCTGGCTCAACTCGCACTTCAAAAATCAGACAACACAGCAGCTCACGTTTTAAATATTAGGCTTGGTGAGGATAATATTCAAGCATTTGCATTTAATTTAGGTATGAGTGCGACTAATATGGTTGAAAACGACACATCTTGTCGCGATATCCAGACATTTTTTAAGAAATTATTTGCAAATAAAATAGCGCCGGAAGCACTCACAAAAGAAATGATGGGATATATGGAAAATACCGATTTTGAGGATAGATTGCCCCGATTTTTACCACGGAATTTGCATGTGTACCACAAAACAGGAGATGGGGTTAACTTTATTCACGACGGTGGAATAATATCTAATGGCAATACACCATTTATATTAATTGTGACCTCAAGCAATCTAACGGATGAGGAAGAGGCGAAAGTAACGATTGGGAAAATTGCTGAAAAAATCTTTTTAGACCGCGGAAAGAAATAGATTCTCATATGATTGTTATTCTTCCTTGAAGAAAACATCTTCCTTCGGGAAGATGTTATATAATACCTTTGAGTTGTGTTTCTGCACCTCAAAAAAGCTTTTAAGGATGCGGAAACGCTCCTTGAAAACCTGCAAACACTCACCAAGCCCACATAGAAAGTAGGAATGTCTCATGTCTGTCAGGTCGAAAAGGTCTATCCCGTCGATTGTGATGCTCATCTTCGCTCTAGCGATGATCGCGCTTGCTCTTATACAAGCAGACGATTCAGTTAGCGCGGAGGGTTCATCCGGATCCCAGGCGTCTCTTGGCGCCTCCATGCCCAACCACCGATATGTCGTAGGACTAGCTGCGGATAGTGCAACTGGATGTTCTCAAGTCCAAGCGCAATCCGAAAGTATCGTTGCATCCGACCTAGTGTCGGTTAGTGCGATAGCGCTGGATCCAAAGGTCATAGACCAGCTCATCGCCGACGGTAAAAACGCCGGAACGGTGGAACTGATTGTTGGAACTGTTGATGACTGGGTCACTGCATGGCGTGAGGTATATGGAAGCGCACAAGTACAAGCCGCCGCACAAGCCCTTACAGGATGCACGACTGCAACAACTTCGCCGACACCTACCTCAACAGGTACTACCACGCCGACTAGCACTGTCACCCAAACGGCTACATCAACACCTTCTGTGAGCCCGACTGCTACGTCAACAGGGACGGTTACACCGACCCCTACCAGTACCTTAACAACCACAGCAACAGCGACTAAGACAGGGACGACGATCCCAACATCCACGAGCACAGCAACTTCTGTGCCTGGAGTAACGTTGACTCCGACTCCGTCGCCGACGGTGCAAGCTTCGCTTACTCCGACTCCCACTCAACCGGGGGTTTCGCCGAGTCCTAGTCCAAGCCCGTCTCCGACCCCAACGTCAACACCAACCAGTACACCAACGCCTACTCCCGACCCCTGCACTCACACAGAGGGAACGACGTGGGTAGCGTCTAATGGTGATGCGTTGACATTAACATTCACTACATTTTGTGCGGGGGACACCGAGAACTTCAATCTTGTTCTGCATGACGTTGCCACCAGCGTTGGTATCAACTTCACGATGGACAGATCACAGATCCCTCGGGGTGCCAATCCGGAATATACACCGATGACGCAGGATCCGTCCTGCCCTACGGCCGGAAAGTGCTGGAAATTCGTGTTCGTCGCACAATCTAACGCTCCCTGCGAGGAGAGCTTCAGTTGTACGGGAGCTCCAGTTCCCGACACGACGAAGCAACGGTTCAACATCAACATGTTGATTACGACCAGTTCGGGAACACGGACTTTCTCGATAAGGATCCCATTTTTCTAGAGTGTTTGCAGTCCAACGGTGTCGAGGGGGTAACTCCCCTCGGCACCCCGACTCATTCAATGAGTGAGGCTAATTTTTTAAATTCTTCTTCCGGGTTACCACTTTCATATATTGCACTTGTCGTAACAAATCTATTTGCTCCGGCATTTTTTGCCTCAACTATTGTTGTTTCATTTATTCCCCCATCAACTTCGATTGGTAAATACGGATATTTTTCGCGGATCTGTCTCACTTTTTCAAGCATTTCGCCTTTAAATTCTTGTCCGGAAAAACCGGCTTTAATTGTCATAATTAGCAGACAATCTAAATCATTTAAATTAATGTTTTTTATAACGTCAAGACCCGTTGGACCATCAATTGCAAGCCCAACTTCTCCGAGTAATTGTCCTTGTGCAATAAATTCGATAGGATCGGGCATTTTTTCGACCTGTCCAATAAAACGTCTAAACCCGGCATCAGCCCATGCTTTAAGCTGGTTAATTGGATCATTAACCATTAAATGAACTTCAAACAAAAAGTCTTTTGTAGTATTAGAAAATTTTGAAGCATCTGAAAATGTTATGTTTGGTGCAAACACACCATCTACGACATCGATATGAATCGTTTTTGCGAGCGGCTTAATAATTTGAATCCTTCCTTCAATCTCTTCCCAATTTTTATTTTCCGTCCCAGGACTTGGAATTACCTCATTCATTATTTTCTATAACTGAAATTTTCTTTATTCTTCTTG
Source organism: uncultured Gammaproteobacteria bacterium (assembly GCA_964511965.1). Taxonomy (GTDB): domain Bacteria; phylum Patescibacteriota; class Microgenomatia; order Levybacterales; family GWA1-39-11; genus JAUSNA01. The sequence goes on from CAZEGF010000008.1 coordinate 7,332, forward strand.
CGTGTCTTTCTTCATGAGAAAATCCAGTTTCTAAAAACGCTTTAACAGCTCCATAGGCGGTTTCATCATCTAAAAATCTAACTCCCAAAGACAAAATGTTGGCATCATTATGAAGTCGTGCCAATTTTACCATTTCAAATATATCATCACTCATGCGCCCTGATATATCGGCGGCATGAACTGGAGGCGTTGCACTATAAAAAAGTGCAGAGCGGACCCCCTTAAATTTATTAGCTACCATATTTTCCGCTTGACCTGACCCGCCAAAAATAATTGCTTTGTCTTCCGGATTTTCTGAAACTTTTTTAGCAGCAAGTTTTATAAAATCCGGATAATCATCGTCAGGATTATAATCGGTAGCCCCGCAGTCCTCTACATCGTATCCGTCAACCGTAAGTCTGCTTTTTATAAAATTTTTTAACTCAAGGCCGGTATGATCGGTTGCAAGATAGACTTTCATGATTATATTTGTTCTGCGGTAAGTTCTATTTCTGAATTTTTTTGTTCCATTTCGTCTAATTTTAACTGACCTGTATGCGCGCCAACATGTGACATAACTCCAAGCGCATTAAGAACTCCCCATTTCATGCAAATTGAAATTTCTTTTCCTTGCACATACGCTGCCAAAAAAGCAGCAGCATACGCATCTCCTGCTCCTGTCTTTTCGTGCCCCTCAGGTTTTAGTGTTTTTATTTTATATACTCTATTTTCATTGTCTACCGCATATGCACCCTCTGCCCCATCAGTAATTGATAAAAGTTCAAATCCATTATTCTTTAAATTTAGAAGTAGGTCTCTTTTATCTTCTATGTCATTTCCCGAGAGTGTTTTGTTAATAATCTTTGCTTCTTCCATATTACAAAAAAGCATTTTTGCCTGGTGCACCGTTTTAATAAAAGTTTCATTTATATTTTTCATTTGCTGGGAACCGGGTGAAAATGCAATAGGAATGTTATGTGTCGACGCATACGAAAGTACTTTGTCGTATGCGCTTTCCCATGTTTTACCTAGCGACGTTAAAAAAATGTGAGATGGGATTTCTCCAACTTTGGCTTCATCAAATCCATGATCAAATTCGGGATGGTGAGAAAAGATTGTTCTGTCTTGAGTAAAATTAAAAATAAGCGATAAGGGCCCGGTTGCAGAAGTTGTTGTATCATAGCAAACGGAAATTCCTTCCTCAGATAATCTTTGAGAAATATATTTAGAAAGAGCATCCTCACCAAGGTATGTATAAAAAAGATTAGGAATCGTAAGCTTTTGAAGTGCAGAAGCCACATTGGGTCCATTTCCTCCGATTGAAAATGTCTTTATATCAACAGGAACCTTGTCGCCAAGTGCAAAGGAAGCCCGACTTCCCTCAATTGTAATATGGGGATTATTTTCAAGAGCGACAATCACATCAAACAAAGATGACCCAATTACTAATACTTTCATACAAACATTGTATACTTGCGCTCTTTAGGAATGCAACTCAACTTGATTCTTATTAAAACACTTTGATATCTATTTACCTGTTGCGAATTTGAAGGGTGATTACTATAATACTAATTTAACAATAGATAATACTGTTAAATTAGTATTCATTTGCTTTGCAAATGTAATCCTTATTTAACAAAAAAATTGTAATAGAATTCTGCCCTCAGTACGTCATTATTAAAAAAACAATTGGAGGGCCTATGGCTTTTTTTAAATTTTTATTTTATATAGTTCTTTTTATCCTCATAAAAATTGGGGATATGGTCTACTCGGTTATCCAATCTTTGCTCTCAATTATCCTCTCTCCATTATCTTATTTCTCATCAAATATTCTCGGTTTTAAAAAATTACTGTCAAAAATAGTTGTTAAAAAGGAAAAACGAATATACAAAAAAAACAAAACTATAAGTCGTAAAACAGGACAAAGTTTCGTATTATTTTCGAAAATTGATACTTTTTTTACGACATTACCTGCATTTGTATTTAAAGAGTTTAGCATATTTCTCTTATTTTTAGCCTCAATTCTTTTTATTCCGGTAAAACTTTTACTAAAACTAAAGCTTCCGAAAAGAAAAAAACGAATAAAGCAGAAACGATTGGTTATAACAAATAACCCTTCTTTCATTTTTAAATTTAAATATCTTGTATTGGGTACGATACTGGCATGTATTTTCTTTTTTATTCCTGCATTGTTTTTTCTTTTTCTATCAGATTTGCCAAAGTTGTCAAATCTTTCTGTTAATTATGTTCCAAAGACAACAAAAATTTTGGATCGGAACGGGAATTTGCTTTATGAGATTTATGCAAATCAGAACCGGACAATTGTTAGACTTGATAAGATTCCAAAAAAATTGCAGGAAGCAACTATTGCTATTGAAGATAAAGATTTTTATAAACATGACGGTTTTGATTTGAGAGGAATTCTGCGGGCAATTTACATAGATGCAACAAAGAAAGAATTGCAGGGAGGCTCAACAATCACTCAGCAACTTATAAAATCAGCTTTGTTAACACCGGAGACTACAATTACTCGAAAAGTAAGAGAATTAATCTTGGCATTTTGGGCAGAGCAAAAGTATACAAAAAATCAAATTTTAGAACTGTATTTTAACTACGTGCCATACGGGGGAACAGCATGGGGCGTTGAAGCTGCGAGTCAAGTATATTTTGGTAAAGATGTCTCAAGCCTTACTCTTTCTGAAAGTGCTTACCTTGCTGGCCTCCCACAAGCTCCAAGTCTATACTCACCATTTGCAGGGGATGGGAATTTAGGCAAGAGAAGACAAAAAGAAGTTCTCGCTTCGATGGTTTCTGAAGGGTATATTACAAAAGATCAAGCTGAGCGTGCCTACTCTGAAAAATTGGTTTTTGCCTCATCGCAAGTACCTATCCAAGCTCCTCACTTTGTCATGTATGTAAAAGATTTACTGATTAGAAAATATGGCTTATTTGAGGTAGAAAGAGGTGGACTTCAAGTAACAACTTCTCTTGATATAAATACGCAAAAAATGGCAGAAGAGGTAGTCTCTGATGAAGTTACTCGTGATGGATACTTAGGAATAGGAAACGGTGCAGCTCTGGTAACAAATCCTCAAAATGGAGATATATTGGCGATGGTTGGAAGTAGTGATTATTTTGATACGGATCATGATGGAAATGTAAATATAACCACATCGTTAAGGCAACCTGGTTCAACTATTAAACTTATTACATACGCTTTAGCGCTTTCTAAAGGGTATACTGAGGCCTCAATTCTTGAAGATAGTCCACTTTCAATACCAAATCCCGGTGGTCAACCATATACACCGGTAAATTATGATGGAAAATTTCATGGAAAAGTACCGCTTCGTATTGCATTTGCTAATTCATTTAATATCCCGGCTGTAAGGGTAGCACAAAAAATGGGGGTTGATGCGATAGTTGAATTTGGAAAGCAAATGGGAATATCCTCCTGGGGATCTGCTGATAATTACGGTTTATCAATCACACTAGGTGCAGCTGAGGTTACTATGAAGGATTTAGCAACCGCATATGGGGTTATAGCAAATGGAGGAAACCGCGTCGATTTAGACCCAATCCTTTTGATAACTGACACGGATGGGAAAGTCATTTCAAAAAAAGAGGCTAAAGAAACTTCTGTTATTGATGCTGGAATTGCATATATCATCTCAAATATTCTTGCGGACGACCGGGCACGAAGCATCGAATTTGGTACAAATTCTCCCTTAGTAATTCCAAACCAGAAGGTATCAGTTAAAACTGGAACGACTGACAACAAGAGAGATAATTGGACAGTCGGCTTTACTCCGGATATCCTTGTTGCAACATGGGTTGGCAATAACGACAATACTCCACTTTCACAAGCTCTAGCCTCCGGAATTACCGGTGCTGCCCCAATGTGGCATAGAATTATGAGCAACATGCTCGCAAGCAATGGAACGCAGGAATTAACAATGCCAGATGATGTAGTTGTTAAAAATTGCTTTGGGTACGATGCTTATTTTATTCGTGGAACCGAATCAAAAGATTCTTGTCGAATAGCTATTCCTACTCCAACTCTCACACAACAATAAATCAGTGATTAGTAATTAGTGATTAGTAAATAGTTTTGGCATAATAAAACTGTGAAGATTGTTAACCCTACCGCGGTTTTTGGCGAGGATGAAGCTTGTAAATTTCTTATAAAGAAGGGATACAAAATCCTTGAGCGCAATTTCCGTAAAGGGTATGGTGAGATTGACATCATCGCTCTAGATGACAAAACTCTGGTGTTTATAGAAGTAAAAACCCGTTCTTCAAATAAATACGGAACTCCTTTTGAAGCTATTTCTCCCAATAAGTTGAGGCTTCTTATTAAAGGCGCAAATTATTATAAATACGTTTTGCATCCAAATCTGACGGATGATATGAGAATTGATGCTATTGGAGTAATGGTATGGGGAAATGAAGTTCTATCAATTGAGCATTTAGAAAATATCTCAGGATTTTAAGTTAGGTTAAGCGTTTCAAGAACTTTTTGTAAAGACTGTTCTCTATTCAATAAAAACGTATTAATTACCAAATCATAGTAACCCCTATTCATATATGTCCAATTTGTATCGCCATTTGCATATAATCTTTGCCATTTTTCAATATCATTTTTTTCCCGTTCTATTACTTCTTCTTTTGCTTTTTCTACTGAAATTTCCTCACGATTTACTAATCTATCTATTCGTATTTGGGTTTGATCATTACCATGCTCGTCCTCACAAATAACGAGTATCTTAAAAATTCCATCTACTCCTTGAGCATTAAATCCAGCAAGCTTAGTTTCTAAGATTATATTTTTGTCCTCCCTGATAATCTTTTTAAGTTGTTCATCAAATAATAAATCTTCCTCATCTGGTCTTAAGCTCGTATCTTTTGGGGCAAGCTGCATATGTTGTCTAACAGCCTCCCAGAATATTTCTCCTCCTTCAATGTGTTTCCAGTCGAGATATTGGGCAAGTCTTTTCGCTAAGGTAGTTGATCCAGAAGCAATTCTTCCAGAAACAGCGATTATTCGGATAGAGCCTAGATCTTTTGGATTCATAAAAATTAACTTTGAGGATTTCCTTGTGCCTTGCGGCCCAAAATAAGAGTTTCTTCAACGAGTCTGTTTGAGTATCCAAATTCATTGTCGTACCATGCAATAATTTTTAACATATTCCCTGCAACTACCTGTGTTAGCGACAAATCGGCTATTGAGGAGTGTGAGTTACCGATTATATCACTTGAAACGAGTGGGTCATTGGTAACAGTAAAAATACCCTTCCAGCGAGGGTTTTCAGCTGCTTGTTTGAGTACCCCGTTAACCTCTTCAACCGTTACATCTCTTTTAAGTAAAAAAGTAAAATCAGAAAGAGAACCAACTGCTACCGGAACTCGGATAGCAAGTCCGTTAAAAATTCCCTGAAGTGAAGGAATCGCTTTTGCAGCTGCAATTGTTGCACCTGATGATGTCGGGATGATATTTTGAGCTGCATTTCTTGCCCTTCTATAATCTTTATGCCCTCCGTCTTGAAGGCTTTGGTCTGATGTATATCCGTGAATTGTCGTCATCATTGCTTTTTCAATTCCAAAAGTTTCTTCGATAATTGCTGCAACTGGTGCAATGCAATTTGTTGTACAAGATGCGTTACTAACTACATTCTCAATTTTTTCTCCATCCTGATCATTTAGATTTACCCCCAAAACATAAGTTGCGGCACTCTGTTCATCTTTAAATGGAGCAGAGAGTATGACTGATTTTGCCCCCGCATCAATATGAGGCTGAATTTTTTCAGGGGTAGTAAATGCACCGGTCGATTCAATAACTACATCAACATTTAGATCGCGCCAAGGTAGTTTTGAAGGATCCTTTTCAGAGAAAAAGGGAATAACTTTATCATCAACGACTAAGGCTCCAATAGTCTCTAAGGAATATTTTGCTTCTACCTCTTCCGGTTTTTGAATAAAAAGTGAATGGTGGTGAAGCTCATGATACATTGTGTCAAACTTAAGAAGATACATCCAGCCCTGCATGTCGGTTGATGACCCAGCATTAACCGCAACAATTTCAATTTCCTCCCCGAATTTCTCAATAATAATACGATGGGCGACTCTTCCGATACGACCGTAACCGTTGATTGCAACACGAACCATATATTCATAGTAGAAGAAATATGTTTTTTATTCAATAGGACAGTTTGCTATTTCTTTTTTTGGCCTCATCGAATATATTTGCGAATGCAAATGAAGCAGAAAAGCCGATAGGTATTTTCTTTTTGAGGCTTTTCAACTATAATATACCCTATGTCTGAACGAATGACAAAAAATAATAAATTGAAAGGACAGAAAAAGCACGGCTTTTTGGGAAGGCTCAAAACTCTTGGTGGTAGCAATCTCATCAAAAGACGTAGACAAAAGGGCAGAAAAAGTCTCTAATGTTTGACCGAAGTCACAGATTTTCCTTTAAAAAGGGTGCACCAAAACGTATATTTGCTACACCCCTGTTTGTTATCAGATTTGATACAAATAACGATAAATTACACAGCAGTGTAGTTGTCGGCAAAAAGGTTGACAAACGGGCGGTTGTACGAAATAGAATTAAAAGACAAATAAACGCTATACTAAAAGAAGTGCTATCAACAGAATTAAAATTTGATATTGTTTTTTTTATAAAAAAACAAATTAATGAGGCAGAAACTGATACTATTAAAGAAACAATTTTCAAATCTCTAAAAGAAATACACATACTTAAATGAATATCGGAGCAATTTTCACAATCCTTCTCACACAACCTATTACAAATCTTTTAGTTGGGTGCTACCAACTTTTTGCATTTCTACATATTCCATTTGCTCTTGGTTTTTCAATAATTCTTCTAACATTCATAATCCGTCTTGTTCTTTATCCATTTACTGCATCACAAATAAAAACGAGTAAGAAAATGCAAGATATGGCACCTCATATTTCAAATCTAAAAGCAAAACACAAAGACGATAAAAAGAAGCAGCAAGAAGAAATGATGAAGTTATATTCAGAATTTGGGGTAAATCCGGCTGCCGGATGTCTACCAGTTATTATCCAAATCCCAATTATCTGGAGTTTGTACCATGTGTTAAGCACTGTTGTAAATGCAAATTCTGTTGCAAAGCTCAAAGAGATTAATCATCTTATGTATTTTGATGGATTAAAATTAACAAAGCTTTGGGAGGTAACATTTTTTGGAATTCCTCTTTCTCAATCTCCAGCACAACTCATGGGTCATATGCCTCTTATAATTTTAGTACCAGTCATAACTGGAGTATTACAGCTTATTTTCTCAAAAATGATGGCACCGGAAGTTGCACCAACCGGAAAACAAGATGACTTTCAGGCTACCTTTGCAAAACAATCGCTATTTATTTTCCCAATCATGATTGCATTCTTTTCGTTTAGACTTCCATTCGGACTCTCATTATACTGGAATGCGTTCACGATTTTTGGTATAATTCAGCAGTACTTTTTAGTTGGACTTGGTGGCCTAAAGCAATGGCAAAAGTTCACAGCAAATTTATATGGAAAAAGAAATTAGTGTAATACAAAAAGAGCTTGAAAAGCTCCTCAAACAAATTGGAGTTAAATCAACTATTGTAGTTGAGGCTAATGATGACGGGTATACAATTGTTCTGGACGCTTTAGAAGACAACGCACTTCTTATTGGAAAACATGGAAATACACTCGCTTCTCTTGAACTTATTGTTAATCTGATTGTTGCAAATAAATTAGGAGAATTTAGAAGAACAACAATCGAAATTGGTAGTTATAGAGCTGAACGGGAACAATATCTCACAGAGCTTGCTGATAAGTTGAAAGAGGAAGTTATAACATCAGGTTACGAAAAACAAGTAAGGGGTCTAAAGCCTTGGGAAAGAAGATATTTGCATATGCATTTGGCTGAAGATAATGACGTCATGACAGAATCGGTTGGTGAAGACCGCGACCGCACATTAGTTATCAAAAAGAAGTGAACCGTTATCAGAGAATAGCCTTTTTCTCACTGCTCGCAACACTCCCAATACAATTAGGTAAACATTTCTGGCCACTATTCTCATTTGTTCAAGGAATAAGAATTGATTATTTATCTCCAACATTTTATTTAAGTGACCTCTGTTTTATTTTTCTTTTTCTTGTTTCTTTCAGATCTTTAAAATTTAAACTTTCTAAAATATTCTTTTCAAAACTTGGAGTTATTTTAGTTTTTAGTATGTTTTGTTCAACAATTCTTGCAGCAAACTTATATGCAGCAATCTTTGGGGTAGTAAAGTTGTCGGAATTTATATATATAGGGGTTTTTGTCTCCCATTTTTTTAAGAAAAGGGATATAGAAAGCTCTCTGTTCATTCTTGCTCTTGGTGGTTTAGTTGAGAGCGTTATTATTTTATTTCAATTTGTCGCTCAGCATTCTCTTGGGGGCATGTTCTACTATTTAGGAGAAAGGACCTTTAATGCATCAACTCCTGGGATCGCAACAGCCCAATTTATGGGAAATTATTTATTAAGGCCAAATGGTACATTTCCCCACCCAAATGTTGCTGCATTTTTTCTTTTGTTTGTCTTCGTTTGGGTTTTATACTCTTTAAAATTACAAAAGACTTTTATAAGTTTTTTAAAGATTTTAGTACTTGTGATTTTATCTATTGGGATCGTATTGACGCTGTCAAGAATAATTACTTTTCTTTTGATTGGTATAATTCTTTACAAAATAAGACCATCGGGAAGAATTAATATCACACTTACTCTTTTAGGAGTGTTGGGTATATGTATTTTACTATTTCAGAGGTTTGAAGCTACCCTTATTAAGGATTTAGTGTTAAGAGAGGAGCTTGTTGAAATTGCAGTAAAAATATTCTTTGCAAATCCGGTTTTTGGAACAGGTCTTAACAATTTTTTCTATACTGAAATACTCTTTCAAAAAACCCTAAGCCCCATACTGTTACAGCCTGTACACAATATATATCTTTATTGGATTACTCAAACCGGAATTGTAGGTTTTGTTATTGCAGTTTCATTTATTAAAAAAATAGCAATAGAATTAAAAAAGAAAATTGAATTAAAAATCAAAGAAAATTTTTACAAATTCGTAGCAATAACAATTTTTTGTATCGGCTTTACCGGGATGTTTGACCATTATTTTTTAACGCTTCAGCAAGGACAACTCCTAACAACAATTATAATAGGGTTCTGCTTTTCAAATATTGATTCTTAATGAGGAGTTGGTGTAGGTTCTTGTGGTTGAGGGCAAGTAACACAATAAGAGTCACCGGTTGGATCAGTTACTATTGCCTCGTCTTTTTCCTCAACGTTATCTGTTTTTCCAGCTGGGGCAAGCGTTTGTGTTGTCTTATCTACAAAAACTTTACGCATGCCAGGATCAACTGTTCTTGGCAGAGTACCTTTAATGAAATATTCAAATCTTGTTGGGCATACATAAGGTGAGCCTGCCGGTTGCGGCAATAGACCTGAGGTTGCACAGACCGTTGCGCCGATAACATTATCCGGTTTGTTAAGAGTCTCGACGGGCTTTCCTTCTAAAAGCTTTGCCATTATTTGGTGCCAGATAGGAGCTGCTCCCGTTATTCCTGAAACAACACCCTGAAGTGGTTTATTGTCATTATTACCTACCCAGGTTGCTACTACATATGAAGGGGTATATCCTATGGTCCAGTTATCACGGTAATCATTTGTTGTTCCGGTTTTGACAGACACTGTCTGTCCTTTAATTGATAATGGAGAATTACTACCGAAGGAAGCACTTCTTGCTCCATTGTCTGAGAGTATATTAGAAATAATATATGCTACCCCATCAGGAAGAACTTTTTTCCCTAATAGAGGACTTTCTACGGGTTTGTATTGCTGTATTATTTTTCCTTTAGAATCGGTAACTTTTAATATTGGATGAAGGCCAATCTTATATCCGGAATTTGCAAATACACCGTAGGCTTCTGTCATTTCAACCATTGTTACCTCTCCTCCACCAAGCGTTAAAGATAATCCATAGCGATCCGGATCAGTAAATGAATTAATACCCATTGCACTTGCTGTTGCAATCATGGCTTCTAGTCCATTTAATTTGAGCATTTTTACAGCGGGTATATTAAATGAATTTGCCAATGCATATCTCATCTGTTGTACTCCATGGAACTTAAGATCATAGTTGAGAGGGCAATATGGTGCACCTGATGGATTTGGAAAGCATGTTTTTTGATCAACAAATGGTGTTGCGGCAGTATATCCTTTAATAAGACCTGTCGCATAATTTATTGGTTTGATTGATGATCCAGGTTGTCTTTTTGAAATTGCTACATTTACGTTTCCATCCCTTTCGGTATCAAAATAATTTCTACTTCCAACCATCGCCAAAACTTCACCGGTGCCGGGACGTGTTACCATACTTGCTGCGTTATACCAATTATTACCGGTTAATGTTGCCTCTTCCGTCGCTATTGCATCCTCTGCTATCTTTTGGACGTCAAGGTCAAGTGACGTTGTAACAATTAATCCACCCTGTTCTACCATCTTTTCACCATATTGTTGTACGAGAAGATCTTTAATAAAGAATACGAAATGAGGAGCTAGTATCGTGTCTTTAATATGATTAAAAACAAGAGGTTCATTCTTGGCCTGCTCGAGCTGATTTTTTGTAATATAACCGGAGTCTTTCATTGCTTGAAGAACCTGAAGTTGTCTGCTTTTGCCATTTTCAGGATGCGACCCAAAAGGTGAATAAACACTTGGGGCCTGTGGGAGGCCTGCAAGAAATGCGCTTTCAGAGAGAGTTAATTTCGATACTTCCTTACCAAAATAAATTTGTGATGCTGCCTCTACTCCCCATGCTGTACCTCCATAAGAAACCTGGTTAAGGTACATTTCCAAAATTCTATTTTTAGAATAGATCGACTCAACGACAAAAGACAGCAACACTTCCTTTATTTTTCTTGTAATCGTTCGATCTAAAGTCAAAAGTGAATTTCTAACGAGTTGTTGTGTTATGGTAGACCCTCCCTGTACTGACTTATGCGTTAACGTTACATACGCAGCGCGCATAATGCCTCTGATATCAACCGCACCGTGATTATAGAAATTTTTATCTTCAATTGAGATCGTTGCTTCCTGTAGGTATTTTGGGATTTTGTTTAAAGATACAAATGATTGATTTCTACTTGCATAGATTGTGTAAAGCAATTTTCCGTCCCGCGAATAAATTTTGCTAGATTGAGGGAAGTTATTGCTTCCTATTACAGTTGCACGTGGTACATCTTTTATGACTAATAATATTGCTACTGCGAAAATACTGATAGGTATTGCTAAGAGAAAGTAACTGAGTAAAAGCCATTTATTTTTAACTAGAATTGAAGGTTTTTTAATAACCTTCAAAACCATTCGAAATGGATAGGACAAGCGTTTGGTTGCTTTTTTCATTGGGGCTTTTGAGTACTGTTTTTTAGTAAACATGATTGTATCACAATGGACTTATAAATTATTTTTGCACAGAAGCCTTTTGAATTTCAATTTGAGTTTGAAAGTCTTTTTTAATAGTCTCCTCTTTTTCTAAAAAGTTCTTACCATATGCATCAGCTGAGGCATTAACAGGAATAAATCCTTCAGGATAATCGACAGTCGTTTTTAATTTATACGGCTTTGTACCTGGTTGCTTTATATAAAGTAGTGAGTAGTTAACGATAGTTGATATTGACTTTGAAATTCCATTATCATAGTCAATTTTAATATCTGATTTCTCATCCGGTAATACTGTTGCGATAAACGCAAAAAAAGTAAGATTGTCTTTATTATATTGTTCAACCTCAAGTTTTCCGGATGGTTTAAAGTTTTTTGCTTCGTATATTTTAAAATCCGTAACTGCTGGAGTTGTTGTTTGTTTGACACCATTAATCGTAATTTGTTTTAGAACACTTCCCTTCGGAACTGCTATCTGTATATAGGTTTTATAAGTGTCTACAGGACTAATATTTGTTAACAGAAGATTTGCTTGTGAGGATACTCTCCCCTGCTCAAGCATCGCTTCATAGTTAACCTCTCTGGAGATATTTGCATTGACTTTATTTGCACCAATATTTGCTTCGTTTATATACAAGAAATCATTTAACGATTTTGGACTAGATTTTCTGGCATCGTTATACTCTCCGGCATAGCCGTTAGCGGAAAAAGCTTTTTGAATGGAATTGTCACTGAATGAGATAATAATATCCTTCTGCTCTAATAAGTCAGGTATTAATTTTGCGGCTTTAATATAGAATTTTGAGTCTGTCGTAAATTTTAATAAAAGTTGAGTAAAAAGGCTATTGAGAATATCCCTCTTTTCTGTTGAGCCTGGGAAAAAATTGTCTTTTATGGTGGTTTGAATAAATTGTGAAACAGTGTCACTGTCAACAGTTACATTGTAGCTTTGAAGTTTTATTGGACCGGTAATTCTTAGTATTTCCCTAAGAACTTCCAAATCAATAGCTATAACAGCGTCAGGTTTTTTCCCAGTTTCTAGGTTATAAAGAAGCGCGGCCATGCTTGCTGACTCTTGAAAATTAAGGTAAAAATTGCTATCCCGAAGGTATAGATGTGGTTGCAGATAGCGTCTTACTATAAAAGGAGGTTCAATATGATTTCTTAATTGTCCATCCAACTCATAAACATCTTGAATTGTAAGATTTTGTATTTTACCTTTTTTAACAACTGCATCCCCTATTGAACCAATAAACCCTCCGGTTGGACGAAGCTCATCATCGTTTTGAAATAAAAGTAGATAATTTTTATCTTCATAAAATCCGAGGATGGTTGGCAATATTTCTGACAGACTTAAAAGCTTTGAATAGGTTTGTTTTAATCTGGAGGAAATGTCTTTGTTCCCCGTCTCAAGTGACACCCTCTGCCCTTCTGAATAAAGAAAGGAAAGATTTGATGTTATAGATGATAACGATTGTTCAGAATTAAAATTTCCTTTAAACAATTTCGTCATAGTAACTCCAGTAATTTGAGAAAGCTCACCTGCTTTTTGCACAAAAGTATAAGAGGTAACAGCCTTTTGAAAAACATCTATGTTACCAATTAGATCAAATGTAATATTAGTTGTCGGTTTAATTGCCGTTAAAAAATAATTTGATATTCTTGCATCTTTTTCAACGTTTTTAAAATTGTCGGTCTTTATATCCTCCACTGCGAGACGTAAATAAAACAAACCCATTCCAAAGAAAAATAGATTTATGAATATAAAAAGTATAGATCCAAAAAGAATACTAAGAATAGTAAATTTTAAGGTACTTAATAATTTTCTTTTCCTTTTTAATCTTCTCGATTTATTTACTTTGCCGGGAGTAGTCGCATCATGTAGAATTTCTTTATTCTCAAGTATAGGAGTAAAAGCTTTATCAAATCCTTCGGAAGAAGAATCCAAATAAGAGTCATGTAGTTGAAGACGGGTTGTCAATATAGTTTTTATTTCATCTCGTGAAATTGTAAGAGAATTATTCCTTTCATCCGAAAATTTAATTTTAATTTCTGGATCCAATCTGGCGATAGCATGCGAGACAGCAAGAATTGTTTCTGGTGTTTTATAGAAGAGATAATGAATAGTCTCATTTTTATAATTCCCTAACATTAATCTTAAAATTCCTGTGATAGCATCTTTAACGGATATAGGATAAACAGACGATAAGTTGTCTCCGTGTAAATCGATTTCATGCTTTGATATTACGTTGTCAATAATTTTCGAAAGTTGTCCATTTTGATTACCCTCCTTTTGAACCATAAGCTCCCCAAGCAATGCAAATCTAATATGTGGAAAAGATTTGTATTCTCTAATTACATCTATTACTTTAATAAGTGAGAAAACTGTAACAACAAATAGAACTCGTGTTTGGTCTAGAGAGAATTTTGACATAACAGGGTGCAGAAGAGTTGTAGTTTTGTCTTCAGCTACTAGGACTAAAGCATAATCTATTGTTTCTTCAAGCTTAGGAAGAAGGGTTGCGTCTTGGTACGTTAAGAAATAAATCTCCGGGAAATCTTCTAGAAAGTTTGGCTTCTTATGACTTATCAAAATAATACGAAATTTTTTCGAATATTCTCTCACCAATTGACCCTGCAAGAATTCCTCATCACCATATATACAAAGCAAAGGAAGTTTTGATTCTCTTTCCTCAACAAGTTGTAAATTTGGCATACCATTTTATTGTAGAGATATAATTACCGCTTGTCGAGTATTTTGAGCGTAATGCGGGAAAACCTTTACACAACGATTTTTATGGTAGTTTGTTAAATTTTGAAGTCAAGAGCATCATTTACTAAGCCATCAGCTACCTTGTTTTGGGCACGAGGAATCTGAGAATATATAATTTGAGCTGAGAGTTGTGCCTCAAGATTTTTTGCTACCAAAAATAACTCTCTCATATTTGGATGTTTTACCTTAAACTTTCCATCCATTTGTCGTGCAACTAGAAGTGAATCTAAATGAAAATGAATCACCTCGATATTAGGATAGTGTTCAATAACCCAACGGAGGGCATTAATTACAGCAGAGTACTCCGCAACATTATTTGTGTTAATACCAATTCGTTTTCCTTCTCCATATATTTGATTTTTGTTTTCATCAAACACTGCAAACCCGTAAGCTGCTTCCCCAGGATTTCCCCGTGATCCTCCGTCTCCGTAAATGATAAGTTTTGAATGAGGTTTCATTTATGCATTGCAGTTTTTTTCGATGGTTGTAACCGAAAAGCCTGCTATATTAAGCTTTGTTGCTCTTAACAAAATACCACAGCATGAAGATAAAAACCAGGGCTTCCGAAACTCCTGTGGAAATTGCAGCTGCTTTATAAGAATACACTGGAACAAAAATAATGTTCAGAATTATATTTAGCAAAAGCGCTCCACCATAAAGAGGAACCAAGAATTTTAATTTGTTGTTAATAACAAAATGCCATTGCAAAAGACTTGTCATAAAGAAGAAGGGTAGGGATAGAGCAAGAATTTGAAACGGATAAACCGAACGAGAAAAATCACTTTTGATAACTGACAACAGTGGTGCACAAAAGAATGCGGTAAATGCTATTCCTAAAGAAAGAAAAATAAAAAGTGAAGAATAGCGTTTGATTAAAGGAATATAAGTTCTTGGATTTTTGCTTTCTTTAAGAAGTAATGGATAAACACTGTTTGCGAGGTATGCAGGGAATGCTAAAAGTATCTCAAAGAATTTATAAGAAATTCCATAGACCCCAACATCTAGATTGGGTTTATAAATGGAAAGTATAAAGATGTCAGCTTTCGCATAGAGAAGATTGAAGAAAAGCATCATTCCAAGAGGAAGGGACGCAATAATTATATTCTTAGAGAATGATTTAAAATTGGAGGTTTTTCCAATAGCAAGTTTGTATTTTTTCTTCATGACTAAAAAAAGCACAGAAACAAGAACTGATCCGGAAACAATATATGAGAATAGGAGAAGTGATAGATTTTTTTGCGTCGATGCAAAGATCACAAGAATAAGTAAAACTGCTGAAGAGAGCAAACTTGGAAGTAGGGAAACGTAATAAGAAAGTTTTCGTTGTAAAAATGCCTGGAGAGACATGTTTATTCCAATAACAACAAGAGTGAGAGAGTAGATGGCAATTCCATATTTTTCAAAATCAGTAAAACCGGTACCGGCAAGTTTGTTCTCCGGAAGAAGTTGTGACAGAAAAATTATAATTGGGATTAGGAGAAAAGAGAAAAGAATACGAAGAATTATTAGGTTCCCAAAATACCTACCGGTATTTCCATAATGTTCTTTGATAAATATGGTATTCAATCCAAAATCCAAAATTAAATAAAAGATCGAAACAAAAGCTACTATTTTTGTAAAACTACCAAGCGTTTCGTATCCGGCAAAATATGCAATAAGAAGGGTAGCGACAAGTGTAGGAATGCTTGTTGATATTCTGATGAGAAATTGAATAAGAGTATTTAGAGAAACGGACTTTAATTCGAGTCCCGAAAAAGCTTTCATAAAGAAAGTATATCGGGGTATTCAGAAGTTATCAACGCTTGGTAACTTCAACGAGCGGGTTATGTTCTGAAGGTAAAATTGGCAAAGGTCTAAACGGTTCAAAGAGGCTTTGTAATGCTGTAAAATTATAATGAGGTTTGTTTTCTCTAATATATTTTGCGGCTTTGTACGTATCGACTAATCTCTTATGCTCCTCTCCTGAAAAAAAATGAGTCAATTCCCCAAGTCGAAAAGTTTGAGTTAGCGCTATATCATCATAGTATTCATTATTTTCACCCCTCAGGCGAGTAGTAGTCACGGTGAAAGATGCAGTCAATTCCTGACCAGCAGCATCCCTTCCTGTAAAGCTAAACAAATCTGCAACTTCTCCGCAAGTTAGAGTTGCAAAACCTAAGCTGTTATCGTCTCGATTGTCTTGTAATACATATAAGGAACTATCATCATCAAGAAACTCGTGAATAATTGTACCAAAAGGCTCAGCATCTATTTGAAATCGTGAATCGTGGAATAATTGTATTTCGTGAATTCCTTCAGGGGTTCTTGTATCAACGGTTTTCCCCATTGCATAAAAGCGCTCCTTTGGGCAAACGGAAGCTGGATCTAAATTAGAAGGATTGGGATATTCCCCTGCCATTTTGCAATCAATAAACTAACCACAATGTAACAAATTATAAAAAGAGGTGCAATGAGTCTAACTGTATCAGTTTGTTGAAGCTAACTTAGCCTCATGGTACAATCGGTTGAATGGACAAAGTATACGACCATACAAAAGTTGAAGATGCCTTATATCGAGAGTGGGAAGAAAAGGGGTATTTTAAACCAGAGGTAAACTCTGAAGGAGAACCGTATTCAATAATTCTACCCCCTCCAAACGCCAACGCGCCTCTACACTTCGGTCACGCAATGTATGTAATCGAAGACATACTTATCCGGTATCACCGCATGCGTGGATTTAAAACCCTTTGGGAACCCGGAGCAGACCATGCCGGTTTTGAAACGCAATTTGTTTTCGAGAAAAAATTAGCAGAGCAGGGGAAGAGTAGATTCGATTTTGATCGGGAAACACTGTACCAGATGATTTTAGAATTTGTGCAGGGGAATAGGCCTGTCATGGAAGGGCAATTAAGGAAATTAGGTTTTTCTCTTGATTGGTCGCGAAAAAAACTCACTATAGACCCCGAAATTGTAGCAATTGTATACAAAAACTTTAAAAAACTGTACGACGACGGATTGGCATATAGAGCAAAGCGATTAGTTAACTATTGTACGTTTGATGGAACTTCTTTTTCAGACCTGGAGGTTATTCATGAAGAGAGACAAAGTCCACTGTATTACATAAAGTACGGGCCACTTGTTTTAGCAACAACCAGACCTGAGACGAAATTCGGAGATACAGCAGTTGCAGTCAATCCTAACGATGAACGATATAAGAAATATGTTGGAACGGAGTTGGATATAGAAACCGTTTTGGGAAAATCAAAAATAAAAGTAGTTGCAGATGAAATGGTTGATATGGAATTTGGAACCGGAGTTGTAAAAATTACCCCGGCGCATGACTTTAATGATTTTGATGTTGCTAAAAGACACGATCTTCCTCTCAAGCAAGTAATCGGGTTTGATGGAAGGATGATGGAGGAGGCTGGAGAATTTGCGGGTCTTTATGTTAAGCAAGCAAGAAAAGCAGTCGTTGAGAAGATGCAGGAAAAAGGTCTTATTGAAAAAATTGATGAGAATTATAATAACAGAGTAGGACTTTGTTATAAATGTAAAAATGTTTTGGAACCGTTGCCACTTGAGCAATGGTTTATAAAAATGGAGCCACTAGCACGACCCGCTATCGATGCTGTTAAAAATGGAGACACAAAAATATATCCAGTAAGTTTTGATAAATTGTATTTTCAATTTCTAGAAAACATTCGTGATTGGAATATTAGTAGACAAGTGGTGTGGGGAATTAGAATACCTGCATGGAAAAATAAAAAGACAGGAGAGTGGATGGTAACAGATGGAAAAGCTCCAGAAGGGGAGGAATGGGAACAGGACAGTGACACTTTTGACACATGGTTTTCCTCTTCTCAATGGCCTTTTGCAACTCTCATGACAACTAATGAGAATGATTACGAGACTTTTTATCCGACAAACGTCATGGAGACGGGGTACGACATTTTACGATGGTGGGTGGCTCGCATGATGATGATGGGATTATATGCAACCGGAAAAGTTCCTTTCAAAAACGTTGTTTTACATGGACTTGTGAATGACCCTCTTGGTAAAAAAATGAGTAAATCAAAAGGAAATGTGGTAAATCCTCTTGAGTTGGTTGATCAATATGGGGCAGATGCAGTGAGATTTGCCCTCGTGTATGGTACTGCTTTGGGAAATGATCAAGCATTATCTTATCCAAAATTGGAGGCAGCTCGACGTTTTACCAATAAACTCTGGAATATTGCTCGTTTTGTTGAAATGAAAAGTGAAGCTCTAAATGCGAAATACGAAAACCAAAACATAAAACTTTCTGAACTGAAAGCGTTTGCAAAGAACGAAATAGATAAACAGTGGGTAGAAAAGGTTGCATCTCTTGTGTCTGAAGTAAGTAAAAACCTTGAGAATTACCAATTTAATCATGTGACAGAAAAACTATATGAATTTATCTGGCATCAATTTGCGGATATATATATTGAAGATGTGAAAAACAGAATTGATGAAAACAGTTTTACGATTCTCAATTCTTTATTCTCAATTCTCAATTCCATGCTTCATCCGATCATGCCATTTGTTACAGATGAGATCTACAGAAAATTAAATAAGTCCAAGGATTCGATCATGATTTCTGCCTGGCCTTCGAAATAATTATGATGCCTGAAATTATAGTAACAGAGCCTGAAGTTGTTGCCGCTTCCGTTATTTCTGAGGCGCTTTCTCTTCTTGAAGCAGGGCAAGAAGCAGACGTCCCGTTGTATTCTCATATTGGAAGAGCGGTGGGATTACCCAACAGGCTTCCTGCTAGATATTTTCGGTCTCAAGATAGGAGCTCTGAAATAGGAACATTTGTAGACAAACTTTTGGATGCGGATGTGGAAAGTCAAGCCGAATATAGCACGGTTGCCATCGGAGAACCTGAGCGGATTACTTACCACTGGCTTGTTGCTTCCTCGAAAAAACATCCTGGTCTGTTTGCTGTTAGTGAGGTTGCGTTGTTTGGAATAATGAAGGAACCCGTTGCATTAAGAGGAAGCATAATGGTAAGCCCCCAGAAAGATCTTTCAAATAGTCAAAGTTCGGATTTTAGTTACTTTATAGAGAACGTAATCTGCAAAAGGCAATAATTTTGTTACCACATCATTTCTGATACACTTGAAATACTATGTTTCTGCTTTTTGATATAGGGGGGACAACAACCCGTTTTGCTGTTTCATATACAGGTGACAAGATTGATGATGTAAAACTTTTTCCGACAAATCATGATTTTGATCAAGCGATGGAACAAATGAAAAGTGTAGCATCGGATTTTGCAAATGGAGAAAAGTACCATGCTGTTGTGGGGGGTGTTAGATCTTACAACAAAAAAAACGGAACACTTTTTGACCATCCGACAATACCTATGTGGGTGGGGATGCCATTATTAGATAAAATGAAAGAAACATGGGGAGATGTATATATAGAAAATGACTGTGTGATGGTAGGACTTGGGGAAGCAGTCCATGGGGCAGGTAAGGACAATAAGATAGTTGCGTATGTGACTCTGTCTACGGGAGTTGGTGGATGCCGAATAACCAATGGAAAACCTGATGATACAGATTACAGTTTTGAACCGGGAAACATGTTAATTAATGGACCTGAAGGGCAAGATTTCTTGGAAAATATCGTTTCTGGGAGTGCAATTGAGAAAAGATATGGAGTATCTCCCTTTGATCTCACCGATGAAAATGCTTGGGAGGAAATTTCTGAGTACGTATCAGTTGGACTTAATAATGTTGCTGTCATGTGGTCCCCTGATATAATTGTTCTTGGTGGGTCTGTGCCACAAAGAATTAACTTTGATAAAGTTAATGAATATCTGAAAAAACATTGCAAAATTTATCCCGAAGTACCACTGGTTAAAATGGCTGAAATTGATGAGCAAGGTGGACTTTATGGAGCACTTGCCTATATTCAAAACCTTCCTATGAGGTGAGGGCAGCTAGTTTTAACAATTTGTTTGGGAATAAAATCGTATAATACCCGGTTTCCCTGCTAATAATTCCATCAACAACCAGTTTGTTAATCTCTATACTGGTGGTTTCGCGACTAATTCCGGCTAAATCAGCAATATCCTGCTGGGTAAGTCGAAGAGGTATAACTATTTTTCCGTTTTCTCCATTTCCAAATCGCTCACCCAATATATGAATGATGGATGATACTTTTTGTGTTGCACTTCCAAAAGCCATTTGTTCCATTCTTTGCATAAGACCTCTCATTCGTATTGAAATGTTTTGAGCAATCATAAATTGAACATCCGGATTTTGCTCAAGAAAAAGTAAAAATGATTCACGGTTTTTTTCAAGAATTGAGCAATCTGTCATAGCTCTGAAAGAATGCCCGTTATGGATCTTATTAAAAATCCAGCTATATGAAAACACATCTTCAGGTTTGAATATGAAAAGAGTAAATTCCCGTCCATCATTTGAATTTGCAGAGTCTTTTATATAACCTCTTTTTAAATAGAATGCTGCATTACTATGATCACCAGCACGAAGTACAATTTCGCCTTTTTTAAAATAACTTGGCCTAGAAGAAGAAAAAAAATTCTTTAATTTCTCTCTTGGAGTTGGATCCATTGTCCCGCTGCAGTATAACAGGTAAGAAAAGTGTTAGCAACTTAACACACATTCTGTAATTTTAATTACTGAACTGGGGAAAATTTGGTGTTATCTTATTTCAGGATGAAAAATAAAGAGTTCTTTTTTAAAGATAGATTAACTGATTCTCAAATTGAGAAGTTCAAACTATTTGAAAATGAGGAGCTTATTTTTGCATGTCGCGAGCATTGGTTACCCCTAGTATTTAGACTTCTACAAACGTTTTTATTAGGTATTTTCATGGCAGCGGCTTGTTCTTCAATATTTATTCTACTCATCCATAATATAGTTCTTGCAGCAAGTGCATTTTTCCTAGTCATGCTTATTACGGGAATGATATCAGTGAGAGTATTAGTGCATTGGAGTTTTCATATGTATATCGCAACAAATAAACAGATCATAGAAGTTCATTATAATCCGTTAATTTCTCACGCTATAAATTCTGTACTTTTAGATCAAATTAGATGCACTGAAATAGATGTTGAGATGTATGGGATAATACCTGAACTATTAGGAATTGGGAATGTGGAGATAACTTTTGATAGACCAACACACAAAGAAGAATTTATTATTAAAGATATTCGCTCGCCTCGAACAATAGCAAATCTATTGTCAGCGCAAATTCATCAAGTTGGTAATTCGAATCGTCAACAAACTATCCAGCCTCTTTGGGCTCGAGAACTCAAAACCAATAAATATCGCTTTATAGGCGATGTTAATTATGGATATTCAAGCTAATCTTATGAATGCAATAATTACAACAATTAAAATCATTTTTTTACTAGCAGGAGGAATTATTGCTCTCATACATTATTTTCAAATTAAAGAGGCAAATAAAATGGAGAGAAAAATGAGCATAACTCTTCCTGCTGCAGTCCATTTTAGTATGACAGTTCAACTTGTGGTTTCCTTGATATTTGTTTTTGCCTCAACTATTTATCTTTTTATTTTCTAATAGTTTGCCTTGAAGTTTGTATAAAATCTCTCTAAAATAGGAGAGTGAAAAATTATCTCCGCAGAATTACCGGGTTATTACCGAAAAATGGACAACTTGCTTATAGATTATCAAGTTTTTTCTTTTTGTTATTTCTAATTTTAGCAGGGATTTTGCTTCAAACACTCGTGTTTTTGAATGATAAAACAGTATCTGCAAAGCTCCAATTTGAAAGTCGCGGTAAAGATTTTGAATATTGGAGTAGTGTTGCGAAGCAATATCCAAGTATCCCGGATGTTTTATATAATGCTTCACTTAGTGCATTAAATGATAATAAGAAAAAAGAAGCTACTGAGTATATTGATAAAGCGTTACAAATTGATCCATTATTTAGAAAAGCACAGGAATTAAAAAGTGAAATTAATGAACGTGGGTAAGTAATTATTCTGATGCTTTTTCAGCATCAGCGGATTCTTCTTTTGATTCATCCTCTGCTTCGGTAGTTTCTCCTTCAGCTCCTTTTTCCCCTTCTGCGGTTGTTTCTTCTGAAGCAGCTTCAGCTGCGGCTTCTTCTTCAGCAGCAAGTTCTTCTGCTTCTTCGCTTACGAGTTCAGCGATTCTAAATACCATTTCAGTTGGTTCCGCTAATATTCCAACGCCAGTAGGCGCTTTAAGATCAGCAATAGTTAGACTGTCATCAATCTGAGAAAGACCTTCGATATTTATTTCAATGTGTTCAGGTAGATCAGCTGGAAGTGCTTCCACCTCAACTTCAGATAGTGATTGCAATAAGACTCCAATTTTGTCCGCTACAGCTTTTGGTTCACCAACGCCAACAATTGGAATTGTAGCCTTAACTTTTTCTTTAAGATTTACTTTGAAGAAATCAGCATGAAGAGGAGTATGTGTAATTGGTTGAATATGTATATTTTGTATAAGAACAGGATGTGTTTCATTACCAACTGTAAGATCTACAAGACCAGTCTCATGAACTTGGTTGTATACTTTTTGAAAGTCTTTTAAAGGGAGTTGTAGGGAAGTTGACTTAATTCCCTTTCCAAACATATTGGCAGGAAGTATCCCTTCACGTCTTAAAAACTTCACTTTTTTACCTGTAATTGTCCTTTTTTCTGCCGTTAATGCTTCTCTTTTCATATTTGACTATTCTACTAAAGGAAGCTTGAAAACACAAGTGCACTCATTGCATTTGAACCTAGCAAAAGGTATAATACTACAACTACGCGGGGTAGTGTACGGCTGCACAGGAGGCTCATAATCTCCTAGATAAGGTTCAACTCCTTACTCCGCAACAAAATTCGAAGAATTTTGGGGAGGAGCAAACTCTGTTTACTCCGCAACACATTCGGCAAGCTCAGTGTCAGGAGCAAGATTTTCTTACTCCGCAACAAAATTAGAAAAACAATCTCCACCATTGTTCCCAATTGGGTGAATTATCAATTTGTATTTCCACTGACTTTTTATCAATTTGGGGTGGAGCAAGTACGATATGTTCTCCAGGCTTTACCATCCCAAGCTTTTCTCTTGCTTCATTTTCAACAAATTGCTGCGTATTTACAAAATAGAGCTGTTGTTTTAAAAATTGCTTTTTTTGCTTCTCTTCTTGCTCTTTTGCTTTTAAAGTAGTTACTATACGACTATTTTGCCTCAAAGTTAGAATTGACCCAATTATATTCCTAATAATTAAGAGTAAGGATAATGCAATAAAAGTTAGGATTATGGTTTTTGTGTTGACAACGCGCATGTTTACTGATATTATAGGCTCAAATTAAATTTAGGAACAAGGCTTTTGTGTTCAAAAATTATTATGACCAACGTTTTACGTCTCAGGGACGCTCATGGAAAATTCCAGGACTTCCTCAAAACTAAGAATCGAGCGTCCGCAACCATATTAGCATATGGCAAAGATATCGAGCAATTGATTGAGTTTCTCGAAGCATTGGAAAAAAACAACATTCACGAGATTAATGGAACGGATATCCAAGCATTTCTAACTAAGCTAAAAAACGAAGGATATACCCCAAAATCTCTATCAAGAAAACTTAATTCCACAAGAACATTTTATAGATATTTAAAGGTTAATGAATTTGTAACCGACGACCCTTCATTGCTAGTGGAACACCCTAAATATGAGCTCAATCCTCCAAGAATGTTGTCTCCGCTAGAATATAGAGCATTAAGAGATGCAGCTTCAGTTGACTCAAGAATTTACGCTATTATTGAGGTACTCCTCCAAACTGGTATTAGGATTGGAGAGCTTGCAAACCTTAGAGTAGAAGATATTAATGACAATGCTCTTCATATTCGAACCTATGAAGGACATGAAGCTCGAGAAGTACCACTTAATAGACGTGCTAAAGAAGCGTTAAAAAGATATATGGAAACACGGGCAAAAACAGAGGACACGCACGTTTTTGTAACCAAAACTGGGAGACCATTTTTAGTAAGAAATATTAGAGATGCAGTTGAAAGATACTTCAAAAAAGCCGGAATTGAAGATGTTAAGATTAATGATCTTCGACATACTTTTGTCGCACATCACCTCAAAAATGGAGTCTCACTTGTGTTTCTGTCTCGCGTTTTAGGACACAAAAGACTCTCTTCAACAGAGCGATATTTGCAATACGTTAAAGACTACAAGTCCGGTGAGGCTACCTCTCTTCAAGAACTTTAATTTTTTCTGTATTTGTGACATAGTAGAATCATGGACCACCATTCCTATTCTGATGTCAAAACACTTATTTCCTGGTCAGCTCCCGGTAGACCTTTTCGTAAAAGAAGCAGAGAATTCTTTTATACGGGAATTCTACTAGTTTTTCTTATTGAGGTCATTTTATTTATTTTCTCTGAATATTTACTCATGTTTGTAGTAGCAACTCTTTATTTTTTTTCAATTGCACTCGCAACAGTTCCACCTCAAAATTTTCATTACCGGATTAGTACTCAGGGCATAAAAGTAGAAGACCATTTCTTCATATGGGAAGAACTGTACGATTTTTATTTTAAGAAAATTGAGGGGGTTGAGGTTCTTATAGTACGCACAAAAAACATGTTACCGGGGGAGTTGAAAATTTCTTTAGGTGAAGTACCAATGGATCACGTCAGACGTGTCTTGATAGGCTACTTGCCCTATAGGGAGGTTGTAAAATCATCATTTATGGATAGAAGTGGTGACTGGTTAGCGCATAATTTCCCCCTTGAACATTAGTTTTATAGGTCATTTTGTTTTATAATACACCAAGCATGCACTCGTAGCTCAATGGATAGAGCACTGGATTGCGGATCCAGAGGTTGGTGGTTCGACCCCACTCGGGTGCGCATCGAAGGGAGTAATTGGAGGGTTCGCATGAAATTTTCAAAGCAAAGAAAATATTCTGCGAATTAGTATCTGGAGGGTTCGCATAGTGGCCAATTGCACGAGTTTCGAAAACTCGAGGGATTCGTCCCTCCACAGGTTCAAATCCTGTACCCTCCGCAAGCCGGCCCTTGTTAGCAAAGCTTGCAAGGGTAAGAATTGCCCTTGTAGTCTAATGGATAGAATGCGGGATTCCGGATCCTGTGATGCGGGTTCGACTCCCGCCGGGGGCGCACATTAAAGACGAGTTTATGGTAGATAGTTGTTAGTTTATAGCTTAATACAAAAATTGTTTTTAACTACAAAC
The DNA here is from genome assembly GCA_964511965.1 of uncultured Gammaproteobacteria bacterium. Lineage (GTDB taxonomy): Bacteria > Patescibacteriota > Microgenomatia > Levybacterales > GWA1-39-11 > JAUSNA01. Next base: position 32,799 of record CAZEGF010000008.1, read on the forward strand.
TACTGACTACAAACTATAAACTAACTAAGGAGGAGTCGGATAGCGGTCCATTCCACATGCTTGGAAAGTATGCGTGCGCAAGCACTCGCGAGTTCGAATCTCGCCTCCTCCGCAAGAATTTGGTACAATAACAGGCTAGTAATTTAAAGAAGTAGACATGGCTGGAGAGCTCGGCTGGTTCGAGCACAGCATTCAGCGCTCATTTACAATTTGCAGATTTTTTGGCTGGAGAGCTCGGCTGGTTCGTAGCACCGCATTCATAACGCGGCGGTCGTGGGTTCAAACCCCACTCCAGCTACCAATTTCTGCAAATTGAAAATGTAACGCATCGGTCGAGGGGACAACCTTTTTGTGAGAAGCAAAATAGGGAAGGTTCTGAGCGTAAGCGAAGGTTCTTAACCCCACTCCAGCTACTATTTTTTAGTAGTTTATATCTTCACATGAACACTCAACCAATTGGAGTTTTTGATTCGGGGGTAGGGGGACTCTCAATACTATTAGAAATTCAAAAACTGTTGCCCAATGAAACCTCAATTTTTGTAGCAGATCAGGCTTACGTTCCATACGGACGAAAATCTAAAGAAGAATTGATCGAAAGAGTTGGAAAAATTATGGATTTTTTTGTAAAAAATGAGGTAAAAGCAGTTGTTGTTGCATGTAATACGGCAACTGTTTACACAATCGATGAAATGAGAAAAAAATACAATATTCCCATAATAGGAACAGTTCCGGTTATAAAAGTTATAGCCAGAATGACAAGAGCAGGTAAAACAGCTGTTTTTTCAACACCTGCAACTGCAAAAAGCCCATATCTAGCAAAACTGATTGAAGAATTTGCGCCTAATATAGTTGTTGAAAAAGTAGGTGGGTCAAATCTGGAAGAATTGATTGAAAATGGGAACATTAATGATCCGGCTATTTTAGAGAGATTAAAATTTCATTTACTGCCACTTGTAAAAGACGGAGTAGACGCAATCGCCCTCGGTTGCACTCATTACCCTTTTTTAAAGGAAAAAATTAAAAGAGTCGTTGGTTCCAAGGTAAAAATTGTCGATTCCGGTGGAGCAGTTGCTAGAAGATTGGCGTTCGTTTTGGAGCATGAAAAAATTCTTTCTCAGCAAAAAGGACAGGATTTATATTACACTACTGGAGACAAAGAGAAATTTGAGAAAGTAGCAAGCGAACTAACAAAAAAGGAAATTACAGCAGAACATGTTAATTTATAACTATGGATGCATATAATGATAAAAAAGTTGCGATTTTGGGGTTCGGAATAGAAGGGATGAGTGTTGCCGACTTTTTAACTGAGTCTGAAATTACTATTTTTGATGAAAAAAAGAGGGAGGATTTTGACCCTGAAATTTTAACTCAGTATGAGGCTAAAGGGATTAAATTTGAGCTTGGAGGAATTGGTGGTTTGACAGATTTTTTTGCAGTATTTAGGTCTCCTGGTTTTCACCCCAAAACTCCACAATTAGCAGAGGCTTCAAAAAATGGAGTAGAAATAACATCTGCCACAAAATTATTCTTTGATTTATGCCCAGCGCCCATAGTTGGCGTGACTGGAACAAAAGGGAAAGGTACTACCTCTACACTTATATACGAAATGCTCAAAAAAGAGGGGTTTGACGCGTTTCTAGGGGGTAATATAGGGACTCCTCCTCTTAGTTTTCTATCCAACGTTACAGCAGATTCTAAAGTAGTTTTAGAATTATCTAGTTTTCAGCTCATTGACCTTGAAAAAAGCCCACACGTAGCGGTCATGCTTATGGTTACTTCAGAACATTTAGATTACCACGAGGATGTATATGAATATATTGAAGCAAAAAGGAACATTTTCAAATACCAGGACGAATCAGATTTTGCCGTGGTGAACCGAGATTATCCTGCTAGTAATGAATCCGATATCCATACAATAGGGAAAGTGTATCAAGTCAGTCGTTTTCAGGAAATTATGCAAGGATGTTTTGTAAAAGATGATGAAATTTACCTCAAAATGGATGGACATGAAGAAGCAATATTGCCAACAAAGGAGTTAGGACTGATAGGAAAACACAATCATGAAAATGTTTGTGCGGCAGTCGTTGCTTCTATTTGTGCTGGAGCTTCTATGAAATCCATTTTGTCGGTTTTGAGATCATTTAAGGGTCTTGAGCATAGAATTGAGTTTGTAAGACTCGTTAGGGGAGTCAAATACTATGATGACTCTTTTTCAACTACCCCCGAAACAGCAATTGCAGCAATCGAGTCATTTGAAGAGCCAAAAATTCTGATTTTAGGAGGATCTTCTAAAAATTCTGACTTTTCAGAGCTTGGACAGATAATTTCTGAATCAGGAACGATAAAAGCAATTATTGGAATAGGAATTGAGTGGGAAAGGATTAAGCTAACTATAAACCATAAACTACAAACTATAAACTATATTGAAGATTGTCAAAATATGCACGAGATCGTGCAAAAAGCGGCAGAAATTAGCGAGGTAGGGGATGTTGTTCTTCTATCCCCGGCTTGTGCCTCGTTTGGAATGTTTAAATCATACAAAGACCGCGGAGAGCAGTTCAAAAATGAGGTAAATGAGCTATAATACATCTATGACTAAAAGAGTTTTGTCAGGAATTAGAGCAACTGGCCGATTGCATCTCGGGAACTATCTTGGTGCCGTAAAGGGAATGCTTGAGCTTCAAGATAATCCTGATTACGAAACCTTATATATGGTTGCTGATGTTCATACGATTACTACACCATACCAAGTTGAAGAGTTGAGAAAGAATAGACGTGAGGTCATTTTAGACTATTTGGCTGCAGGTCTTGACCCTGAAAAATCAATTATTTTCCAGCAATCTGAGGTCAATGAGCACTTAGAACTCGCATTTTATTTTTCATCAGTTGCAACAGTTGCAAAAATGCAGCATCTGCCAACATATAAAGATAAGGTAAAACAACACCCGGATCATGTAACTCTTGCTCTCCTTAATTACCCTGCTCTTATGGCAGCTGACATTTTAATATATAAAGCAAGTTTGGTTCCTGTTGGAATTGATCAAGAACCTCATTTGGAAGTGGCTCGTGAAATTGCTCGACGCTTTAATCAAGACTACGGAACCGACTTTCCAGAACCAAAACGGTTTGCAACAAAAGGAGAATATGTTCCGTCTCTGACTGGTACTGGCAAGATGAGTAAGTCTGTTGAGGGTAGTTATATTAATTTAACTGACTCGTTGGATGAGATTAAAGGAAAAATAGCAAAAATCCCAACCGATGGGGGACAAGGGACCGATATTGTGGGGGGAGTTAAGAATTTATTTGAATTTGTAGAGCTTTTTGAAGGGAAGGAAAAGAGGGATGCGTACGAAACTCAATACAAAGGAGAAGGAGTTCGTTACGGAGACATAAAAAGAGAGTTGGCTGAAGCGATTTTTGAAGAACTCGCCCCAATACAAGAAAAAAGAAAGCAGCTTGAAGCAAATCCGGAATTTGTAAACAAAGTTATTGAAGAGGGAGCTTTTAAAGCTAGAAATTTAGCCAGAGAAACGATTGATGAAGTACGCTTCAAAATGGGTCTCAAATAACTCCTACTATGAAACAGGCTCATGTATATATTTCCGGTTTTGTGCAAGGCGTAGGATTTCGTGCTTATGTACGCTCAAAAGCGCGTAAAATGAATATATTTGGTTGGGTAAGAAACTTAAGCGACGATCGAGTTGAGGCTGTTTTTCAAGGAGACGAGAATAATATTAAAAAACTCATAGCGCTTTGCAAAAGAGGACCATTTTTTGCACAAGTAACGGACGTTGTCGTTGATTGGGAAGATCAAAAAGAGTCGTTTGTCGAGTTTACTAAAAGAGAAACATTGTGAAAAAAATTATTTTGCATCTTATAAAGAGCTATCAGCGTACCGTTTTTTTCCATAACGAGATTTTTAAAACCGTTTTTATGTCTGACAGTGTTTGTAGATTTGAACCAAGTTGTTCAAACTATACATATCAAGCAATCGATAAATACGGGGTTTTAAAAGGTGGATTGATAGGTTTAAAACGGATTGTAAGATGCCATCCTTTCTCAAAGGGTGGATATGACCCGCTCCCTTAAGTAGTAGCAATTGAGGCTATACTATGATACAATTTGGTCGGTTTTAAAGTTGCCCCCTCAATAGGTCAGGAAATCATGAAGATCAAAAGACAAGGTAAAAAAAATGGATTCCGTTTTGGTTGGAAAGACCTTTTCTTGTATGGTTTTTTGATTCTTTTCCTTTTTTTTCTAACAATTGGGATCGGAGATTTTTCGAATAATGGACAGGATCAAAATATTTCGCTATCACAAACCCTTTCCGAAGTAAAAGAGAATAAGATTAAAGAAATTGTAGTTTCAGACAATAAAATGGACATCCTTTATAAGGATGGTAAAAAAGCGACTACTAAAAAAGAACCCGGAACATCACTTTATGAAGTATTTAAAGACGCTAATGTTGATGCGAGTAAGGTTAAAATTAGTATTAAAGATTCTTCAGCACTTAACGCATGGATCGGGATTATAGCGAATTTTCTTCCGGTTCTTCTTATTATTGGCTTTTTCTATTTTGTTTTCCGTCAAGCACGTGGTGCTCAAGAAAATATTTTCTCTTTTGGTAACAATAAAGCAAAAGCATTTAATAAAGTTTTTCCGAAGGTAACTTTTAATGACGTCGCGGGAGTTGATGAAGCAAAACAGGAACTATCAGAAGTTGTAGACTTTCTTAAAAACCCTCAAAAGTACGCAGAAATGGGTGCAAGAACACCAAAAGGAGTACTTTTAGTTGGGCCGGCTGGAACCGGTAAAACTCTTATGGCCCGGGCTGTTGCTGGTGAGGCAAAGGTAGCATTTTACTCTATTGCCGGATCTGAATTTATGGAAATGTTAGTTGGAGTTGGTGCGGCTAGAGTTCGTGACCTGTTTCTTAATGCAAAAAAGGCTCAACCGGCAATCATTTTTATTGATGAAATAGATGCGATAGGACGTCAACGGGGGGGAAATATGATGGGAGGACACGATGAGCGTGAACAAACCTTAAACCAAATATTGGTTGAGATGGATGGATTTACACCAACAGAACAACTGGTTGTTATTGCAGCCACAAACAGACCGGATATTTTAGACTCTGCATTAGTCAGACCAGGAAGATTTGATCGAAGAATTATGATTTCGTATCCGGACATCGAGGGAAGAAAAGCAATTTTAGCTATTCATGCAAAAGGCAAGCCATTTATAGCTAAAGTTAATTGGGAAAGTGTAGCAAAAAGAACAGTTGGATATTCAGGAGCTGATCTTGAAAATATGTTAAATGAAGCCGCCATATTGGCAGCTCGTTCAAATAGAAAGACCATTAATATGGATGATTTAGAGGAAGCTGCTACAAAAGTTAAGATGGGACCGGAAAAAAAGAGACTTCAAACTGATGAAGACAAGAAAATTACAGCCTATCACGAGTCAGGTCATGCAATTGTAAGTTACGCCATGCCTAAGGCTGACCCTGTTCATAGAATATCAATTGTCGGTCGTGGAATGTCTTTGGGTCACACGCTTATTCCACCTCAATTTGATAGAGTGCACGAAACAAAAACAAGATTACTAGAGCAAATTGCAACAATGCTTGGGGGTCGAGTTGCTGAAGACCTTATTTTTGCCGAGGTGACAACTGGTGCCTCAAATGACATCGAGAAAGCAACTGAGGTAGCTCGTACTATGGTTGTTGAATATGGCATGAGTAGACTTGGACCGGTAAATATGGAGCCAAATGAACCAAATATGTTTGGGGAAAACCAAAATATTTCAGAATCCATGAAGACTGCAATCGACCGCGAGGTTTCATTCATCATTGATGAAGCTTATAAAAGAGCTGTTCTTGCACTTAAACAAAATAGAAAGAAATTGGATGAGGTTGCTTCAATTTTAATCCAAAAAGAGACATTGGAAGGAGAACAATTCGAGAAAATAATGAAAGGAACCAAGACCATAATCAAAAAAACCTCCTAATAAGGACGTATTACCCGAATTACATTTGAAACTGATATACTTAATTTTATGAAAGACCCTGTCTACTTGCATGTAAGAACCCCTAAAGACGATGAAACGAGTCTGGAGTCCTCTACGCAAGTGTTTTCTGCTCTTTTGCCTCATTATATGGGCATTTTTAAGCGGCTCATTCATACTCCTCGTACCGTTTCTTTTGAAATTTATTTACTCGATCAAAAAATTTACTTTTATATAGTAGTGCCTCGTGAGCATGAGACATTTATCACGAGTCTTATGGTTTCATCATATCCTCGTGTTTTTATTGCAGAGACCACTGATCCGATGGAGAGTATTATGAAGTCAAAAAATAAAGAAGTTGGTGAATTGAAGCTTGAAGAGACGTATCATTATCCCCTCAAAACCTATAAAGATTTTAGCGACGTTGATCCGATAGCGTCCCTCATTGGATTTTTGGCAAAGCAGCAAGCAGGGGTAAATATCGGCATCCAGATCTTGGTCACACCAGCCTCATTTCCGTGGCAGTCTCATGCAATTGCTTCTACTCAACCAAAAGTGAATTCAGACGGGACCACATCAAAAGAGGGGACTGTTTCGGCTAGCGCTGTTGCTACAAAGACACAGTTTCAGGGTGGAAAAACGTTAATCAGACTCATTGCCGCAACTGAAACTGAAAATCCATACCATTATCTTCATAATGTGGCAGGAACATTTGGAAGTTTCTCATCTGGGGAGGGAAATCACCTCAAATTCAAGCGCCCACTGGTTAATAAAGGAAGACTTCTAAAAAGAATTCACACAAGATCAACCACGTTACTTGAGCGTCGAAATCAAATCCTCAACGCTCAAGAACTAGCAACTCTTTGGCACCCGGCCGGTAAAATGTTGTCTGGTATTAAAAATATCTCTTGGGGCAAAACGCTAGCTGGTGAGCCTCCTGAAAATATTCCGGCTGCAAATAATATGACGGAAGATGAGAAGCAAAATGTTAACTTCTTCGCCGCGACCGAATTTAAGAATCAAAATACTATCTTTGGAATAAAGGATATTGACCGCCGTAAGCATGTTTATATTATGGGAAAAACCGGAGCCGGAAAATCGACACTTATTGCCAATATGGCTATTGATGACATCAGAAAAGGCCGTGGTATTGGGATTATTGACCCTCATGGAGATTTGTGCGAGACAGTTTTGGATTACATTCCAAAAAGAAGACTCAACGACGTTGTGTACCTTGAGCCATTTGATACGGAGCGGACGTTCTCTTTAAATGTTTTGGAAATAAAAAACAAACAGCACAAGGATCTTATTGCCAGTGGAATTGTATCTATTTTCTCAAAAATCTATGCTGATTCATGGGGACCACGGCTTGAATATATTCTCCGAAACACCATCTTCTCACTTCTTGAAATTCCAAACACAACACTTATTGATGCTCTCAAGATACTCTCAGATAAGCAGTATAGGGATAGGGTAGTCCCGCAAATTCAAGATCCAGTAATAAGAGCCTTCTGGCAGCAAGAGTTTGACAAAATGACCGATAAGTTGAGAGTTGAGGCAATTTCTCCGATTCAAAACAAAGTAGGGCAGTTTGTTAGTTCAAAAATGATCAGAAACATTATTGGAAGCCCTAAGTCATCTATTGATCTGGAAGACATTATGAATAGCGGGAAAATATTGCTTCTTAATCTTTCTCAAGGAAAATTGGGAGAGGATAACGCAGCGCTTCTTGGCGCTATGATCATTACCCAAATTCAGCTTTCAGCCATGAATAGAGCATTTCAAAAAGAAGAGGATCGAAAAGACTTTTTTCTGTATGTAGACGAGTTCCAAAATTTTGCGACAAGTTCTTTCATCAAAATTCTTTCTGAGGCTAGAAAATACAGACTTGCTATAACTCTTGCTAACCAATATATAGATCAGCTTGATGTTACGATCCAAAAATCAATTTTTGGAAACGCAGGAACACTTATTTCCTTTGTAACAGGAGCTGGGGATGCATCACTTTTGACAAAAGAATATGCGGATATTTACTCTCAAAACGATTTAGTGTCGCTCGGAAAGCATGAAATAGTCATGAAATTATCAATTGATAATATGACCTCTCTTCCATTTGCTGCAAAAACACTTCCCCTTCCAAGTCTTAAGAATGAAAACCGGGATGATATTATCCGTCTTTCTAAAGAGCGGTACGGTCGAAAAGTCACCCAAACTGTTGAAAACCCCATAATTTAGGCATACAATTCCATTATTAGTTCATTTTTTGTAGCAAACGCACTATGCGCGCGTTTTTCTATTGGAAATGACGCACATTGAAAATTGATTTGCATGAAAAATGAATTGTATTTATCTTTGGTGAAGGCTTTCTGCTGCTAAAAATTTTCGCGGTATAAAGTCTTCACCAATAGAGTGGATTGGAAAGACGACAATCGACAAGGAGGAAATGTCTAACGATACGATCACGTGGTCCTGATTCTGTGCTTGCGCTCCCCAGTGGATGCCGCAAGCCTCATCCTCGGCCATTTGGCCGGCCAAAACAAGAGCGAAGCCAAGTCACCAAAAAAAATCCCTTAAAGGAGGGCTGAGTGACTAAAGTCTTGAAGCTCCTTGGAGGAGGCTTGCTCGCAGCTATCCTGGGCATCGCGCTCAGCGCTGCAGCTTTCGGCCTCTTTAGCAATGACAACGGCACATCCATCGCCGCACCTACCTTCGACCGCGCATCCGCGCACGTCTCCCTCGGCGCCGCCGACCTGGCACCTGCCAGTTCCGCCGCCGTACCAATCCGCTACCTTCCTGGCGACATCAACGCGACGTCTCTTACGGCTTACGATGCAGACACGAGCAACCCGCTCAATGCCTTCCCTGTCGGCCTCGCTCGCGCTGTCGATTCCCTGACTGCTGCTTCCCTTCCGTTCTACGACTCGCTCTCACCCGGCGCCTCGGACTTGCCGACGGCTTCTGGCGCAAACGACCCGAACGCGAAGGGCATCATCAACGCTTCCTACATCAAGGAAGTCCTGGGCAGCTACTACATGAAGATCAACACGATCAACGTGTCGCGGGCACCCGCAAGTGACCTCGTCAACAACGTCGACTTCCTGAACGACAGCACTGGTCACCCGAACTCCTACACGCTGAACTCTCGCTGGTCGCTGATCACCTCAGCGGGCGCGAGCGGTAACAGCTTCAGTTTCGTCAAGGGCACCGACATCTCCGGGAAGATTCCTGACGCGACGAATAACGCGATCGTGACGGCCATCTACGGCCGGGACGACACGAGCAAGCAGTACACCCAGATCCTCCCGCCAGGGGTTAACGTCCTCGGCGCGACGACGAAGATGACGCTTAGCACGGGCCAGGCTTACTGGATCAAAACGACCATCGACCCGTCCGCGAAGGGTATCCGCTTCGGAAACCTTTCGTGGGCTGACACCGTCGACCGTTACACCGCAGCTGTACAACATGCTCGCGGCGACTCCGTCCAGATCAGTGAACCGTTCATCCCGGCCGTTGCGGCTGGAGGCGGTCTCGTTCTGAACAACGACAACATGTACACCAACGCTCTCGATCCGGCGATCTGTGCCGGCAGCTGTCAACTCCATGCCATGGATGCGACGACTGCGACTCGAACTGACGCTGGCATCAACGCTCTCGGATCTCAGGTTGGCATCGGCACCATCACGGCACCGGCTGACAACTCGAAGACTACCGCGCTCGACAAGAAGTGGAATCAGGCTGTTGCCGAAGCCCCTCTTGCGAACTCGCCGTTCCTCGTCCTTGGCATCGTGCTTCTATTCGTAGCCGTAGGCGCTGCGAAATGGAACCCCGAGGCCTTCTCGACGCGGAACCAGCATGCCCGCGCCCTCGGCGCCGGCTGACCTCTTCTCGCTGGCGAGGGATGGAGGTGGGACTGCAGCCCGCCATCTATCCCATGCAAATCAATTCAACCCTAAGGGCCGCGTTCATCGCGGCCCTTTCCATATCTAGTTATCTTTTTTTAACTAAACCCTATACCCTAAACCCTATTCTTCAACTCATTGTTTTGTAGTATATAATTGTGGTTATGGAGTCAGAAAAGAAAGAAATTTTCCTCCTTGTTGATGGTAGCGCAATAGTTCATCGTGCCTATCACGCGATGCCATTTATTGCCAAAAAAGACGGAGCTTCAACTGGTGCAATATACGGCTTTTTCTCAATGCTTCTAAAAGTAATTCAACAACTTAACCCACAGTATATTGTCATAGCTTTTGACCGTCCAAAGCCTACATTTCGTCAACAATTGTATGTTGGGTATCAAGCTCAACGTCCAAAAATGGAATCGGACCTATCAGATCAATTTGGCAAAATTATAGAGATTCTCCAAAAGGCAAGGATTTCAACATACGCAGTAGACGGATACGAGGCAGATGACATTATCGGAACAGTAAGTGATGCGGCTAACAAAAAAGGAATATTTACCTATATCGTGACAGGGGATAGAGATATGCTCCAATTAGTAGACGATGATACACAAGTATTTATGCCTATTAAGGGAATTTCAGAAGTTTCTATAATGGATGCGGAGAAAGTGCGGGAAAAATACGGTATTAAACCATCACAGTTTATTGATCTTAAAGCACTTCAGGGTGATGCTTCAGATAATTACCCAGGAGTTGCCGGGATTGGCCCCAAAACTGCAGCAAATCTTATTAATGAATACGGATCAGTTGAAAATATATATAAAAATCTGGACGCAATAGCAACCAAAAACAAAAAGTTAGCAGACAGACTGATAGAAGGGCATGAAGCATGTATGATTGCCTACAAATTGGCTACAATTGTACGTGACGTTCCCTTTGTTTTTGACCTAAAAGCTTCCCGAATGGAAGAGATACAGCTTGATGACTTTAAAAATGCGCTTATCAAAGAGGAATTTCACACATTGCCAAGAAGATTGGATGAAATTTTTGGAAAGGATGGAAAAGTGACAGACAAAGGTAAGGGACAGATGAAACTTCTTTGACGAGTCAAAGAAGAATTCAGAACTCAGAATTCAAATGTCAGAGCTACAATTAAGATGAAATCTAATGATCTTAAAATAAGGACATACGATTTCTCTATTGAGATAATAAAGTTTATAAACAGTCTTCCCAATAAAAGAGCATTTTGGTCAATCGGCGATCAACTTTTGAGATCTGCTACCTCAATTGGGGCAAATATTATTGAAGCAAAAGCATCAAGTTCTAGAAAAGAATTTATAAAATATTATGAAATTGCCTTAAAATCAGCTAACGAATCAAAGTATTGGCTAAGTCTTTTGAAAGACTCTTATGGCGAACTATCAAGTCGATGCTACGAACTGTTAAATGAACTCAACGAAATTTGCAGAATGCTAAACTCAAGTGTTTTAACCTTGAAAGGAAAGAGCAAGATTTAAAGTTTTCAAGTTGCAGTTTTGAGTTCTAACATATAACATTTGAGTTAACATAATGAAAGTAGCAATTGTTCACGATTATATTAAGGAATACGGTGGGGCAGAGCGGGTTCTAGAAGCGCTTATTAAGCTCTATCCTGATGCAGATATATATACTTCTTTATACGCTCCAGAATATCTTGGACCACACAAGAAAAGATTTGAAAATTATACGATCAAAACCACCTGGCTTAACTCAATTCCTGGTAGGCACAAACTTATCTCCCCATTAAGACTTTTGTCTCCATTTGCATTTAGAAAACTAAATTTAACCCATTATGATGCGGTTATTGTTAGTCAAACCGGTGCATATTTCCCAAATCTTGTCCACCACAAAAAAGGAAAACTTATCTGTTACACTCATACCCCCCCACGATACTTATATGGCTATAAAACTGGCAGAAATATGCCAAAAAATCCCATCATAAGAGCTATGGCTGCTGTCGGATTTAACGCGCTTCGAATTGTGGATTTTAATGCTTCCAAAAATGTTGACGTATTCATCGCAAATTCTGAAGAAATAAAGGGACGAATTAAAAAGTTCTATCGCCGGGATGCATTAGTTATCTATCCTCCGGTTGCAGTTCCAAATGTAGTTGCTAATAGCTTCCAGCTAAAAACTAATAGCTACTATGTTACCGGCGGTAGACTTGCAGCTTCAAAAGGTATTGATGTAATTATCAAAGCATTTAATGAAAATGGGAAGCCACTTAAGATTTTTGGTAAAGGATTTGCTGGAATTGAGGATGCGTTGCGCAAACTTTCACGCAAAAATATCGAATTTGTAGGGGAGGTGAGTGATGAGCAAAAGTTTGAGCTTTTAGCCAACGCAAAAGCATTTGTATTTGCTTCATACGATGAGGATTTTGGGATAACGCCTGTTGAGGCAATGGGGGTCGGAACTCCTGTTATAGCCTACGCTTCCGGTGGAGTGAAAGAGACCGTTATTGAGGGTAAAACTGGTGTTTTTTACAACGAAAATACGCCAGAGAGTTTAAATGGAGCTATATTAAAATTTGAAAATATGACATTAAACCAAAACGATTGTGTAGAAAGAGCTGAAAAATTCTCACAAAAGGAATTTGATAGGAAAATCAGGGAGGTAGTAGACAATGCCTGAGTTGCCAGAGGTCGAGACGTTAAAATTAGGTCTTCAAAAATTTGTTAAAGGAAGGAAAATAACGGATGTTGAAGTAATTGATGCCCGTCTTTTGACTGGAGAGCCAAAGAATATTATTGGAGCAACAATAGTTGAGATAAAACGGTATGCTAAAGGAATAGTCCTCGAATTATCAAACGGCTATGATATAGCATTTCACATAAAGCTAACCGGTCAGTTAATTTATAGAGATAAAACAAATAGAAATCTTGAAGTATTAAAACCAAAACCCACAAAAGTTCCTAATAAATATACAAGAGTTGATATTATTTTAGAAAAGGATTCACATTTATACTTTCAAGAAGTTAGAGGTTTTGCTTGGATGAAAATTTTGCCTCATGATGAGGTCAAAAGTTTGCCATTCTTCAAAACTCTAGGTCCGGAACCATTTCCCTCACCAGGATCCGACACTCCTTTACTTACTGAAAAACTATTTGAGCAAATAGTCATGAAATCCAATTTACCAATAAAAGTATTACTTATGGATCAGCAAAAGATCGGAGGAATAGGAAATATTTATGCAAATGACAGTTGTTTTGAGGCAAGAATTGATCCAAGGAGAAAGACATCGAGTTTAAATGAAGCAGAGATTAATATTTTGTACGAATCAATTTTAAAAGTTTTGGAAAATGCGATGAAATACAGAGGATCTTCAGAGCTCAATTTTGTTGACGTTTTGGGTCAAAAAGGAGAATACCAGCTTCATTTTCTCGTGTATGGTAAGAAAAATAAGCCTTGTAGTAGGGACGATGGGGGTATTGTTCAAAAAATCTATTTAGGTGGACGCGGAACATTTTTTTGTACCACCTGTCAAAAATAATCTATTTGAGTTTGCAAACAACAACTAGTGTTTGAAGGTTGGCTAAAAGAGACGTTAAGAGAATGAGAATCGAAAGGATATAGAGCTCAAGGCCATGAAAAGGGAGAAGGCTTATCATAGTTGCAATTCCAAGAACTGATGCAAAAGAAAGACCGCAGGATGCACACCCGGCAGCAACCAGTGAAAGTAATCCAGCTCCAAAAGTGATATGAAGTCCCCCTCTTTTTTTAAGAAATTTAAGTTTTCGGAGAACCAATTCCAGATTTACTCCAAAAAGTAAAGAAATAATTATTACCAAAATTGAATCTCGAATCCCAAGAATAGAAAAAGATCCAATAAATATAATCCAGCAAATATTTAATTTTGCTGCAAATGAATATCCCTGCGAAATAACACTTTCATATGTTCTGTAGTCAAAAAGAATAAGGGCAAAAATAAGATATATCAATCCAATTAAAATGGATTTTAATAGAAAATTACGCTGTTTTGATTCCTGGATGAGTATTCCGAGAAGGAATATGGGGTGTTTCACCTTATTTTTTAGCTAATTCTTGGTCGATAACTGCTTTTATAGAAGCATAGGGTTGTGCTCCAACTAGCTGTACTCCGTTGATGTAAAAGGTCGGAGTGCCGCTGACTCCAATTGATTGACCAAGGGCTAGATCGTCTGCCTGATTTTTATCAAGCTTTTTTGTATCCATACAAGATTTAAATTGGTCAGTATTAAGTCCAATTGCAGTAGCAGCACCTGATGTTAGATTGTCAGATGTATACATGCTGGTATCACTTTCAGGTGGTTGGTTTTTGTACAAATAATCATACATTTCCCAGAATTTACCTTGATCATTAGCGCATTCGGCAGCATTTGCAGCTACTGTTGAAGCAGGTCCTAAGAATGCATAATTTCTAAATTCAAAACTTGCTTTACCGGTATCAACGTATTCCTTTAAGATTTGTGGCTCGCTATCTGAATAAAATTTCTCGCAGAATGGACATCGAAAGTCAGCAAATTCTACAATTTTAACTTTAGCATTCTTATCCCCTTTAATCGGAAGACGGGGTGTAGCAAGTTTTTTGATAACATCAGCGGCATTTGGTGCAGCGGGTGCTCCAGGTTGTTGGGCAGCCGGAGCAGCCGGAGCCGGAGCAACAGCAACGGGTGATTTTTGCAATGCTTCAACTTTTCCAAGTAAATATCCAATAACTAAAAATGCAATAAGTAAGAGTACGTAAACAAGTTTTGAGCCAATTGTTTGGAGGGGAGTATTCATGATAATAGAGCCAATTGTCATTTTTCCAGAGGATTTACTAGATGCCATATGTAACACTATGCCAGATATTTTTTTTCGTGTCAAGGCGTTACCAAAAGCATACTTTTGGAAGTTGAGAATATATTTTGTTTTTGCTATAGTGGCAAAAGTCGAACCTAATATGTCCAATAAAAAGGAAAAAATAGTACTTTCCCTCGGTGGTTCACTCGTAGTTCCTGAAGGCGGTCTTAACGTAGCTTTTTTAAAAGATTTTAATAATTTCATTCGAAAAAGTCTCAAGAAAAATCCGGATTTGCAGTTTTTTATAGTAGTTGGTGGTGGAACAATTGCACGGCATTACCGGGATGCTGGGGAGGAGGTTTTGGGACATGAATTAACTCATGAGGATCTTGACTGGTTAGGAATTCACGCAACAAGACTTAATGCACAACTGATCAGAACCATATTTCGCGATATCGCACACCCTCATCTTATTAAGCACTATGAAATCATAAGAAAAGTTAATGAACCGGTTGTGGTTGCAGCAGGTTGGAAGCCTGGATGGTCTACTGATTTTTGTGCGGTTTTGGTTTGTGAAGATTATGACGTAGCAAAAATTGTTAACTTAAGTAACATAGATGCTGCATATACGAGCGATCCACGAAAAAATCCGAAAGCAAAAAAAATAGAAACCTGCACATGGAAAGAATTTAGAAAATTAGTTGGGGATAAATGGACTCCAGGAATGAATGCACCATTTGATCCAGTTGCCTCACGGCAAGCACAAGAAATGGGTCTTACAACTGTAATTTTAAAAGGAACAAACTTTACAAATCTCACAAATTACATGGAAGGAAAGAAATTTGAAGGAACTGTAGTGCAGGGCTAGACTCCGTTCAGGTTAACTTCACGGAATTTTCAATTCTCAATTTCCATTTTTCAAAATTGAAAAACTGAGAACTAACTGAAAATTGTGAAATAGGAACTGAGAACTTATAATAAATACATGTTAGAGTTTAATCCCGAAGAACTTAAGAAGTTATATATTCCCGCTTCATCTTCTCATAAAGCCCAGAATGGTAAAGTAATGTTAATTGCCGGTAGTAAATTATTTCATGCAGCAAGTATCTGGCCTCTCACAACGATTTCCAGAATCGTTGATATGGTTTTTTACGCTTCTACTTCTGAGAATAATGAGATTGTGACTAAGATGAAAGAGCAATTCTTAAATGGAATTGTTATCCCTCGTGAAAAAATCGATGATTATATTGCAGAGGCAGATTGTATTTTGATTGGACCTGGAATGCCGCGGGAGAGCGGTCAGCAAGAAGGGGATGATGACACGAAAATACTCACTGAGAGTCTACTCACCAAATATAAGGATAAAAAATGGGTAGTTGATGGGGGAAGTCTTCAGACAATAGATCCTTCCATATTACCACCAACAACAATCGTCACTCCCCACAAGGGAGAGTTTTTGAAGTTGTTTGGTGTAGGGCCAACTGAAATCTCAGTACCTGAAATGGCCAAAAAATATAACATCGTTATCCTTTCAAAAGGTGAAGTTGATATCGTTGCGAGCCCCAACGAAACGGTAAAAGTTAGTGGTGGAAATGCTGGTATGACAAAAGGAGGGACGGGGGATGTCCTAGCAGGGTTAACAGCCGCTTTATATTCCAAAAATGACGCCTATCTTGCCTCATGTGCTGCTTCTTATATCAATAAAAAAGCAGGAGAGAGTTTAGAAAAGAGTATGGGGCTTTACTTCAATGCTTCGGATTTATCCGATGAAATACCAAAAGTTATGAAAGAGTTGCTAGTATGACATATGTAAAACAAATTTCTAAAGATACATTTGTTGAGAAAGATTTAGATAACTCATCGACATTTTTTTATGTAAGAGAGCTTCCTCTGAAATTCAAAATAATTTGTTCAGTATTTTATATAAATGTAATAGTTGCTGCAGTTATTTATCTCTATAGTTCTTCGTGCAGCTTAATTACAGCAAGGGGATGCGGAGTTGAAGCATTTGGGTGGATGTTATTAATTTCTCCAATTGGGTGGATTATCTATTTTTTTTCATGGGCGGGACTTGGGTCCATCTTTGCAGTATTAATACTGGTTCTAGGTGTGGTTGGCTGGGTGTTTTATATTAAAAGAAGAATTTTTGGTCTTGTTGTAGGCTTAATCATTGCTGGATTAAACACGTTGGTGTGTTTACTATTGGTTATTACTAATCCATTATATTTGATAATGCTTGTTTTTACTATTCTCTTTATAATTACCATAGTTAAAAGTTGGGCTTATGCTAAGAATTGAACTCACCAGCGATATTCCACTGGCAAGGAAAGATGTTGTTTACAATTCGATAATTTCTACATCTTCCTTGTCTAAAATCTTTTTAGGGACGAATTCTTTGTGAGTAGTTGTTAAGATTGTCTGCTGATGGGGCAGTAGATCAAGGACTCTATGAATATTTGTGTTATCAAGTTCAGAAAAGATATCATCCAAAAGTAGGGTATGAGTGACGTTTGTTTTTTCCTTTATATAAAAAGTTTCAAGGATTTTCATTTGAAAGATGGTAAGACGCTGTTCTCCACGAGATCCAAATTCGGAAATTGGCTTTTCCGTTCCTTCAAACCGAAAGAAAAAGTCATCCCTATTGGGCCCGACAAGTGTTGTAGCTGTCGCTCGCTCAGCATCATGGTACTTATCTAGCCGCTCACGAGAAATCGTACTTTTATCATAAAAAATAGTGAATGGGAAAACTTCTTTCTTGTGCTCATTAATGTACTTTACAAGTTGTTCACGAAAGTCGGTTATTATTCCTCCATTGATTATCAAAATATTGTCCCAATACTCAAAATCAGCAGGAGAAAAATACTTTTTTCCTTCGCGAGTAAGCCACAACATACGGTTTCTTTGCCTCAAAGCTTTATCATAAATACCAATGCTCATACGATATTTTTTGTCAGTTTGGGATAATACAGAGTTAATGTAATTGCGTCTTAGTGAAGGGGAATCAGTTATGATTTCTAAATCCTCAGGGGTAAAAAGAACAGATGGAAAGCGTGAGGTAAAATCTATTTGACGACGGGCTACATTATTTACTAAAAATTTCTTTGAAAATCTATTCTCTTTAACTGCAAGTATTCCAGTAAGCGCTACCGTTCCATCTTCTTCTGTCACCTTTGCCTCAATTCTGGCAAAATCATGTCCCTCGGTTATGATATCCATATCCCTCTCTGCTTTAAAACTTTTGCCATGGGACAAAAATTGGATTGCCTCTAAAATTGAGGTCTTACCAACGGTATTTCGACCTATGATTACGGTGGTTAATGGGAAGGTGAAAGTTGCGTTTTTGTGATTTCTAAAGTTCTTGAGTTTGAGAGATATAAGCGACATGTCGCTAATATATCATAATTTATTTTTTCTCTTCTTTAGCCTCGAGCCGGCGGAGAACTTTGGATAATTGATACGTTACAAGGACAGCAATAATAGTTATGACAACCGCATAAATGGCAAGTGATGTTATTTTTCCGCCCCCTGGAAGCCACTTTTTGATATATGTATCTACAAATTCTTGTATAAGAGAGTTCCAGGCAAGTGCTGCAACAAGTCCAAAAGCAGCAGTTGCTAAAGTCAGCATTTGCCTAACTAATTCGATGGTGAATTTGAGGTTTGAAGTTTTAAGTGCGGCCATACCTTGATATAATACTACAAGTAAATAAATATACAACTGACTAATCACTATTTACTAATCACTATTCACTAAATTATGTATCGTCCAGCCTTTTCAATTACAAATAAAATTCTAAAAAATATCGGCGAGATAGAAGCCGCAAAGGAAGTTATTGAGCACGCCCCCCTTTTGCCTTATTGGGAAAAAAGATTTCAGGATGAGGCTATTCTTCGCACAACTCATTACGGAACGCACATAGAGGGAAATGAACTCTCCTTGACGCAGGTACAAAAAGTGCTTGATGGTGAAAGGGTTGTTGCGCGTGACCGTGATGTTCAAGAGGTTATTAACTATAGAAAAGTTGTCGAATACATAGGGGACAAAAAAAATATAACAATCGACGAAGGAACAATTCTTGATCTTCATAAGCTTGTTGTTGAGAAAATTTTAGATGAGGATGTTTCTGGAAAATACCGCGAGAAAGAAGTTGTTATACGAAATAGCATAACGGGGGACGTTTCTTTCCGTCCACCTCACGCTGTTGAAGTAGAGTGGCAGATGAAAGATCTTATCGAATTTATACATGAGGAAAAAGAAATCCACCCCGTACTAAAGGCTGGGATTGTTCACTATGAATTTGTACGCGTTCATCCTTTTTTGGATGGGAACGGAAGAGTAGGAAGAGCACTTTCGATGTTGGTTCTTTTTTCAGATGGGTATGATATCCGTGAATTTTTCTCTCTTGAGGAGCATTTTGACCGAAATGCAGAGGAATATTATAAAGCGCTTCAAAGTGTTGCTATGCACAATGGGGATGTTACCTTCTGGCTTGAATATTTTACGCAGTGTCTTGCTATTGAACTTTCAAAGATAAAAGAAAAAATTGAGCATATCTCAATAGATAGCAAGCTCAAAGAAAAACTCGGAGGCGCACCGGTTATGCTTACTGAGCGTCAACTAAAACTCATAGAATACATGCAGGAGATCGGATATCTAGAAAATAAATCATTTTCGAGCCTTTTTCCTGATATATCAGAAGATTCTGTTCTTCGTGAGGTACAAGATTTGGTAAAAAAAGGTATAATCGTCAAGAAAGGAAAGACCAAAGGAGTTAAATATTTAATGGCATAGGCGAAGCCTGTGCCACATGATGGCAAAACATATGGAAGTAACAGATGGGATAGATAAAGATAGAGAGAAATTTGATACTCATAGATACCTTGCACCAGCAGAGCATGTTGTAATTGGTAGTACTGCAAAGGTAGGAGATGGTACTTTTGCAAGCGTCGATTTTTTTAGAATGATTAGTGAAGGTGGAATGTCTGAAGAATACAGAAAGCCACCAGCAGTAAAAGATGGAAGCGTAGAGAATGCAAATAACGCGAGGAAAAAGGCTTATCTTGCTGGAGCACTATCCCCATTTACAGTCGATCAGATTGATATAATGTTTGACTATCCACATACATCTCAAGCTTTTTTTCCAGGGGAGCTTGACGAGGAAGGGCTAATTGGCGACAGTTTTAAAGTTGCAATAGTTGACACAGATACCGATGAAATTGTCCACCCAGAACTTTTAGATAAGCTCGTATTGGCAGGAGAATGGAAAACAACGCATGAAATTAAGCATAATGACGATCATATAATGATAGCTCCAATAGTCCCAATATTTAAATGACATTTAAAGACTTTTCCATCTATCTCCAAAAGCTAGAAAAGACTGCGTCACGAAATGACATGATTCTACTCCTGGCAGAACTTTTTAAAGAAGTGCCAGCAAATGACTTTGATAAAGTTATGTATCTTTTGCAGGGCAGGGTGGTTCCTTTATATGTTAATGTCGAATTTGGCATGGCCGATAAGATGATAATAAAGGCCCTATCAGTTGCATATGAAATTGATGAAAAATCAGTTTCAGTGGATTTTAAGAAAATTGGAGATATCGGAGAGCTAGCGGAACTGCTAGCATCGAAATTCTCAAATCTCAAGTCTCAAATCTCAATTTCAGAGGTTTACAGCGAGTTAGAAAAGATTGCAAAAATAAGCGGTGAGGGAAGTGTTGAACAAAAAACTAATACACTATCCAATTTACTCAAATCAGCAGATCCTCTATCCTGCCGATATATTGCGCGAATTCCGGTCGCCAAATTAAGACTTGGTTTTTCTGACATGACGGTTTTGGATTCTTTGTCCTGGATGCTAAAGGGAGACAAATCGCTTCGTCCTATAATTGAAAAGGCATACAACATAAGACCAGACCTTGGATACATCGGCAAGTTGATAAAAGAAAAGGGAGTAGAGGGTCTTAACTCTACAAAACCTACTGTTGGCACACCAGTTCTTATGGCACGTGCTGAAAGGCTTTCATCTGGTCAAGAAATAATAGACAAAATTGGTGAGTGTGCAGTTGAACCAAAATTTGATGGTTTTCGTATACAAGCACATTTTAAGAGGTCAAAAGTCAGTGGTCAGAAGTCAGAAGTGACTCTCTTTACCCGTGGACTTGAGGAAGTAACTTTTATGTACCCAGATATTGAGGCGGGAATTATTGAACAGGTGAAAGCAGACGAGGCAATTTTTGAAGGGGAAGCAATCGCATATAATCCTACTACCAACGAATATCTTCCTTTTCAACTTACTTCGCAGCGAAAAAGAAAATACGATATTGAGGAAATGGCCAGAAAAATACCCCTCAAGTATATGGTTTTTGATCTACTTTATTTAGATGGAAAGAATATGATTTCAGAAACTTACGAAAAGAGGAGAGCTGGGTTTAAAAACTTGATGAACGAGGGTGCAGTTCTTTATCCTTCCGATGAAAAGAAATTCTCGAACGGGAAAGAAATCGAGAACTATTTTGACAAGTGTATTGCTGATGGTCTTGAAGGTATTCTTGCTAAAAAGCTTGATGGATCATATCAGGCAGGGGCAAGAAGCTGGAATTGGATCAAGTTAAAAAGGTCATATCAGTCAAAACTTGACGACACTATAGATTGTGTTGTGATGGGCTATTATTATGGCCGAGGAAAAAGGACGAGCTTTGGAATTGGTGCATTTCTTATCGGAATTTATGATGAAAAGCAGGATAAATTTATGACAATAGCAAAAGTTGGAACCGGGCTTACTGATGAGGAGTGGAAGGAATTGGCCAAAAGAGGGGATAAACTAAAATCCAAAACAAAACCCGCACTTTATGAGGTTGATAAGTGGTTGGAGCCTGATGTTTGGATAACGCCTGAAATTGTAGTTGAGATACGAGCTGATGAATTGACACGTTCCCCTATACATACTGCGGGAAGGCTTATGAAGGCCTCAAAATCGGGCTCTGCTTTCGATGTAGACGTTGCTGGTTATGCTCTTCGATTCCCGCGGCTTGAGCGTTTTCGCGACGACAAAAAACCGACTGACGCAACCACTTTAAAAGAAGTAGAGGAGATATTCAAACTGCAGAAGAAATAATGTTAATCGAAAGATAGTCCGTAGTTTCCATTTGAGATAATTAGTGTTTGATTATCAATTAGTTCTTGAAACCCTAAATCAATATCTCGACGTGCCACATTAGAATTTTCCGCAACAACCATAATTGGGTCTTTATCAGGGGAATTTGCAACTGCGCTCATCACGAGTTCAAGAATCCCATTTCTCGCGTCTTCAGTTTGATCGAGATAGTGCAAACTCGGAGGTTTATATCCATCTAAGATAAGTTTTTCTTCGGATTCACCAGACATAAGGTTAGTATAATTGAGTTTTATTGATAATCAATAGTATTTTTTCACCAGCTTCCGCCGCCGCCTCCACCACCTCCACCACCAGATGATCCTCCGGAAAAACCAGATCCTGAAGAAGAGGGTGGGGTTGATGAGACTGCAAAATTTGAATAGGAATTTGAAAGACTGTTTGCAAATATGATGGTATTAAAATGTGTAGAAGATGTCTCTTCATACCAATCTGGATTTTTTAGATCAAAGTCTGCAAACCTTTTTGCCCACTGTTTCTCAACGCCAAAAGCCATGGCATATGGCAATAATTTTTCAAATAGCATCTGCTTTTCTCCCTGAAAATTAAGCTGCCTCTCTTGAGATGTCAGAAAGTTTTTAAGACCTTGCGCTTGTTTTGCGGTTTGGGCACCCAAAAGCGTTTTCCTAGGCATGACACGGCCAAACACAAAAGCTATAAATGCCATAACAAAATTAAAGGTGAAAAGACCAAGACTTCCGAGTACATAATATTTTGCCCGGGTAGTATTTGGATTTTCGGTAAAATAACCATGTTTGACTAAAAGTGAGTAAAGTTCTTTCTGAACAGCAGCAGTGGTTGTGTAGATTTTTACTTTCTTAAGTTCCACATCTTCTCCATCCTCAAACAATCCGTCATATAGCGTTTGTTCAAAGGGAAGAAGTGAATCTTTTTTCTTTGGGACGTCTTTTAAGAGATGAAACTCTTTGTTTTTAGGTTCTGAAATTTTAAGATACCCCCGTCTTGCAAGATCAATTATGGATGAGAAAATATCGCGGTTATTTACCGTTTCATCTATTAAAGCTCCAGTTTCAGCCGGCGTTAGGAACCTTTTCCCAACTTTTGGTGGGTCAAAAGTTGCTCTTACAGCAATTCCAACTTCCGGATCACGGCCATGCCTATACCACTTTAAGATCAGATATACCGGTAGCACTATATACCAAAGGAAAGCGGCAATTAGAATTCCAAGGAGAGTTAATTTTCCATACCACCTATCAAAAAATGGAACAAAAACTTCAGGTTTTAGTACTTCAACAATTCCTTTTGGAAAGCCTTCAACAAATGTTAGCCCTTCTGAGGAATTGAGAAAGAGGGTAGTTGTAAAAGTAGCAGTTGTGCCATCAGTTGAGCCTGTGCAATTATGTTTGGTTGAACCATTTGGACCTGTATAGCACAAAAGTTTTATTTGTTCTGTTGTTAATGTTTGTGGCAAAGTAATCGTTGCAGTCGCTTTTTTTATTGGTACATCCCAACCGGTACCTGTAACATTCCAATACAATTCATCGTGATCGGAAAAATACCCTAACTCTCCACGCGCTTCATAAGAAATGATGTATGTGTGTTCTCCTTCGATGGTGCGATTTGGGTCACCGATTTTAAGTACCCATTGCTCTCCACTTTTAGAAGTAGATAAAGTATATTTTTTGCCTTTTTCATCTCTTACTTTGTCAAATTTGAAGGCGACATCATACCTTTTTCCATTATCATATTTTGTGAATGGGATGTTCCGGTAAATTCCATGCCGAGGATAATCAAAGAAATATTTAATAGTTTCAGTAACTTTAATTGATCCGTCTTTTTGAACAAGAATGTTTGATTGAAAGTCCTCAATCCTCTCCCCAGTAGCGCTATTATTGATCGTTTCCATTGTTTGTTTTTCAAGTTCAGACTGGGAATTTATTTCAAAAGCATGAACCGGTTTAACAAGCAAAAAGTAAAAAGCAAAAAGCAAAAAGATAATTTTGAATAGATATTTCATAGATTGCTTCATTTCACTCGCAATGACTGTTTAGACATTCTCAAAATAAACTGATAGGTCAATGTGGGTTTCGTCTTTAAAAACAATTCCTTCACGTTCAAGCCTTTTTCTTTGTTCTCCAATCCCTCCAAAAGCATAGCCGGGTGCAATTCTTCCATCCCTGTTTACAACTCGGTGGCAAGGAACTTCTCCTTCATAAGGATTTAAATGTAGTGCTGTACCAACTGTTCTTGGGGACATATGGAGCTTTTTGCCTATGGCACCATATGTAGTAACTTTTCCTTTAGGGATTTTGCTGACCAGCTCGTATACTTTTTCGCGATAATCTTTAGTCATCTCAGAGCAATATAACTCGAAACGTAGCCTATTACAATATACCGAAAAAGTCTTCCTGTAAATGTTAAGAACAAGAATCTTTTTATTGGATATTTTGAGATTCCTGCAACCATACCTATCCCGTCAAAGAGAGGATTTGGGATAAAAGCAAAGAACAGTATGACAATTCCACCCCATCTATCAAATACTTTCTTTTTAAAGCGCTTCAAGCTTTTGTGTTTCTCAAGATTAAAAGCTTTACTTGAAGTATATCCGAAAAGAAAAGTGGTTCCCTCACCAATTGCACCTCCAAGTGCTGCAACAAAAGCTACAAGAAGGGGATTAGTTGTAGTTGCAGAAATTCCTACTGATAGGAAAGCAGGGGTTGGTAAGAAAATTGTTGCACTTCCAATTAAATTAAGCAAAAATACACCAACTAACCCCAATGATCTAAATTCTTTGTGGTTTATCTGATAAAAAACAGGGAGGAAAAGAATTATTCCAAGAATAAAAAGAAGTAAGAAATACAGTTTTTTATGATGACGTTGATTGCGGCGCAGACGGGCAAGTATTGGCTTCATGTTACTTATGTTCTTCTTTCAATTGCTTTAACTTCCACATAAAAAGTGCGCCTTTTTTGTCAACCTTAGCATCCTTACAGTATGAAAGAGCTTTTTCAAGGATGGAGCGGTGGACCGTTTTTGCGAGCTTAATATAAAGGGCTTTATGTTTGTAGTCATTTAATTCTTCAGAAAGATAAATACCATAATTTTGAAACTCTCGGGAAATATATTTGTCTTCTGTCGGATTAAACTTTTTTAAGATGTCTGAAATTTGGTCCACTGCAAATAAGTATAGCATCAGGAATTGAGAATTGAGAATTGAAAATTGAGAATTACATATGATACTATTGCTCAATCTCGTGAAGTACAAAGTCAATTTTGAATTATCTCTCAAGAAAAATCCATATAAAGGTCTTTATATTGCTCTTGAGGGAATTGATGGGTGTGGAAAGACGACACAGGTAGAAAGAGTTGCTCAGTATTTTAGAGATCAAGGGTGTGAAGTAGTAACAACCCGTGAGCCAAGAAAAGAAGGAATTCTAGGAGATATCATACATAAAGTACTTCTTGGAAAAGAAAAACTTCCCACTGCTTCAATACAATACTTATTTACCGCAGATAGGGTAGCAAATCATCATAGTACCGTTCTTCCTGCTCTTGAGAGAGGGGCTGTTGTTATAACGGATAGGTGTCTTTGGTCGGCTGTTGTTTATGGGATATTAGATAGAACAGGAGGAGTTTATGACAAAAATGATGCAGACGTGATCTTGATATCTCAGGGGATTCTTTCGATGTATCATCAATTTATCATTCCAGACTATACATTTTATCTCAAAGTATCAGTTGAAGAGTCGATGAGAAGATTGAGAGCCAAAGATGACACGAAAGAAATCTATGAGGAAGAGTCAAATATCGCAAAGCTATATACGGGGTACAATTATCTGAAAGAGAGATTTCCTGAAGAATTAAATGTGATAAATGGTGAAATGAGTATTGAAAAAGTTACACAACAGATATTAAATACAGTAACCCAAAAATGATATTAGGACCAAAAATATTATTAGAACTTGTAAAGAAGCAAAAGCTAGTTGAAAATCTGGCTGATCGGGAGCTTACAAATCCCGAAGGCGCTGGATTTGACCTCAGACTTGGAAAAGTTTTCAAGTTGAAGGGAAATTCTTTATTAGGAATTGAAGACAGAAAAACTCCCGATGTAGTTCTTGTCAAGGAATTTGATCCGAACAAAAAAAGCTCACTTATTATAAAGCCAGGACAGATATATCTCACCGAAACGTATGAGAAATTTAATATGCCGCTTGATCTCGTTGGAATTCTAAAACCAAGAACAACGCTTCAAAGATCTGGAATTATTGCGAGAATGGCAATTGTCGACCCTGGGTATAGTGGGACAGTTCATCCATTGCTTTTTAACGCTGGTCCAGCAACTGTCGAGATTGAGCTTGGGGCGCGATATATCTTTGCAATGTTTATGGAGATTAAAGGAAAAGGAAGTAAATACAGAGGTCAATGGCAAGGCGGTCGAGTTGCCGCAACAAAAAGAGAGAGGCAGGTATAACAGTTGGCAAAAAGAGATATTGAGTTTCTTTATGAGATAGGTGCACTTCGTTTTGTTCAACGAACGTGGAGACAGTTCTTTAGAGAGGATGTAGCAAATAATTCCGAGCACATTTTCCGGGTTATGTGGACTGCTTTGGCTATTTCAAAGGCAGAAAAAGTTAGGAATGAGGAAAAAATTCTTAAAATGGCTTTGGTTCACGACATCGGAGAGAGTAGATGTCCCGATAGTAATTATCTCTCAAAAAATTACAGCACCCGCGATGAAGACAAGTCGTTAAAAGATATGCTTGTTTCAACCGAGTTTGAAAAAGAATTTATAGAACTCTTTAATGAATACCACGAAAGGAAATCAATTGAGGCAAAAATCGTGAAAGATGCAGACAATTTGGATGTAGACTTTGAAATTGTTGAGCACACCTCAAACGGAAGCACTCTGATAAAAAATTGGAAAAGCAAGCGTGCGCGTACCTACAAAGAACTTTTTACTGCTACTGCCAAGAAAATGTGGAAAGAAATTTATAGTTCAGATCCCAACGCATGGCATGTTAAGGGGTACGAGAAGTACTATAAAAAGAATAAATAATATATAATGCGCCTATGGCAGCACCAGAAAGACCAAACAACGAAGTAATTGGTCATTTTACATTAACAGTACCTTCAAAACCACTTGAGAGTGATTATGTTGGTCCACGCTCTGCGTTATTTGTTCCAACTGATAAATTATTAGGGGTTGGATTTGAGCAATCTGATATACATGATGTTGTTGTAGCAACTCGCGATGTTGATGGATTGTTGACTTCTGTTTCGGAAAATAGAGAATTTGCATGGCGTGGTAAACCAACTGAGCTTGACGGCGGATTAGAAAGTGATTACGGGCGACAACAAATAATTGTTTATTCCTTTGTGACAAGTGGGAATAGCATTTTAGTATATGAAAGACCTCACTCATCCGATTCTCGACTTGCAGGAAAAGCTTCTATGGGTTTTGGTGGGCACACTGAGACTAGTGACAGAACCGATATTACACAATTTGAAGCAGAACCAAAGGATGATAGAGAATTTGCGTCACATGGAATAGAGGACGGATCACTAAGTAAAGGTATCCATCGCGAAATTGAAGAAGAACTTGGTATTTCTCCTGATCAGATCGATTTAAAGTTAATTGGTGCTTTTAGAGAAATTCACCCGCCTGAAAGTTTGCAAGATAGAACAAAACTACCAGTGGGAACAGTTCACACGTGTATCGTTGCGGTTGCTGATCTTTCCCCCGAGGTGTCAAACATTTCCCTACAGGAAGAAGAAGTAGGATCAGCAAAATGGGTAAAGATTAATGAAATTCAAGAAATATTGCAAGGATATGAACAATCAGGTGTTGTTGTTGAAGATTGGACGAAAATCGGCACAACCGAATTTGCAGATATACTTGAAGAACTTGCAAAAAGAGAACCTCAAAAACTACCCGAAATAAAAATAAATTAGAGTTGACAGTGCGCTTCTACAGAAGTATATTTAGATAATTCTATGGCAGAAAAGCACGGCGAATATCAATACCTCGACTTATTAAAAGAAATTCTCAAGAATGGTGAACGAAAAGTTGATCGTGGAACAGACATAGTTCTTTATAGTCTCTTTGGCCGTCAAACCCGCTATGATCTTTCAAAAGGAATCCCTGTTCTTACAACAAAAAAAGTATATTGGAAAGGTGTTTTGGAAGAACTTTACTGGTTCATGTCAGGTCAAACAAATATCAAATACTTGGTGGACAAAAATGTTCATATTTGGGATGACTATCCATACAAAATATACCAAGGGAAAATGGAGAAAGAGAAAAAGAACACTCTCACGAAAGATGAATTTATAGAAAAGATCCATAAAGATAGTATTTTCGCCAAAAAATGGGGGAATTTACCTCGAATTTATGGAGAAATGTGGAGGCACTGGCCCACTAGAACGAAAGGAAGGACGATAGATCAGCTTAAATGGATCATGCAAGAGATGAAAGATGATCCAGATGCAAAAAATCTAATTCTTAACTCCTGGAATCCTGAGTATTTGTATACGATGGCAACAAATGAGGATGCATCTAGATTTCCGATTTGCCACAACATGTTTCAAGTAAGCCGACGTGGAGACAAACTTTCTCTGCATTTGTATCAGCGTAGTGCCGACATATTTCTTGGAGTACCATTTAATATTGCTTCATACGCACTTTTAACAATAGTTCTGGCAAAGATTGCAGGGCTTGAGCCGGGAGAATTTATTCATACATTTGGAGATGTTCATATTTACGAGAACCATATTCCTCAAGTGAAAGAACAGCTTAAAAGAAAACCTAGACCTTTCCCAACTATAAAGTTTACAAAGAATTTCAAAAGTATTGATGATTTTAGACCTGAATTTGTAGAGCTTGTAAATTATGATCCATACCCAATGCTCAAAGCTGAACTGACTGTTGCCGGAGGTCTGTATGACAAGAAGACCGGAAAAATGGCAAAGTAATCAGTATCACGTATTTTGTATTATGTATTATGTATGGAGTCTAAAATTAAATCCTTTACCGATCTTAATGCATGGAAAGAAGGGCACAAACTTGTTATTTCTGTATATAAACAAATATTAAATTTTCCCAAGAATGAACAATACGGATTAGCTGATCAAATGAGAAGATGTGCAGTTTCTATTACCTCAAATATTGCGGAAGGATTTTCTCGACGAACTAGTAAAGACAAAATTCAGTTTTATTATATTGCTTTAGGTTCAGTAACAGAACTTCAAAACCAACTTATAATTGCTAGGGATCTAAAATATATATCAATTGATTCGTTTAAGGAGCTTGCTGATCAAACTATCATTGTAAGTAAATTAATAAACGGGTTGATTAAAAGTCTTAGTTCGCATAATACTTAATACATGATACAAAATACAGTTAAGATTTCACTTATAGCATCAGTTGGTAAAAACAGAGAATTGGGTCGAGGAAACGAGCTTTTATTTAAAATTCCAGAGGACATGAAGATGTTTCGTGAAAAAACCACAGGACATGTAGTTATTATGGGAAGAAAAACATATGAGAGTATTGGGCGACCATTACCAAATAGAACCAATATAGTTATAACAAGAACTTTAAACTTAAAACCTCAAACTTCAGATTTGATATTTGTTTCATCAATCGATGAGGCGTTAGAACTGGCAAAAACAATTGAAGAAAAAGAGATTTTTGTAATCGGGGGAGCTCAAATTTATGCCCAGGCCTTGCCGTACGCTGATAAATTGTATTTAACGGTCGTCAACAAAACAGTTAGTGACGCAGATGCCTTTTTTCCCGATTATTCTGAGTTTAAAACAGTCCTTTTTGAAAGACCGAGCCGCGATCAAAATTATTCTTATACTTTTGTGGATCTCGCCCGCTAGTTCTCTTGCAACTTAATTCCCCTTCTGCTTAAATCTTGACAATGGAACTTGTCATAGATCTTCATCTTCATTCCCGATTTTCAAGAGCAGTAAGTCAGCGCATGAATTTGCAGAATATGTATATTTGGGGCCGAAAGAAAGGCCTTAATGTCCTTTCCATCGCAGATTTTACGTATCCTCTTTGGTTTAAGGAAACAAAAGCACAGCTCGAAGAGTCACAAGAAGGAATTTACAGGTTAAAACGGGAAAAAGAGGTTGAGCAAGAATTCAATTTACCACTTCGAGAGAACGATGTTGGGATGCATTTTATGTTAGTGACAGAAGTTGCTTGTATATATGGAGGAAGAGTAAAAGACGGACAAGCAGGGTCATATAGAATCCATTGTCTGATTCTTGCTCCAAACTATGATGTTGCATTGAAAATCAATAAAGCTTTTATTGCACGGGGATTCAATCTTACAGCTGATGGAAGACCAATTTTAGGTATTTCAGCACGGGATTTGACGGAAATGTTATTTGAGATAGATCGAAAAATAGTTATTATCCCATGTCACATTTGGACCCCATGGTTTTCTCTCTATGGCTCAAAAGGTGGGTATGACCGGATAGCGGACTGCTTTGGAAATTATTCAAAATATATATTTGCGGTAGAAACCGGTCTTTCATCTGATCCATCTATGAACTGGAGAATAAATGAACTTAATTCAAGATCAATTGTGAGCTTTTCAGATGCTCATTCCTTGGAGAAGATGGGCCGTGAGGCCACCGTTCTAAAACTGAAAACTGAAAACCGAAAACTGAAAACTGATGATATAACGTATTCAAACATCATGAACAGTTTGATTAGAGGTAAAGAAAAAGTTTTCGAACTTGCATATACCATCGAATTTTACCCTGAAGAAGGTAAATATCACTATACGGGGCACAGAAATTGCAATGTTATTCAAACCCCAGAAGAAACAAAGAAGAATGGGGACATATGCCCAGTTTGTAAAAGAGAATTGACCATTGGGGTAATGCATAGGGTAGATGAACTAGCTGATAATGAGGAGAGCAATTTCATAAAAGAAGCGGACGCTTATGGGACAGTATGGCTAAAGGATAAAAAGGGGATTCGTCCTCCTTATATAAATCTGGTTCCGCTTTTGGAGATTTTGTCAGAAGCACTAAATTCGGGAGTATCTTCCCAAGCAGTCCAAAATGCTTATGACAATCTGATCTCGCAATTTGGGTCAGAGCATGAAATATTACTCCGTTCTCCACTCGAAAAAATTCAGACTCTTTCCGGGGTAACAATTGCTGAAGGGATTCAAAAAGTAAGGGAGAGGAATATTCATATCAACCCTGGGTATGATAATACGTACGGAGTTGTAGAAATTTGGGGTAATTCCACAAAATATCAACAAGAAATTAAATCAAAAGAAGAGCAAAAAGGGCTTTTTTAATATTCGTAGCTTAAGAATTTATCCAATCCCCGTTTCATCTGGATTATACGAGCCAACGCTATTTCATTCACCTTTTTTATGATACGTCTTGAGACTTTATGCCTTGAAAGGACTTTTTCATATAGGGAAATAAGATCCATAGTTATATCTGTTCCATTGAAGTTTTTAAATGCTATATCATATGATGCTTTTCCCATTTTTTCCCTCAGAGTATCATCTTCCAAAAGTTTTAAAATTGCATCCGAAAAGGCAAGGACTGAAAGGGGGAGATAATACCCATTGACCTCATTTTCTATAACTCCGTCATATGCCAGGTCATTTGCTACAACCAATGGAAGACCGGCACTCGCGGCTTCAAGAACACATACTCCTTGAGTTTCGGATTCTGATGAGAATGCAAAAAGAACAGCATCTTTATACGCTTGAGGCATGAGTTGTGGATCAATACTATCTATAAAATGAATGCGCTCCGAAAGCCTCAATTTTGAGGCTAGATCTCTAAGGTTTTCTTTTTCAGGACCCTTTCCAACTATTACAAGATCCACTGAAGAATTTTTCTTTGCAACTGTTCCAAAAGCCCGAATAAGAAAGGAGAAATTTTTCTCGATTCCCAGCCTTCCGACAGTCAGAATAAGAGGTGTAGTTGGAGGAAGTGAGAGTAAGTTATGTAAAAAACCAGTATTTTGAGTTTGAAAATTTTCAATAGGTACAAAATTTGGGATAACCGTTATTTCTTTTTTAACACCATAAGACTGTAGTTCCAGTTGCATCTTTTTAGAAGGGACGATAACCGCATCACATATATTTGCAAACACCCGCATGCCGGTTGCTATCATTTTGGGCTTGACTACCTTTCCTTTCAAAAAGTAGTGTGTATATTTAGTATGAAGATTATGAAAAGTCAGGACGTAGGGAACACCTTTAATACGTGCGACTTGATAACCCAAAAATGAAAAAGCACCATTACCATGAGCATGGACAATGTCAAAATCTTCTTTTGCAATTTCTTTTATGACAGATGCTGAGGTTGGGATAGGAAGACGCACCTCAGGTTCTGAAGAAAGAACTTTAAGTGATGAAATTCGTATGACATTTTTTGATTTATCTTTGTATCCCTTTACTTTTGGAGCATAAATCATAACCTGGTGACCCTTTTGCTCAAGTTCCTTTGTGAAATGGTCAAGAGATACTGTAACCCCATTGAGACTTGGATGGTAAGTATCCGTAAAAAATGCAATTTTCATAGCTATACTAGTACATATTCTATCACGTCAGGTGTTTGGAACGTAATATATAATAAGGGCATGACAGAAGAAATTATAAATGACGCAATGGCAAACATTGCACAAAAAAGACAAGAGATTCAAGGAACAAAGACGAATGTTTTGACCCGTCCGGAAGCAAGCAGAGAAGACCCGGATGCAAAAAGAAGTCCAACAAATAGACTTATTCGTGGATCCTTAGCCCATGCGCTTACATTTCTTCGGGATGACCCGCGAGTAACTGGGGAAAATAGACAAGTTTTGTATGATTTTGCCAGAGAAGAGAGAGAATTAGCTTCAAACCTAGACAAATTAGATGCCCAATATCGTTCAAACACAGCTGAATACGATGATGGAAAGGGCGGGAAAATCCATACGGTAACGCTTGACCTCAAAGAACTTACCGAAGGAGAAGAAGATACACGGGTTCCGTGGGTAATGATAGGAGGAGCTTCATCAACTGATGAAGGAAATGCAGAGCTTCCCATGGCTATGGCACTTCAGGGAGAAAAAGTCACCATTCTTACGTACCCTGAACAAATGAAATTGCAAAAAGGAGGAGATGGTAGAAGTATTTTGGAATCACTTAGCAATAAAGGACAGGAAGACCTGGCGATATTTAAAAATGTTGCTCCACAAGTAGGATACGCAAAAACAAATTTACTGGGTCATTCATTGGGTGGAGCAATGGTACTATCAATGGCATCAGACCCGGAATTTGCTTCAAAAATGGGAATAGAAAACGTAGTAGTTATGGCACCCACTGGATTTGAAAAAAGAAGATTTGTAGGAATTAGTAAAGCATTTCTAGATGAAGGAGGGAAACTCAATAGCGACCCAGAGGCAAAAGTTTTTCTTGATCAAGGTGTTGTAGATGCTAACAGACCATCAGGAGTAGGGGGAGGAGAAGGGATTAAAGGTCAAATAAAGCTGGGAATCGATTTAGTAAGTGGAGGGAAGGCAGCTGCTACAAAGATGATAGATGGTGAAGTTCTAGCCCGTGCAGCTTCAAATATACAAGGAGATCTTGAAATATGGACCTCGAGTAACGATAAAATAATTAACGCAGATGCAATAGCTGGAGTTGTTGGTGAAGCACCGTTCACCACCAATAATGTTTCTCTTTATAGCATGGAGGGTGGGAACCACAATTCATACTTTACTGAATTTGGTTTTAATCGAGCGAGGCAAGAAGAACAACAAGCTCGTCATGAAGCTCAAACCACAGCTATCGGCAAAAAAGTAAGTATGGAATCTGTGGAGCGGTCAGGTGCTGAATTTATTCTCAAGCAAATGCAAGTTCCTACTTCTGAGGCTGCGTGATATGATATTCAAATGAAAGTTAGTGTTGTTATCCCCGCTTACAACGAAGAGCACAATATTGGTGCTTGTCTTGATTCAATCCACAATCAGACGCAAAAAGCATTCGAAGTTATCGTCGTCGACAATAATTCGACAGACAACACTGCAATTGTTGCGAAAGAACATGGTGCAAAAGTAGTATTTGAGGCAAAACGGGGTATTATTCCTGCTCGAGACCGGGGATTTAATGAAGCAACCGGGGATGTGATAGTAAGGACAGATGCAGACACCATAGTACCGCGTAATTGGATATCAAAAATTTCCCATCATTTTGAGGATAAAACAGTTGATAGGTTGGCTGGAGGAAGTGTGTTCTATCGTCCGTGGATGTGGCCAATATTTAATATGTTCGTATTTTGGGATAATGATATATTTGGATACAAAGCATTATTTGGGCCTAATTTTGCTATTAGAAAAAGTGCTTGGGATAAAGTCAAAAATGAACTTTGTCATGACAACGTAAAATTTCATGAGGATTTAGACCTTGCTATTCATTTAAGTAATTATGGACGATATGCGCGGGATTATTCTATTAAAGTAGATACATCAACAAGAAGGGTAGCTCATATCTCTTCATTTTTTATAGATTATCCTTTGAAATGGGTACGAACTGTTTTTTTGAAGAAACACAGGAGATTAAGTTCAAATCCGTTGTTTAAACACCTCTAGAAATTATTTCCCACGCTTTCTGAAGAAGAAATAATAAACTCCGGCAATAATAATCACCGAAATTATCTGATTTTGAAGACCTTTATCTATACCTGGAATTAATTCTGAAATACTTTCAATATAAAATACATTAATGTAAGAAAAATCCCAATGTCTTATTGCTAGAATGAAGGTGACAGCAATATGAATAATTGCAAATAAAACAAACATATCGCGAAGAGCGTCAAAGAATCGCCTATGAGATTTATAAAATTTTTGTACCTCGTGCATGTTTTTAATTATATACATAAAAGTAGTATGTTGCAGTTGCCAGTTGTGATACACTAATTATTGAGAGGAGGTGAAATTATGGCACAATCAAATAGTAATGAAAAAGTTATGGGCGCGGTAGCCTATTTATTAGGATTTATTACCGGAGTCATTCTCCTTTTAACAGAAAAGCAGAATAGATTCGTTAGATTCCATGCAATGCAATCTACAGTACTTTTTGGAGGTATTTTTATACTAAATATTGCTCTCGGATTTGTTCCTGGAGTAGGTTGGGCGGTAGGTTCACTCCTGTCTCTCGTAACCTTTGTACTCTGGATCGTTTGTATGTGGAAGGCATTCCAAGGAGAAATGTTCAAATTGCCTGTCGTTGGAGACTTCGCAGAATCACAATTAAAGAAAATTTAATTTTGGAATCCACTTTAAAAAGACAAAAGGTATTTGTTGCCTTTTGTCTTTTTGTATCTAAATAGTGTTTATAAAAATGAAAAACACTACATCTCTTGACAAACATGGTTTTTAGAAGATATACTGATATTCGTTTTATATGACAACAAAACTTACAGACGATACATTCCAGAAAGAAGTTCTCGAATCCCCAACTCCGGTTCTTGTTGATTTTTGGGCAGAGTGGTGCCAACCATGTCAAATGGTGGGTCCGGTTGTCGAAGAATTGTCGGATGAATATACAGGAAAAGTAGCATTTGGGAAGTTAAATGTTGATGAAAACATCAATGTTCCCGGGAATTATGGGGTCATGTCAATTCCATCTCTTATTATTTTCAAAGACGGAAAACCTTTCAAAACGATGGTAGGAGTTCAAGGTAAAGATACCCTCAAAAAAGCGATAGATGAAGCACTCAATTAATTGAGAATCGAGACTGGAAGCTAGATACTAGAATTTGATGCTTGAATATAGAATTTAGAATCAAACCTCAATTATCCAGCCTCAAGATCTACCTTCAAACTTCTAGTTTCAAACCTCAACACATATGGACAATATTTACGATGTCATCATAGTAGGATCAGGTCCCTCGGGACTCACAGCCGGTATTTATGCATCCCGTGGTAATAGAAAGACTTTGATCCTTGCTGGACGAAAATGGGGAGGGCAGTTAATGCTGACAACAGAAGTCGAGAACTTTCCAGGCTTTCCGGAGCCTATCATGGGACCGGAACTCATGAAAAAAATGAGGGATCAAGCTGCAAAATATGGAGCAGAGATCCTGGATGTCAACTTTGTTAAAGGCGACTATAGTAAAGAACCATTTAAAGTGACAACTGACGATGAAAAAGAATATTACTCAAAAAGCATAATTATTGCAACAGGAGCAGATACAAAATGGTTGCAGATTCCAGGAGAAGAAGAGAAGATTGGACGTGGAGTTAGTTCCTGCGCACCGTGTGATGCAGCCTTCTACCGAAACAAAAGAGTTGTAGTTATTGGAGGAGGGGATAGTGCCATGGAAGAGGCATTGGTTCTTGCAAAATTTGCTTCAGAGGTGTGGATCATACACAGACGGGAAGAGTTCAGGGCTTCAGATATCATGCAAAAAAAGGTATTTGATAATGAAAAGATAAAAGTAATTTGGAATGCAACTCCAATTGAAATTTTAGGTGAATTAAAAGTTGAGAAGATAAAGTTAAAAACCGAAAATGAACTAAAAATGAGAGAAAATGGACAAAATAAAGTGATAAAACCGGAAGATATTGGAGGGATGAGTTTGCAAAACGGAGAATGGGAATTCCCAACAGATGGTATTTTTGTTGCAATTGGACATATCCCAAATTCTGCTATTTTTGAAGGGATTGAGAAGGATGAAAAGGGATTTATCAAGCAGTTTGAGCATTCAAAAACAAATATCGATGGAGTATTTGTATCGGGAGACGTACACGACCACACGTATATGCAAGGTATAACCGCCGCTGGTTTTGGGTGCCAAGCCGCACTGGATGTTGAAAAGTATCTGGAAATGTCTTAGCTATTACTTAATAGTTCGTTTCAAAATTTCCAAATCGTCTTTTAGGGCTAGAATTCCCGTTGATAGAGTCAAGATTTCCTTCTCAATATTTTTAAGTGACTTATTTGACTGCTGATGCACCAGTTCTTCTTCTGTTGGATTGTCACCTAGCTTTTCAATGTCATCAGATATGTCCTCAACATCTGCACCAAGCTCGGTAACATTGTCTCTTAGCTTTTTGATATTCCCCTCAAGTCCCTCAACGTCTTCCTGAATCTCATCAAATTCACCCTCAAGACCCTCAACGTCTTCCTGAATCTCTTCGATGTCTTCCTCAACTTCTTCAAGACTTTGTGTATTTTTATTAACAGACAATTGTATAAAAAGAGCAAGGTATATTGCTTCAAGGGATACGATTGTAGTTACAGCAAGAAGGATTTCATCAAGCGGAACTCCTACAAAATATAGCGCAAAAGCGACAATAAAAAGAATTGTGTGTACTATAATCGAGGCTGGAGTTCCTATCCAAAAAGTTGCCTTTATTGCCAGGTCTTCAAGTTGTTTGTTTTTGGATTTTTTCTTGACCATAAACGAGTTTGTGGCAAGCTCTGCTTACCATAAGGAATATTCAGTTTAGCCCTTTTAATTTAGTCAGAGCAAGGGGGAAAGTATACAACTTAGGAATTAGGAAGACAAGATTAAATGATAAGGATTTTTTGACTAATCTCTAATTCTTAACTCTTGATTCTTATTTAGCAATATACGATGTGAACAATTGAGAGCACATAGAACCCTGACATGCTCCACATGAATACGTATAGTCTCCTTCAATAGCAGCTCTATGGATTGGAGAATGGAGCCACCACTGTACTGTACCAGCCTCATTTGATCCCCATTTTGCGTTTTCAGTTATCCAATATGGAAGATTTCTATTGTAAAGACCTGAATGAAGATATCCTTTTCCTTCAAAAAGCTCCCCATATAATTCGGTAGAACGGGTTGTTGCTAGAGTGCAAAGAGCGTCATCTTTCACAAATGCTGGTTTTCCTATTGACTCTCGGTGATCATTTATCAGTTGGAAAATGATATCTGAATTAAGATTTGGACCCGTTGCCGGGACATTATCGTGTGCTATTTGTATATTTGCTGTAGCTTCTGGAGTTGGCGTTGGAGATAGAGGTTCGACAGGTGTTTCTGTTGGCTCTGCAAAGTAAGTAGGTTCTGTTGCATATGAGAATTCAATGTTTGTTGTAGCGCTTTCTGAAGCTACCGCTTTTGCCACACGATCGACCTGCGATAATTTGAGCTCATCGCACGTGTCATTTTGCATGACAAAGTAGTTATTAAGAAGTGTGTTACATGTAATACCCGGGCGGATATTCATGGTTGGAAGAGTCAAACTCTTCATTTGGGCATTGGCCGGATTGGCCACTCCTGACGCTGTAAAAAAGAGGAACGCCAAAAGTATTGTCGCGTATAAGCGTGACATACTTCCCTATGGGAGTAGGAGTAAAAATTCTAACAGATTGAGATTATATGTCAAGTTTTGATGATAAAGGAAAGAAAAGCATACAGTTTGTAAGGTGAGAAAAAGTAATTTTTCGAGGAAGGGGAGCAAATCCCCAACTTTAAAAAAGTTCTTTTTCAGGGGGTGCCAATTGGCACCCCACTTCTTTACCAGCACTGAGCGCTGAAATACAGGATTGCAGCCCCGGCTATTGTGAGATTTTGGATTACGACGAATACTATTGCCTTAAGCATATCTACCTCCTGTAGTTGTTGTGGTGGGGGCGGGCAGAGCCCGCCCCCAGGGCTTAGTCGTACAGACAGTTAAAGCAGGCGTAATTACCTACTTTGATCAATCCTGACTCAGGGTCTCTTTCAGGAGGTGTTTCGTACACCAAATTCTCGAGAGGATCGTAGAAGCAATACCCCTCAGGGCATGACCCTAAGTTGTGGTTGCGACGGAAGCACCAATGGGTATGAGCCATTGTGAGACCACGCTGTTGTGCCAGGATTGCCGCTGCGCGGTTATTGTCGGCATCTTTCTTCCTCTGGATAAACCAATTGAGGGGAAAGCGGGCAAGAAGTTTCATGGTGGTCCACAAGAGTGGACCGTTGTCGTAGCGGACACCTTCATGGGTGCCCAAATTCATTCGGCTGAAGAGTTCTTCCAAGCCGATCCATGTCGCCGAGCGAATCCCTTCCGCAAAGTCCAGTTGGTCGCTGACCTTCGTGCTGTCGGCGTCGATCACAAAGATCGTCGAGTCCGACGAGAAGGAGGTCTGGTTGACCATGACTCTTCCGAGCGAAGTTATGGAGCGAACGACGGTGACACCGTTTTCCTCCAAAGCTTCGCGGATTGCGGCCGCTTGGTTGTTCTCAACTTGGTTTGTGCCAGTGAGGCGGTTCAGGTTGAACCCCATGACTGGCTGGGCAAAAAGACCACCGGCTGCCTTTCTCATCTGGATGTTGATTCCGATGAGGCCACGCTCGGAATCGATGAGCGCGACATTGACGTTGGGCTTCTCGCGCTTGTGAAGGCGTCCGAAGGTGACGATACCGACGTCGCTTACGTCGAAGAGCCAGATATTGTCCTCGAAGCGGCTATTGATGGTTCCGGCGGCCGGATCCCAGACTGCCTCGAGGTCGGGGGTTTGCCCCTTGTCGAGAGCCTCTTTGATTCGGCGGGCGAAGAACCCAGGATCGTATTCTAGAAGCTCCGGGAGAGTGAGAACTCCCTTTGAGGTAGCTTCTTCTCGGGTGATAGTCACGATGTGACTCCTTGGGCTGAGTATAGTGATGCCCGAAACGGGCTCATGTGGTTGAGAGCCAATTGCGGGCATCACAAATTTCCTTACTGTATGCTTTTCAAAGAACTGTTACAGCTTTGAAGCTATAACAGCCGATAGTATATAATTATTTTCATTTAATATCAAAGTGATATGACAAAAAATGAAAAAATTGAATAATTATATATAGCACAAAATTTGCCTCAATTCTTTAATTTTATCCTAAATAGTCACAAGTATGTGACATAATGCTTGACAAATTTGAGCTTATAATATACAATCCAGATTAGAATATGTCACTTGATTACTTACAAAAGGCAGGTTTTACAGACACAGAAATAAAAGTGTATGAATTTTTAGTTCAAAATGGTGAAATATCTGTTTCTCAAATTATTTCAGGAACCAAAATAAAGAGACCAACAGTTTATAAGGCTTTGTACTCTTTGAAGGAAAAAGGGCTGGTAGTAACTTCAGATATCAAGAAAAAATTGCACGCAAGACCAGAATCTCCATCAAAACTTGTGTCAGTAGTTGAAAAAAAAGCGGATGAAGTTGAAGATATAAAATCAAAATTACTATCAAGCGTTAGTAGCCTTAGTGCTTTATATATCCACTCAACCGAAAAACCAGTTGTAAGAACTTTCGAGGGGGTGGAGGGTCTAAAGCAGATATATCAAGATACTATTGATGTTGGTCAGACTATTTACGCCCTGGTACAAACTGGTGAAGTTGACCCTGTCCTGCTTGGATGGCTTACATCAACATATATCAGAAAAAGAAAAAAGACCCGAATTCATGCAAAAGTAATAGTGTCAACTGGTCCTTGGGCGAAAGACTACCAAAAAAAGGATACTGAAGAACTCCGAACAAGCGTTCTTGTCCCTCATGATAAATTTCCCATAGACCATGAGGTAGATATTTATGGGGATAAGGTTGCCTTCATCCACTACAAGATAGGAGAACCTTTAATTGGGTTTGTTATTCACCATCCGGCAATTGCTCAAACGACGAAGGCATGGTTTGATCTTGCATGGATGGGGGCAAAATCGCATGCTTCATTCTAAATTCAGGATCATTGTCTAGTTTGTGCTGAAATGCTTGGAAGATTCCCATGATTGTGTTTTTTATCTCTTTATTAGTAAAAGCAGATTTGTGGGCATATTTGAGAGCATCTTCTCTTAATCGCGGACTCATTTTTAGAGATGTTTTACGCAGCCTCCAATAGTTATTTATATTTTCTTCACCATTAGTTCCCTCATAACTTTTTGTCGCTATTTTTTCTGCTTCAAATCCCGCAAGCATAGTTATTGCTTTCATTTGTTCATCATCTGGTATGAATCTATCAAAGAAATGTTCGTCATCTGGGCCATCATTGATGAGTCCAAGTGTAAAGTTGAAAATTCCACGTTCTTTAGCGATTTTATGGGTCCTTTCTATAAGCTTTGGATATTCACCTTTAGAAGTGTCGGGTAGATCCAGTAAAACTATTCCATCGTCCGAAATTACCCTTCCAATCTCTTGTAAGCACTCAATTGCGTCATTTACGGTTACATTATGAGCAAATGATCGTCCTAAACAATAGGCTGAATCAAATGAACCATCTGAAAAGGGGAGAGTAGCCCATGAACCGACCAGAACATCACTTTCCGGTCGGCGTTCTTTGATGTATTTGATATGTTTTTCGACTGCATCAACTCCGGTAATTGAGAGAGAATCATTATCGAGGGCTTCAAGGAGTCTTCCGGTTCCGCAGGCAACATCTAGTACCTTTCTTTTTCCCTCAAATTCTTTTTTAACAAGATTCACCTCAAATTCTTGATTTTCTGCATTTGGTTTGTATTCTGAGAACTCAATCTTGTCGTATATGTCTCGTTTTAAGTCGGACAGATATTCTCCAGTGTGGTCCAATCCTAAATAATCCATGGCAAGGTTAAAATTAGATCTGAAATTTGGATCGTTGTTAACCTGGTCTCTAAGTAGTTTTCTAACTGTTTCCAAACCAGTTGTTGTAAGTACTCGTCCAACAACTGAATAGACCTGATAGGGCTTAACTGCGAGTTTTAATGCTTCAACCAATATTCTTCCAGGCAATTCTGGGTTTGCATCATATGCCTCAATAAGTTGATCATCAAGACCAACGTTAAATGCAACTACTTCATTACAGGAGTCGAGTAGTTCTCTTGAGAGGTCTCTTACAAATTGTTCTTCCAGTCCTTGGGAAGTGCCATTCTCTGTATTTTTACTATCTGCAACAAGAGCAGGTCTTAAAAAGTAGATTGTACTGGAAGTTCTGCCAAGAGAGTAGAGTCTTTGAACTTGATCAGGTGTTAGGTTAAAATCTTTTTGGTCTAAGCATTTTAGAATACTTCGTGTTGCTATTGGATAGATTTCATTGGTCCAAGGAATTGATTTTGGGTACTTCGCTTCGATATCTGCAAGATATGAATCTAGTTCGGGTCCTACACGACCAATTACTATTGGAACAAGATTCGTGATCTGTTCTGCTTTTGCAAATCTATCAAACATGAAAAGATGCCGTATGAACTCGTTGTAAGGTTCTTCGTCAAGTTGGTCAGGAGTAAGACTTCCAAGTTCTTGGCTAATAGTATCTTTATCTCTGTACCCAGGAACCGTTACGGCAAAGGGGGTATCCCTAAATAAATACGATTCGTCAGGTCTCATTGGATACATATCTATTGTATCGAGAAATCTTTCCCTAGCTTTAAAATCAGAATTTCTTTTATCAGTAAGTGGAGTGGGGGAAGTTTGGATAGGTTCGGTATGCTCTGACATGCTGTTTTATTGTAGAGAACAGCTATTTGGTATGCAAGTTTTAAGCCTTGACATAGCCTCAATAAAGTAATAGAATAATTTCACCTTTTAAGGTTTCCATCCCTGATTTAACTAAGTTAAATTCACATGGGCATAAATCGACTAACGCATGATAAAGTTTTTACAAGTTTACTTTTAAAGTCCGGTCAACCGGGCTCAAATAGTGTCTTCTAATACTTCCTCAGTAGTCGATTTTCCAAAAAAGGTTTAACAATTAAAAAAGAGTGGACCATTATGGTTCGGGCCCTTAACAACCTGTCAAAGCAGGATTGCTTTGCCAGAACGTTGAGTGCCCAAAAAACAAGTTTTTTGGGCCCTTAGCTTAGCTGGTAGAGCGCATCATTTGCAATGATGAGGTCAGGAGTTCGAATCTCCTA
>CAZEGF010000009.1:0-15921 GCA_964511965.1 uncultured Gammaproteobacteria bacterium
TTTCCCAAAACCCCTGCTGGTTTTGCTTTAGCTTCTCAAATTGTACGTTCGGCTACATCTATTGGAGCAAATGTTTACGAAGCACAAGATGCGTCTTCTTCTAAAGATTTCAGGCAAAAAAATGCTTATTGCCCTTCGAGAAGCAAAAGAAACACACTATTGGTTTGATGTCATCGAGGTATCAGGCTTGCTTTCGATAAAAGAACTATCTAAACTTAAAGATGAGGCAAACGAAATCGTTGCTACAATGGTTTCAATAATAAATAAACTTAAAAAATGAAAATTAAATTCTCAATTATCAAATCTCAACTTTCAAATCCTCGAGGTTTTAGGTTTTCGAAGAAAAGCCAAAACGGCTTCGTTTCTATCAAGAAACGAGATGGTTTTACGCTGATCGAACTACTTGTTTCAATTTCCATTATTGCTATTTTAACTGCACTTTTGACAGCAAATTTCATTGGTGCCCGTCAACGTGGACGGGATGGGCAAAGAAAGTCTAATATGTATCAGATCCAGTCTGCTTTGGAATTATATCGGGCAGATAACGGAAACTATCCTCTAACCGCTGCAATGGCAACTTGCGGTAACGGGATATCTGTCGGTGGCACTATTTATATGCAAAAAGTACCCTGTGATCCTGTAACGGGAAACCCATATCAATACACATCGGTGGATGGAAGCACATATACTCTATTTGGTTGCCTTGAAAACTCAAATGATTCTGATAAAGACACTGATCAAGCAGACGCTAGTGTTTGTACCTCTCCGAATGTTCCATTCAAGTTAACCAACCCATGAGTTTAGTTTATAGTTTATAGCTGATAGTTTATAGTTAATATGTTATTTATGAAAAGTAAACTACAAACTACGTACTACAAACTATCTACTAATTCCGGCTTTACGCTTATTGAGCTGTTGGTTGTTTTTAGTATTATTGCTGTTCTGTCAGGAATAGGAGTTGCCTCTTTTGTAAGTTATAGCCATTCGCAACAGGTTAACCAAACAGCAAACAATATAAAATTACTTATTAGTCAAGCAAGATTTAATGCACTCTCATCTGTAAAAACTAATCAAGACCTCAGTGGCAATACTGTGACTTGTGGTGCCGATGCGCTTGAGGGATACACTATAAATATACTTGGAAATTCTCAAATTGAACTTAATCAACTTTGTGACAATGTAAATCCTTCAAGAATAAAATTGTTAGTATTACCTAATAATTTAACAATTTCAGGCTCTACTACTTGTAATCAAATTCATTTCAGTCCTCTTTCTGCTTCAGCTCAAGGTGCACCTTGTAATATTGCTTTAACCGGTTACGGAATAACCAAAACTATATCTGTGGATACCGGAGGAAATATTTCTGTTCAATAGTATGCGTTTTAAGTATCAAAAAGGACAAACAATTATTGAAGCGATAGTTGCTCTGATGACAATACTTCTTATCATTACAGCAATAGCTATCGTGATAGTAAACGGGTTGTATAACTCAACATTTATTAAGAACCAAAATCAGGCGAATAAATATGCGCAGCAAGGAATTGAATTTGTAAGAAAC
This sequence comes from uncultured Gammaproteobacteria bacterium, assembly GCA_964511965.1. Taxonomy (GTDB): domain Bacteria; phylum Patescibacteriota; class Microgenomatia; order Levybacterales; family GWA1-39-11; genus JAUSNA01. The sequence continues at coordinate 1,559 of CAZEGF010000009.1, forward strand.
ATTCAAAAGAATGACTTAGGGACATTTGGTACTTTCAATCAGAATGCAACATACTGCATCGATGAGGCAAATGATACGTTAACGAGTACCTCCTGTGAAACTACAGGTACAAATACAGGCACAAATTTTAATAGAACAATTGTTTTTTCGCCTAGTGGAGGTCAATGCCCTAATACTGAAATCAAAGTCACTGTTACCGTTAAATGGTCCTCTACAAAATGTCCTTCAAACAATACCTTTTGTCATAAATCAGAACTTGTATCGTGTATGCCATACGCCTATCCGGCAAGTAATCCATAGGATAGGGATTAGTAATTAGTAATTAGTAATTAGTAAACAGGTAAAAACATATGAAATCTTTAAAAAAATCATTTAGAATCCTAATCACTAATCACTATTCACTATTCACTGAAAAGGGTTACACTCTTGTTGAACTCCTTGCCGTGACAAGTATTATAGTTATTGTTTCAGGTCTAATTGTCGGAATTCTCTACTCTACTCTACGTGGTGGAAATAAAACGAGAGTAACAAATGATGTAGCGCAAAATGGTAACTATGCACTTTCTGTAATAGCAAATACCGCACTTAACGCAGATTCAATAACAAAGGTTGGTGGAGTTGATATTAGCGATTGTACTACGCTTCGTAGTGGCACCTCTATTGAATTTGAACAATCGGATCATTCTAAAGTGCAATTTTCTTGCGATGCACAAACCCAAAGTATCGCTTCATCGAGCGGTTCGACAACGACTTATCTTATTGATAACGATTCAGTCAAAGTTGATCCTGCAACATGCACTTTTTCTTGTCTTCAGAAGGATTCAAATCCTTACTCACAACCCATCATTAACGTTTCTTTTACAGTTTCTCAAAGAGCATCAACTATAGGCGAAAATTCTGCAAATAGTCCTTTTAACACCTCAGTTACAATGAGAAATTTTAGTCCATAGCGCAACCTGCAAAGCAGGTCGTAGCGCAACCTGCAAAGCAGGTCGTAGCTTGACATCCCCTTTACTTTGACCGTATTATTGATATGTCTATGACTTTTAGAAGTGGGACTCTTCGTGGTGGCCAGAATGGTCAGATTTTACTCATCGTGGTGCTTACCATGATTGTTGCGTTAACCGTTGGGTTATCAATTGCTGCGCGAGTTGTTACAGAGTTGAAGTTGTCAAAACAAAATGAAGAATCGCAAAGAGCTTTTCAGGCGGCAGAATCCGGGATACAGCAGACGATAGAACGTCAAAGTTCAATAGGTACTTTGAACTCCCCTATAAATCTTGATAACAATTCATCTTTTTCAACAACATATACAACCGATAACGGGACGGCCATTATTATGAATAATGGTCAAGAAGTAGATCAGGCATCAGGTGCTGACGTATGGTTGTCTGATTATTCTTCAAATCCCGCAAATCTTTTCCAAAATCCAATGGGTGCAGGAAGCCCGGTTGGGATCACAATGTATTGGGGTACACCAACGCAAACATGTGCAGCAACTTCAGGACCAAATGTTGCACCGGCTATTGAGGTTGTGCTATTGAGTGGAACAGTTGCAAATCCCACAATTTCTAAAAATGTTTTCGAAGCATCCGGTTGTTCTAGAATAACCGGAGCAACAACTGCTGCTGCGGCTGGGGGTGGATACAACTTAAAAGGATTGAATTTCAGAAATTCGGTAGCACTCACATTCGGAGGAAACTCTTTGCAAAATGGTTTGATCATGAAAGTGATTCCTATATTTAACTCAAGTATTGTAGGATTTCAAGCCAATAATGTGGTTTTTCCAGCTCAGGGTTCTATTGTGACATCAACCGGTACATCTGGCGACACAGTAAGAAAAGTAGTTTATTTTCAATCATACCCCCAACTGCCACTTGAAATATTCCCGTATTCTTTACTTTCCCAATGAGTGACACTTTCGGACTTGACATAGGTACAACTTCAATTAAAGCCCTGTCTTTGAAAAAGGGGGGTAATTCTTTTTCTATAGAATCAATGGGGATTGGCCCTACTCCACAAAAGGGAATAATGTCTGAATCTAATGAGGACTTACATAAATTTGCAGAAGCAGTAAGACAAGTAATAACCAGTGCCAATATAAAGCAAAAAGAAGTAAATGTTGCTCTTCCGGAAAGCCAAGTCTACACAAAGATAATAGAAATGCCCGCATTGTCGGAAAAGGAGCTTGCTGCCGCTTTAAAATATGAGATGGAGCAATATATTCCGCTACCACTTGATCAAGTAAAAACAGATTGGCAAGTTTTAAGTCCGTCAACAGCCCAGAACAAGACTTCACGCATATTATTAGTCGCTGCATCCCTTGCGCTTATTAAAAAATATGAAACAGTACTTGATGAGTTGGGTCTTGTTCCATCAACAATAGAAACAGAAATGCTTTCGGTGCATAGAGCAATCTTCCCACTTGTAAACACTGCCAGTTCCAACATGATTGTTCATATGGGCGCTGCGACAACAAATATTGCGGTCGTTGAAAACGGGGAGTTAATAATGGTTTTTACAGTAGATAAGGGCGGAATTGCTATTACCAGAGCAATATCTCTGGATCTTGGCATTGATATTACTCAAGCAGATTCCTACAAAAAGGCGTATGGTCTTAATAAAGACGCGTTTGAAGGAAAAATTGGCAAATCATTATTCCCGATTTTAGAGTCGATACTTGGGGATATCAGAAAAACCATGCTTCTTTATAAAGAAAAAAATCCAAATCAACCTATTACCCAAATGATATTGTCAGGAGGATCAGCACAATTACCCGGTGTTGATATATATTTTACAAACCAACTAAATATACAAGTCGTTCTGGGTAGTTCATTTCAAGTATATGATATGAAAAATGTGCCTCCCGAAATAGGAGCAGACTCCTTAAGTTTTAATGTTGTTTCTGGTCTTGCTTTAAAGGATGCAATCTAACCTTTATGAAACAAGGTATTAATCTCTCACTAGGAAGAAAGCGCGTCGACAACGCGTTGAAAAAAATATTTTATGTTACAGCTGGTGCCTTTATCTTCACAGTTGTTATATCGTTAAGTCTTATTATTTACCGGTTAGTGCTTAAGGGCATGTACGATTCTTTAGACCAAAAAGAACAAAAGTTAAATACTCAACTCCTCACAATGCAGGATAAAAAAGATAAATTAATAGAAACGAAAAGTAGAATTGCAGATATTCAAAAAGTTCTTTCCAAAAGATCCCCGATCGTAAATAGATTAGAAACAGTATCTAGTGTAATTTCCTCAGATTCAACGGTTGATGCTATCAATGGTACCGATACAGATATGCAATTAACATTAGAATCAGAAAATTTAGCTACTCTTAACGATTTGATTGAGGCAAAAATAGCCGATCTTGCTTCCGACAAAAAAAGAGGTATAAAAAAAATTGAGATGCGTTCATTTGGTTTAAATCCGAAAACACTAAAATATAGTCTTACGTTTGGAGTCACATTTAAATGATATGAAGGAATTGGAAGCAATTTATAGAAAAAGGAAGAGGCAATTATTGCCGTTAATTTTTGGTTTTGCATCATTTTTTGTTTTCTTTCGCGTTATACTTCCACAATGGTCAGACATTTCAGATGCGCAATCTATTTTGACCACTAAATCGTCTACTGTTGATGCCAAAGATCAAACGGTGACTCTACTCAATTCTCTTCCTCAAGAAACCATAGATGACAATTATAATCTTGTAACAACTGCTCTCCCAGTTCAGAAGGATGTTGTTCTTATATATACTGAACTGAATAAAGCAGCAGAACGAGCAGGAGTAAAATTGGGGGGATTTAGTATTAAGGTGGGAAATATCTACTCTACTGATAATACAAAAACCGTTACAGTTGGTAAGGCTGTTAATGGTATACCATTTATTAATATTTTGATTAATTCATCCGGTGATAATGCAAATCTGAGAAAATTTGCGCAAGAACTTTATAAAAGTATTCCATTAGTTGATATTAAAGCAATAGATCTTTCTAAATCAGATGCACGTCTAGATGTTAATTTTTATTACAAACCAATTACCGTTAGACCAACAAATGCTGACACAACAGCTGTAAAGAATTTATCAAAAGTTGAAGAAACACAATTGGCAACTTTGAGATCGTGGCGTTAATGATTTTTTGAAAGTAAATCCGGACGTCTATTTTTTGTTATATTTAGTGCCTCTTTTTTTTTATATTCTGAAATCTTTTTTGGATCACCGGATAATAAAACATCCGGTACTTTTACACTATTAAATTCTTCTGGCCTTGTATAAGTAGGTCCTTCAAGGATCCTTCCGTCAACTCCTTTAGAGTGTGATTCAAGATTTGTTGCAGATGCATCAAGAACACCGTTAATCAGTCTTGTTACGCTATCTGTTATAACCATTGCAGGAATCTCCCCACCGGTTAACACATAATCTCCTATTGAGATTTCAAAATCAACATAATCGCGAATTCTCTCATCAAATCCTTCGTAATGTCCGCAGACTAATATTAAATGAGATACTTTTGAGAATTTTTCGGCAGTCTGTTGTGTGTAAACCTCCCCTTGTGGATCTAAAAGCACTACTATTTCACCGGTAACGTTTTCTTTTGTCGCATCAATTGCATTTTTCAAAAAATCAACTCGTAATACCATTCCAACACCTCCACCATAAGGCCTGTCATCTACTGTTTTATGAGAACCAATACCAAAATCCCGGTGGTTCACAATATTGAATTCAACTAGTTTTTTTTCCTGTGCTTTTTTTAAAATGGAATGATTTAAAACGGGTATAAATATTTCCGGAAACAGGGTGATAATGGAGATTTTCACGATAATCCTATTTGGATTCTAATTCTTCTACGTTAATTTCCACACGTCTATTTTCTCTGATTGCTTGAATTTTAACTAATTGCTTCATTGCATTAATAACTTTTCCACCTTTTCCAATTATCCGGCCTATTTCATCTTGTGGAGCGTGAATTGTCAGAATAACACTTCCATCCTCTTCACTTTCACTAACCGTTACCTCATTATTATCAATAATTGCATTTAGGATATATTCGAGTGTTTCTTTCATGTTAATTAGTTTTTGGAGTCTTTACTTTCTTTTCTCTTTTTACACCTTCAATAACATCTTTAACACTAGGGGTCATTTGTGCACCTTTTGAAATCCAATATTTGATTTTGTCATTATCAAACTCTTTTGTGACTGAATTTACTGTTTTTTCGTAATAGCCAAGTAAATCTACAGGCTTTCCGTCTCTTTTACTTCTCTTTTCTTTGACGACTAGTCTGTATTTTCGCTCTCCTCGTTTTCCAGTTCTTGTAAATCTGATTACTAACATAATAAATCAACGTTTAGCTATATTTTATTCTAGACGTTCAAAGTATTATAGAGGATTTGAGGCAAATATGCAAGGTTTTAACTATTTATAAGCCTTTCTCTATAGTATAAGGAAGTTATGAACCATAACTTCCTAAACAGAAGTAGAAAGTCTTGGCTCCGCTCCTATTCAGTCGCTTCGCTGAGGCTTAATTACAAGCATTTAAATTAATAACTTGCATGCATTGCTTCCATTGCCTTTTGCGCAGCATCTTTTTCAGCCTCTTGTTTTGAATGACCGATACCTTTTGCTATTAATTCACCATTCAAAAATACACCTGAGGTGTAATTTTTGTCGTGATCCGGACCTTGTTCTTCAAGTATTTTATAATCCGGACTAACTTTAAATTTTTCCTGCATGTACTCTTGCAACATACTCTTTGCATCTTTAAGTCCCTGAGTTCCTACGAATTCATTTGCATTATCAAGGATAGTTTGAGTAATAAATGCACGAGCTGCATCGATTCCTTGATCAAGATATAATCCTCCCACAACTGCTTCATATGTGTTAGCTAGGATAGTTTTATTTGTTCTTCCTCCCCCATCCTCTTCCCCTTTACTCATAGTGAGTAAATTGCCAAGTCCCAAGGAATCAGCCACGAGATAAAGTGTCTGCGTATTTGTAAGGACTGACCTTAAGCTTGTAAGATCACCTTCTTTGATATTAGGATGCTGGGAATATATATGTGAAGATACAATAAAAGACAGGATACTATCCCCCAAAAATTCCAATCGTTCGTTTGATTGTTGTACTTCCTTATTTTCGTTTAGATAAGATCTATGGGTAAATACGAGTTTTTTTATTTCCTCATTTTTAAATTCCGGTAATTTTACATTCATATATTTTTTAACAACTTTCCTAAAGCACCATTTACGAATCCCGGTGAAGATTCTCCACCGAATTCTTTTGCAAGTTCTATTGCTTCATCAATAATTACTTTTGGTGGGGCACTCTTCTCAAATTGTAACTCATATATAGCAAGACGTAAAATAGCCAAATCCACCTTGTTGATTTTGTCTATTGGAAATTCCGGAGCAACAACTTTTATTTGCTGATCTAGAAGCGGTAGTTTATCAATTACTTCACGAGCCTTTGGGTTTGAAATTTTTTGCTCTAAAAAACTGAATGAAAATAATAACTGAACAATATCCTGTCTCTTCTTGTGCCTTGGATCAAGAGCAGTCTTCATGAGGTATTATTTAGAAAGTACTTGGCGTCCTTTGTAGTATCCACACGCTTTGCAGATTGTGTGAGGAACTACGACAGAACCACAGTTTTTACAAACTGAAGTGGAAACCAAATCGAGAGAAATAGAGCTTCGTCTTTTTCCCTTTCTTTGTCTTGAATGTCGTCTTTTTGGTTCTTGTGGCATAGATTAGTGATTAGTAACTAGTAATTAGTGATTAGTTAATATGCACTAGTGAGTATTATAGTAAATATTAGGCTAAACCGCAAGACTTTGTGCGTATTAGTCTGGGTGGACAAGTTTTTGTGAAACACTTTCGACTTTAGCAAGGAGAATTGGGTTTTTTGAAAGACTATCAATTAAATACTCCGCCTCCTTTTTAGCTTTTTCAACTAAGTCAAAATTTGAAAAATCAGCAATTTTTAGACCTCCGGCTCCATGCTGACGAGTACCAAACAAATCCCCTCCCCCTCGAAGCTTAAGATCCAATTCTGCAAGCTCAAATCCACTATGTGACGTTTCCATAAAAGAAAGTCTTTTTGTAACAATTTCTGTTTCTGACTCAGTAAAAAGAAGGCAATATGACTGCTTGTCTCCACGACCTACCCTACCTCTTAGCTGATGCAATTGTGAAAGGCCAAACCTTTCGGCCGCTTCAATTACCATAATTGTAGCGTCAGGTATATCAATTCCTACTTCAACAACCGGGGTTGCTACAAGTACATGAGTTAGTTTATTTTTAAAATCTAAAAGTACCTTGTCTTTTTCGCGTCCGGTCATTTTCCCATGCAAAAGTCCTAACTTGAGCCCTCTCAGATCTTCTTTTTGTAATCTTTCAAATTCGGATTTAGCAGCTTTTACTGTATCCATACTTTCTGAGTCTTCTATAAATGGACATACGATAAATGCCTGATCGCAAAAATTACTATCAATAATTTGTTTTTTGATCCACTCGTATGCTTTTTCCCGTTTTTTATTGGGTACCAGCCATGTTTTTATTTTTTGTCTACCCTTTGGAAGCTCATTTAGTAATGAAATATCCAAATCTTTATAAATAGCAAGCAAGATGGTTCTTGGGATTGGGGTTGCGGTCATTGTCAAAAAATGGGGATTGGTACCTTTTTCTCGAAGTATAGAGCGCTGTTCTACACCAAATCGTTGTTGTTCATCTATTACAACTAGACCTAGTTTTTCAAAGTTAACATTTTTTTGGATAAGAGCATGTGTACCTACAAGAATTGAGAATTGAGAGTTGAGATTTGTGAGTTTGGAACTAGGTTTTGACGAACCGGTGAGGAGACCGACCGAAATGTCCAGAGGTTTGAAGAGATTGGAAATTGTTTCATAATGCTAATTCGCAAGAATTTCCGTTGGTGCCATTAGGACCGACTGATAATTATTTAAATGTGCAATATACATTGAAATAGCGGCAACTACGGTTTTACCGCTTCCAACGTCACCCTCTAAAAGTCTATTCATCGGAACACCTTTTTGGAGATCAGTTTTGATTTCCTCCAATGCCTTTTCCTGTCCTTGCGTCAATGTAAATGGTAACGAGGAAATAAAATTTAAAATTTCAAATTTAAAATTTAAAATTGAAAACGGGACTCCTTTATTTTTTTCTTCCCATGCTTTTCTTCTCTTTAAAGCAGCCAAGTGTGAAAGTAAAAGTTCATCGAATTCCAGCCGTTCACGGGCAGATTTTGCCGAATCCATATCTGGAGGGAAATGGCATGTTTTAAGAGCCGTATAAAAATCTAAGAAATTAAGTTTTGAAATTTCTTTTTCAGGTAAATACTCGGAAATTGGATTAGTGTTTTTTTCAAATATATCAAAAATTCTATTTCTCAACCATTTTGAAGTCAGGCCCGAAGTAACATTATAAACCGGAACAAACCCCGTTGTGTGTAGTCCCGATTCACTCGTCAATACTTCGTATTCCTTTACCTGAAATGTTGGTTTTTTTCCAAAAAAATCAAGTTTTCCGACCAATCCTATTTCATCACCCGGGTGTATTATTCTTGTTATGTATGTCTGATTAAACCACGTGCACTCAACCGATCCCGTTGAATCCATAACTTTTGCTTTTTGTAAAACAAATCTTCTTTTTGTGTATTCATTTTTTATATCAAGAACTTTTCCGCGGATTACAGATTGTTCTCCAATTTTTAGATTTCGAATTGTAAGTACATTCGTAAAATCCTCATATCTAAATGGGAGATGAAAAAGTAAATCCTCAAGAGTTACTATATTTAATCTTTGAAGAGCTGATTTTTTTAACCTGAATGAAAGGCCAAGTTCTCCTACCGGAGTATTTAGATCCATCTATTGAATAACATACGGCAATATAATTGTTGCCACCATTGCCAGGGTTACCACAATCATAAGTGTTCTCATTATCCATTTTTTCTTTCTTATTGTTTCCATTATTTAACTATTTTAGCATAATTTCTATTTCCGATTTTCAATATTCCATTATCTGGTAACTCTTCATTTTTCATAAATTGATTTTCTATTCTTGAACCATTGACTGAAACAGCTCCTTGATTAACGAGTCTTTTCCATTCGGAAGTTGAATCTACCAAGCCGTTTTGCACTGCACTCGCTGAAACAGTAGATCCATTTGGAAAACTAAATACTGGGATATCTGTCGGCATACTTTTATCCTGAACAACACTTTTAAAAGTTTCTTCTGCTCTTTTTGCATTATCTTCATTGTTTAATTGTCTTACAATTTCATACGCCAATCTTTTTTTGTAGACAATTGGATTTTCGTGTTTTATTTTTTCAGAAATTTCTTTTATTTCTTCCATTGGTATATCAGTTAGATATTCCATGGCTTTAACAATTACATCATCTGACAAACTCATTATTTTTCCAAATAAATCCTCTGGTTTGTCGGTAAGACTGATAACATTTCCCTCGGATTTTCCAATTTTGGTACCTTTTGAATCGGTAAGCAATGGCGTTGTCATTACAAATTTTTCGCGGTTATTGATAGCTCTTTGTAATTTGCGGCCAACTAACATATTAAATGTTTGGTCAGTCCCACCCAACTCGAGATCTACATCCATGGCTACAGAATCATAACCTTGTAATATCGGATAAATAAACTCTCTCATGTTGATATCGGTATTTGATTTTATTCGCTCCTGGAACATGTCGCGTTCGATAAGTTGTTGATGTGTTAAGTGCCCAAAGATTTCAAGAATTTGGGAATAAGTTAGTTTATTTAACCAATCCCCGTTATATAAAATCTCAACCGGATTTGGTCCTTCAAAATCCAAGAGTTTTTTTGCCTGCATTACATAATCTTTCGCATTTTTCTTAAGCTCTTCCTCATTAAAGAATTTTTCCCGTGATGACAATTTTCCAGAAGGATCCCCTGCCTGCCCGGTTCCTGTTCCAATAAGAAAAATGACATGATGTCCCAATTTTTGCCATTGGGCTAACTTTCGTAGGCCTATCATATGTCCAATATGAAGGTCTGTTCCGGTTGGATCAAACCCTTCGTAGAGTTTTAATTTTTTGCCCTCGCGCAATACTTTTTCCAAAGCCTCTTTTGACGGATATATCTTATCAACACCTTGGTTTAATAATTGGTCTATTTCGTCCATATATCAATTATAGTCAATTTAGACTTATTTACCATACCGCTGGCAAAAATTGCAAAATAGACATTTTCAGTTTGATATACTCCTAGTATGTGGATTAAAATCCCAAAGTCTTTATTAGTAATTATTTTCCTCTCTTTGTTTTTCAGATTAATTTTATTAAATGTTATTCCTAACGGTCTCAGTTTTGACGAACAAGATTACATCTTAAATGCAAAGGTACTTTTTCTTTCAGGACATGATATTAGTGGAACCTGGAACCCTCTAAGTCTTACAACACCAAAAAGTAGCTTTCCTCAAGCAGAAATTGCTCCTCTTCTAACATTTTGGTTAATAGGAATTTTACCTCTCTCCTTGTTAACATCAAAACTTATCTATGCACTTTTCGGTATTGGAACAGTAGTTGTTTTATATTTTATAGCAAAGAAACTTTTTGGAGTGAAAGAAGCTTATGTCGTTGGACTTATAGCAAGTATTAACCCATGGTTATTGTTTTTTTCAAGAACTGCGTATGACACTCCAATTTCGATACTTGGATATTTACTAGCACTTTATGTTTTATTGGTTACAAAAGGTTGGAAAATACTCATCGCATTCCCATTTCTTTTTATCGCCTTTTATAGTTATATCGGATCAAAACTTTTATATATCCCATTCATATCGATTGCTGTTGCGTATTCATGGCTTGTTATAAATAAAAAAAAGTTTGCAAAACAATACTTAGTGTTGGTATTTCTCAGCGTAATCCCAATTATTTTTTACGTATATACGTTGTTCCATTCAGGTGGTTCGAGGATTTCCGAACTATCAACCCCCAACATGCCATCAATTGCTGCGACAACAAATCGAGAGCGCAAACTTGCTATAGCAAACCCTCTTCTTCCAATGTTTTCAAATAAATTTGTTGTTTTTACAAAATATTCAATTGAAAAATATGCAAATGCCTTTTCGCCTGATTTCCTATTTATTCACGGGGATTCCAAGTTGCTTTTTACGATATGGGAACATGGGGTATTTTATTATTTGGATGCCCTATTTCTCATAATTGGGGGATGTTTTCTGTTCTTAAAAAAGAAAAAAGAATTGATATTGATAATAGGTCTTATAGCTGTGGCTCCAATTCCATCAATTGTTAGTAATGTGGGAACTTCCTATGCCATCAGGTCGATGTTGATGGCACCATTCATATTATTATTAATCGGTTGTGGAATATACTATTTTATTTCCCTTATTAATTAAGAAATACAAAAAATGGGTAGTACTTATTGTTTTAGTACTCTATATTTTACAACTCCTAAACTATTCAGAAATATATTTCTTTAGAAATCCTATTTATAATTCCGAATCATTCAATTTTAGCTCAAGAGTGCTTTCAAAATACCTTATGCTACAAAAAGGAAGAGAAACTTATGTAATTAATGGTGATCCTACCAGTCCATTGAAAAGTTATATATTTTACTCAAATTCTCTAAATTATGATTCTGCAAAGTCGGTAGCTACTATGTATAAAACAAAGAAATTTGAAATTAATAATATTCATTTTCTTACATGCCAACAAGCGTCTCAACTAGGTAATGAAAGTTTAATCATTTATGAAAGCGTATTGAAATGTCCAATTATCTCAAAAAATAATCATGATCTTTCTATAACGTATCTTTCTGATGGAGGAAGCATTTATACAATTCAAAACGATAAGATTTGTAGCAAGTTCCAATTAAAAAAATATCCCTATGGACTGACCCTTTCAGATTTTGAAATCGAGAAACTATCTACACAAAAGTTTTGTGAGAAGTTTATTATTAGTAATTAGTAAATCGATCTGATTCTTGTCTTTTTTGTCAAGAGAATGGTAGAAATGGTATACTAGACTCCTCATGCAGCACTATAGCCGCCTGCGAAGAACCGCACAAAGAAGACGCCCATTTTTCGCTTCAAAAACAGCATTCTTGGAAGCTAAGCTTGCCAAATATGTTTTTTTTGGCCTTGTAGGGCTTATTTTATTTGGTTTTTTATACGTTTTATGGGTAAGCCGAGATCTACCTACACCTGGAAAATTAGCTAATGGAAATATAAAAGATTCTACCCGGATTCTGGATAAAAATGGCAAACTCCTCTATTCTTTCTATAAAGACTACAACAGAATATATGTAAAGTTGGACCAAATCCCACAAGACCTTCGAAATGCAACAATTGCGACCGAGGATAAAGACTTTTATAGAAATAAGGGTTTTTCATTGACTGGTATGTTTCGTGGAATCATTCTGGATCCATTGCTTCGTAGAAGGGCGACTGGAGGATCAACGATTACCCAACAATTGGTAAAAATTGCTTTACTTACTTCTGAGCGAAGTGTTACAAGAAAATTGAAAGAGTTGATACTTGCTGTTCAAGTTGATAGTAGATATTCAAAAGACCAGATATTGGAAATGTATTTAAATAACATTCCATATGGAGGGACCTCGGTTGGGATTGAGGCAGCAAGTAATTTGTATTTTAATAAGCATGCAAAGGACCTAACATTGGCGGAAAGCGCTTTTCTCGGGGGACTTCCACAGCTTCCTTCTTACTATTCTCCATTTGCTAATAAAGATAAAAATTATTTGGGAAGATCTAAAGATGTTTTAAAGAGAATGAAAGATGAAGGTTATATATCGCAAAAACAATCAGATGAAGCATATAAGCAGATTGAAAATTTTACATTTAAAGAGCATAAAACTGAAGCAATAAAAGCACCTCATTTTGTTATGTGGGTAAGACAGCAATTAGTTGATATGTTTGGAGAAAATTATGTAAATAATGGAAATTTAACTATAAAAACTACACTCGATTCTGATATTCAGGATGATGCAGAAGGGATCGTGACAAAAGAATTTGAAGGATTCAAGAATTATAAAGTCCAGAATGCAGCCGTAATGGTTTTGGATGTAAAGACCGGTGGAATTTTGGCAATGCTTGGAAGTAGAGATTATTTTAATGACGATATAGATGGCCAATTTAATGCTGCAACTGCACTACGCCAACCAGGATCGAGTCTAAAACCAATTATGTATGCCGTTGCTCTTGAAAAAGGCTACACACCCTCAACTCTTATAATGGATGTGAAGACCGATTTTCCCGTTAATGATGGTAGTGGGAATAATACATCCTACACACCTGTAAATTATGATGGAAAATTCAGAGGCCCTGTGCAATTACGGTTTGCCTTAGGCAATTCTTTAAATATACCGGCAGTTAAAATGCTTGCCCGAGTTGGTATAAAACCGGTTATGCAAAAAGGGTATGAAATGGGAATTGCAAATTGGGAACCGACTTCTGATCATTTAAAAAATGTCGGACTCTCACTTGTTCTTGGAGGACGTGAGGCATCGTTAGTACAAATAACATCAGCATATTCTGTATTTGCCCGTGGTGGTCAGAAAAAAGAAACATATGGGATTGAAGAAGTTGATGACACTCATGGAAAAGTTCTATACAAGCATCAGGATAAAGGCCAGCAAAGAGTTTTGGAGGATTCGGTCGCATTTCTAATATCACATATATTGCTTGATAATAATGCTAGAACTGAAGCATTTGGTCCTAATTCGTGGCTCAATGTCTCAGGTAGAACAGTTTCGGTCAAGACCGGAACAACAGATCAAAAGAGAGACAACTGGACAATTGGGTATACTCCCTCATATGCAGTTGGTGTTTGGGTAGGAAATAATGATAATACTCCACTCGATCCCCGGATAGCCTCCGGTATAACTGGTGCATCCCCCATTTGGAATAAAGTTATGACCAGGGTTTTGAAAGGTACGCCAAAAGAAGAATTCCAAAAACCTGATAGTGTAATTGACAAACAAATTGATGCTTTTTCAGGTGGTCTTCCGATAGATGGTCAACCAACGAGGGTTGAGTATTTTATAAAAGGGACTGAGCCAACAACAAAATCACCAATTTATAAAACACTCAAAATGTCAAAGCATGATCAAGGAAAACTAGCGTCTGATGAGGAGTTATCGAGAAATGATTATGACACAATCGAAGTAATAAATTTCACAGAAGACGATCCAGTCTCAACAGATGGGAAAAACAGATGGCAGGAAGCAATTGATGCGTGGGTTGCGGAACATTATAAAGATGACCCGAAATATAAGAGACCTACTGACAAATCAAATTATCATTATGACAATAACAATCCTACAAATACTCC
>CAZEGF010000010.1:0-9858 GCA_964511965.1 uncultured Gammaproteobacteria bacterium
AATTGGGGATCTTGAAGTAACGAAGATGAACAATACGAGCGGTACCAAGCCAAATATAAGGATGCCTAAAAGTAAGTTTGTAATTTGTCTTAAAGTTTTCATAATATTTTAAGTTTTAAAGTTTATGTTCGTCCTTTTTCAGAGGACCGGTGCTGGTGGTAGGAAAGGCAGACTCCCACCACCAGACGAAAAAATTAGTTTCCTACTGAACCAGTAAATACTGCGTCAAAAACAGCAGATTTGCCTGCATCTGCATTGCCAGCACCATTGATTAATTGTGGTGTCATTGTGCATGCTTGGGTAGAGTTATGGACAACTACACCTAGGGTGTAGCCTGTTGTTATCCAATTGCCATATGTATCAGTTACATTAAAGCCTAAGCTTGGACAATTAACGTTAATATTTAATTCCGAACCTGGAAGTGTATTTCCTCCAGTAGCTACTAATTGCAAACTAACTGTAAGATCATTTGCAGTATCTAGGCTATTATTTGCAAGAGTGAAGTTTTGCGATGTTCCTGGTGTCCCAGGTATTAACCCTCCAACTGTTGCTCCAGCTACAGAGGTTCCAAACCCACCACCATTAACTGAAAGAGTTAAATCAGGAGTTGTAGTGGAAAAAGTATTTCCCGTTGCGGTTGCAGTTGTTGTAAATGCAGCGAAAGCTGTGCCTCCTAAAAGTGTCAAAGCGGAAATTATTGAAAGACCGCTCATCATTATTTTTCTATTCATATATATTCACCTCCTTTCAAGTCTATCCACAAAAAAACAGCTCTGCCTGAGCTGTCAATCGTCGGGCAGACAGAATGTAAGAATCAAAGAATTATTAAATTTGGACTGTACAGAGGGGCAATTTGTAGAGTCCTGCCAAGAATCATTATCATTACACTGCGTGAAAATTTAGGATGCAATATATCATTTCTATATAAATGATCATCAAACCTTACAAAAAATATTTTTCCAACAAGTGGACTAACCAAAATTTGGTGTCGCTCGAATTTCCTAACAAATAACAAATTGTATATTGTCAAATATGGTGTTTCTCATTATAATATCTCCCTTATGCCTGAGATGGAGCCACACGAAACTTTTGATGGGAAGCCAGCAACCTTTGAGGTTCCTGATTTTATTCCCCCTTTTGAGTTGCAAAAAATAAAAGTAGGAATTTACGACCCCTCTTTATTTGAAGTTTTGGATGAAGAAGCAAAAGCTAGAAATACCGATAGAAAAACTTTTGTAGCTTGCTGCAATCTCCTAGGAGCTGCACTTTATGAATTATATGATAATGCGACAATGGTGCTAAGAGATAACATGGGTTTTAAAAAACCACTGGATTATATGGCTCCTGAGTACTTCTTGTCAGCTGAGGCAAGAAAAATGAATGACGCATCTCACGTTTTGAATATTGGTAGTGAAGTAACAAATATACTTATGAGAATAAGTAACAAATATATGATAAGTACCGACGAAGCTTTTGAGAGAAACATGAGAATTGGACTGGAAGTTTCTCGTTCACAAAGATTCACAGGTGCAAGAACTTACACTCAAACCCCACTTGGAAGTATGGAGGAAAAAGCATTTTTCTTTAAGGTGGATCAAGAGCAGGCTTAATTTTCTTTAAAATAACCAAACAAAAAGACCTGCTTTTACACAGGTCTTTTTGTTTTTTTTTGGATCATTTTGTTATGAAACAAACTTTATGTTAGTTTCAACAAAACACTCCTGACTGTCAAAATACTTCTCCAGAATCGCCTTCTAGTAGACTCTTCCTTCAATGTATCATCCTTCCTAGCTGCCGGATCCAGCACTTTCGGTCGGACTATATTAACGTTAGGCTATTTTTATAATCTTGTCAAGTATAGCCTCATATTTGTGATACAATACCAAAATGTTGCAAGAAATTGGTCCAACTAATGTTACGCAAAACAAAGAATTTTCAAGTAAATTTTATAGCGAACTTACACCACAGCTCAATGAAACAATAAGAGCTTTTAGATATAATCCTGATAAAACCAGACGGTCCCTTGTTAATTTAATGGGTAATTATTATTCAAGTAATCACGAGGGTCCTTATCGGTTGCAAACTTATACCGCTGTTAGAGCCTGTTCTGATTTAATTAATGGTTTTGCAACATTAAAATTTGGACAAATAGTACCTGAACAGGATTTTGATGGTGAAACTAAAGATTTTATTCGTGGACTAAAAGATGGATCAAGATTTTTAGCAGCAAATCTTAGACGAGGAGATGGAGGGATGCAACGGGGTGAACGGATGGAAGCTGTCCTTGAGGTGCATACTGCTAAAGAGGCTGGCGAAATTACCCTTTCTCAAGCAGGTGAAGCATGGCGAATTTATAAAAATCTAATTCGAATGCAAATGAACGATTTGGCAGTTGATTTTAATGGAGGATACTTACTTATGTCTTCTTACGACACAATTATAACAGCTGCAACCGGTGTTAATAGGGAAGGCGATAGAATCCACGAGGAAAATCAAGGATGGAATGAAAATGATGTACGAGGAGCTGTATTTGCTACTGAAATGTATAGAGAAATTTTTCCAATCGCTTCCACTTTATTTCCCCTCCCTGAACGATCAAAATATTTGTAAATTGACCTCGACAGGACTATAATCGCCACATGGAATTTAATTTTACAAAAAACGGAAACTTTTTAGCAGAATCAGGTGAAGCTTTAAAACAAGCTGAAAGATTTGCAGTAATAGATGCAGAATTTTTAACTGCTGGCATTTTACTTGAGGTTGAAGGAACTGAATGGTGGACACCTTCTCAAGCGGGTGATAGAGTCAGAAAATTACGAGCTGAACAAGGCATATTTGAAGACTCAGATATTAGAAGTGGGGTAGGCTATACAGCTATAGCCCATCTTCGCAATGAAGGTAAAATTGAAGAAAAATCGTTAGAAACAAACCCGGGAATCCAAATCTACCATGTCATTCCCCATAAAACAAATTTACCTGAACGCTAAACTCCTTGTTAACCCTCTTCAATAAGTGTACTATTAAATAAGAAAGGAAAGTGAGAGGAGGTGAGTAATTATGAAGTGGTTACACATGCTCGCTTTTATTTTAGTAGTAGTCGGAGGTGTTAACTGGGGTCTTGTTGGCCTCATGAACTACAATCTTGTATCAAGCCTTCTTGGATCAATGGGGGGTCTTGAAAAAATTGTCTATATTCTCGTTGGACTTTCGGCAGTTTATCTTGCAGCAACTCATATGAATGACTGCAAAGTTTGCTCAAAGAAATAAGCTTATTACTATTGTCTTTGCCAATACCCGCTTCATTAGCGGGTATTGTTGTTTTTTGTATCAATTTTTCTTAATAGAATAAACCTTTACACCGTTGTCAAAAAGTATAGTTACGCAATCACCAATTTTGTATTGAGAGGTAGGAATGTTTTTGAACCAAAAACCGGGAATATTTATGCCGGGGCCATCAATACCTGCCCCATAAGCAATTTGCCACGATGTTGAGTTGTCTTTTCTAACAATTTTACCTGAAATTTCAGAAATATGACCTGATGATTGCTTTATTTCAGGTGGAGGCAAATATAACACGCTTCCGACAGCCAAGGCCGGTCCACCCTCATTAAGTGTAATAATTTCTGATGTTCGTTTTTCATCACCCAAAACCTTATCTGCGATTGAAGTGATAGAATCACCTTCTTTCATATAATAAGAAACCAGGTAGTCTTTCTTTTGAGATGGTCCGGTTTTGTCGCATATAGCAAGTTCAGGTGAGGGAGAGGCAATTGGCGATGGACTAACGCTAAGTGGGGGAGCGGTTGGAATCTCCTTCAGTGCTGTTGTTGGAACTAAGGATGGTTTTATTGTTATTGGACCGCCTTTGGCTACCCCATAACTTATAACTGCAACAATTCCAAGTGATATTATCCATACTAAAATCCACAATATTTTGCTATCAAAACCGGAGTTATTTTCGGAAGAACTGCCATCCATGCGTTACAAAGGATAAACAATACTTTACAAAGAATCAAGAGGTTTTCTTCTTTTTAGCAGGAGTTTTGGTTGGTGCTTGGGTTGGAACCATACTACTTAATATAAAACATATAACTCCAAATGCAATAAATGATCCAATCCCAATTAATTCAAGTTGAAAGTATTTTGTTGCAAATGAGCCAACAACAATTGTACTTATAGTTGAAATAATACTTGAGAGTTCGGCGTTTTTTGTATCAAGCATAATTGGGGTATGAGCGAGGCCAAAGGATATTAGTAATGGCAGCCCACAAAATAAAATTGAGGACAAGAAAGTTGCACCAATCCATTTGAGCTTACTTTTAGTTCCAGTTGAAAGTAGCGCTATCAATCCCAACAGAACTAAGAGATAGAAAGCAGTTAGAGGAAGGGCGAATTTGAAGAATGAGTAAGCCTGTTTTAGGGGTTTTAGATTCTCCCCAACCGGAATTGAAAAATCGCTTTTCATCATTTTTGTAAAATCCATTGATTCTGAAGCAGGTGTAGCCGGTCCCCCTTCTTGCAAAGCTTGTTCCTGTTGCTGTTGCTTCATCTCTTCAGACATTTGCTGTAATTGTGAAATTAATTCTGGATTTTTACGCTCTATTGAATCTTTAAGCTCTCTAAATGAAAGGACAGGTGGAGTTTTTGTCTTCCCATTTAACCATGAGAATGTGTCATCTATAAGCGTTTCACTTTTTCCCTGAATGTATGAAGAGGTAAATTGCTCTTTTATGAATGGCATTACCATATCCTCAGAAGATCCTGAAGAATCATTTGAAGTAAAAGATTCAATCTTTTCACTTACCGTAGAATACACATTACTTTTTACCAAAGTGTCTTTCAAAAAAGCCGGTGTAAATCCTCCAATTGCAAAAACAAGAAAAAAGAAGAGGAATTGGACTGAAAATCCAAAACTTAATATTAATAATACTTTAAGTGCTGCTTTTATAATTTCTTCTGCCAAAAATATCGTAGCATATATTATTTTCCTTGAAAAGCGGTGGGAGTATCTACAGTTAACGTCTCAGAACAAGAGTCAAAATTGCCGGTTGCGTAATACTCAATTTCAGGAGCTTCATTTGGAGGAACCATTTTGTTCTCAAAAGCAAGATGAATTATTTTGTTGTCTTGACCTACAAGAATTGCTCTGTTAGTCATAGGTTTTGGGAATATCATGTTAAGAACCGGAATTTTGTTAAGAATACTTACATTCTGCTCCTCCATATAAGTAAGCCTTTGGATTCTTCCAAGCTTAGTCATAACACCCTTACTACATAAGGCTTTCGTCCCTCCAAAAATACCAAATGCTCCCAAAGTCAAGGCTATACCTGCAACACCCAAAGATCCTTTTATATCAAATGAAAATGCCTTTTGCTTTTTTATATCTTCAAGAAGCTCTGTGATTCTTCTGAGAGGATTTCCAATATGAATATCAATCAAATCGTCTTTCTTTGATTTTTTTACGCTGGTATTCTCTTTAATTAGATCTGATAACGGGTCGTGCTCTTGTTCTTGTTCCATAATTACCCGCCTGACTTACTATAGACATATATTTTTATTTTCGTCAATAAGTTTTATTCATTTTGTTTTAAATAAAATCGTTGTTCCTTCTGTTTTATACCGTTTTAAAACTCCTGCTTTTTCTACATTTGATAAGGCGTCAAGAAAAATTGGTCTGTCTGCTAATAAATGCCTGATATCCCATTCTTTAGAGGTGTCAACTATGACAAAATCCGGATGATCATACCACGAGAGCCAATTACATGACTCTTTTCCGCAAGGAGAATTCGATTTAAATGATTTTTTAGAAGGATACAGTGTATAAATTTGATCACGGTGCGATAAATGGGGAGTAATATTATTTTGAGACGCAACCGATACACGTTCTGGAAGATACTTACGTATTACATTATTAATCGAGATTGCAGCAGGTGGAGTTGTCCAAAACCAAGATTTTGATAAATAAGATAGGGGCAAGTGTAAAGAGTATTGAACTATACATGCGCAGGCAATTATATATATTGCAACATATCTTTTGTTAAGAATTTTAAAGGTGGCAATTGTCATAATTGTTGACCAGAATAAAAGTGGACCTAATGTCACTCTATAGTGTCCAAAAAGACCCTGGGCACCTGGAAGATCACTAGCTATTACAAAAAAAGTGGCAAAATGAGTCATTATAAGCGGTAATGTTAATGGATTGAAGATAGGAATAAACCCCACAGATAAAAAAGAATAAAATAGGGTTGTTAGTTTTTCTGAAGTATTAAAAAGAAAATATGGATTGATATTTGACAGCAAGCCATCTTTATTTTGATAAATATAAGTAGTATGCATAATATGAGGAAAAAAGACATAAAAAATGAATAGTAAATACGCCACTGAAAACCCGCCAAAAAATAACACTATTTTTTCTCGTCTTCTTATAAGATAGAGAAGCGCAACCACTAATGTGTAAAGTGCCATATTTT
Source organism: uncultured Gammaproteobacteria bacterium (assembly GCA_964511965.1). Classification (GTDB taxonomy): domain Bacteria; phylum Patescibacteriota; class Microgenomatia; order Levybacterales; family GWA1-39-11; genus JAUSNA01. The sequence continues at coordinate 6,471 of CAZEGF010000010.1, forward strand.
CCTTTGATGTTATTGCTAGGAAGAAGAAGAGGAGTGACCACCATTTTCTTTTTTTATCTAGAAAATACATGAACCAAATAAGGAAAGCAGCACCAAAACCAGAGCTATGGACATCAAACCATACCGCAAATTGCAATCCATAAAATATCAAATATGAAAATGTTAGCGAAAAACTGAGTACCTCATCCTTTAGTCTATGCTTTGAAAGTAAATAAACAGCAAGACCACCCGAGCACATAATAATAGCCGAGAGTATGAGTAAAAACCGCCTGGTGGACCAAAGCCAATAAAAAGGCGCTATAAGTGCGTACACAAGCTCAACGTGAAGTTCTAGTTTTGATCTTTCTGGAAAGGGTGCAATGGTCGAAATTGGTGGTTCAAAGCGGCTATAACGCCACACTGTTTGATCATTTATTCCCAAGTCATACCCGTATGAAGCGTAATGAGCATGTCTTACTATTGAAAGCGTACTATAACAAGCAGCAAACAAAGCGCACAATACGATTATAGACAAAACCAAATACTGCTTTTTTTTAAAAAACAAAAGAGGGGATAACACAAAATCTATTCTATCACTCAGTTGAACTACTTGTAGTAATTATTCTAAAACCATGAGACAAAACCATCTAGACAATGAGGCTGTGGATGCTTCATCTAGCTGCTCTTAATGCATTGAGAATGACTGCTACATCAATTCCTTCTTGTATCAAGGAGCCTGCTAGTGGAGGAATATAACCAAACGCTGCTAGGATCATACATAAGATACTAAGACCAATTCCCCACAAAATGCTTTGCCTAGCTATTGCTATTGTCCTCTTCGCACTGAGAATTGAATACAGAACTGAGGAAAAGTTACCTCCAAGAAGTACTATGTCAGCTGCTTCAGAAGCAGCAGTTTGCTCGTCATTTGCAAAAACCATTCCCACATCAGACAGAGCTAGAGCAGGAGCGTCATTTATACCATCCCCAACCATAGCAACGGTCCTACCTTCACGTTTGAGATCTTCGATACCCTTTTGTTTGTCCTCAGGCTTCAAACTCGCCTTTACTTCGATCTCGATCCCAATCTTCTTTACCAACTCAACAGTAGTGCTAAGTTTGTCTCCTGTAAATATCTTTATAGTCATACTTAAGTTTTTTAAACTCTCAATTGTTTTTTTAGACTCCACCTTAAGTTGATCTTCAAAAATAAATTCACCTAAAACAGCTTTATTCAGAAAAATTCCGATTCTCATTGCCGCATCTGATTTATCAATTTTTGCTAATAGATATTTTTTTCCATCGACAACTCCCGAAATACCTTTTCCCACAACCTCAGTTACATCAGAAACTTCTATTGTTGGACTTTTGGCAGTATACTCTACAATTGCTTTTGCTAAAGGGTGTAGTGAATTGCGCTCTATAGATCCGGCTATAGATAAAAGACGGTCCCGATCAATTTTCTTATGTAGCACAAATTTCGCAACGTGTGGTTTTCCTAATGTGAGCGTACCAGTCTTGTCAAAAATTATAGTATCTACCCTTGATAGAGATTCAATACTTGCAAGTTTTTTAATAATAATTCTTTTGCGAGCTTGTGCATTCATCCCACCAATTAATGCGATGGGGGTTGCGAGTATTAATGGGCATGGAGTCGCAACTACCAAAACAGCTAGTATTGCTTCCAAATTCGGATGCAAAATATACGCAAACGCACTAATAATAAGAGTTATCACAGTAAAATAAAGACTATATTTGTCAGCCAACCTGACAAGTGGTGCTTTTTCACTTTGTGCTCTCTCAACCAGCTGGACTATTTTTTTATAAGTTGAATCTTTCTCGGACTTGGTGACTTTTATCCGTATCACTGACTCAAGATTGAGAATTCCGGATCTTAAAAGGTCGCCACTATATTTATCTACCGGAAAAGCCTCACCGCTAAGACTTGACTCATCCACAACTGCAGAAGGAGAAAGCAATAAACCATCAAGAGGTATTACTTCTCCCTTTCTCACAACAATTATCTCGTGGATATTGATCGAACTCACAGACTTGCTTAGTACAGTCCCATTATTTTCAACTCCAATATCATGAGGAATTCTTTCAGCCAAACTACTGAGAGACTTTTTGGCTAGTTTTGATGCATAATCCTCTAAATTCCTGCCTGTTGCAAGCATCAGCCCAAGGATGATTCCAACCAAGTATTCGTGAGTTACAAGAGCTACAACAATCGCCAATATTGCAATATAGTCAAGGCCTAATTGCTTGTTTTTTATATCCTTTATTGATTCCGCAATGAGAGGGTAAGAACCTAAAAGAATAGTAATGAATGCAATGATTATTGCTATGTTTGTTAAATTCCCAAAACTTAATACAAGGTATGCAATAAGCCCTACAATAACCAAAAAAGGCAGAAAAAAAGATTTTAAAAAAGAACGGACTCTGGGAAAGAACATATTTATAAACTTCAAAGTAATAATATCACAGTTGGTGTATTGACTGGAATTAATTTAAAAGATTAGAATGGTTCAATGAAAAAAAGAGCGAAGAAAAATACAAAAAAAGTAAAAGACAGGGATTTAATTTTTTATGTACTAAATATATTTTTTGTATTTATTACTTTATACATAGTTAACTTTATTGCATTACCACAACCGTCATCACTTCCCTTTTTTGTAGAGTATTCACATAATAAATTATCAAATGAACAAAAGCTTGATTTGAAGAAAATTTTAACAAAAGGTTTCGTATTTAATAGCGACAACCAAAATATAATTTTTCATGGCGACAGAACTAAAAAAATGGTTGCACTCACATTTGATGCTGATATGACTGAGGGTATGGTTGAAATGTTAAAAAGTGGTTCTGTTCAGAGTTTTTATGATGGCCGCTTGATACAATCTCTTCGTGAAAGTCAAACACCGGCAACACTTTTTTTGGCCGGGAAATGGACTGAGGTTTACCCTGATGAAACTCGCAATTTAGCTTCAGATCCACTATTTGAGTTAGGTAGTCATTCGTATGCCCATAAATCTTTCACAAATTCTTGTTATTCCCTAGAGCCAATTGCATCTGATGAAAAAATACAAGATATTGGGACTTCACAATTTTTGATAGAAAAATATACCGGGGTAAAAACAAAGCTTTTCCGGTTCCCAGGTGGGTGCTATTCAGAAGACGATTTGAAATTATTAAAAGAGGCTGGTATGACAACTATTCAATGGGACGTGGTCGGAGGTGACGGATTTAATCCAAATCCTGAGGCAATATTATCAAATATTGTTAATAAAACTCAAAATGGATCCATTATAGTACTTCATATGAATGGATTTCCGAATGAACCATATGACTACCTTGTTGTTCCTCAAGCTGTAAAAATTCTTAAAGAAAAAGGATTTGAATTTGTTAC
>CAZEGF010000011.1:0-3018 GCA_964511965.1 uncultured Gammaproteobacteria bacterium
TGCTCCGAGGTTGCATCCATAACCAAATCCGCCATTAATCTTACTTTTAATGATGGTTACACGTTTGTCATGAAGTAAAACTCTGGGTATTTTTTTTGTTGAATTATTATCAACAATTATGATCTCGTAAGTATTTTTTCCTACAGCTTCTTTCAAAGATTTTATAGAATTTAAAATCTCGCGAGGTGTGTTAAAGTAAACATAAATAATAGATAATTTCATTTTTTCATCGTCATGTCGATCATTTGTAATAATTTCTTTTTGGAATTAGCCCAAGACCATTGTGCTATAGCTGATTCACGAGCAGCTTTTGACATTTTTTGATACGTTTTTTCATCTGCAAGGATTTCTACAATTGCCTCCCCCAACTCACGTGGATTTTGTTTAACAAGTAACCCATTAACAGTATGTTTAACGGTCTCTTTGTAACCACCGTCATTTAAAGCTATAACCGGAAGGCCACATGATAATGCTTCAATCGGAATGAGGCCGAAAGGTTCTTTATATCCGATACAAATGATAATTTTCGAGCTACGATAAAGATCACGCATTGCTGAATTTCCTGAAATCCATTCTTTTTCCTTAAATACTAATCGTATTTTTTCGGGTGGATAATTGATTAATTTGAGCGCTTTATTTAATAAATAGTAATTTTCTGATTTATCATATGCTCCAATATAAAGAATGTCATATTTTTTATGTTTTTCAGAAGGACTAAAAAAATTAACATCAACACCCATATAAACAGGGGTGCTTTTAAGTTTGTAAGCTGAATAGATATTCTTACTTGTATAAACTGAATTGGCAAGGATAGTGTTTGCTTTTTTAATATTTTCCCGGTCAATAATTTTTCTTAAGTATCTATTTAATTTTTCATAATAATAACGTCCCAATCCTACCTCCCGACCTACCTTAAATAATTCTTCATAAACCATCCTCAGCGGTTCTTGGCAGTAATAAATAATTGGTATTTTCAGGAATCTTAAAAGAAATGGGGCTTGAGTGTATTTGGATGGAAATGCAAAGACCAGATCATAATTTTTCTTAGATATTTCTTTTGCAATCTTCTTATGAAGAAAATAAAGTTTTACTAACTCAATGGTATCCTTATAAAGTCTTACTTTCCAATTGTGGCCTCCCCAAACCTTTGGCTTAAATATAAAAAATCTTATCGAATTATAAAAAGAAATTTCATCACGATTTAGTTTTTCGTCAATGAGAAACAAATCTATTTTATAATTACCTTTTAGAAGTTTTGCGAATTCATTTGAAGATCTTCTAGCTCCTCCTTTATCAAGTTCGTGAAAGAAGGCAATTCTCTTAAACGAATTCCTTTTCATTTTCTTTGATCCATCCATAAAGATTTGTTATTCCTTTCGTGAGGTTTATTTTCGGTTTCCATCCAAAATCTTTTTTTGCTTTTGTCGTATCAGCGATAAAAATTGCCTGATCGCCGGGTCTGGTTTTAGAAAATTTTACGCTTAGCTTTCTTTTGGTGAGTTTTTCTAGAAGGGGACCAAATTCAAGCCAAATTGATAAAGAATTATTTACACCGCCTCCCAAATTATATATTTGTCCATTTGTGATATTAATTTTATCTATTGCAAGATCGTATGCTTGTATAAGATCATCGATATGTAACAAATCACGAACTTGCTTTCCGTTTCCATAAATTGTCAATTTTTTCCCCAAAACAGCGGCGATCAAAAACCAAGCAACCCATCCCTGATCCTCAAATCCATATTGATGGGGACCATAAATGCATGACTGTCTAAATACTATACTTCGTATTCCATAAATCCGGGAATAATCTCTAATATATTGGTCTGCACAACCCTTACTACATCCGTATGGAGAATGGAAATCAAGAGGAGCTGTTTCATCAACACCTTTGAGAAGATTTCTGAAAGCGTATCTGGTTTTGGTTTCTTTGACGGCTATTCCGTCAAGATCTCCATACACTTTATTTGTCGAACTATATATCAGAATCGGATTTCTTTTACTTAATCTGACCGATTCTAAAAGGTTTAAAGTTCCTAATGCATTAGTGAGAAAATCGTTATATGGTTTTTCAACGGATGTTGTAACTGCTACTTGTCCGGCAAAATGAAAAATGATATCTGCCTCTCCTACTAGCAAATCGAGTTTTTTACTTCTGTTGCGTATATCATACTTTACAATTTGATAATTTTCTTTGTGAGTTTTCTTGAACCAGGAAATATTTTTTTCAACACCTTTTCTGGAAAAATTATCAAGGATTATAATTTTATATTTTTTCTTATGGTAGTGATCTGCAGTATTAATACCAATAAATCCTGCTCCTCCTGTAATCAATACTGTTTTTAATCTGCCCATAGAATGTTGTAATTATATATCAGAATAAAATCATTTTGTAAGCAAAATTGCAATTGTTTTTTTAATAACGGATAATCAAAAACATGAGCTACCGCAAGAAAGCTTTTTTTGGAATTGGATACCTGACATTGCTAAATATTTTTTCCCAATTTTTTGGATTGTTTAAATTATTTGTAATTGCAAGAATTTTAGCACCTTCCGACTTTGGCATATTTGCAATTGTTACCGCAATTATTACTACCTTTGAAACTCTTACCGAAACCGGATTTAATTACGCAGCAATTCAAATGAATGTCAGTATAAAAAAAATTGCAAGAACTTTACTTATGGTCAATATTGCAAGAGGAACTGTTCTTTGCATAATAACTATTGTTACCGCTCCAATACTTTCGTATTTTTTTAAAAATTCCGACCTTTTAATGCTTCTTCTCCTTTCATCAGTAATCCCATTACTAAGAGGTTTTATAAATCCGCTAACAATTTCGTTTCAAAAAGAATTGGAGTTTAATAAAGTTTTTTTGACTCAATTTATTCCAATTGTTGTAACAGTTATAAGTTCAATTTATTTTGTTATCTATATACATTCCGCGCTAGCCCTTCTATTGGGACTTATTGCCGGGACAATAAGTGAAGTAGTATCGTCTTATTTTCTAGCAGAAATTT
>CAZEGF010000012.1:0-39860 GCA_964511965.1 uncultured Gammaproteobacteria bacterium
GCAATATTGCTTGGGTCATGATAACCAACATTTACCAATACTAGAATCTTTCCGACGGCATTTGTGTCACTATTTGAGTAAGATCCGACCGCGCGGCCAATTATCTTTCCGGCAGTTGTTGCTTTAACTCCTATACCTGGAACTCCTGAAGCAGTTATCAGGTCTCCGGGGTTGATATCGCCATTTGCTGATGAAACTTGGGTGCTGACTAACCCCTGAAGACCGACCGTTATAGAACCGTCACCCAAATCTTCTCCTCCGGTAAATGTCGGGAATTCTGATGCGACACCAACAACTTTGTCAGAATTATTTTGGCAAGGATGAACGTACCCATCAGTCCCAAGACAAACTACTGCTCCCCAAGCGATAGATTCATTACTATCCTTAGGTAGGTACTCAGAAAAGTCAGCGATACCGGCAGTCTTATAATTTACATTCTTTCCGCCATTTCCCTGAATGCTACCGACAATTCCTATTCCTGAGGTTTCAAAGCTAATAAAGTGATTTGTTGTCTGTACAGTACTTGCAGAATTACCAAGTTTTACAATAAGACCATCTGCATTGACACCTGCATCGGTATTAAATATCTGTGCTGCAGCAGAAGCAGACGGATTATCTCTAACATCCAGCCTAAAGCTTGGAGTAGTTGTGCCTAAACCGACTTGTCCGGTATGCGTGAATGCAGAAGTTGCAACTCCATTTATAAGTACTTGGAAGTCTCCAGTAGCTCCAGCATTAGCAAGTGACAAGAAGACATTTGAGTTGCTTGATGGAATAATGCTTATTGCACCGGTTCCACTTCCAATATTTGTGGTTGCTCCGGTCTGTGTAGTCTGAAGTGTCACATTTCCGGTTGAGTCAACACTAAGAGTTGCAGGTGCAACACTTGCACCTGAAGAATTTAGGCTTAATATTCCGTTCCTTTGACCGGTTAGACCTAGATTTAATGTGTTACTGGTACTGGTATCTGTTAATGACATGATAGTACCCAAGCTATTTGAGACACTAAATGATGAAAGAGTAGGAAGAGCAATTTCAAAATTATTACTTGTTGAGACAATACCACCATTATTAAGACTTAGTACTCCTTCGATATTCAAATTTTGTTGGGTCAACGTTGTCCCAAAAGGATTGAAATTGGACGTTATGAAGTTTTGAAGTGATACATCCTTACTTTCTATCCACATTCTGTGTGTTGAGTCGTTTGTGCCTCCAATAGAAAGCACCTGACCGTTGGTTGGGCTTCCTGAAACGCTAAGTGCAATTATGTCATTTACTGCATAAGAATTATTATTATCCTCAATTTTAGTGGTGTTTAAAGCTGAATAGAGATCGGTTAGTGAGTCTGAGACAGCACTTATCACCGATACACCTCCTGTATTTGCGCTTCCATCATTTGTACCGACAAAAATCTTTGTCTTTGAATCATCGACAGCAACAGATGTTACATTATTCACTGTAACTGCTGCAGTTCCATTTCCTGACAATCTTTGATATGTATCAGCACCGGTTACGCCTGTTACTCGGGATGCCGTATGATTTTGGAGAGCAAGACTTCCTGATCCATACAAATGAAGAATTTGAGCAGATGACAGCACGGTACCGGTAAAGAATGGTTCATCAACGGATCCTCTCAAAAAGTCAGCAGCTGCATCAGATGTTCCTGACCTATCCGCTCCAATAGTTAGAGGAGATCCGGAACTTCCAGAGTCATTTACATTAGTTGTTGTTGCAACTTGTACCCCATCAACGTATAAGTATTGATTTCCCCCCGCATTGTCAAATACTCCAACGACATAGTGCCAATTAGTATCGGTAATGGCAGTTCCAGAAGTTGCAGTTCTTGTCGATCCTGCACCATTCATAACCTCAAGTGTTGGGAAGTTTGTAGCACTGAAGGAAAGACGGAACATTCTATTTGCATTCGAATTACCCATTTTTGCCATTATTGTGTCTATGGAGGTCCCGGAGGCCGCTCTTTTAACCCAAGCACCGGCTGTAAATCCACCCGTTGTCGTATCAAAATTATTATTATCCTGACAAGTTGTTGTTGTACTTGAACAAAGATACTTGCTTGTATTTCCAGAACCAAAATCTATACCAAGACCCCTGATACCACTTGTAAATACTGGTCTGCCTCGCTCTATAATACCGTCGTTAAGAACAGTTGAGTCTTCCATACGTCCAATCATTGTTCCGGAAGCAGAAGCAATTTTATTACTTAACGGCCACATACCCCTAATGTCTCCGACCATGTCTTCAGTAATGTAGTCAGAGTTATAGTATTTAGCCAATCCATCAACCTCATCGTCTTTCTTTGTGTCTATTCTTAGCAGGTTGTCGGCGCTTCCTATATAAACAGTATCTGATGCATTATCTACAGTTGATGAATTATTTATTACAAAAAGAGATGTTGGTACAAATGTTGCATCAAATGGTGCAGGTCCTGCAGTAAATACAAGGCTTGCAAATGTGTTAGTGTCGGTTGTGTCGACTCCGTAATTAGATGTTGAAATATTTCCATATACAACATCTGCCAGAACATTATTACCTGCTCCAATTTGACTCAAAACTTTATATTTTACTTTCAAAACATTGTTACTACCACTTTCAATCGTGTAGTAGAATGTTCCTGTTGGAGTGAGGTAAACAAGCCTTGAATTTGCATTAGCTCCAAAGTTTGCAACCATACTTTGAGATGTATAGTTAAATACAGTTGCTGCACCTCTCGTACCTCCGGTTGTTCCAACTACAAAATAATCATTACCCCTTATATTTGCCGCTCTTACATTGTTAATTGATGAACTTGGTATTAATTCAGTTGTAGTTGTTGTATATGCAGCGTATGCTGCTGCGCTATTTCTGGCTCCTATATAAGTTGAATTTGATGAATTAGAAGATGATGTATACCTCCATGATGTATCATTTTTGAAATCAACAACATACAAACCAACCGTCGTTCCTACAAATAACTTTCCATTAAGAGCATAAACTGAGGTTATTGATGAACTTGTTGTCGGACCAATCATATTTTCTGTAGCACCTGCCCCCTTATCAAACCTCATCCACAGTGAATTATCTTTCGCATCATAAATACTAACAGCTCCTGTTGCTGTGCTTGTTCCTACAATAATAGCTTTTTTAGGAAATGCTCGTTGACCGCATCTATCATCTGATCCGGGAGTACAATTTGCAGCAGTATTATCAAGTGTTTCGTTGTACCATGATGAAGTTCTTGCTGCTGAGTTGTCTGTCCAGTTACCCCCATCCGTATCTTTTGATGTGTCATAGACATACGTATCAACTATATTTCCGTTCCCAGCAGGTTGTTGTTGATCAGTGTGTCCTCCTAATGAAACATCTCGATCGTTAACTGCAAAGGTGTTAGGGGTTATCGAACCCGGAGTTTTTGATGTTGATACAACAAATTTATCTGCAGGTGCTGTGGTACCAAAACCGATATTTCCTTGATCAGCAATAAGTGCGTAGTTATTTGTTCCACCTGAAGCTGTAAGATATGCAGCGATATTTGTTGATCCCGTACCGGTATTTATTACCGATGAACTTAATCCATAAGCTGTATGTGATGAGTTTGAGTTCGTACCGCTTCTTGAGAGTTGAAGCAGTGTAGAGTTACCACTAGTACCACCTGCAGTTGATGTAGAGGATATTTTCTCCAAAACGCCGGTACTAAATGTGTTGGCGGATCCTGTGTCGATTGTCAACAATGTTCCCGTATTTACGGTAGCAGAAGTTAGATACATACCATTACCTGATGTCAAGGATGGAGTATTGAAGTAAAAGGCTGAATTGGCTCCTGTCGTGTTAGTGTTTGAAGAGGTAAATGTCTGGGTAGCATTTGCACCTGATGTAAAGTCAATCTTTGCACCTGAAGTGTTATTACCAATAGCGGTATTTCCAGAAACGATATTGAGATTTAGAGGTGCACCATTGAGTGCAAATGTCCCGGATGATGTCATTGTAGCTGTTGACAATCCGGTTGAATTGATGCTTCCTGATGTCGATGTCAAATTAAGTGCACCTGTTGTTTGCGTGAATCCGTTAGAAGCAGTTAAAGTTTGAGCAGAAGTGAGAGATCCAAGATTATTAGTCAAAAGTCCAGATCGTCCAATGCTAAATGTTGAAGCATTTGTACCTGCGATAGTGACAGTTCCGCCGGTTGTTCCTGATCCTGCATCAATTGTTACTCCTCCTCCAATTGAAGTGGCTCCACCTTCATCTCCTCCAAGAAGTGACAATGTGCCACCTGTTTGTGAAGCAGTATTGTTAATCGATGGTTGAATCTTGAGATTTGATCCACCTGTTAGAGTAGTAAGTGCAGCCGTTGATCCACCGGTTAATGAAATAGCACCTAGTTCAGAAACGGTAAGCGATGGTGTTCCACCTGATTGAATTTGCAATGGAGTTCCGGTAGTACCTGCTGCAGTATCGTTGATGACAAATCCGGTCGCCGTACCGGCATTAGTAATGGTAAATGAAGTTGGTGTTCCAAGGCTACCGGCTAGAGTAAACGCAATATCTCGTGCAGTTGTAGTTGTTATTGTATTACCTAGATCATAAGATGTTTGCAACCCTCCACATTTATACAGATTGTTTGATCCGTCAATACAGATCTGATTGTTTAAAGTTCCACTAGTTCCAAGTCCTGAAAGAACAATACTACCTGAAGAAGTAATACCGGTCGCTCCAGAAATCGTACCTGCATTTGTTATTCCTCCAGTGTTATTATTGATGCCTCCGGTTATATTTGCACCACCTGCACTTACCGTTATTCCTCCTGATGATACAGTCAAAAGACCACCGATTGTCTGAGCTGTTGTGAAGTTATTGTTTTGCCCTTTATAAGCGACATTAGTTAATGTACCTGTTGTGTTAATATTAGCACCACCAACTTGTAATCCTGATGTTGCATTTACAGTACCTGTTGTCAATGTGCCTGTAGTACCGTTGTCAACCAAAGTAAGTAATGTATTTGGTGATCCTTCAGCATCATTTATAGTTAATGTTCCGTTATTACCAACAGTTGCGAGGGTAATTACAGGTGAAACATTTGAAAGAGCGAGCGGAGTAGCACTTGAAAGTGTGACAAGCCCTGATGCTCCGATTGTTGTAGCACCGGAAACTGCTCCCGTATTTGTTATACCTCCGGTGTTGTTGTTAATACCGCCGGTAATATTTGCTCCACCTGCACTTACGGTTAACCCACCTGACGATACGGTAAGTAGACCTCCTATTGTTTGTCCTACGGTGAAGTTGTTGTTTTGACCTTTGTAAGCGACGTTACTTAATGTCCCGGTTGTATTTATATCGGTACCCCCAACTTGTAGGGCTGATGAAGCATTAATTGTTGCAACTGACAGTGTTCCATTTGTCCCATTATCTGTCAACGTTAACAGTGTATTTGGGGATCCTTCAGCATCTTTTATAGTTAAGACACCATTTGTCCCGGCTGTTGCAAGCGTAATAGCCTCAGTTGAGCCTGAAAGCGTTAGAGGTGAAGCATTTGATAGAGTAACAGTTCCTGATGCATTTATTGTCGTCGCACCGGCAATAGAACCGGCATTTGTAATACCTCCAGTATTATTATTAATACCACCGGTAATAGAAGCCCCACCCGAACTTACAGTTAATAACCCTCCAATTGTTTGACCAACGGTGAAGTTGTTATTTTGTCCTTTGTAGGCGACATTTGAGAGTGTTCCGGTAGTATTGATGTTGGTTCCACCTACTGAAAGAGCTGTTGTTGCATTTATTGTTCCGGTTACTGAAAGGTCTCCGGTGGTACCCGTATCTGTTAATGTCATTAATGTGTTAGCATCACCATCTACAAAAGTTAGAGTACTATCAACTCCTGCCGCTCCAACGGTAAATGTTGATGCTGCATTAGTTAGACTTAATGGAGCTGCTCCGGATAGAGTAACTGTGCCAGATGCTCCAATTGTGGTAGCTCCAGAAATAGCACCTGTGCTTGTTATACCCCCTGTATTGTTATTAATTCCACCTGAGATGTTAGCACCACCCGCGCTAACTGTAACACCACCGGAGCTCACGGTTAACAAACCACCAATGGTTTGAGCTGTTGTGAAGTTGTTGTTTTGACCTTTGTAAGCGACATTTGAAAGCGTACCGGTTGTATTAATGCTTACTCCATTGAGTTGAATAGCAGATGTTCCATTAAGAGTTGCTCCTTGAATTGTTCCTGATGCTGTAATTGAAGTTGCACCGGCTATTGCACCTGTATTTGTGATCCCACCAGTTTGATTATTAATTCCACCCGTTACATCCAGACCCCCACCTTGTATTAGGAGTCCGCCGGATGAGATTGTTTGATTTGTCGTAAATATATTTGCTTGATTTAGGAATGCAACATTTGCAAAATCCAAACTTACCCCATTAATTTGAAGATCAGTCAGTGCATTTATTGTATCTACGGTTAATGTCCCTACTGTTCCATTGTCTACTAATGTTAACAACGTATTTGGAGATCCTTCCGCATCCTTTATAGTTAATGTCCCATTTGTTCCAGCTGTAGCAAGGGTTACTACCGGTGCTGCATTCGAAAGTGTTACCGGAGACGCACTTGATAGAGTTACTGCTCCTGAAGCATTAATCGTCGTGACTCCGGCTATAGAACCTGCATTCGTTATACCACCGGTATTGTTATTGAGTCCACCCGTTATTGAGGCTCCTCCGGATGAAACGGTGAGAAGTCCTGCAATAGATTGCGCGGTTGTGAAATTATTATTTTGTCCTTTATAAGCAACGTTTGTAAGCGTATTTGTCGTGTTAATGTTTGTTCCATTCAAAAGTAAACCGGATGTTGCATTTACGGTGCCTGTTACTGCCAGATTCCCGGTCGTTCCGGTATCTGTAAGAGTTGCAAGCGTATTTGCATCTCCATCTTTAAAGGTAAGGGTACTATTCACACCTGCTGCACCAACCGTAAATGTTGAGGCAGAATTTGTAAGAGTGAGTGGCGATGCTCCGGATAATGTAACCGTTCCAGATGCGTCAATTGTAGTTGCGCCGGCAACTGCTCCTGCATTTGTTATTCCACCTGTGTTGTTATTTATTCCACCGGTTATAGAAGCTCCACCACCACTTACGGTAAGTGCTCCTGCTGATGTTATTGTCCCTGTTCCGGTTGTTGAAATATTACCTGATGTTGATAATGTACCAAGCTCAGAAATACTTAATTTTGTTGATCCTGCAGATTGGACTAGAAGAGCACTTCCTGTAGAACCGGTAACGATGTCGTTTATTACAAGGGCATTTCCTGTTCCACCATTTGTTAGATTAAAGGATGTCTGTGTTGCAAGGCTTGATCCCAATGTGAAGTTGATGTCACGACCCGTGGTTGTAGTAATAGTGTTCCCGGCATCATACGCTTGTTGAAGTGTTTCATTAAATGCAGTTGGTCCACAAGTTGAAATTTGATTTGAAGCGTTACTACATAATATTGTTGTTCCAGAACCTGCAAGGTTTGGAACTCTTACAGTATCATTGAGAATTATCTCACCGGATCCATTTGCAACAAGTGTCAAATCCTCATTGGATCCTGTTGTAATATCTGTTGATGCTCCTGATATTGTTATACCTCCACCAATTGTTTGTCCGGTAGTAAAGTTATTGTCTTGGCCCTTATATGCAACATTTGAAAGCGTGCCTGTATCATTTATATCAGCCCCGTTGAATTGAAGAGCAGTAGTACCATTTATGATTGGTGCTGTTATGCTTGACGAAGCGGTCGCATACGTTATTTGAGTTAGCGCTCCAGTATTGGTTATACCACCATTATTATTGTTAATTCCTCCGGTAATTGAAGCTCCTCCTGCACTTATAGTAAGACCTCCGGAAGAAATAGTTTGCGCTGCAGTAAAGTTGTTTGCTTGATTCTTGTATGCAACGTTTGTAAGTGTCCCTGCTGTATTGATATCAGCTCCTCCATATTGAAGAGCCGTAGAACCATTTATTGTTGCAACTGTTAGAGTTCCAACTGATCCATTATCAACTAATGTCAAAAGTGTATTTGGGGAACCGGCAGAATCCTTAATCGTTAGAGTACCATTAGCATTGCTTGCTCCAAGTGTAACAACCGGTGTAGTGTTACTGAGTGCAAGAGGAGATGACCCTGATAGAGTAACTGTTCCGCTGGCAGCTATTGTTGTAGCTCCAGCAATTGCTCCTGTATTTGTAATACCACCTGTTGTATTGTCAATTCCACCATTTATTGATGCGCCACCTGATGATACGGTAAGAAGGCCTGCAATTGTTTGGGCGGTTGTGAAGTTATTATTTTGTCCTTTGTAGGCTACATTACTAAGTGTCCCCGTTGTGTTAATATCTGTTCCCCCTACTTGCAAGCCCAAAGTTGCATTAACTGTTCCTGTTGTGAGCGTTGCATCGGTTCCATTGTCAGTTAGGGTAAGCAGAGTATTTGGTGAACTTTCTGCATCTTTTATGGTTAATACACCATCAGTTCCCAATGTTGCTAATGTTATGTTTGGTGCAGAATTTGAAAGAGTCAGTGGTGATGCTCCTGACAAAGTAACTGTTCCACTAGCTGCAATTGTAGTTGCACTAGCTATTGCACCGGTATTTGTAATGCCACCGTTATTATTATTTAATCCTCCGGTAATTGAAGCTCCGCCGGATGTTACGGAAAGTGCGCCACCAATTGTTTGGCCAACAGTGAAGTTATTATTTTGTCCTTTATAAGCAACGTTAGTGAGAGTTCCTGTCGTATTAATATTTGCTCCATTAAATTGAAGAGCAGAAGTTGCATTTATTATTGGTGCAGTAAGACTTACGGAAGCAGTTGCATATGTAATTTGGGTTAGTGATCCTGTATTTATTATTCCACCGTTATTATTATTTATTCCCCCTGTAATTGAAGCACCACCCGTAGTAACGGTTAAGGCTCCACCGATTGTTTGTCCTGTTGTAAAGCTATTATCCTGACCTTTGTAAGCAACATTACTGAGTGTTCCCGTTGTGTTTATATCAGTACCATTTATTTGAAGTCCTGAGAGGGCATTAATTGTATCTACCGAAAGAGTTCCAACGCTTCCATTATCCACTAAGGTGAGTAATGTATTTGGTGTCCCATTTGAGTCTTTAATTGTAAGGGTTCCATTCGCATTTCCTGCTCCAAGTGTGACAATTGGCGTTGTGTTTGAGAGAGTCAGTGGTGATGCCCCTGACAAAGTTACTGTTCCGCTGGCAGCAATAGTTGTTGCACCGGCTACAGCTCCTGTATTTGTTATACCTCCATTATTATTATTAATTCCTCCTGTAATAGATGCACCACCACCAGATACTGTTAGTGCTCCGGCTGAGGTAATAGTTCCGGTCCCAGTTGTTGAAATATTGCCTGATGTTGAGAGAACACCATTCTCGTTGATAGTAAGCTTGCTTACTCCTCCGGATTGTATGTCAAGAGATGTATTTGTTGCTGCATTTGTATCATTAATAACAAATGCGGTTGCAGTTCCGTCATTAGTAAGTGTAAGTGAAGTTGACAGCCCGGTTCCTAATGTGAAGTCAATATTTCGTCCAATCGTTGTGGTAATAGTATTACCTACATCATAAACAGATTGCAGTGTTCCGGCTCCGGCAGAACATGTCGCGATTTGGTTAGAAGCGTTTCGGCATAATGAAGTTGCTCCTGCAGAACCCAATGTTGGAATTTGAACAGTATCATTAAGGACTATTACACCTGTTCCGTTTGCAACAAGGGTAAGGTCTTCATTAGATCCAGTTGTAAGGTCTGTTGATGCTCCTGAAGTAGTTACAGTTCCACTTATTGTCTGTCCGGTTGTAAAGTTATTGTTTTGCCCTTTGTAAGCAACATTGCTAAGTGTACCGGTAGTGTTAACATCTGTTCCATTGAATTGAAGTGCTGTTGTTGCATTTATAACTGGGGCTGTAATACTTACTGAAGCTGTAGCATATGTTATTTCGGTAAGAGAGCCTGTATTTATAATGCCACCGTTGTTGTTGTTTATTCCTCCAGTAATATTTGCTCCACCTGATGACACCGTAAGTAAACCTCCAATTGTTTGTCCGACCGTAAACAGATTATCCTGTCCCTTATATGCAACGTTAGTTAATGTTCCAGTCGCGTTGATATCAGCTCCACCAATCTGAAGGGCTGAAGTTCCATTAATAGTGTTTACTGTGAGAGTTCCAACCGTTCCATTATCAACGAGAGAAAGCAATGTGTTTGGTGAACCGGCTGAATCTTTAATTAGAAGAGTTCCATTCGCATTTCCTGCTCCCAAAGTAATCACAGGATTAGAGTTAGAGAATGTAAGTGGTGTTGCGCTTGAAAGTGTAACAAGCCCTGATGCACCAATTGTTGTTGCGCCTGCAATTGCGCCGGTATTTGTAATTCCCCCTGTATTATTGTCGATCCCTCCCGTAATAGAGGCTCCTCCTGTTGTAACCGTTAGTGCCCCACCTATTGTTTGACCTACCGTAAAGCTATTGTTTTGTCCTTTGTAAGCAACGTTTGTGAGCGTTCCGGTGGTATTTATATTTACACCATTAAGTTGGAATGCAGAAGTTGCATTTACGGTTGCTCCCTGAATAGTTCCTGATGCGGTAATGCTTGTTGCACCACTGATGGCTCCGGTATTTGTAATTCCACCGGTTGTATTATCAATTCCACCGGTTATAGATGCACCACCGGATGAAACAGTCAAAAGACCACCAATTGTTTGGCCAACCGTAAAGTTATTATTTTGATTCTTGTAGGCAACATTTGAAAGCGTTCCATCAGTATTTATATCAACTCCACCAACTTGAAGTGCGGATGTTGCATTTATAGTGTTTACTGTCAAAGTTCCAACCGTACCGTTATCGACAAGTGTCAAGAGTGTGTTAGGTGATCCCTCATTATCTGTAATTGAGAGCGTTCCATTTGTTCCCGCTGTTGCTAATTTCACGGTTGGTCCTGCATTTGAGAGAACAAGTGGGGTTGCATTAGATAGCGTAGCTGTTCCCGTTGCATTAATAGTTGATACTCCACTGAGAGCACCTGTATTTATGATTCCATTTCCGTTATTGTTAACTCCACCAAAGATCGTCGCTCCGCCTGTTGTGACAGTCAAATTTCCTGCAATAGTTTGTCCGACGGTAAAGTTATTATTTTGATTTTTGTATGCTACATTTGATAATGTTCCAGCTGTATTGATATTTGCTCCACCTACCTGAAGAGCGGAAGTTGCATTTATCGTGTTTACTGTCAAAGTTCCAACCGTACCGTTATCAACAAGTGTCAGGAGCGTGTTTGGTGATCCCTCAGCATCTTTAATCGTAAGCGTTCCGTTATTGCCAGCTGTTGCAAGAGTTACAATAGGACTATTGCTTGAGAAAGTGACAGGGTTTGCATTAGAGAATATATTTGCAGCATCAAGATAAGCAACGTTACTTAATGTTCCTGCAGTATTGATATTTGCTCCATTTAATTGAATAGCACTTACTGCATTGAGAGTCCCTGCTGTAATACTTCCGGAAGCAGTTGCGTAAGATATACCTATAATCGAACCTGCGTCAGTAATTCCTCCTCCATTATTTCCAATTCCACCAATTATTGAAGCACCACCGGTTGTTACCGATAACGCACCATTAATAGTTTGACCTACACTAAAACCATTATCCTGATTCTTGTAGGCTACATTTGTTAATGTCCCAGCTGTATTTATGTCCACACCTCCAACTTGAAGGGCAGATGTACCATTAATCGTGTTGACCGTCAAAGTTCCAACCGTACCGTTATCAACCAGAGTCAAGAGTGTGTTAGGTGATCCGTTTGAATCTTTAATAGTTAATGTTCCATTTGCATTTGCTGCTCCTAATGTCACAATCGGAGTAGTATTTGATAATGTCAGAGGAGAGGCGCCCGATAGTGTGACAGTCCCTGAAGCCGCAATTGTAGTTGCGCCAGCAATTGCTCCAGTATTTGTAATGCCACCTGTATTGTTATCAATACCTCCGGTTATTGAGGCTCCACCTGATGTGACTGTAAGCAGTCCACCGATAGTTTGGGCTGTTGTAAAGTTATTGTTTTGTCCTTTGTAGGCTACATTTGAGAGGGTCCCCGTTGTATTGATATCAATTCCGGAAAGTTGTAGGGCAGATGTGGCATTAAGGGTTGCACCTTGAATTGTTCCGGAAGCGGTAATACTTGTTGCTTGTGTAATTGCTCCTGTATTTGATATGCCCCCATTATTATTGTTAATGCCACCTGTTATCGATGCTCCGCCTGAAGTGACTGTCAAAGCTCCTCCAATTGTTTGGCCAACAGTGAAGTTATTATTTTGACCTTTATACGCAACGTTTGTGAGAGTTCCAGTTGTATTAATATTTGTCCCACCTACTGAAAGTGTTGCTCCATTAACAGTTCCCGTTACTGAAAGATCGGCAGCAGTTCCGGTATCGGTAATTGTAAGAAGTGTGTTGTTGTCACCATCATTTAAAGTAAGAGTTCCATCAACTCCAGCCGTTGCCAAAGTCAAAACAGGAGAAGCATTTGTAAGTTTTAATGGAGCTGCACCTGAAAGTGTAACTGTTCCTGATGCTGCAATAGTTGTAGCCCCTGCAATTGCACCGGTGTTTGTGATACCTCCATTATTGTTATTAATTCCACCTGTTATTGATGCTCCACCGGACGTTACGGTTAATGCTCCTCCGATTGTCTGTCCGACTGTGAAGTTATTGTTTTGTCCTTTATAGGCAACGTTACTTAATGTTCCTGTAGTGTTAATATTTGCTCCGTTAAGCGTAAACCCGGTTACGGCGTTAACGGTATCTCCTGTTACGGTTCCTGAAGCAGTAATATCAACTGCACCTGCGATAGTTCCTGCATTTGTTATGCCACCATTATTATTATCTATACCTCCGGTTATGCTTGCACCTGCGTTTGCGGTAAAGAAACCATTTGATGTTAAGGTACCTGCTGCTGAAATCGAAGCGGTACCTGTAGTAACCAAACTTCCACTTGATGTTAAGTTACCAAGTTCATCAATTGTCAATTTGGTAGTACCACCAGACTTTATAAGCAAAGCGCTTCCGGTAGAACCTGCAGTTGTGTCGTTTATGATGAAAGCAGGAGCAGTACCTGCATTTGTAAGTGTGAATGAAGTCTGTGATGCAAGACTTGAACCGAGAGTAAAGTCTATATTTCTACCGGTTGTAGTTGTGATAGTATTTCCCGTGTCATAAGCTGATTGCAATGTTCCGGCAACAGCTGAACAGGTTGAGATTTCATTGGAAGCATTCCGACACAGTGTTGTTGCTCCAGCACTTCCAAGAGTAGGAACCTTGGTTATAGTATTGAGAACTATCGCCCCTGTTCCATTTGGTGAAAGTGTAAGATCTTCATTCGTACCGGTTGTAATATCCGTAATTACTCCATTGAAAGTTAATGTTCCTGTTGTTGTTATTGCACCGGAGGCAATAGTTCCAATATTTACAAGATTACCTGAAGCATCGATTCTATCTGTTCCAGATGTCGCGATAGAAGTTGTCCCATTTATAGTTGCCCCCTGTATTGTGCCACTTGCAGTTATGTTAGTTGCACCAGTTATAGCCCCCGCATTCGTAATTCCACCAGAGTTGTTATTGAGCCCACCTGTGATCGAAGCTCCTCCCGCAGTAACGGTTAACCCTCCTGATGAAACGGTAAGCAAACCTCCAATGGTTTGAGCTGTTGTAAAGTTATTATTTTGCCCTTTATAAGCGACGTTTGTAAGAGTTCCAGTCGTGTTAATATTGGTTCCATTAAGCTGGATTGCGCTGGTTCCATTTATAGTAGCCCCTTGTATTGTGCCTGAAGCTGTTATGTTTGTAGCTCCAGAGATGGCGCCGGTATTTGTAATTCCACCGGTTGTATTATCAATGCCACCGGTTATTGATGCACCACCAGAGCTTACAGTCAAAAGTCCACCTATTGTCTGTCCGACAGTAAAGCTATTGTCTTGACCTTTATATGCGACGTTACTGAGAGTTCCAGTCGTGTTGATATCGGTTCCACTTAGTTGCAAGGCTGAAGTAGCATTAACATTTGCACCTTGAACAGTCCCAGATGCTGTGATAGTTGTTGCACCAGCAATAGCTCCGGTGTTTGTTATGCCACCTGCATTATTATTTATTCCTCCCGTTATAGAAGCTCCGCCTGCACTGATTGTAATTCCATTTGCAGAGCTAAGAATTCCAGTTCCGGTTGTTGAAATATTGCCGGTCGTAGATATTGCTCCAAGTTCAGTTATTGTCAGTTTTGTATTTCCACCTGATTGGACAAGAAGAGCGCTACCTGTAGATCCGGAAACCGTATCATTAAGGATTAATGCTGGAGCAGTACCTGCATTGGTTACACTGAATGATGTAGATGTTGCAAGACTTGATCCAAGAGTAAAGTCAATATTTCGGCCAGTTGTTGTCAAAATTGTATTTCCATTATCATAAGCGGATTGTAATGTACCAGATGATGCAGAACAGTCTGAAATTTCGTTTGAAGCATTTCGGCAAAGTGGAGTAGTACCGGTCGTACCAAGGGTTGGTATTTTGGTCAAGGTATTAAGAACTATCTCGCCAGTCCCATTTGGTGAAAGTGTAAGGTCTTCATTGGATCCTGTTGTAATATCTGTTCCAACACCGTTAAAGGTTAGTGTTCCTGTTGTTGTTATAGCACCTGATGCAATTGTTCCGATATTTGATAAGTTGCCTGAAGCATCAATTCTTGTAGTACCGTTTGTTTGTATGTTCGATGTACCGTTTATTGTTGCTCCGGTGATTGTGCCTGATGCTGTTATGCTAGTTGCACCAGAGACGGCACCTGTATTTGTTATGCCACCAGCATTATTATCAATGCCACCGGTAATTGAAGCGCCACCTGATGTTACCGTCAAAAGGCCACCAATTGTTTGACCAACAGTAAAGCTATTGTTCTGTCCTTTATAGGCAACGTTACTCAAAGTACCAGTCGCATTAATGTCAACTCCACCGACCTGAAGAACAGATGCACCATTAATTGTGTTAACGGTTAAGGTTCCAACGGTTCCATTATCAACTAATGTAAGGAGAGTATTTGGAGCACCATTTGAATCTTTAATTGTTAACGTTCCGTTTGCATTAGATGCTCCCAAAGTAACAATTGGAGTAGTGTTTGAAAGTATCAAAGGTGAACCACTAGAGAGTGTGACGGTTCCGGATGCAGCAATAGTTGTAGCACCTGATATTGCACCCGTGTTTGTGATGCCGCCAGTATTGTTGTCAATCCCGCCTGTAATATTCGCACCACCTGATGATACTGTCAAAAGTCCTCCGATAGTTTGACCAACAGTGAAGTTATTATTTTGACCTTTATAAGCGACATTTGTGAGAGTTCCAGTTGTATTGATATCGGCTCCCCCAACTTGAAGAGCAGTTGCGGCATTTATTGTGCCAGTCACCGAAAGATTTCCTACTGTTCCTGCATCAGTAAGTGTTAATAAAGTATTAGGTGTCACTTCAGCATCTGTAACTGTTAATGTCCCGTCTGTGCCGGCTGTTGCAATCTTGACTGCCGGGGCTGCATTGGAAAGTGTTAGTGGTGAAGCACCAGACAGAGTTACTGTTCCAGAGGCGCTGATTGTAGTTGCACCACTTACCGCACCTGTATTTGTAATTCCCCCAGTATTGTTATTGATTCCACCGGTTATTGAAGCGCCTCCTGATGAGACTGTAAGAAGACCATTGATTGATTGCGCTGTCGTGAAGTTGTTGTTTTGGCCTTTGTATGCAACGTTTGTAAGAGTTCCGGTTGTATTGATATCAGCTCCTCCAACTTGAAGAGCTGTTGCCCCGTTGATTGTCGCAACAGTCAAAGTTCCTGCTGTCCCATTGTCAACTAACGTCAGTAGAGTATTTGGAGATCCTGCAGAATCCTTAATGGTCAAAGTTCCTGCTGCATCAGCGGCTCCCAACGTAATAATAGGTGTTGTATTAGATAGTGTTAACGGGGAAGCTGATGATAAAGTAACTGTTCCAGACGCACCTATTGTAGTAGCACCACTTATTGCTCCTGCATTTGTAATGCCACCTGTATTATTGTCGATTCCACCAGTGATTGATGCACCTCCTGATGAAACAGTCAGTAGTCCGCCAATTGTTTGACCAACAGTAAAGTTATTATTTTGTCCTTTGTATGCAACATTAGTAAGTGTTCCGGTAGTATTTATATTAGTACCTCCGAGTAGAATAGAAGTACCTGCATTAACCGAACCTGTAACCGACAGATTACCCACAGTTCCGTTATCCGTAAGTGTTAAGAGTGTGTTAGGAGAACCTTCAGCATCTTTAATTGTCAAAACTCCATCAACACCGGTTGTTGCCAAAGTTAGAATAGGTGAAGCGTTTGAAAGAACTAATGGAGAAGCTCCGGATAATGTTACCGTTCCTGAAGCTGCAATAGTTGTAGCACCCGAAACAGCACCGGTGTTAGTTATACCACCTGAATTGTTATCTATTCCTCCGGTTACAGATAATCCACCTGAAGAAATGGTCTGCGCAGCGGTAAATGTATTTGATTGATTTTTGTATGCAACATTTGATAACGTGCCCGCTGTATTAATATTTGTTCCATTAAGTTGAATTGCAGTAATAGCATTTAGAATATCGGTCTGAACTGTTCCAGAAGCCGTTATATTTGTTGCACCAGTTACAGCTCCAGTATTTGTGATTCCACCATTATTGTTGTTAATTCCTCCGTTAACTGATGCACCGCCAGATGATACGGTGAGAGCTCCTGCAGAGGTTATTGTCCCTGTTCCGGTTGTTGAGATATTTCCGGACGTAGTTAATACTCCATTTTCGTTAATTGAAAGTTTTGAAACTCCTCCGGATTGGATATCAAGTGAAGTGTTGGTTGCCGATCCATTTGTGTCATTTATAATAACTGCGCTACCGGTACCTTGGTTTTCTACCGTAAATCCTGTTGAGAGATTTGGAGATAGTGTAAATGCTATATCTCTTCCCTGGAAGGTTGTTGCAATTGTGTTGCCTGCATCGTATGCCTGCTGTAGTGTCTCATTAAATGCAGATCCGCTACATGTTGCGATTTGATTCGACCCATTTCTACAAAGTATTGATGTCCCATTAGTCCCAAGAGTTGGAACCTGTGTAAGATTGCTTAATATGATTTGACCGGACCCGTTTGGTGTTAGAGTTAGATCCTCATTTGTTCCAGTTGTTATGTCTGTTGAAACTCCACTAAATGTCAGAGTTCCTGTGGTCGTTATGGCGCCTGATGAAACAGTGCCGATATTTGTAAGATTGCCTGAAGCATCTATCCTTTGTGTACCATTAGTTTGGATTTGAGATATTCCATTTATCGCATCAGCTGAAAGAGTCGCAGTTGTACCATTGTCAGTTAGTGTCAAAAGTGTATTTGGTGACCCTTCAGCATCTTTGATAGTAAATACACCATTAGTTCCAGCTGTTGCAATAGAAATTGATGGGGAAGCGTTTGTTAGAGCTATGGCTGAAGCATTTGATAACGTTACTGTTCCTGAAGCATCAATTGTAGTAGCTCCGGCTACCGCTCCCGTGTTTGTTATTCCACCGGCATTATTGTTAATTCCACCTGTTATTGATGCACCACCTGATGAAACGGTAAGCAAACCGTTGATTGATTGAGCTGTCGTGAAGTTATTATTCTGACCCTTGTAAGCAACATTTGTAAGAGTTCCTGTTGTATTGATATTTGTTCCATTGAGTTGGAATCCTGACAATGCGTTGATTGTGTCGGTTGAGAGTGTAGCAACAGTTCCATTATCAACTAATGTTAAGAGTGTATTTGGAGAACCAGCAGAGTCTTTAATTGTTAACGTTCCATTAGCGTTTGAGGCCCCAATTGTTATTGAAGGAGCACTATCTGAAAGTATGATTGGACTTGCATTTGAGAATGTATTCGTGCCGGTAAATGTATTTGCTTGATTAAGGTAAGCAACATTTGTTAGAGTCCCTGCCGTATTTATATTAAGACCATTTAATTGGATAGCAGTAATTGCGTTCAGAACATCAGTTTGGACCGTACCTGAAGCCGTGATGTTTGTAGCACCTGTTACTGCTCCTGTGTTTGTTATTCCACCGTTATTATTGTTTATTCCTCCGGTGATTGAGGCACCTCCGGAAGTAACTGTTACTCCATTTGCCGATGTTATTGACCCTGTTCCGGTTGTTGATATATTTCCACTTGTTGTAAGATTTCCGTTTTCAGAAATCGTAAGGGTGGCACTACCACTTGATTGGATTTGAAGAGCGTTTTGAACTGAAGCATTCGTATCATTAATAACAAGAGCGGCCGAGCCGGTACCAGCATTAGTTAATGTAAATTGGCGGGAGTTAAGATTTGCTAATGTAAAGTCGATATTACCATGAAGATCATTAGCTGAAATTGTATTACCTGAATCATATGCTTGTTGTAGGTTAACGTTGTTAACATTTGTATTACATGATGCGAGTTGATTTGATGCATTTCGACAAAGACCAATAGTCCCATTAGTTCCAAGTGTAGGTACTTGGGTTAGGTTTGAAAGTACTATTTCGCCGGTTCCATTTGGTGTGAGGGTAAGATCTTCATTGCTGATAGTTGTAATGTCTGTGGATGCTCCTGAAAGAGTGAGTGAACCGGTAATTGTTTGACCAGTTGTAAAGTTATTATTTTGACCTTTGTAGGCAATATTACCAAGCGTTCCTGTAGTATTAAT
The DNA here is from genome assembly GCA_964511965.1 of uncultured Gammaproteobacteria bacterium. Classification (GTDB taxonomy): domain Bacteria; phylum Patescibacteriota; class Microgenomatia; order Levybacterales; family GWA1-39-11; genus JAUSNA01. The sequence goes on from CAZEGF010000012.1 coordinate 18,774, forward strand.
ATCTGTTCCATTGTATTGGAGAGCAGATGTAGCATTAATATTTGCACCCTGTACAGTACCCGATGCAGTAATGTTTGTTGCACCTGTTATAGCGCCGGTGTTTGTTATTCCACCGTTGGTATTGTTGATACCGCCCGCACTAACTGTAAGTCCATTTGCAGCTGTTATCGTTCCTGTTCCAGTTGTTGCTATATTGCCAACTGTTGTCAGATCCCCCGTCTCTGCAATTGTGAGTTTGGTTACTCCACCGGATTGTACAAGAAGAGCACTTCCTGTTGATCCAGCGGTTATATCATTAATTATGAATGCAGGTGCAATTCCAGCATTAGTGAGAGTAAACGAGGTTGAGGTTCCTAAACTTGGACCTAATGTAAAGTCGATATTGCTACCATCCGTGGTAACAATTGTGTTTCCACCGTTATAAGCACCTTGCAAAGATACTGATGATGCACCGCAAGTTGAAATTTCATTCAAAACATTTCTACAAAGAGCTGTTGTACCGCTGGTTCCTAATGTTGGAACAGTAGTCAGCGTGTTTAAAACAATTTTCCCAGAACCGTTTGGAGAGAGGGTAAGATCTTCATTTGTACCGGTAGTTATGTCTGTACCAACTCCGTTAAATATTAGTGAGCCTAATGTTGTTATATTTCCATTATTTGCAATGGTAAATTTAGTTACTCCGGAGGAAGATGCAGACAGGATATCATTTGAAGAAGAAGCTGTTTGATCTACAACAAAGGCAGAACGACCTTTTGAATTCTGACCATCAACAAATAACGGTGTAAGAGACGTTGTTGTGCCTGCGCTGACATTTCCTAATACGCTTAATTCTTTTGTAGCAGCGACATTTCCTCCATTAAGTATAGAGAAAACATCAGTTGCTGCATTCTGAAATACTGCAATCGACCCACCGGACGTGTGATTGTTAACTCTCAAAGTTGTAGCACCACCGGAATTTTGTCCAGTTATGGCTGCTTGACCTGATACTACGGTAAAAGTATTACCGGATGATACATTTGTATTACCGTTTAAGTTAACGTTACCACCATTAACGTTTGTCGTGCCTGTTACCGTGTGTCCAAGATTTAGTGTAGTTGCATTTGTAGATCCGATATTAATTGGTGCTCCTGCTGTATCTATTATGATATTTCCTGTCGAATTTCCTCCAAGAGTAAGCGTGTTTAGATTAGTTGTCTGTATTGATCGTGGTGCTCCGGATAGAGTTAAGTTCCCAGCAATCGAAGCATTAGATGTGGTAGTTAATGTTGTGAAAGCACCGGTAGACGGAGTTGTTGCACCTATTGCAGTTCCATTTATACCAGTTGAGGTTGTATTGAAATTATTTGCTGTGATTGTCAAATCATTTGATCCTGTATCAATTGATGATGCGCCAAGACCGGCAAGACTCAGCGAACCGGAGGTCGCCGTCAATTGCAACGCTCCGGTTGTGAGTGTTAACCCGTTTGAGGCAGTGAGAGTAGTGCTAAATGTCTTAGCACCTGTGAATGTTTGTGTTCCTTCCAGGAAGGCAAACGTTCCATTAGTTCCAAGATCGGGAAGAGTATAGGTCAAAGATGAAGCAGGGTTAACTGCTGTTAATGTAATGTCATTTGCATCATCCACAGTAGTTGATCCTTCAAACACCAAATTGTTGCCTTTATTAGCAGAAGAATCGGACCCTGTAAAAGCAGTTCCTGTCAACACATTTCCTACAGCAGTAATGGTTCCCGCACCGACACCTGATGCTGACTGCCATGATAGATTTCCTGATCCATCGGTTGTGAGAACATAATTGTTGGTTCCATCATCGGGAGGAAGCGTATATGTCACGTTTTGAGTTTGTGTTCCTGCAACGATTGTAGTTGAGTACGCATTATCTCCAGCTGCAGTAAGTGTCAATTGCCCTGGAACATTATTCGTCCCTGTAAATAAATCGTACCCAAGATTAAGACCGCCGCTATTTCTAAATGCAACTGTTCCACTTCCGGACGATACAGTAAAGTCGAGGTTAGATGACAAAGTGGTTGAGCCGTTAATAGTTACTAGTCCCGTCCCAGTTGAAAAAGTACCGCTTCCTGATATAGCAAAATTCCCTGATGACTGCGAGTATCCTGTAATGTTTTGAAGAGCACCGGCATTGGTAAGTCTTGATGTTCCATTGGTCAAAAGTTCGCCATCCGAAAGATCAAAATTAGCTACTTGTCCACCTGTTGAATTGAGCAAGGTTAGTGTTCGTAAAGCGCCACCTGTCACATCTATAGTGGTATCTCCACCTGTGAGTGGAATGTTTGTGTCAGAAATGGTCAAATCAGAGAACGTTTTTGCACCGGTAAATGTTTGCGTCCCTTCTAGGAAAGCAAATGTTCCATTTGTACCAAGGTCAGGTAGGGTAAATGTTATTGAAGAAGCAGGATTTACAGCCGTTACCGTTATATCATTTGCATCATCAACAGTTGTTGATCCCTCAAAAACAAGGGTATTCCCTTTATTCGCAGATGAATCAGAGCCCGTAAAAGCAGATCCCGTAACCACATTGCCAACTGCTGTTATAGTTCCTGCACCAACGCCGGCAGCTGACTGCCAGGAAAGACCTCCTGATCCATCAGTTGTCAAAACATAATTATTCGTCCCATCATCTGGTGGGAGAGTATAGGTAATATCTTGTGACTGGGTAGTTGTTGTAAAGGTTGTCGAGTAATTATTTGCTCCTGCACCGATAAATTTAATTTGCCCAGGTGTATTTGTAGCTAAATCTTCTCCGACAGTCAATCCGCTACTATTCGTGAATGATCCAAGTCCAGTTACATTTAATGCCCCATAAATAGAAGTGTCACCATTATTGGCAATTGTAAATTTGGTAGTACCGGATGAAGATGCAGACAGAATGTCTTGATTTTCAATCTGGTCAAATATCGCAAGTGCCTTGCCATTTGCTCCAAGAGACAAAGGACGCGTAACATGAAGTTCTGAGATTGGAGATGCTGTTCCCAACCCGAGGTTAGACGCCAGATATGACTGTGCTGCCGCTCCAGAATAGATTGAGTAATTTGTAGCACCTGCAGCAATCGTACCGATATTGATGCCGTAGTTATTTGTAGCTGTGTCAACGTTATTAATATTAAGACCATAATTGTTATCAGCAGATCCTGTTACGGATACGTAGTCTCCATAATGTGCAGTGGTTCCAGTTGTTGTAAGATTACCACCGACTACTGAATATGAACCAAAAGAATTAGCTGTTAGATTTGCATTTCCTGCTGAGGTTCCAAAGATACTATTGTATGTGCCATAGATATTGTAATTTGAACCTGATGACACTAATGTAAGAGTAGGGCTTCCACTAAATGTGTTGTAAGTACCATATAGAGATGCATTATCGCCAGTATTAGAACTATTATATGTAGGTCCACTTGTGAATGAATTATATGACGAATATCCAAATACAGTCGTGTCTGCTGAAGATAAATTAACCCCTGATAGACTTAATGTGCTTGAACTGCCATAAAATGCTGCTGAATTACTTGGTCCATTTACATTACCCGAAGGAGTAAGTGTAGTATTTATATTTTTAATTGACAAATTGTTAACAACAGACTGAGTGTTGGCAATATTTATTACTTCAGTATTATTGCTTGCATCAGTACTTTGAGTTATATCAAGAACTCTTGTCCTATCTTGAGTTGCATCGGCTGTAAGAGACACTAAGTAATTAGATGATGATGTGCCTCCCCCAATACCTACTTTACCCGAACCTTGACCGGTTAGGAAGTTATTGTCGGTACCGGTCAATATATTTCCTGTTGTATTACCTCCAAGTGTTAATGATTGTCTTTGGGTTGTTTGGATAGTATTTGGACCGCCGTAGAATGTGAGATTTCCACCGATAGAAGCAGAACCTGCAACGTCAAGGGTTGCAAGTGGTGAAGATGTTCCTATACCAAAATTTCCTGATGAATCAATCCTTGCTCTTTCAATCATAAGGTCGGCATTGTGATTGTAGGTTGCAAATGAGAGATACCCATTTCTATTATTGCTACTGGAGTTTTCTTTCGCTCCTTTAATTTTTGCAAATATAGTATCGTTTGATGACGCACTAATGTATCTCCCTCCGAGCGCAATTGAGCCTCCTTTGTCAGCTGCAAAGTTATCGTTAGTTGTAAACAGCATGCTTCCTCCTGCTGCTGCAATCGGTAAATCAGGACCAGTTACTGAAAATGAGCCAGGGTTTGCACCATAACCACCAGTACCTGTATTTATTGATCCACTTAATACATCTAATTTAAATGACGGGTTTGAATTTCCTACACCTACATTACCGTTGGATCCCAAGAAAAGACTTGTAGATGAATTACCTGGCATAAAGTTGATATCCCCAGTCGTATTGCCTCCAAGCGTTAAGGTGTTATTTGCTGTTGTTTGTATACTTCTTGGAGCACCTGAAAGAGTAAGGTTACCAGCAATTGAAGCATTTGATGTTGTTGTGAGAGTTGTAAACGCACCGGTTGAAGGGGTTGTTGCACCAATTGCAGTTGCATTAATTCCGGTTGCTGTTGTACTGAAGTTAGATGATGTAAATGTCAAAGCATTTGAACCTGTATCGATTGATGAAGCGCCTAAGCCTGAAAGGTTAATAGCACCTGAAGTACCTGTCAAATTAATTGCACCGGTAGTTAGCGTAAATCCATTACTTGCAGTAAGAAGTCCTGCAATAGTTTGGGCAGTTGTGAAATTATTATCTTGTCCTTTATAAGCTACATTTGTTAATGTACCAGTTGTGTTTATATTAGTTCCATTTAATTGGAACTGGGATAGTGCATTAACAATATTTGTAGTAAGGGTTGCAACGGTTCCATTATCAACTAATGTTAGTAAAGTATTTGGAGATCCTGCAGAATCTTTGATTGTTAGTGTTCCGGCCGCATTGGAAGCTCCCAAAGTCAAAACTGGATTAGTATCTGAAAGAATTATCGGACTAGCACTACTGAAAGTATTTGTATTTGTAAATGTATTTGCCTGGTTAAGGTAGGCGACGTTTGTTAGTGTTCCTGCAGTATTAATGTTAAGACCATTCAGCTGAATAGCTGTTATCGCATTAAGAACATCGGTTTGTACAGTTCCGGAAGCTGTAATATTTGTTGCTCCGGTTATTGCACCCGTGTTTGTAATTCCACCATTATTATTGTTAATACCACCTGCTATTGAGGCTCCTCCCGAAGAAATTGTAATACCATTCGCAGACGTGATCGTTCCGGTTCCCGTTGTTGAAAGATTACCCGTTGTTGTAAGATTACCATTCTCAGATATTGTTAATGTTGCTGAACCACTTGATTGGATTTGCAGCGCATTTTGAATGGAAGCATTCGTGTCATTTATAACAAAAGCTGCTGACCCGGTTCCAGCGTTATTTAGAATAAATTGTCGTGAGGAAAGATCAGCAAGAGTAAATGCGAGATTACCATGTAAATCATTTGCTGAAATTGTATTTCCTGCATCATATGCTTCCTGAAGTGTTACCGCATTTACATTTGCGTTACAGGTCGAGATTTGATTTGATCCGTTTTGACAAAGCGCAACCGTACCATTTGTTCCTAGAGTTGTAACTTGAGTAAGGTTACTTAATATTATTTGACCGGAGCCATTTGGTGATAGTGTCAAATTTTCATTTGATCCGGTTGTAATGTCGGTAGATACACCATTAAATGTGAGTGCCCCAGTCGTTGTAATTGCACCTGAACTTACCGTTCCTATATTTGTTAAATTGCCTGATGAATCAATTCTTAGTACACCATTTGTTTGGATATCCGAAGTTCCATTGATTGATGAAGCTGATAGAGTAGCTGTGGTACCATTGTCAACCAGAGTAAGTAATGTGTTCGGACTTCCTTCTGCGTCTTTTATAGTCAACGTTCCGTTATTCCCCGATGTTGACAATGTAATAGTAGGATTCGAATTTGAGAGTGTTAATGGAGAGATGCCAGATAGAGTAACAGTTCCCGATGCATCAAGAGTTGTTACACCTGACACTGCTCCTGCATTTGTGATTCCTCCATTATTATTGTTAAATCCTCCGGTTATTGATGCGCCACCCGCACTAACAGTTAGACCACCGGATGAAACAGTTAGCAAACCTCCAATTGTTTGACCTACGGTAAAGTTATTATTTTGACCTTTGTAAGCTACGTTACTAAGCGTTCCTGTTGTATTTATGTTGGTACCACCGACTTGAAGTTCTGAGAGAGCATTTAATATATCTACAGAAAGTGTACCTACCGTTCCATTATCAACAAGAGATAATAAGGTGTTTGGAGATCCTGCTGAATCTTTTATTGTTAGAGTTCCATTTGAATTAGATGATCCGACAGTAATAATTGGGCTTGCATTTGAAAGAATTATTGGACTGGCATTTGAGAATGTGTTTGTATTGCTAAATGTATTTGCTTGGTTAAGGTAAGCAACATTTGATAATGTTCCTGCAGTATTTATGTTAAGACCATTTAACTGAATAGCAGTAATTGCATTAAGAACATCAGTCTGAACAGTTCCACTTGCAGTTATATTTGTTGCACCTGTAATTGCGCCTGTGTTTGTGATTCCACCATTATTATTGTTAATCCCACCTGCAATATTTGCGCCTCCCGATGTAGCAATAAGTCCATTTGCAGCTGTTATTGTCCCTGTACCTGTCGTTGCAATATTGCCACTCGTGGTAAGATTTCCATTCTCATTAATTGTTAGCGTTGCAGAACCACTAGATTGGATTTGGAGAGCGTTTTGGATTGATGCATTCGTATCATTTATAACCAGAGCAGCACTTCCGGTTCCTGCGTTGGTAAGCGTAAACTGGCGAGAGTTAAGGTTTGCAAGCGTAAAGTCTATGTTGCCTTCATTGTCTGTTGCAGAAATTGTATTTCCTGCTTCATAAGCCTGCTGTAATGTCACATTATTTACATTTGCATTACATGACGCGATTTGATTTGAGGCATTTCGGCATAACCCCGAAGTTCCATTAGTTCCAAGAGTTGCAACCTGAGTAAGATTACTTAATATGATTTGACCTGATCCATTCGGAGCAATAGTCAAATCCTCATTTGTTCCTGTAGTTATGTCTGTTGATACACCATTAAAGGTGAGTGTTCCTGTTGTTGTGATTGCACCTGAATTTACTGTCCCTATGTTTGTTAAATTACCTGAAGCGTCGATTCTCGTTGTTCCATTTGTTTGTACATTTGATAACGCATTGACTGTATTAACGGCTAAAGTTCCAACAGTCCCATTATCAGTTAATGTAAGGAGAGTGTTAGGAGAAACGTTCGAGTCATTAATTGTAAGTACACCGGCTGCATTTCCTGCACCTAGTGTTAGTACGGGATTTGTATTTGAAAGAATTATTGGTGAAGCATTTGAGAATGTATTTGTGCTTGTAAATGTATTTGCTTGATTTTGATATGCGACATTAGAAAGCGTCCCTGCCGTATTTATGTTTGCACCATTCAGTTGAATAGCAGTAATAGCATTAAGAATATCAGTTTGATTAGTTCCTGATGCTGTAATGTTGGTCGCACCGGTTATTGCACCTGTATTAGTTATACCTCCATTATTGTTATTGATCCCTCCTGTTACGGACGCGCCACCGCTCGTTACAGTGAGCGCGCCCCCAACAGTTTGACCCGTTGTGAAATTATTATCTTGTCCTTTGTATGCAACGTTTGAAAGCGTACCAGTTGTATTAATATTAGTTCCGTTGAGTAACAAGCCAGAAGCTGCATTTATTGTCCCTGTAAGTGAAAGATTCCCTACAGTACCATTGTCAACCAAAGTCAAAAGGGTATTTGCGTCTCCATCATTGACAGTAAGAGTACTATCAACACCGGCGGTTCCTAAAATAGCTGTTGGCGCTGCATTTGTGATTGTTAACGGAGACGCACCGGAAAGTGTAACAGTGCCGGATGCAGTTATATTTGTTGCTCCTGAAATAGCACCTGCATTTGTAATTCCTCCAGTGTTATTGTTAATTCCTCCGGTAATAGAAGCTCCACCTGAGGTTACCGTTAGCAAACCTCCAATTGTTTGACCGACTGTGAAGTTATTATTTTGATTTTTGTATGCAACATTTGTTAAGGTCCCTGCTGTATTAATATTTGTACCGTTAAGTAAGAATCCGGATACTGCATTTACAGTTCCTGTAACTGACAAATTGCCTACCGTACCGGCATCGATAAGAGTAAGAAGCGTATTTGGTGAACCTTCTGCATCTTTAATTGTCAAAACACCATTATTTCCTGTTGTAGCCAAGGTTACGATTGGTGAGTTATCAGAAAAAGTAACTGGGTTTGCATTTGAAAATATGTTGTTTTGAGAAAATGTATTTTGCTGATTTTGATATGCAACATTTGTTAAGGTTCCTGCTGTATTTATATCTGTTCCATTAAGTTGAATAACTGATGTTCCATTTATAGTTCCCCCCTGAATAGTGCCGCTGGCGGTAATGTTTGTAGCACCTGTTATTGCGCCTGCGTTCGTAATTCCACCTGCATTATTATTAATTCCACCATTTATCGAAGCACCACCGGAACTTATCGTAAGCAAACCATTTATAGTTTGGGCTGTAGTAAAGTTATTATTCTGATTCTTGTACGCTACGTTACTAAGAGTTCCTGCCGTATTTATATCCGTACCATTCAGTTGAAGGGAAGTTGTTGCGCTAATGGTTGAAACCGATAAAGATCCGCCATCACCATAATCTGTCAAAGTCAGTAATGTATTTGGTGAAATCTCAGCATCTTTTATGGTTAGAACACCATTGGTGCCTTGTGTGGCAAGGGTTACAATTGGTGCTGCATTTGATAGAGCCAGAGGTGAGGCAGAAGACAATGTAACCGTTCCGGATGCAGCGATTGTTGTTGCACCAGCAATGGCTCCGGTATTTGTGATACCTCCAGAGTTATTGTTTATCCCTCCATTAATTGATGCACCTCCTGAACTTACCGTCAAAAGACCTCCAATAGTCTGACCAACTGTGAAATTGTTATTTTGATTTTTATAGGCAACGTTACTGAGTGTACCTGCAGTATTGATACTTGTTCCGTTTAGAGTGAATGCCGAAACTGCATTTACAATATCTCCTTCAACTGTTCCGGAAGCGGTAATGTTGGTAGCGCCTGTTATTGCACCTGCGTTAGTAATTCCTCCCAGATTGTTGTCTAGACCGGCAGATATGCTTGCTCCATTAACTGCTGTCAAAAGGCCGGCAGATGTTATAGTTCCGGTCCCGGTTGTGACAATATTTCCACTTGTCGTAAGATCTCCGAGCTCATCAATAGTTAGTGTTGATGTACCGTTTGATTTAACATTTACTGCAATCCCTGACGTCCCTGCAGCAGTATCATTCAAGATCAATGCATTAGCTGTTCCTGCATTTGTTAATGTAAATGAAGTTGGAGATCCAAGACCACCGGCAAGAGTAAATGCAATATTTCTCCCGGTGGTAGTTGTTATAGTATTTCCATTGTCGTATGCAGTTTGCAATGTTGATGTTGCAGCTGTACATGTTGCAATTTGGTTAGATGCATTTCTACATAACGATGTTGTTCCATTAGTTCCGAGTGTTGTTACTTGCGTAAGATTACTTAAGATAATTTGTCCGGTGCCATTTGGAGTAAGAGTAAGGTCTTCATTTGTTCCTGTCGTAATGTCTGTAGGTACACCATTAAAAGTTAATGTTCCGGTAGTAGTTATTGCACCTGATGATATCGTTCCAATATTTACAAGGTTTCCGGACGAATCGATTCTATCAGTGCCATTAGTCTGAACCGAAGTGGTTGCATTCAAGACCCCTCCTTGAATCGTACCCGACGCAGTAATGTTTGTAGCGCCTGTTATTGCACCTGTATTTGTGATTCCACCGGCATTATTATCAATTCCTCCCGTTATATTTGCTCCACCGGAACTGACCGTAAGTAGACCTCCGATAGTCTGACCAACGGTGAAATTATTGTTTTGTCCTTTGTAGGCAACGTTACTTAGAGTTCCTGTTGTATTTATGTTGGTTCCATTGAGTTGAAAAGCCGTTGTAGCATTAATGTTAGCAACTGTTAATGTTCCATTTGTTCCATTATCGGTAAGAGTTAGTAGCGTATTTGGTGAAACCTCTGCATCTTTCACGGTTAACACTCCGTTGTTACCTGTAGTTGCAAGAGTTAATACAGGAGTATTGTTTGAAAGCGTAAGCGGAGCAGCAGATGACAAAGTAACAGTTCCGGAAGCATCGATTGTAGTAGCACCTGCTATTGCACCTGCGCTTGTAATACCTCCGGTATTGTTGTTGATGCCACCAGTTATTGAAGCGCCACCTGATGTTACAGTCAAGGCTCCTCCGATTGTTTGGCCGACAGTAAAGTTATTATCTTGTCCTTTATATGCAACGTTAGATAGTGTACCGGTTGTATTAATACTTGTACCGTTTAATAGAAATGCTGTTGTTGCATTGATGTTAGCAACAGCAAGGGTTGCTGTCGTACCATTATCTGTAAGTGTTAAGAGTGTATTTGGAGAAACTGCTGAATCTTTAATAGTTAAAACCCCTGCAGCGTTAGCAGCTCCTAATGTTACGATAGGATTTGTATTAGAAAATGTTAGAGGTGAGGCACTCGAAAGGGTCACAGTCCCGGAAGCATCTATAGTTGTTGCTCCGGAAATTGCACCAGTTCCGGTTATACCGCCTGTATTATTTGAAATACCGCCTGTGATATTTGCCCCACCGGCGCTGATTGTTAGACCACCTGAGGAAATTGTCTGTAATGCTGTGAATGTATTTGCTTGATTTTGGTATGCAACGTTAGTCAACGTTCCTGCTGTATTTATATCAACACCACCGAGCTGAATAACACTTGTTGCATTAAGTGTCGCTCCTTGTATGGTACCAGTGGCAGTAATATTTGTTGCGCCGGTTATTGCACCTGTGTTTGTGATACCACCAGTGTGATTATTAATTCCTCCGGTAATTGATGCTCCACCAGCACTTATTGTGAGACCACCGGTCGAAATCGTTTGCCCAACAGTAAATGTATTTGATTGATTCTGGTAAGCAACATTTGAGAGAGTACCTGCTGTATTTATATTTGCACCATTTAGTTGTAATGCAGAAATTGCATTCACTGTTCCAACACTAAGAGTTGCATCTGTACCATTATCAACAAGCGTCAAAAGAGTATTAGGACTAACGGCTGTATCTTTTACCGAAAGCGTAGCATTTGAATCACCGGCACCCAAAATTATATCGGGCGCAGAATTGGTCAAAGTAAGTGGAGATGCACCGGATAATGTTACCGTTCCTGAAGCAGCAATTGTTGTTGCTCCTGATATAGCACCTGCATTAGTTATCCCTCCTGCATTGTTATTGATTCCACCTGTTATTGACGCGCCACCTGCACTTACCGTTAATCCTCCTGACGAAACCGTCAAAAGTCCACCAATTGTTTGACCCACAGTGAAGTTATTATTTTGTCCTTTATAAGCAACGTTACTTAAAGTACCCGTAGTGTTGATATCGGTGCCACCAAGCGTAAATGCTGTTGCAGCATTGATTGTATTTACTGAAAGAGTACCGACTGTTCCGTTATCGGTAAGGGTGAGTAGAGTATTGGGTGAACCCTCAGCGTCTGAGATTGTAAGTGTACCATCAGTCCCGGCAGTAGCTAGACTTATGTTTGGCGCGGCATTAGTTAGAGCCAATGGGGATGAACCTGTCAATGTTGCTGTACCTGAAGCGGTGAGATTCGTAATTCCAGTTATCGAACCGGTATTTATGATGTTTCCGCTGTTATTGTTGATTCCTCCCTTAAGGAATGCGCCACCTGAATTAACTGTTAAAGCTCCAGCAGATGTTATCGTACCAGTACCTGTCGTTGTTATATTGCCTGATGTTGAAATACTACCTAACTCCGTTATAGTTAGTTTGGAAACGCCTGCTGACTGAACGTCAAGCGCAATTCCTCCAGTACCTGCATTTGTATCATTGATAACAAATGCATTGGCACTTCCAGCATTGGTAAGTGCAAATTGTGTTGAAAGACCTGATCCTAGTGTAAAGTCAATGTTTCGTCCGGATGTAGTTAGTATAGTGTTTCCGGCATCATACGCTTGTTGCAAGGTAACAGCGCTTGCGTTTGACGTACAAGTAGACAATTGATTACTTGCATTGCGGCAAACCACCGTAGTTCCGGTTACAGCTGAAAGTGTAGCTACCTGAACATAATTTTCAAGAATAATTTGACCTGTACCGTTTGGAGCTAGTGTAAGATCCTCATTAGTTCCCGTTGTGATATCGGGAGAAACACCAATAAATGTTAGAACTCCACTCGTGGTAATAGCGCCTGATGAGATTGTATTAATATTTGTTAAATTACCAATCGAATCTATTCTTGTTGTTCCATTTGTTTGTACATCATTGGTAGCATTGAGAGTTAACCCCTGAATAGTACCTGATGCAGTTATATTTGTAGCACCCGTTATTGCTCCGGTATTTGTGATACCTCCAGTATTATTATCGATTCCTCCGGTTATATTTGCTCCACCTGATGTTACGGTTAATGCGCCTCCTATAGTTTGACCAACTGTAAAGTTATTATCTTGTCCCTTATATGCAACATTGCTAAGCGTTCCTGTTGTATTGATATTTGTTCCATTAAGTAAGAAAGCAGTGGTCGCATTTATATTTGCTACAGCAAGGGTTGCACTTGCCCCATTATCGGTAAGAGTGAGTAGTGTATTTGGTGCGCCATTTGAATCTTTAATCGTAAGAGTTCCGTTTGCGTTAGCAGCACCAAGCGTTACTATTGGAGTTGTATTGCTAAATGTTAATGGTGAACCCGATGATAGAGTAACGGTACCTGAAGCTGCAATTGTTGTTGCACCTGCGATTGCACCGGTGTTAGTAATTCCACCAGCGTTGTTATTGATTCCACCTGTAATATTTGCGCCGTCTGCACTAATCGTAAGTCCGCCTGTAGAAATTGTTTGAAGAGCAGTAAATGTATTTGCTTGATTCTGGTAGGCAACGTTTGTCAGTGTACCTGCGGTGTTTATATCAACTCCATTTAGTTGAATTACGGAAGTTCCATTTATAGTTGCACCTTGGATGGTCCCTGATGCTGTAATGTTTGTAGCACCGGTTATTGCTCCCGTATTGGTTATTCCACCTGTATTGTTATTGATTCCTCCGGTAATTGAAGCTCCATCTGCGCTAATAGTAAGTCCGCCCGTAGAAATCGTTTGAAGAGCAGTAAATGTGTTAGACTGATTTTGATATGCTACGTTTGTTAATGTCCCGGCAGTATTTATATCTACACCCCCAATTTGAAGAGTAGTTCCTGCATTTACAGAACCGGTTACTGAAAGATTCCCAACCGTACCGGTATCGGTAAGTGTTAGAAGAGTATTTGGAGTACCATTAGAATCTTTAATCGTAAGAGTTCCGTTAGCATTCGCAGCACCAAGGGTAACAATTGGAGTAGTATTGCTAAAAGTTAACGGTGAACTACCAGATAAAGTAACAGTTCCGGAAGCAGCAATAGTTGTTGCACCTGATATTGCCCCTGCATTTGTAATACCCCCATTATTATTGTTAATACCACCGGTGATAGAAGCGCCCCCAGTTGTTACCGTTAATGCACCACCAATGGTTTGGCCTACCGTGAAGTTATTATTTTGTCCCTTGTATGCAACGTTTGAAAGTGTACCAGTCGTATTAATATCGGTTCCACCAAGCAAAAAGCCCGTTGCAGCATTTATGTTACCGGTAACTGAAAGATTACCAACAGTGCCATTATCAGTTAAGGTTAATAGGGTATTTGGAGAAACTTCAGCGTCTTTTATTGTCAAAACTCCATCAGTTCCGGCAGTAGCAAGAGAGATATTTGGTGTCGCATTTGTTAGCGCTAATGGATTGGCGCCTGATAGAGTTACGAGCCCCGAAGCATCAATTGTAGTTGCTCCGGAAATTGAAGCAGTATTTATAATTCCACCATTATTATTGTTTATTCCTCCTACAACCGATAAACCACCCGTATTGATAGTTTGGGCAGCGGTAAATGTATTTGATTGATTCTTATATGCAACATTTGACAAAGTTCCTGCAGTATTAATACTTGTACCATTTAGCTGTATAGCAGTTATTGCATTGAGAATATCTGTTTGGGTAGTGCCTGATGCTGTAATATTTGTTGCACCGGTGATTGCACCTGTGTTCGTAATTCCACCAGTATTATTGTTAATTCCACCGGTAATATCTGCTCCACCACCTTGAATAGCAAGGCCTCCAGTTGTGATAGTTTGACCAACCGTAAAGATGTTGGCTTGATTAAGGTATGCAACGTTTGAAAGTGTTCCGGCGGTATTTATATTTGTTCCATTAAGTAAAAAGCCGGTACCTGCATTTATGGTACCTGTTACTGAAAGGTTCCCAACTGATCCTGCGTCGGTTAATGTTAACAATGTGTTAGGAACACCGGCTGAATCTTTGATTGTCAAGACTCCATTAGCATTACCAGCTCCCAAAGTTACGATCGGATTGGTATTACTAAATGTAAGAGGTGATGCTCCGGAAAGTGTTACGGTTCCTGAAGCGGCAATAGTTGTTGCGCCGGATATTGCACTAGCGTTTGTAATACCACCATTATTATTGTTGATTCCTCCTGTAACTGATGCACCTCCGGAATTAACAGTAAGTGCTCCAGCTGAAGTTATTGTTCCGGTACCGGTTGTTACGATATTACCCGATGTATTTATTGTTCCAAGCTCTGAAATGGTTAGTGCAGAGGAACTTGCCGATTGAATTTCAAAAGCAATACCGTTTGAGTTAGCATTTACATCATTTACTATAAATGCCGGAGCTGTTCCTGCATTCATAAGAGTAAATGAAGTTGGAGTTCCGGAATCTGTATTTTCATCATACAGTGTAAATGCAATATCTCTACCTGATGAGGTTAGAATTGTATTTCCAGCATCGTAAGCAAGTTGTAACGTTACTCCATTTGAATTTGGTGCACAAGCTGAAAGAAGATCACTTCCATTCCGGCAAAGTGCAGTGTTTCCATCAGGTGACGCAAGAGTGGGGATTTTTACAGTATCATTGAGATTTATTACACCAGTTCCATTAGCAAGTAGCGTTAAGTCCTCATTTGAACCAGTTGTAATATCGGTTGCAGCACCTGTAAGAGTAAGGGTTCCTGCTATATTTTGAGAAGTCGTAAAGTTATTGTTTTGTCCTTTATACGCAATGTTACTAAGTGTTCCGGTTGTGTTAATATTTGTCCCGTTTAATTGAATCTGGGTTGTCCCATTAAGTATCGATCCCGTTATACTTCCCGAAGCGGTTGCATATGTTATTTGAGTTATTGCACCGGAGTTTGTAATACCACCATTGTTATTATTAATACCACCCGTTATATTTGCTCCACCAGCATTAATAAGTATTCCGCCGGTATTAATAGTTTGACCTAAAGCAAAAGTGTTTGCTTGATCAAGATACGCTACATTTGAGAGGGTGGTACCAACATTTATATTAGTCCCATTTAGGAAAAATCCGGTCGTTGCATTAATATTTGCAACAGCAAGTGTAGCATCTGTTCCATTATCAGTTAATGTTAACAACGTATTTGGTGAACCTTCCGCGTCTTTTATCGTAAATACACCGTTAACACCAGTTGTGGCAAGAGTCGCAACTGGAGCTGCATTTGAAAGAACAAGTGGGGCAGCGCTTGAAAGCGTAACCGTACCTGAAGCATCTATTGTTGATGCTCCTGAGATTGCACCTGCATTTGTAATGCCCCCCGAATTATTGTTAAGTCCACCGGTTATAGAAGCTCCACCTGAAGTAACTGTCAAAGCTCCTCCAATAGTTTGACCAACGGTGCAGTTGTTGTTTTGTCCTTTGTACGCAACGTTAGTTAATGTTCCGGTTGTGTTAATGTTGGTTCCGCCCAAAAGAAAACCGCTAGCAGCATTTATAGTCCCGGTTACGGAGAGATTTCCTACAGTTCCAACATCGGTTAATGTTAATAAAGTGTTTGGAGATCCTTCACCATCTCTTAGTGTTAATGAACCGTTGCTTCCGGCAGTTGATATGGTAACTGCTGAATTTGTCGCTGTTAAAGCAAGAGGGGAGCTATTTGAAAGAGTAACAAGCCCGGATGCATCAATTGTTGTTGCACTACCAATTGATCCGGTATTTGTAATTCCACCGTTATTGTTGTTTATACCCCCGGTAACAGACAACCCACCGGCAGAAATAATTTGTGCAGCTGTAAAGGTGTTAGACTGATTTTTATAAGCAACATTTGTGAGTGTGCCGGCAGTATTTATGCTTACTCCATTTATTTGGATATCGGTAATTGCGTTAACTATATCTCCCTGAATTGTTCCACTGGCAGTAATATTTGTAGCTCCTGTTATTGCACCTGCATTTGTAATGCCCCCCGAATTATTGTTAAGTCCACCGGTTATAGAAGCTCCACCTGAAGTAACTGTCAAAGCTCCTCCAATAGTTTGACCAACGGTGAAGTTGTTGTTTTGTCCTTTGTACGCAACGTTAGTTAATGTTCCGGTTGTGTTAATGTTGGTTCCATTTATTAAATACCCACCATTCGCATTAATTGTACCTGTGACAGAAAGGTTACCAACAGTTCCTGTATCAGTTAGGGTTAGAAGTGTATTTGGTGTTCCTTCACCATCTGTTATTGTAAGAACTCCATCCGTTCCTGCAGTTGACAGACTTATTGTTGGAGCGCTATCGGTAAGAGCTAGTGGTGCGGCATTCGAAAGAGTGACAGTACCACTTGCCCCTATTGTAGTTGCACCTGAAATAGCACCTGTATTTGTGATGCCTCCGTTATTGTTGTTGATCCCCCCGGTAACATCAAGACCTCCTGCTTGAATTGCAAGCCCTCCAGTTGTTATTGTTTGACCCGCTGTAAATGTATTAGATTGATTTTTGTAAGCTACATTTGTAAGCGTTCCCGCGGTATTTATATTGACTCCATTTAATTGAAGCGCACTTGTCGCATTTACAGTCCCAACAGCAAGCGTTGCAATTGTACCGTTATCAGTCAACGTTAGGAGAGTATTAGGGGATCCAGCTGAATCCTTAATTGTCAAAACACCTGCTGCATTTGCTGCACCTAGTGTAATTATTGGAGTTGTATTTGATAGTGTGAGTGGAGACCCTCCAGATAAAGTAACAGTTGATGAAGCAGCAATTGTTGTCGCACCGGAAATTGCACCAGCACCGGTTATACCACCATTATTATTTACAATTCCACCTGTTAAAGTAGCACCACCTCCCAAAACGGTTATTCCTCCTGTATTTATGGTTTGTCCAAGTGTAAATATATTTGCTTGATCAAGATATGCGACATTTGAGAGAGTCCCCCCAGTGTTGATGTTGGTACCATTGAGTTGAATTGCAGTAATAGCATTGAGGATGTCAGTTTGTGTTGTACCACTTGCAGTTATATTTGTAGCACCGGTTATAGCCCCGGCATTTGTTATGCCGCCTGAATTGTTATCTATACCTCCGGTAATTGATGCTCCACCTGAAGTTACTGTCAATGCACCTCCAATAGTTTGTCCAACCGTAAAGTTATTGTTCTGTCCTTTGTAAGCAACGTTTGTTAGGGTTCCAGTTGTATTTATATTAGTTCCGTTGAGCTGGAAACCACTAACAGCATTAATAGTACCTGTTATCGCTAAATTACCAACAGTTCCCGCATCGGTTAGTGTCAAAAGAGTATTTGGAGCTCCTTCAGCATCCTTAATTCTCAAAACCCCATTAGTACCGGCTGTAGCAAGAGTTATTACCGGAGCGCTATCTGATAGTGTTAATGGAGCAGCTGAGGAGAAGGTATTTGTATTTGTAAATATATTTGCCTGATCAAGGTATGCTACGTTTGAAAGAGTTCCTCCAACATTAATATTTGTTCCATTCAGCTGATATGCTGTTAATGCGTTGATTGTGTCCCCTTGTATTGTGCCTGAAGCAGTGATATTTGTTGCACCTGTTATAGCCCCAGTATTTGTGATACCTCCTGAATTATTATTTATTCCTCCATTTATTGAAGCGCCACCATTAGAAACCGTCAATGCTCCGGCAGATGTTATAGTGCCGGTTCCTGTAGTTGCTATATTCCCGGATGTGGAAATCGTACCAAGCTCTGAGATTGTTAACGCAGAAACGCTTGCAGTTTGTATTTCAAAAGCAATACCTCCGGTTCCTGCACTTGTATCGTTAATAACAAATGCATGTGCGCTTCCATCATTTGTTAGAGTAAACTGCGTAGAAAGTCCTGTTCCAAGCGTAAAGTCTATATTTTTACCAGCAGTTGTAACTATTGTATTACCCTGATCATAAGCTGATTGCAACGTGACTCCAAAAGCGGTAGGGTCGCACTCGGACAGCTCGTTTGTTGCATTTTGACATAGTACGGTAAACCCTTGAACACCGGCAAGAATTGGGATCCTCACGGTATCATTTAGAACAATTTGACCTGATCCTGCAGCAAGAAGCGTTAAGTCTTCATTGGAAGCTGTCGTTATATCTGTTCCAACACCTGAAAATGTTAGACTTCCTGTTGTTGTTATTGCTCCGGAAGAAATGGTACCAATATTAGCAAGGTTGCCTGATGAATCTATTCTTTGCGTTCCGTTTGTTTGGATTGCAGTTACCGCATTGAGTATATCTGTCTGAGTCGTTCCTGAGGCCGTTATATTTGTGGCACCAGTTATTGCACCTGTATTTGTGATCCCACCGGTGTTATTGTTTATACCTCCTGTAATTGATGCACCACCACCAGAAACTGTTAGCCCGTTAGCCGATGTAATACTTCCCGTACCAATAGTTTGGATACTGTTTGATGATGAAATGTACCCACTTGTTGATGCATTCCCGCTTTCATCAATTGTAAGTCTGGAATTTCCACCTGATTGAATATCAAGCGCAATTTGGTTAGGATTTGCATTCGTATCATTAATAATAAATGCGCTAGCCGTACCGGCATTTGTTAATGTAAATGACGTGGGCTGTAGTAATCCGCTTGCAAGTGTAAAGTCAATATTTCGTCCTTGAGTAGTAACAATTGTATTTCCATTGTCATATGAGGACTGAAGCGTTCCTGCAGATGATCCAACATCGCAGAGAACCACTTCATCACTATTATTTGTACAAAGAGGATTTCCAACTACAGTTGGCAAATTTGTTATGGTAACAGTACTATTCGCAGCCAAAGTAGTAAATTTACCTGTTGAGCGGGTTGTATTTCCAATTGGTGTATTGTCAATTGTTCCACCGGTAATAGTCGCAAGTACGGATGAAAAGTTGTTAGCTGTAACGGCTCCTACTAGATTTACGGTATCTGTACTTGACCCAATATTTATTATGTCTGGTGCTGTGTTATCGGTACCGATATTTACAGTGTTGCCCGTAGTTAATGTGCCAATATTGATAACTCCATTTGAAGCAGCTCCAGTTCCTGCATTAAGAGTAATATTTCCACCGGTTGATCCTCCAAATGATGTTGAACCGGCTATTAATTTTAGATTTCCACCTGCTGCAACAGTTGTTGAACTTGCAGGATTTATAGTAATATCTGTCCCACCTGTAAATGTAGTTATGTCGGCCGGACTATTATTACCGGCTAATGTTATTACACCGGCTTCCGAAATCTGAACTGTTGAGATTCCATTTGACTGTAAGTCTAAATATGTACCACCAGTTCCGGCACTTGTATCGTTGATGATAAATGCACTTGGTGTACTTTGATTCTCAAGTGTAAATGAGGTTGGATTAACCAAAGCTGGAGATAAGGTAAACGCAATGTTTCTACCGTTCGTGGTAACTATTGTATTTCCATTATCATAGGAAGATTGCAAAGTTCCAGTACCTGATCCAATTGCACATTTTAGTAAATTGTCAGATCCATCTATACAAAGAGCAGTTCCAGTACTTGTCTGAAGATTTTCTAAAGTTACAGTGTCATTAGCACTTAAAGTGGAGAAAGCACCAGACGCTCTCACAGATGAACCAATTGGTGTGTTGTTTATCGATCCACCTGAAATATTAACATTACTGCTTGCAAAATTCGTGTTTGCGCTCACTGATCCAACCAGATTAATGGTATCAAGTATGCTACCAATATTTACTGTGTCAGCAAATGAATTGTCTGTTGCGACATTGATAATATTTCCACCTGTCCCTGTTGCTATATTTATCGTTTTTGCATTATTTCCCGTTCCTAAATTGACCGTTCCGGTTGTTCCGGTATCAAGCGTTAATGCACTAGCTCCAGTAGTTGTGATATTTCCGGCTCCTGCAAAGGTCAAATCTGTGGCAGTTACTCCGATTGTATCAAGTGAAATGACTCCTGAAAGAGCACCAAGAGCAGAAACATTTAGACCTCCATTTGATGTTAAAGCAAAAGTTCCTGTCGCATTGCCAAGCACAATATTTCCCGTTCCTGTTGTAGCAATATTTACATCGGAAGCTCCGGTTGTACCCAAATTTGTTGTTCCTGTTGATGATAGGGTAGTAAACGCAGCCGTCGAAGCAGTTGTTGCACCAATGGCAGTACTATTTATGCCGGTCGATGTTGTATTGAAATTATTTGAAGTTATCGTAAGGTCATTTACTCCCAAATCAAGGCTTGATGCCGAGAGTCCTGAAAGATTTAGTGCCCCTGTTGTTGCTGTAAGATTGAGAGCACCACTCGATAATGTAAATCCATTCGATGCAGTGAGTAGTGCGTTTGAAGTTATTGTTCCAGTACCAGTCGTTGCAATATTTCCGCTTGTAGTCAAGTTCCCGAATTCATTGATAGTGAGAGTAGCAGATCCAGATGACTGAATCTGAAGTGCAGTGTTAGTATTTTCATTATTGTCATTTATGAGAAATGCGCTTGCAGTTCCTTGATTTGTAAGTGTTAATGACGTAGTTTGGTCTTGACCTAATGTGAAATCAATATTTCTCCCTGCAGTAGTTGTAATTGTGTTTCCCGTGTTATATGCAGCCTGAAGTCCAAATGGTGCACCATTACAGTAGAC
>CAZEGF010000013.1:0-37512 GCA_964511965.1 uncultured Gammaproteobacteria bacterium
GCAAATACTACATTCCATTGAGGGCAAGCAACTCCACTGTCGGTTCTATATTTGTAACATAGCCCGCCATTATTATCGCATTTAGGATCTTGAGGAACTTTCTTCATGTATACGGTTGAGTTAACTTTCCACTCTTGACCAAATGGAAGCTGAGTTGGGTAGCATTTTGTATCGTTGTAGTAAAGATCAACAGCTGTTTTTATCGACTGAAGGTCAGCGAGTCTTTGTGCATCTTGTCCTTTATTGATTTGAGCAATTGGATTTAAGGTTAGAAGAACTCCACCGATGAGGGTTGCGAGAATTGTTGCTGCAACGAGTACTTCAACAAGAGTAAAACCGGTTAATTGTTTTTGGGCAGTTTTTTTATTCATTTAATAATAATGATTCCTGTCATCTGAGGTTTTTCTTTGTTGCGGTATGTGTATGTTCCGGGAGCATTAAATCTAACCTCTTTCATGTCAGATGGTTCTAGTGTTCCTATATTTAATATCTTACTATTTTCATCATTTGCTTCAATTGTTATTGCGTCTGCATCGATATTAAGAAATTCGATAAAACCCTCTTTTGGAATTGTGGCAACTGAAGGATTGAATCTTCTGGAATTTACCATAATTGTCGTATTTACTATTGGAGGGATGGTTGGATATGGGGTATGAGTAGCCATATTTGTAGGAACTGTAGGGATATTATTAACTGTAGTTGTGTTATTTTTACCTTTTCCAAATAGAACAATAATTGAAAGTATCAAAAATACAATAATACCGGCTACAAGAATACCCATTATCACTTTCTCGTTCTTGTTCATAGATTTTTTAATATCACTTGATATAAGCTCTTTCTTAGCAGACCTTTCTCCGATAAACCCCTCTTGAGAATGGTCTTTGTGATTATGAGCATTGTGTTCATGACGTCTTCTCAGCATATATAAATTCCAAATACAGCACGCCCTTTTCAGGCTTAGCTACTCATTTAGTATATGTACGTTTTTTTTCCCTTGTCAAGCCCACAAATTAGGCGCAGTGTCGGTATCTTTGATAGGCGGTGCAAGCCCATATTTTGTTCAAAATAGTAAAAAACAACCTACTTCAAACCCATTATAAATATCAACAATAGTATCTTTCTATATCGTTAGGTACACTAACCTAACAGTAATGTTGTAGTTTGCAATATTGACACAGCTTTAATTACTTTGTTAATGTGGGATATACCCTTATTTTTCCTTTCAGGTTATTTTCAGGAAAAGCATTGTAGTCTTAAAATATGAATAAATCTGCGTTGTCATTAGTATCATCAGTTGCCACAATTCTCACGGCGACAATTTTTCTATTATTTCCTTTATTCTTTCTCACCATTACAACTGATTTCTTCACATTCCCAAAACAAATTCTTATTGTAATTGGATCACTACTTTTACTTGTACTGTGGGGAATTAAAGTAGTTATTGAAAGAAAGATAACTTTTCTATTAAATCCTTTGAATTTGCCTATAGCTCTGTTTGCAATAGTTCTTATTCTTTCGACATTTTTCTCTCTTTCTTCTCAGGATTCTATCATTCAATCTGTTCCGGTAATTCTTCTTTGTGTTCTCTTTGTAACAACTACCAATTTCATATCAGAAAAATCATCTTTTAGTATTGTTGTAACTTCTCTTATAATAGGTAGCGCTCTTTCTACAATTCTTAGCATATGTTCATTCTTCAATATTTACCTACTTCCTTTTGAGGCTGTTAAAAATCAAGGCTTTAATACACATGGATCACCGGTTCAATACGCAGCATATCTTGTCCCACTTTTGGTTCTTTGTGTTGCATCTCTCATTGATATTGTCAAAAAAGGAAAATTAAAATCAATTTTTAAAGATTACTCATACATCCTTCAATTGGTTTCTGCAATTATTTTTGCTATTGGTCTTGGGATAGTTCTACTGCAAATTATTAAAGCTCCACAAAAACCAATCCTTCTTCCTTTCAACCACGGTTTTCAGGTAGCATTTGCAACAATTAGTCAAGACGCTCCACAACGGCTTGCACAATCACTCCTTCTTGGTAGTGGTTATGGAACATTTTCAACCGACTTTACAAGATATATTGCTCCATCGTTTAACAATCTTTCCTTTTGGAATTTAACCTTTGCTTTCTCTTCTTCTTATATATTAGAGCTTATAGCAACAACCGGAATTCTTGGTATCTTTGCATTCGCTTTTATTTTCCTTAACTTTTTAAGAAGCAAGGCAGCTCCAACAAACCCATTATTTTTGTCAACTCTAAGCGCCTTTATCTTGACACTTCTTATACCCTTCTCTTTCTCTTTGGTATTTCTACTATTCGCACTTTTGAGCTTATTTGTATGCTACCGCACTCTTGCTAAAGCAAAGGGATTTGATGTTATCACGCTCAATTTAGTGACTCTTAAGCAGGGACTTATTTCAGTTACCGAAGAGGGAGCAAAAAGAAACAAAGAAAATCTACTTCTACCATCTATAGTATTAGCATTAACCCTTATTATCTCTGTATTTGTTCTGTTCTATCTTACCGGAACAGGTTCTACAGCACGAAAAGGATATCTTGCTCTTATTAGCTCGGATATCAAATTTGCGAAGTCATTCTCGCAAGAAGCCTTAAGATCAGGAACCCAGACATACAACCTTGAAACTCAAGCTATCAATGAATATCCATATAGAAGCGACTACTACAGACTTTTCTCACAAATTAATATTGCGCTTGCTGCCAATTTAGTTACAGCACAACAAGGCAGAACCCCTTCTCAGGATGTCCAACAAAATATCATTGCACTTCTTCAACAGAGCATAAATAGTGCAAGACAAGCTGTTACTTTAGCTCCACTTTCTTCTGTGAATTGGCAGAATTTAGGTCAAATTTATAGAAACCTTATCGGTGTAGGTCAAAATGCTGATCAATTTGCTATAGCTTCTTACAATCAAGCAACAACTCTAAATCCTTCAAATCCGGGACTGAGAATCGAACTTGGAGGTATTTATTATCAGCTAAAACAATGGGATCTTGCCCAAAATCAGTTCAATATTGCTCAACAATTAAAGAATGACTATCCAAATGCATACTATAACTTGGGACATGTATTTGAAGAAAAAGGTGACCTCCAAAATGCTTTGACTCAGTACAAACTGGTAGCACAACTCGTAGCTAATGACAAACCAAATTTGGATAAGATTAATGCTGAAATAAATGCTTTACAAGAGAAAATTGGTAAGGAACAAGCAGCGAATGCCCAAACAAAAGAACCTACAACCGACAATACCCCACTTGGAGTCAACAAACCTCAAAATGAATTCCCGCCAAAAGATCCTAAAGAAACAATTCCTGCTCCTCCAAAAGGAGTCGTAACTCCAAAGCCAACGGCAACAACTACTCCTGCTCCAACCCAAGCGGTAAGCCCAACACCTACAAATTAGTAGACAAAAGTCAGAAGCTATAAGTCAGAAAGCCGATTAACGAAGTTTAGTTTTATTTATTAAACCATTAAGAAGTTTTCCTGTTTCATTTACTAGATACATTAAATCTTCAAACAGGTCTTCATCTAAATATCCGATGTCTTTTGCTATTTGTAACTGATTTTCAACCTCTGAAAGTGAACCATATGCCATAAAATAAAACTGTATTTTCTCTTTGCTACTTCTTCTAGAAAATCCTTCAGCAATGTTTGATGTTATTGAGACAGCCGCTCTTCTAAGTTGATTTGTCAGTCCAAACAGTTCGGATTTAGGAAAACTCTGAGTTACTTTATATATTTCTAGCACCACAAGGTGTCCCTTTTGCCATACGAATAAATCTTTAAAACTATGAATTGTGCTCATTTATTAAGCTTAACACGGAGAATTTAAGGTCTCAATCTGTCTTATGGCTTATAACTTTTGACTTCTTTCTTTTCTTCTAGTGAAGAAAAGAAAGCGGATCGTAGAAAGATCCTCCGCTTCTGACTTCAAAATGAAGGTGTGGTCCTGTAGTTCTTCCGGTCATTCCAACCCATCCGACCACAGTCCCCCCTGCAACCACTCTTTGTCCTGGTCCGACATTGAGCCCGCTCATATGAGCATACATGGTCTGGTAACCATTGTCTCCTGAAATTATGACGTGTGTACCGTATCCGTAGTTCCATCCACCGGCAATTGCCTCGCTAACAGTTCCGGTTATAGCTGCAACAACTGGAGTCCCGATAGGTGCCCCCAGATCTACCCCTTGGTGATACCAACTGAAGTATTGGTTCATAGTTCCATGTATTGGCCAAGCAAACCCTGCTCCCGACACAGCTGAGGATCCTACAGGTATATAGGTCTGACGTGCAATATAAGTTGGTGCAGATCGTGGTGGAACCCCATCCGGAACAATGAGAGTCTGTCCTACGACAAGTGAAAATGTCTGTGGATCTGCAAAGTCATTAAATGGAAAATCAACTATTGCCTGAGCATTTGAACTATATTTCTTTGCTATCGTGTAAATTGTATCCCCTGATGCAACTTTGTGTGCTACTCCACTAACAGGTAGAATTTGTAAGGTGTCTCCTACTGTTATATCATCATTATTGAGGTCATTTTGCCACCTAACAGTATCTTCCGAGATGCCAAATTTTTTGGCAATTCCGGACAATGTGTCTCCTTTTTGTACCGTATAGGTTATAATTTCGGATCTTGGTTTATCAGAAAGTTGAGTATGAAAAACATCTTGGGGAGCAAGACTTTGCTTTTGTTCTGAGATGTCTTGAGCAAAAGAAAGAAGGTTTTTATCCTTTGAAAATGGATTTTGATCAGTAATAAATGGTGATATAAGTACGCCAAATGATAAAACTCCCATTGCAGCAACGTGAAGAAAAAATCTATTCCGCTTCCCTCTTTTAATCAAAATTGACTTAACTACTACGTTTTTGTTCTTTTCAAAGATATTTGAAAAGAACATTACTTTGTCTTTAGTGTAGGTAGAAAGAAAAAAAAGAAAGCTTCCAAACTCACTTTTGAGGTAAGAAAGTGCCTTTGTAATATTTCTGAAAAAAGAAGGTTTTTTAAATCCAGTATGCACTTTACCCACTGGTGAGCCCATCTTATGTCGATTCATGGAAGTCTAAGTGTACCAGAATTGATGATTTGAAGCAAATCTCAACAGGAATTAGTAATTAGTAAATAGTAATCAGGAAGGATTTGGATAAGCAAGCTTGTTTAACATTTTAATAATTTCTAACAAGTCAGCTTCGGCCTCAGTGAATTCTTTATGAAAAACAAATTTCAGCTATTTTGCAATATGTAATTGTGTCTCGATCTCTAATGCTGAGCCATATGCTATCAAATAAAATTGTTGTTTTTCCCTATAAGATCTTCTCCCAAATCCTTCTGCTATTAGATGAAATCGAAATTCCCGCTCTTTTAAGTTGAGCAGATAGAATATACGTTTCATTCGTTGGAAATTTTGAGGTTAATGCGTAAACTAACTTATTGAGGTTTATGGACTTCTGCCAAACTATCAAATCTGTGTAGGAAAGCACTTTTTCTTTCATGTCTTTCCCGCCTAGTTACTAGTTACTATTCCCTATTTCCTATATTTATTCTTTACCTAATCCGTTGAGGAAGTCTTCGTTAGTATCGGTTTGTGAAAGTCTTTCAGTAAGAATCTGTGTACGCTCATCAGGTCCCAAAACATCCATCATCCTTCTCATGGTTACAATCTTCTTGTAGTCTTTTTCGGACAAAAGTAGCTCTTCTTTCCTCGTACCTGACCTTTCAATATTAATAGATGGGAATATCCGGCGTTCCGCAAGTCTTCTATCCAAGTGAAGTTCCATGTTTCCGGTTCCCTTAAATTCTTCGTAAATAAGATCATCCATGCGGCTTCCGGTATCAACCAATGCTGTTCCAATAACTGTCAAAGAACCACCCTCTTCACATTTTCTTGCTGCTCCGAAGAATCTTTTTGCAGGCCAGAGAGCTGCAGGATCAAATCCTCCTGTTAATGTTCTTCCTGAAGGTTCTATTGAGAGATTGTAGGCACGAGCAAGACGAGTGATGGAATCAAGGAGAATAACAACATCTGCTCCACCCTCAACCAGTCTTTTTGCTCGGTCAAGCGCAATTTCTGCTGCATTGGTTTGCGCTTCAGGTGGTTCGTCAAAATTTGAGGCTACAACTTCCCCTTTTACAGATCTTGAGATATCTGTTACCTCTTCAGGTCGCTCACCAATAAGACAGGCCATTAGGTGAACTTTAGGGAAATTCTCTGCAATACCGGCTGCCAAATCTTTCAATATGGTGGTTTTTCCGGCTTTTGGTGGGGATACAATCATTCCTCTTTGTCCAAACCCTATTGGGCTTACTATATCTATGATCCTGGTTGATAAGGGGGTTTTACCGGTTGAAAGAACTAATTGCTTGATTGGATAAATAGGTGTGAGATCTTCAAAATAGACTCTTTTAACACCTTCTGCAGCTACATTTCCGTTGATTTTTTCAATCTTAAGAAGACCATAATATCTTTCATTGTCCTTTGGTGGTCTGCCTAGACCCTCAACAAAATCTCCATTTCGAAGCCAAAAACGTCTGATCTGGGAAGATGAAATATAAATATCTTTCTCTGAAGGTCTAAATTTCGGACGTAAAAAACCATGTCCCTCAGGCTTGATATCAAGGATTCCTGCCACAACTTCCGTTGCCTGATCACCTCGTGGACGGCCATATTCTCCTCTATCTTCAACCACAGGAGCGGCTTCCACAGGCTGTTGCTGTGATTCATCAATGTCTTCTTGAGATTTCTTTATCGGGCTCATACGTTCTTATACTGAGGCTTACTTGACTGGAAAAAATAACGAAGCGGAAAAATTAATATTTAACCGAACGTTAGCTTTATTAAACCATGGCTAGGTTCAATAGTCAATAGGCACAAATAGGAAAATAGTAATTAGTGATTAGTAATCAGGGTAAGGAATATCTTATAATATTATATCATTTAACTTGACTATAGGACAAACTAATCTCTAATTACTGCTTACGATTTCCTAGGTATCATATCCCATAGCACTTGACAAACCACACTCTCTCTGTTACAATCCCAAAATCAATATGAATTTTAAGAAATTGATCGCAACATCTTTAGTTACAGCTGCTTTTCTTGCTACTGCAGGAAGCGCTATTGCTGATGGTACCGGATATGGTACAAGTAACTGCCAAGTTATTTACGGTGGAGGCCAAGTTTGTCCTACCACATTACAATTCTCAATAGATAAGAAAGTACTTGCGCCTACAAAAGGTGGGTCATTTGTTGACAACTTAGGATTTAATGATGCTAAATTCCAACCAGGAGACCAGGTTTCATTTAAAATCACTCTTAAAAATACTGGAGACAAGACTATTGATCAAATAACGGTTGTTGATACTCTCCCTGCATACCTTACATTTACATCAGGACCTGGTGTTTATGATGCAACATCAAGAACTATTACTTATATTATTAAAAACCTTGCCTCTGGCCAATCAAATGACCAAACAGTCGTTGCAACAATTGCTAATGTTGACTCTTTACCAAAAGATCAAGGAGTAATGTGTCTTACAAATAATGTTAAAGGAAATGACAACCAAAGTGACGTTGCAAACGATAGTTCAACTTTTTGTATCCAAAAAGAGGCTATGACTCCTAAAGTATTTACAACTATTCCACCTAAATCTATTCCAAATACTGGACCTGAGATGTTACCTTTGCTTGGGCTTATCCCAGCTGGTATCGCAGGATTTACACTTCGAAAGAAATCAAAACTCGGCTAAACGCCCACCGTTGCGCTTGAGGTTAGAGAAGGCAGCTTTCATAAATTCTCCCCAACAAATTACCAAAAAAGCTTTCTTCCCTGACTTTACAGTTAGGAAAGTAGTAACGTGGCAGACTATCCATTAGCTGGATAACTTTGCACCTCTACTACTTTGTTCTTTAACAATTGGTATACAGAAATTATTTTCCGGTTAACACTTCGGTGTCGGATTGAGCGTTCCGTTGGCATGAAAGCTGCACAATGGGCCGCTCAACCCGGCACTGTAAGTAGAAAGCCGGAGACACAACACAAAGGAGTTCATATTGGAGGCTCGATCTCCGCCCTCATTCATCTGAGACAACCGAAAGGTTGGGCTCAAAAGGATGGAAGCGGTATCGTCCGCCTCCATTCTTCCTCTAAGACCGGAATTCAGTTCCATGGAGGAACGCTACTTTGTCTCAGTCATCCAAGATCTGGGTCGTCTTTGGCATCCTCGTCACCGCAATCGCGGTTGGATGGGGAATGCACAAACTCGACAACACGACGTCCGCTAACGCGGACGGATCAGGTGATAGCCCCACGGCTACCACAACCGCCGTCGCACCGACGGCCACGCCCAACCCGGGCAAGGACCAGCCGCCGGCGCCTAGCGCCGTCTGCCATCTTTCGGTCATCGGACCTTGGTCCGAGATCAATGGCGCCAACCCCTACCGCATCGAAGTCGGTGGTGGCGATGTTCAGCATTTCGACTTTTACCCCACGATTGGGGTGAATTCGATCAGCTACATCGTCCCCCCGCTTAAGCGCGGCGGTGTCGCCGACAAGTGGTACGGATACGGCCAGATGTGGCAGGGCAACAAGCAGGAATGCGCCAATTGGCCCTGGCAGCAGGACGCGATCGATTACGCTCGCGGTAACGCAACCGGCCAGCCTGGCCGCATTCAACAGGGTCACAGCGGGATCGTCATTGATCTCCGCGGCGGCGACTTTAAGATCGTCGAGAAGCCTGCTGGCTGGTCGGATGACCAGATCAACACTCTCCTCGCCCTTCACAAGGCCGCGATGAACCCTGCCAACCCACCGGGAGCTGGATCCGTCCAGGCTCCCAGCGGCAAGTGCGAAGCCGTCCGCGTTATGCAAGACGAAACCAAGCGCCCCAATGGCGCCAACAGTATCGTTAAGCTTGGCGGCGACGGCCACGCCTACGTCTTCGAACTCTGGAATCCAGAAGTTCAGGGCGGCAAGGAGATGAAGGTCCTTATTCCTGCAGGCGAAAGCCGTACGTTCACTGGTTTTGGTGGCGCCGCATGGCAATACCCAACCACGTGCACGGCTCAGCAGGTCAAGGACGACTTCGACAAAAACCCGAAGCCTGCCTATACCGGTTAACCCGGTGGCAGCTTCACCTGTATACCAAGCTCGGGATGGCCCCCTTCGGGGGGCTGTCCCGGCAAGAGAGGGGAGGCGCTAACACCGCTTCCAAAGAACAAACCGGATTTATCCGGCAGAATGCTTTGGAGTCGATTGCCTCCCCCCTTTCCCCCTGTACATAAACTTTTGTGTACAGAGCCGAAAGGTATGAAAATTTTACAAACAATTGCTCTTTTAATTACAGGTTTGGCCTTTGTTGGGGTCATATATTATCTTGGCCAAATGCAAATACGTTTTTCGGCTGTAGATAACTGTTTGACCGCTGGAAAAGCACAATTTGTGCGAGACGGACAAACTCTATCAGGCCCTGATGGATATTGGTTTCAGTTCTGCATGAAAGAAAAAGGCCTTAAGTAATTATGAAAAAACCATTAGTATCAGTCATCATGCCGGTATACAATGCAGGAAAATTTTTAAAACCTGCAATTGATAGTATTTTGGGCCAAACTTTTCAAGATTTTGAACTAATTGTAGTTGATGATGCATCTTCAGACAATTCTCTTTCTGTTTTAAAACAGTATAAAAAGCGCTACCCATTTAAATTCAAAATCATTGAAATGAATAGAAATCTTAATTGTGGTGGAGATAGATGTGCAAATGAAGGATTAAAAATTGCAAAAGGAACATATATTGCTCGCATGGACGCTGATGATGTGGCACACAAAAATAGGCTTGAAAAACAGGTGGAATATCTCAGAAACAATAAGGAAGTATTTTTAGTAGGTTCAAATGCTTACGTTATCGATAGAAATGGTAGAAAAATTGGTGAAAAAAATGAACCATCTACACACGAAGAAATTTATAATTCATATTTTTCATTCCATCCTCTTATTCATCCAACTTGCATGATGAGAAGATCCTTTAAAAGCAAGAAGTTCA
This sequence comes from uncultured Gammaproteobacteria bacterium, assembly GCA_964511965.1. GTDB lineage: Bacteria > Patescibacteriota > Microgenomatia > Levybacterales > GWA1-39-11 > JAUSNA01. The sequence continues at coordinate 10,065 of CAZEGF010000013.1, forward strand.
AATACAAACTCAAATATAATGCAAATAATGACTATTTAACATTCTTTACGCTTCTTTGTAATGGTGCAGTTTTTCACAATCTACCTGAAAAACTTCTCTATTACCGGATTCACGGTAAAAATGACACGTTTATCCATATGAAACAAAAATTCTTAAATACAATGAGAATCAGAATCAAAATGATTGTTAAATATGGATACCGTCCTGGTATAAAAGCGGTATTTTTGAGCCTTATTCAAACTACTCTATTCCTTTTCTTACCGGAAAAAGTTCTTTTTACCATGTATCTAACGAGCCGGGGAATTATCAAAAAACCCTCTCTTCGCCTAACTTATAAAAGCAGAATTTCTTTAAATCCTTCTCAACTTTTAGTTAAAAAAGCGACAGCATAATATGAAGATATTTCAAAAAATATGGAAACAATACACATACCCTCTTATATTACTAGTAATTGAGGCAGTACTTTTTGTTGCCAATTACACTCCAAAAACATACCTCATAGGTTGGGATAATGTAATGCCCGAACTCAATCTGAAGCTCAACTACCTCAGAGCGCTAAATGCCGTTTGGCAAGATTACCGGGGGCTTGGGACTTTAGATGGAATGGCCCACGCTGCAAATCTTTTTCATGTTATCTATATAAATATTTTGAGTTTTTTCTTACCACAAAATCTACTTCGTTATTCATTTGTAAGCCTTACACATCTTGTTGGAGGAATAGCATTTTATTATTTAGCTGTTAAATTATTCAAAAACAAACATGGGGCTTTCTTGGGAGCTCTCTTTTACCTTTTTAATTTAGGTGTTATTCAAATGTATTTCGCGCCGCTTGAGGTTTTTGCTATGCATTTTGCTGCACTCCCCCTTATGGGTCTAGCAATTCTTAACGCACTTAAAAGTAAATCAAAAAAATCTTTACTATTATTAGGAGCTGCGAGTTTACTTACAACCCCACAAGCTTTTGTTCCAACAGTTTTTATTTCCTACTCACTTTTTGCTGCCCTACTTATGGTTTTTTCTTTCAAAAAGGAATTGCTCAAAAGAATTACTCTAATATGCGGAATTCTTTTTATTACCAATGCATTTTGGTTGCTTCCTTTTTCATATACTGCTCTTTTTAAATCTCAAGTAGTCCAAAATACGAGAATCAATGAATTTTCTTCAGAAGAGATCTATTACCGAAATAAAGCCAAAGGAACAATATCCGATGTTATGACATTAAAGGGGTTTATGATTGACACTATCGAATATGACTCATTCAAGAAAGAAAATTTTAATTTCATGCAGAAATGGTTGGATCAAACAAAAACTCTCCCATTTAAAATAATTTCAACAATTATTGCAGGCCTCATGATTCTGGGGTCATTTCTTGTTGTACGCTTCCGACTTAAATCTCTTTACCCATTTTTAGCTACAAATATCATCTCCTTCATTCTTCTTGCCAATAATACTCCTGGTTTATCAGTAGTAAATGAAGGGATAAGAACTGTTCTGCCTTTATTTGGTGAAGCATTTCGCTTTCCCTTTACTAAATTCATTACTCTGTTTGCCTTCTCATATGCTATGCTTTTTGGCCTTGGAGTAAGTTTTGCGATTAAGTTTGTGTTGAACGGTTTTTCGTCAATATTCAAACATGTGAGTTTATTGAAAAGTAATCTTAAAACTCTGACTTTTGGCTTATATCTTCTATTCATTGCTATTATATCTGTATCTATTTTGTGGTACGCAAAACCTGCATTTACAGGAAATTTCATCTCTCCATTCTTACGCCTTACCGTACCAAATGATTATCAGAAAACAATGTCGTACTTTAATAGTCAAAATCCTGATGGAAGAATCTTAACTTTCCCTTTAAATAGCTTCTGGAACTGGGAATATAGAAATTGGGGGCATAGAGGTTCCGGATTTTTATGGTATGGGATACCCCAACCTCTTCTTATAAGAGCTTTTGATCCATGGAGTAACTACAACGAACAACTTTACAACGAATTTGCAACGTCTTACGCAAATAAAGATATTGCCTCATTTGATACTCTTCTGAAAAAGTATGATATTTCCTATATCTTAATTGACAAGACAATATTAAATACCATTTCTCCAAAACCGGTTGATTATGAAGAGATTGGTGAATTCTTAAATACAAGCACTGTGGTTCAAAAAGATGCCATCTTTGGGAATGAACTGATATATAAGTCTAAAAATTTACCTTCAAAAGTCTCAAGCTTACCACTGCGAACTACAATCAATTCCTATCCTTCAGTTACGCAACAATCTGAAGACTCATTAGAACTAATATCAGGTAACTATTACGAATCTTCAAAAAATCCTGATGTTATAACTCTACTTTCTTCTCTTGCTACCTTAAAACTTCAAAAAGATAACCAATTTAACTGGATTTATAAAAACAATGTGCTAGCTTTCAATTCAAAAACGGTACCTATAAACTCCAAAGGTAAAAAAATTATTCTGCCATCTCTATTTGAAAAAGAATTTTTAATTCCGGTAAGCATTTCAACGGGTGAAAATACAGTCGCGATCACGCCTATTTATCCAAACGTTATTGTTAACGGCAAAAACATTAAAATTCCGGTAAATCCTATCATTATTCATACTCAGAATGTGACATTTCCTACAAAAATTAGCTTTATTGATACTAATAATACAATTGAAATCGGACAAAATATCAATAGTTATTTACTAAATAATTTTACAAATACCATAAAAATTAGCGATGGTGTTAATGAAGAATTCATGCAAATTGATACGTCAAGCATAGATAAAACACCTCTTATCCTTGATCTACCTGAAAAAATAAAATCATTTGAGGTGTCAGTTCCTACTTTTGATACGGAACTGGGTAAAGCAGATTATGTCAAAAACAAACAATATGTCATTACAAAAGCATCAGATCAACTAAAAACAAACAAACCAGATACGTATTCGAATTCTTCAGTCAATGCAAAAGGTGTAAATCTTTCAGCTAGAGACAACACTACCTCACTTGATATTTATTTGGATACGCTTTACCACGCCGCTTCATATGCTGTTATTGCTTCTATCGACCACCAAAAAGGTCTCCCAGTCAATTTTTATGTAGACAATCCTAAAGAATCAAAACCGGTCATGGAAACAAAAATGGATAATGGTCAAAATATAGCTATTCTCAGTGGAACGGATTCCTATTCAAAGGGATACGGTTTTCACTTTGGAGTCAAATCCGTAGGAACAGAAATTGCACAATCGCAAATTAACGAAGTAAGCATTTTTCCGATTCCACAAAAAACGATTGAATCAATTAGAATAATAAGCCCAAATTCATATGTATTATCTAGTAAAAATCCTTCTAAAGAATCTTTAGATTACTTAAAAACAGGAGATTTCACCTATGAAACTACAGTTAAAAAAGACTCTCTAATAGTTCTGTCTGAAGCTTATGATAACGGGTGGAAAGCTTATGAAGTTAAAAATAACGAAAAACTCACTTCAATATTTCCATTTATATTCGGTAAAGAAATCAAATCTCACGTGCTCGTAAACAACTGGGCTAATGGCTGGGCTCTAAATTCTCAATTTTCAAATCTCGATTCTCAATTAATAATAGTCTATCTACCTCAATACTTAGAAATATTGGGGCTAGCACTACTTGGAATTCCATTACTTATAACTATAGTTTCCCTGTATGAAAAACTTATTTTACCTCAAACAAACAAGCTTGACTCATTTTTTGATAGAAAAACAAATATGCTTCGTGAAAAAATAAGAAATATTATTCATTCTAATTCCTAGTTACTGGTTTCTAGTTTGTGAGTATTCCCCAAGTTTTCCACATTTATTTCTGTAATTAATTTATCTTGATTTAATAAGCTAAAATGCATTGTTTTTAACTCTAGGTCTATATATAAATATATCAATTTTGTTATAGGTTGAAGAGGTTGACAAGATGTGTTATACTTTTGATAATTATGAAACTTTTTTCATTCACAAATAAAAAACGCACCAAAAATAACAGAAGCAAAAGGATTTTTTCAGACTATCAGCAGGAAACTATCAACTCTTACGGAAAACAGCAATTAAAATCACTCATCAATCGGGGCATTAGTGTCCAGTGGTGATTAAAGATCTTTTATAACGGGTTTTAGTTAACAGTTTATTTTCTTTCTTTGACGAGTAGAAAGAAAAAGAGCATCGCTTTCGCTACTCATAAATAAATTCAAGTACGAAAAGCAATGCTCTTTTAACTGTTAGCTATTAGTCTTTAGGCAGGGTAAGACTATGCTAAGAATCAAATTAGCAAATTCTACTCTGCGTTGTCAAGAAAAAACGATGAAGCGGATTGTGATCATTTAGATTGTTAAATGGACACTTTTCACGAGTCGTGAAAATTTCTTATTAAGGGTATTTGATCGGGAGTGAGTGAGTTGGGCAGGCTTTCTCACTTCCGATTAAGTACCCTTTTATTTTAAGTACGCATGAGGAAGCGAGCATGAAATGCGACCGCTCCGATTAGTGCGTAGCACCAAGCTCCGCTTAAGTACCTTTTTTATTTGGAAAACAACAAACTGAGGACTATAAACTACTGACTAATAACTTCTAGCTATTATTTCGAAGGGGTAATTACCTTAATTGTACTTACTCTACCCTCTACCATCCAGTTATCTCCATAGAGAAGTATGTAGTATTTACTTTCATCAAAAACACTTATCTTTTTAAGGTAACCTATCGCATTTTTCATATCATCAAGCTTTACAGGCTGACCTTTCTTAAATATTGTTGGCTGAACAAATGGAAATACTCCATAATTGACAGTTAGACTATCCCTAACTTTTTCATTGGGTGCAAAAACAAAAATAGGAGCTTCTGCTCTATATCGCGAAAGCTTACGCGCAGTTCTACCGCCCTCTGTGAAGACCACAAAGCCACCAAAATTGAAGTTTTTCTTACGGAACTGTAGATAGAGGTTATAAGCAGTATCACAAAGCATTTCTTCTGCATCTACAGTTATGAAATCGAAGGTGTTTCTTGTATCTTTTACCAAAACGTTTTTCTCGTTAAATACGATCGTCTTTTTCATCATACTAACTGCCTCTAAAGGATACTGACCTGCCGCAGATTCCTCAGAAAGCATTACCATATCGGTAAGATCAAAAGCAGCGTTAGCTATATCTGAGATCTCAGCGCGTGTCGGAAATGGTTTTTCAATCATGGAATGAATCATTTGAGTTGCAGTTATTACCGGGAAGCCCCGCTCCATACATTTTTTGATCATGATTTTTTGATAATAAGGAACTTGCTCGATAGGCAACTCTACTCCAAGGTCACCACGTGCAACCATAATTCCTTCTGAAGCATCGATAATGTCATCCAACGTATCAATTGCAAGTTTTGTCTCAATTTTTGAAATTACCCGACCTGAAAATCCATTCTTTACCATAAATTTCTTTAGATCCAATACGTCTTGAGCAGATCTCACAAATGAGAGCGCAACAAAATCAACTGGAGAATCTGCAAATCCTTTTATAGCTTCTTTGTCGCGAGCTGTAATTGCAGCGAGCGGGAAATATACACCGGGAACGCTTAACGTTTTTCGGGTTTTTAATTGTCCATTTGAGTGTGCAACAAGAGTTACTGAATCTTTTCCGGCTTTAAGAACCTCAAATTGAAATTTTCCATCATCAACAACAACCTTTTGTCCTTTTTCAAGGTAAGAAAGTACAACGTCATCAGTTAATGAAAAACTGTCATTATCATTTTGTTGTTTTGTGATTGTAATTTCGCTTCCCTTAACTATTGCAACTTCAGCACTTTGAGGTGTGACAAGTCTAATTTCCGGTCCTTGAAGATCAATAAGAACTCCAATAGCCCGGTCCATTTTCTTGGCAATTGATTTTACAAGCGCAATTTTTTCTTTATGCCATGATAGTTCGTTATGTTTGAGGTTAAATCGGAATACATCTACCCCTTCGTTGATAAGCTTCTCAATCATCTCAGCACTTTCTGATGCCGGACCAATAGTTGCTATTATTTTTGTGTATTCGTGTACGTTAAGTTTTTGCATTTTAGACGAAAAAAGCGGCATCCATTTGATACCGCCAAGGTCAATATTGTACTATATTTATCCCAATCAATCAAGCATAAATCTCTTAATTAACGAGCTTGCCGAAGAAAATTCTACCAACGTCGGTTTGAATGACGCGTGATATTAATACTTTTACCGTTTGCTCGATAAGATTCTCCCCTTCTTCAACTACAACCATAGTCCCATCAGGCAAATAACCAACTCCTTGTCTGTCTCCTTTTCCTTTTTGAATAACCTTGATAAAAAATGCTTCACCCGGGAGTGCAGTTGTTTTTAAAACATTTGCCATCTCATACATATCAATTGCGGTTACACCTGAAATCTGAGCTTTTTTGGAAAGATTGAAATCACAAGTTATAATTTTGCCTTTGTTCTTTTTAGATGCCTCAATAATACGCTCGTCAACCGGTTTTTTTATCGTTGAATCATCGTATGTTTCAAATGAAATTCCTTTTCCTTTCTTTAGTATTTCAAGAAGTGTAAGACCCTTTCTTCCCCGCTCTTTTTTGACCTCATCTTTGCTGTCTGCGATATGCTTTAATTCATCTAATACTCCTTCCAAAACAACAAAGGTTCCGGTAAAAACACCCATTCTAATAAGCTCAAAAACTCTTCCATCAATTATTGCTGAAGTGTCTAGAAACAAAGGGTTCTCAAGTTTTTTCTGAGTATCAGGTGTTGAGGGTGTTCTTTTGAGCCTATTTGAAACCCTCATTGCAACTTCTTCTGCTATTTGTGTCACCACGCGCTGTGGAAGCATGATCCCCTCAAGAATTCTATTAGCTTCGTGTACATGAGGAGCCACTATCACTTTTGATGATTTTTTTACCACTTTTTTTGATGGTGCTTTTTTTTCTTTTACCATAATGTTTATTAGCTAATATTTAATATTTGTTAGTTATTATTAAGTTTACTTAGAAATATCTGAAAACAAACTGAATTCTCTTTTCTGATCACTAATTACTATTTACTAAATTTAGGGCTTTCTTCAAAAACGGTGCAGATTTGAATGTAACAATATTCTTGTATCCAAATTTCACTGCTTCTTTCTCCCTCTTCTCTAAGTTTAGCACGCCTTTAGTTTCACCTAAAAGTCCAACTTCTGCAATAGCAACAGTTGAGTGCAGAGTAAAACCCTTTATGCTGGAAGCAATGGCAAGACAAATTGCTAAATCCGAAGCGGTCTCTGAAATCTTAAGACCTCCTACTACATTTACAAAAACGTCGTATTTATCAGTACTTATTGTACCATGGCGCTGTAGAACTGCCAATAAAAGTTCTAATCTTCTATCCGGTATTCCTTGAGCAACCCTTCTTGGGAATGCAAGCTGTGAAGGGACAGTTAATGCCTGTACCTCTACCAAAAGTGGCCGTGATCCTTCCATAACAACTGTTATGCATGAACCTGGAACTGCCTTTTCGTTGGTTCCCAGGAAAAAATCCTTAACATTTGCAATTTCTGATAGTCCCTTTTCCTCCATGATAAATATCCCAACCTCACTCGTATCCCCAAATCTATTTTTAAGTGCTCTTAAAATTCTTGTTCCGGTAAGAGATTCGCCCTCAAGATATAAAACACAATCAACCATATGTGCCAAAAGTTGCGGACCGGCAATTGTTCCTTCTTTTGTTACATGTCCGATAAAAAATACCGGAATCTGACTGCTTTTTGCAAAGTTTACGAGCTTCATAGTGGAATACCGAAGCTGTGGAAGAGATCCGGGAAAGCCTGTTGCATCGTTTGACGCGACTGTTTGGATAGAATCAATGATAAGTAGGTCAATCTTTTTGCTTTCTGCGGTAGCAACTGCCTGATCAATATCTGTACTTGATAATATAAAAAGGTCTTGTTTTAATAGTGATTTTTCACTCGCAATTCTTTCGGCTCTGATCTTGATTTGTGATTCACTTTCCTCCCCACTGACATAGAGAACCTTTTTACCGCTCTCGGCAATTTTTAACGCTATTTGTAGCATGATCGTAGATTTTCCAATTCCTGGATCGCCTGACAGTAAGATCACTTCGCCTGGAACGATTCCCTGGAATTTTTCTTTTCCTCCTAACACACGATCAAATTCAGAAATTGTTGTCGTGATGCGAGAAAGCTGGGTGCTTTTAATTTGTCCTATTTTTTGAACATTTTGAGGTGAAACTTGATTGGCTCTACTAGGTATTCCACCCTTTGGTTTTTCAGGAAGAACCATTTCGACAAAAGTATTCCAGCTCTGACAATCAGGACATAGACCCAACCATTTTGAAGATTCGTTACCGCAGTTGTTGCATACAAAGATTCTTTTAGCAGCCATTACCTATATGTTAGCACTTTCGTTTTCAGAACCGGAGAAACAAGTATAAGTCTCTTTTTATCGTCAAAGTCGGTTACTTCTACCTCAACTTTATCATCTTTTTTATATGTTGTATCTGTTGGAACTTTATTTGAAGGTATAAATGCCATTACACCTGCTTCAACTTGAAGAGTTATTCCTTTAGTTTTAACATCTGTAACTACTGCAGATATAATCTCTTCAACCTTATATTTCTTCTTTACATCTTCAAAATTATCTTTCTCAAGCCTCTTTAACGAGAGGTTTACTCTTTTATTTTCAACATCTACTCCTATTATTTGAGCATCAAGCGTCTCTCCAATCTTAAATTTACCCTCAAGTCCCTCTACTCTTTGATGACTTACCTCTGAGATATGGATAAATCCTTCAATAAGAACGCCTTCGCGCGGGGATACTTCTAAATAAATTCCATAAGGTGTAACTAACGTTATAAGTGCTTTTACAACAGTATCTCTCTTAATCTCTTTCTCTATTTCTGAAATATTCATAAGGTAATGTGTGGCTTTTTGAGATACAATTACTCTCTTCTTCTCACGGTCAAATTCGATAACTTTAACTTCAACTTTATCTCCTTGCATAAGTCGTGCGTCTAAAAGTTGAGAATTTGGTAAAAATCCTTTGATTCCTTCTTTAGTTTCGATAAAGTATCCACCGCGGGTAACTTCAAGAACATAAGCAGTAAGTGTTGTATCAGCCTTAAATACACCCTCTAAAGCTCCGTATACTTTTTCCTCAAGCATTCGTCTGAGAGACAAAACCGGAAATCCTTCTTCAGATTCAGGTGAAATGACTGACGCAGTAACGGTATCACCAACCTTAAGAAGACCCAAAAGGTTTTCCATGTTCTGCTTGTCGTATTCGATTACTAAAGCGTCTGACTTGTAACCAATATCAAGAAGGATTTCTTTTGGAGTGAGTTTTTTAACAACACCTTTGACAGTATCTCCCCTTTTGAGTGATTGGAATTGTGAAGATTGACGGGACATAAGTTCCGCCATTGATTTGGCTTGCCCTGAGCTTGTCGAATGGGAGTTACCCTTTGAAGATGATGCGTCGGACATTTGTATAATTTCCTTTCATGTTAGATGAGGTTATTTTACCACACACTCCCCTATGTTGCAAAAGAAAAAGAAGTGATATACTCATTCAAATCTGCCCGCATATATGAGAGCGGAAAATCCGAATAGGCTTGAAGTTATAAAATCAGCACTTACTCACTCTAGAGAAATGCTTGCTGCTGGCCCAAATGAGGAAATTCCTTTATTCACAATAGAAGGACTAGCCGATACATCTATATCCCAACTTGAACAATTGGAGATACATGAAGAATATCTAATCAGTCTAGATGGTGAATCTGCTCCACACATTGGAAAAATAAATACTCCGTTCAGAAGAGAATTATATCAGCAGCTATATTCTTCCGCACAAAAAGGCATATTACCTACAAGAGACGCACTTGTTTTAGCACTTTTTATAGATGAGCTTAATAATGGAATGGATAGGCGAGAAGCTGTTGAAATAACAAACGAAAATATCAGAAGCCTGACAAGTACACTGGGTAAAAACGGGGTTGAATTAATTTCAAGAGCGGGACACAAAGGAGTGTATTATAATTTACCCGAGTTCTATCAGGAGAAGCCAAAAAATATCCAACCACCATCAGAGCCTGAACCTACAGCTACAGCAGAGCCCAATGAACCAATAAGGCAAAAGTATTCTGAACCCGCAACTATTCCACACGCGCAGGATGATAATAAATCAAATCAAGAAGAAAGAAATACATCTTCCACTCTACCAAAAGGATTTTTTGAAGGAATAGCAAACGAGGATCTCCCAGATCCACTTGAACTTTTCAAAGAAGGGAGCGCAACTCACACATTATATGAATTCATACTTTTAAAACTAAATGATGGAATGTTCCCAACAGAAGGACAAATGAAGTCATATTTTATAGAAAACGGTTTTTCTGAAGGATCTTTTAGAACTACAAAATACCATATATTATCTCTACTTAATAAATTTGTAAATCCGAAAGAGGAGTCAAGGAAGTATGTTAGACCTGAAGGGTTAGCAAATCAAGGATTTCCAGTCTTTACTGCTCCTGAAAGAAAAGATCCTGAAATAAAAAAAGAAATACATCCAAAAGATGCAGAACTTTTAGTTAGAATCTCTACTTTTCTCCCAGTTGAAAAAGCAGCAGCAACTGCATTATTTGATAGATTACAAGGAAATTCTATAACAAGAGCTGAATGGGTAGCTGAAATACAAAAAGAATGTCCACAGCACAAAATAACTTCATATTATCTTGATAGCATTATTGAGAGACTTCGTGATAGCGGGCTTATGATAGCTTCCTCAAAGGTAAAGGGAGAAACCAGCTATTACAGATTGGGGAATAAATAGTTTAGAATCTGATATTATAAAAAGATGGAAGGATTTCTTATTGGTATTATTATTTTAGTTTTCTCCGCTATCCTTCATGAGGTTGCACATGGATTTGTTGCAGATAGGCTTGGTGATCCTACAGCCCGTGTTGCTGGACGCCTCACACTTAATCCCATCCCTCATATTGATCCGGTTATGAGTATTGCAGTGCCCCTTCTTCTTATCCTTTCCCATTCTCCTATAATTTTTGGGGCTGCAAGACCGGTACCGGTAAATCCCCTGATGCTTCGTGAAGGCAGAAAAGATGTTGCCCTTGTTGCGCTAGCAGGTCCTCTCACAAATCTTTGCCTAGCGCTTATTGGAGCGTTACTTATAAAACTTTTAGGGGGATTTGTTCCACAAGCTGTCCCAACTCTTACTATTGTTGTCTTTTATAACCTAGCGCTTGGATTTTTGAACCTTATTCCTATCCCTCCACTTGATGGTTCTAAGTTTTTCTCAATCATCCTTCCGGAAAGAACGGCACAGCAATACTTTGCCTTAGCTCCATTTGGAATATTTCTTTTATTTCTTCTCCTTCTTGCTACCCCACTTGGAGATATTTTAAATTCATTAATATATAATTCTCTCCATATTTTAGGAATATAAGACTTTGAGGTTAGAAACTAGAATGTTTTCCAATTCTTCTGTAGATTAGTTAACTTTCCACCCAGTAACGAATATCTTTTTGTTAGTAAGTTCGCGATTTCTGAATTAATATAATTCAGGTCTCTTGATGAATCAAGATGGACCTCCATTTCATTTGCTGAACCAATTGAAGCATCTAAATGCCTTTTGAATTCCTTTTCAAACCTTCTTTTGGCCCAACCTCGGCGATGTTTGCAGGACAAGACTTTGAAGCTCGCCTCATTTGACTAACAATATCATTTCGTTCAAATACAGGGAATTTCTTTACTAATTCATGTATCTCAATCATCAAGTCATAAGATTCCTGGTACACCTCTAAGTCTCTAAATGATTTAATCATATAAAATTCTACTACTCTCTATTCTCCAACTTCAAATTCAAGTTTCAAATCTCTAGATTCCAGGCTCAATGCATGTTATAATTTTTTCTCACATGAAAATTACAAATCTTGCCGCTCTTGAAATTTTAGACTCCCGAGGTAACCCGACCGTCCGCACAATTGTAACTCTGGAAGATGGCTCAACTCACTCCTCATCTGTCCCATCTGGAGCATCCACAGGCTCTCATGAGGCTGTTGAACTTCGAGATGAGGATAACTCACGCTACATGGGTAAAGGAGTTCTTAAAGCTGTAGAAAATGTAAACACGGTGATCAAAGATGCAATCGTTGGAATGGAGGCAGATCCGAATGCAATAGATGAATTGATGTTAAAGCTTGATGGAACACCAAACAAGGCAAAATTAGGTGCAAATGCTATCCTTTCTGTCTCCCAAGCAGTAGTAAAAGCGGCCGCACACGCAAAAGGTCAACCTCTTTGGAAGTTCATGAATGAGTACTACTTTTCTGGCAGCGACCAGAAAAGCAAGGTTCCGAACGAAGTGAGTGGTTCTTATTTTGCTCCTCGTAAACCCGGATTCCCTCAGCTTTTAGTTAATATTGTTAACGGTGGTAAGCATGCTTCTTGGAATTTTGATATTCAGGAATTTATGGTCGTTCCAAATACTAAGACTCCTTCAGAATCAGTCCGAATGGCTGCCGAAATATTTCATAACCTCGGCAAAGTTCTTAAGGAAAAAAAGCTCTCTACTCTTTTAGGTGATGAGGGAGGTTACTCTCCTCTCCTTTCTTCCAATGAAGAGGTTTTGGATACAATTATTGCAGCAGCCAAGAATGCGGGATACGAAAATGTAAAAGACTTCAGACTTTCTCTGGATGTTGCATCAACAGAATTTTTCAAAGATGGAAAGTATGAGTTTAAGAAACAAAACAAGTGGTTAACCCCTGAAGATTTGACAGAATATTACTCTGAAATAGGTCAAAAGTATAACATCCTCTCATTTGAGGATGCATTTTCAGAAGATGACTGGGCTTCCTGGACTCATTTTACCGACATGGCTGAAAAGTTTGGATTCATTACCATTGGCGATGACCTTCTCGTCACAAATCCTGAGAGAATTAAGCGCGCAATTGATGAAAAGGCAGCAAATGCAGTACTTGTTAAGGTAAACCAAATCGGATCAATAAAGGAAACGGTGGAAGCAATCAACATGAGCCACGCTGCTGGTTGGAAAACAGCGATCTCACATCGTTCTGGTGAAACTGAGGATTCATTCATTGCAGATCTTGCTTACGCTTGTGCTTCTGAATTTATAAAAACAGGGTCAATGGCTAGATCCGAGCGCCTCGCAAAGTACAACCGCCTCTTAGAGATAGAAAAGGGTCTATAATTGAAATACGATTTACGCGATATGATTTACGATCATAAATCTTAAATCTAAATTCATAAATCAATATGTCAAAATTAGTATTAGTCAGGCATGGAAAATCTGAATGGAATGAAAAAGGACTGTGGACCGGTTGGCGCGATATTTCTCTTGCGCAAAAAGGAATCGAAGAAGCACAAACAACTGGTGAACAACTCAAAGATATTCATTTTGATTATGCTTATACCTCTGCCCTTATGCGAGCCCAGCAGACATTAGCGGAGATATTGAGAGTTTTAACTCAAACCCCACCAATCACCAAAAACCAAGCCTTAAATGAACGTGACTACGGTGACTACACTGAAAAAAATAAATGGGATATTCAAAAAGAACTCGGTGAGGAAGAATTTCAAAAAATCCGCCGCTCATGGGATTACCCTCCTCCAAATGGAGAAAGTCTTAAAATGGTTTATGAACGCGTACTTCCTTATTTCGAATCTGAAATATTACCTCATTTAAAAGAAGGTAAGAACGTTATCATTGCGGCACACGGCAATTCATTAAGAGCTCTTGTTAAATACCTTGAAAATATATCCGAGGATGATATAGCCAATCTTGAAATAGGAACAGGTGAGGCATATGTGTATGATATAGATGCTAATGGTAAAGTCACAAACAAGGAAATCCGTGGAGTTAATGAGAATAAAGGAAAAGTTTAGGTCTTCGCATTGTACTTACTCATGAAAGTTTCAATTCCATGCTCCAAAAGCAATTCCAAATTCTTTTGAACGTGCTTGATCATATTTCTCACATCTTTATGCTCCCCTTCTGAGAAATGCGAAACTACATAATTGCTTACCGTATGATCATTTTTGATTTCTGACTTTTGACTTCTCCCTTGTCCCCTTGGGTGTCCAATTCCCATACGGATTCTGGTGAATTTATCTGTTTTTAGAGCTCCTATTACAGACTCTATGCCATTGTGCCCCGCACTACCACCACCGAATCTGATCTGAATTTTCCCTAAAGGCAGATCGAGATCATCATGAATAATGATTACTTCTTCAGGTTTTACTTTGAAATATTGAGTTAATAATGCTAAAGCCATGCCACTGTTATTCATAAAAGTTTGAGGCTTGGCAAGAAGAACTTGAGTCTCATTTATGGATAGTTTTTTTATATGTGATTTTGTCTTTTTGTTATCTTCCCAAACAGATTTATCGAGCGGTTCGTACTTCTTTAGGAGATGGTCAAGTGCTGCAAATCCGATATTGTGACGCGTTCCCTCGTATTTTTCACCTGGATTGCCCAGTCCAACAATAATTTTCATATTATTTAAAGCAAAAATTAAATTTTAAAAAGGAAAAATTCATTTCTTGTTTATATTTTTCTTAAGAGTGATAATTGTGGATGCAAAAATCTTGGATATCTCCTCCAATTCATCGAGGTACCAAGCGGCTTCGTCCTTTTTTATTCTACTACTATCTCTAAGAAGTGCAATCCATACTTTGCTCTCATTTGTAGATTTTAAACAGTACTGCATGAATATTAAAAATTCTTTCTTGGAAGAAGATGACTGCCCCTCGATAAAATTTGCTAATACACTTGTTCCTGAACGTATAAGTTGACTATGAATTGCGTTAGAAGTTCTATCTTTAGGTAAAGTGTCGAGAAGCTTTATTAGTTTTAAAACAAATACATAAAGTCTCTTTTTCGTCTGATCTTTTAATTCCGCATTATTCACCCTTTTTGCTCTTTGCTTTTTTTCTTTTTACTTTCCCATAACTACGTTATGGATTTACTTCTTGCCACTTTGTATAACTCGTTTTGTAAAAATCAGTGAGCTGGGTAATGAAATCAGGCCGTGCGTTGATGTAAAGCGATGGGTACAAAAGATTATTTGTGCAAAGACTTCTTTTATTTTGTAGTGTCCCTGTGCCGGTGATTGAGAATGGCTTGAGGCTATTTGCAACCAATGTACCACCAATATTAAGTCTGAGATCAGAAGTTGTTCCATCGGCGCATGTATCACCATCAAGGATGATACTTCCCTGAGCAGTATAATACCCGTCAATATTACTTGCGGTTGAATTCAAAGTTGCTGTTCCGACCGTCTTACCAATTGTAATATTTCCTTTAGCAGCAACAATGAATATCCCCTGATTTTGAGGAATTGATATTGTGCTTGCGTTGATTGTTACATTTCCATTAACCAATATTACTACTCTACGACCATTAACATGGGTGTACAGATTTATTGTCAAATCTCCCGGTGACTCATATACTCCACTCCCCGTAATTTGAGTTTGATCAAAAGTACCGGATGAAATTTGAGTGATTGTAACACCATCTTGTTTGGTTTTCGACTTATAAAAGTCGTAAGACATTCCACCATTTCTGTTCTCTGTATCTGCGTTGTATGAATACTCATTGTTGATAACCCAATTCTTGACTGATGCAGCTCCACGTCCAAGATTTGCATTACTGTCAGATGAGTAGAAAATTCCCGGATAATTGGCGTCAGTTGACCCATATAGACCCGTAGGTACTGGGTTGCTAAGATTTAAGATCCTAACATCACCTACACTCGTCTGAAACCATGGGTCCAGTGGTGCAATACAAAAAGTTGCAACCTGATTACTACTTCCGGTTGCAAAAGATACGCCATTACTACCAAGAGGGGACTCGACTGCAGGAGTAACATCTGTTCCTACAACCGTATACCCTGATGGTACCTGAAGACTTAGTTGATAGTTGCCTTGTGGAAGACAGGTGAATGCTGTTGCTCCTGTGCCTGAGTTAGTTGTTTGGTTGGAATTTACTGTACCTCCATTTGTTATATTTAACGTTGCTCCAGTACCACCATTACTATAAGCATTTCCAGAAGTTGAATTGCATGATCCAACCGCAGCTACTTCTCTCACATTCGCGGTAACACTAACCGTCCCTGGAACCGAAATTGGTGTTGTGTAGCTTACTGTATTACCAGCAGTTCCCACAGTTACTTGCGGATTGTATATAGTTGTGCTTGCAGGACAAGCTGGTGCTGTCCAAGTGGTAGTTGAGCTAGTAGAAGTGTCTGTTTGCCCACTAACTGTTGGAGCAGGATTATTTGCTCCTGGCGGATTATCGGGAATCCAAGCAAATGGAGATGGAGGCGCTGCAGGTACATTGCTACAAGATGTTACAGAAAGTGTCGATGTTGAGCCTGGATTAACAGTAACGGGATTTGCGTCAAGTCCTCCTACACAACTAGGTACTGCTTGATGAATACCAAAATTGATGTTGGTTCTATTTGCGTTGTTAACTGTTACACTTCTTGGGTTGGTTGATGTACTTGTGTACCCTGAAGGAGCAGTAAAAGTTATACTATATGTGCTATTTGGTAAATTTGTGAAAGTATAGTTACCTGATGAAATACTTGTAGAACCGCCAGGAGAAACACTAATTGAAGCTCCTCCTCCCGTATAATTTGACTCTCCAGCTCCTTTAGAGCCATTTTGATCTGTATCAACAAAAATATTTCCGGAGATAGAATATGTTTTTGGTTGGCATACACCTCCGACACAAGTTTGCCCGGATGAACATAACGCATCAGAATCTTGACAAGCATTTGCTAAATTATTAAAAGCTTGACATCCAGAACATGTAGGATAATCAGCGCAAGTTGTCCCGTTGCAATACCCTGAACAGCAGTTATTGGATAAATAGTCAAAACACCCAGCGAATGGATCACAATATGATTGCAATGTATTTGAACACGAACCACCATTTGCAGTCCCTGTACAAATTGGTGGAAAAGCAGGTGGTGGAGTCGGATAGTAACATCCACATACTCCTGAATTTGGATCCAAACCCCAAACCATTGTTCCAGCGCAACCACCGTATGCACCGCAGTCAACAGGTGTACTAGATGGAGTTGGAGCAACTCCCGAGCTAGGTGTGGGAGTTGGTGTTCCACCTGTATTTACCCATCCCCAGCATCCACCACTACAAGAATAATACCCATTTGGGTCTGATGAAGGTGCTGTTGCACCATTTGGTGAACATGGTCCATATTGTCCTGCACCATTACATGTTGGTCCAGATGTTGGAGTTGGTGTTGGAGTGCTACAAATATTGTTACCCGCACAATCTTGACAACTATTAGAGCAATAATTTGGTGTTCCCCCACAACAAGTTCTGTTTGCTCCGCAATCACCTGCAACCTGACACGCATCCGGATTTACAAAACATCCATAACCCCATACGGCGCCTACTGCAGGGCATCCTGTATCACAAAATGTTTGCCCCTCAGCTTGAGTACAAGAGGCATTAAAAGAACAACTACTAGTTTGTGTTTGACCACCATCACACAGATAACTACAGCTACAGGCAGGCTCGCCTGGATTACAAGGGTCTGTCGTGTTCTGAATTACACAATGAGGATATGAGATAGCACAAGTTATACTTCCCCCACAAGAAGGAGTCGCATATGATTGTGTATGCATAAAAATAAAAAACGCTAAAACCAAAACAAAGAATAAGAGAAACTTCCGCATATATTTATCGTAGAACTTGAGTAAGACTAAAGTCAACTCTTAGAGGGTTATTGTTGGCTATGAAGGGATGAGAACACTGTTACCATATGTTTTATCGGTTGCAGTGGGATTCATCGCTTTATTTATTTGCTGATATAGAGGCAAAAGCCTTGTAAATTCATTTGCAAGAGCGTATCTTCCACTTATGATATCTTTGGGCACATGGGCACTCATGGCTCCGAGCCCTACAGCAATATTGTAGGCAGCAGCATATTTAGATCTATCGCCAGCATCATTAATTGTTCCAAATCCTCCTGGGTTGGGTGCGAAAATTCCCATCGACTTAACCCCATTCAGAACTGAAAAATTATATTCAAATTGATCAGCATTCACAAGCATACCTTTATCTGCTGTTGCCAAAAACTTCAAAATGATTGGATCATTTTCACTCACCGTTTGGAATTTAGCACTATCACTGTTTCCTTCATATGCCCATAAAGTGAATGGAAAATCACGAATACTTTTCATCTCTTGATACTGCTCGAATGATGTTGTTTGATCATTTAATTCCTGTTTCCAAGCGTTAAAATTTCCCATATCAACAGCTAATTGGATCATAGCTACTGGATTTTCAAATCCAGATGAATTCAGCTCTAAATCATGAAGTTGAGATACTTTAATTTGCTTGTTCGCATATGGAATGGTATCCGGTCTAGTCTTTAAACCATCCTCAATTGCAATTATAAATCCATCTGCAATAATTACTGGTTCCGAACCTTTTAATAACTCCTTAATTGCAGCTTTTTTGTCTGGTGAAATAGGCATCTCTTCAATAGACTTATGAAGTCCAGGAGCTTCTTTTTGAGTAGATACGGGTGTTTCAGTTGGGGTAGTTGTAGAAGTTACTGTAGGAGTATCAGAATCCGGAGTTTCAACCGGACCTCCCCCCGCAACGGGAGTATGCTCTGGTCTAGTCTGCGATGGATCATCTCCACCTCTTGAAGCAAGAAACGCCGCTCCCCCTCCAGCTAATACTACTCCCAATGTTGCAGCCGCCGCTCCCAAAAATCCTCTTCTCGTATAACCTCTTGGTTGTCTGCCTCCTCCTTGCTCTGAGTGACCTCTCCCTTGAGTACCAACTCCAGGCTGCGTAGGAACAGTTATTTTGGCAAAAGATATACCTTCAGCCGTTGCTGGTTGAAGCGATGCAATATGGTTTTCCTGTTTTTCTTCAGAAAATAACACCTCTCTTTCTTGAGAGCTTTGTATAAAATCTTCTATAGGTTCAAAACCGTTTGTTTGGGCTAGATCTCCTTCGTGTGTCATGGGTTCGTCCATATTATACTCCCTTTTCCTATAGGGTATCAAGCCAACTCATTATTTTCTTACAATTTTAAAATAAATATTATTCATTAACGAATTTGTTTTAAAACTATTATAAAATTGGTTCATAACAGCTTCAGAATTATTGGTTATTTTCTTTGAATTTACAATTCTGTAAATAGACTGAAGAAATGTAACTGTAAAAGTCTTGTCTGGATTCATAGTCGCAACTTTTCCAGTTAGAATGGATTTTGGCTCAAGATAGACCAATATGCTAAATGTCCCCGGTGTTATTTCTGTTAGGCTACCTGCATATATATTATTCAAATCTTTCGCTTGAATGTTCGCCTTTTGTTCTTTATCGGTCAAATGGACAACAATTTTTTTAAGAGGATATCCACCGGTAGATCCATGGGAACCATATGTTGTTGAGTATTCGTTTTCAAAGACATTCCAAGATTTCATCAGTTGCATGAGCTGGTCATTGTTTTGTATAGAAATATCATACCCTTTAATGTCAGAAACAACTTCAATCGAAGGCTTAGCATTTTTGTCATACTTTACAGGAGTTACAGAAGGTTGTACTGCGGGTTGGTTAGGATCCACGAAAATTTTATTAACTTTTTTAATTATCTCATTATTTTGAGGTAATCCTCCAAACAAATTTGGGAATAATCTACTAAGCGGAAAAATTCCAAAATAATTTAAGGCAATAAAAGCGCCGATGATAACAACAACAATTAAGCCCGATTCAATTATGAAAAGCGAGAACGCTCTCTTCTTCTGCTTTTCAGGTGATTCGTATGAAAATCCTCCCTTTTTTTCTTCGCTCATATTAATTTATTGCTTAGTAATTCTAATGTATATGTCGCTTTCTTTCATAAGAGTTGAAAATATCTTTGAAACCTTGCTTGTAACCTCAGATACAGTCAGGTCTGGAAATTCAGTAACTAAAATTGCTCCAATAAAATTCTTTAGCAATGTATCTTCAATCCCCTTTTCCTCCAACTGTTTAGGTGTAACAACAGCGTTGACCAAAATGACTCCTTCATACAAATATACATACATATTGTCTGAAAAGTCTGGGATTGTTTGTTGTACGGAGTCTCTAACAAGCAAATGAATTTCATTTATAGGTTTTTTGCCTGTTGTTGAATTATATTTTTTTGAATATAAAAATGTACGACCGAATAGATGTTCAGACTCAAGAGTCTGAACAAGAAATGCCTCATTCTCAATCGTTGCCTTATATCCCTTAACAACCGATTGGACTCTTACTAGACGAGAATTGTTTTCAATATTTCGTGCCTTTGGACGTAGATCTTGGGCGGCTTTTGTAGCGTCTGGTCCATTTTTTGATGCGACTTTTGCTAAGTCTTTTTGAAAGAAAATTACAGCACCAACAGTTCCCAAAATAATAATTCCAATAACAAGAATGATTGCCTGAGTTTGTTTCATACATTTACTATATGAAATGCAGTGGGGGTTTGCAATCTATTTAGGATCAATAGTTGTCACCTGCGTTGGTAACGAAAACGTCGTGTGGGTGAGATTCTTGAAGTGAAGCTTGGGTTATTTGTACAAATTTGGCCTTTTTTTGAAGCTCTTCTATATTTTTTGCACCTATATAAAACATCCCTGATTTAATTCCTCCTATCGATTGGTCTAAGAAATCTTTGACTGTACCTTTAATAGGAACCAATCCCTCTACTCCTTCTGCAACCAAAGTCTTGTCTTTGTATGACTTTCCATGAAATTCATCTTCAGATTTTATCTTTGCCCCATGCTGCATCGCTCCAACCGATCCCATCCCTCTGTATTCTTTGAAATAATATGTTTCCTCTACTTTTTCCAAAGATTTACCGGTAATAACCAGATCCTTGTGAGCTCCCTCAAGAATGTCTGTAAGCGCTTTTGACTGCTTCCCAAAGATACTTTTGAACCTAGCCGGAACAAATGATTTGGTAAGACCAATAACTTTTCCCGGGGATTCTGCACAGGATGCAAAAAGTGAACCAATCATAACGGTGCTTGCTCCTAAAGCCAGAGCTTTTACCATATCCCCGGAATATTTGATCCCTCCATCTGCTATTACTGGTATATCGTATTTTTTGGCCGCTTTTGCAGTTTCTATAATCGCCGAAACTTGAGGTACTCCCATACCGGAAATGACTCTAGTCGTACAAATTGCACCAGGTCCCATACCGACCCTGAGTCCATCTGCTCCATTTTTACAAAGGTCCTCGGCAGCCTCGTATGTTGCAATATTTCCAACTATTACCTCTATTTTGTATGTTTTTTTAATAAATTTGAGGGCATCAATAAATTTATTTGTCCACCCATGTGCGCTATCTAAGACAACTACATCAACTCCTGCTTTAATAAGTGCTTCAAGTCTTTCCTTGTATCCTTCCGATACGCCAATAGCTGCTCCAACCATTAGTGCTTGCCCTGAGCTTGCCGAACGGGTATCTTTTACTTTTTTTACTTTTGAAGCTTGATCTGAAGATGATAAATTTCTGTGTATGATTCCTATTCCCCCTCGTTGAGCAAGCGCAATTGCAAGTCTACTTTCAGTAACCGTATCCATGGGGGATGAAATAATGGGAGTTTTGAGTTTTATTTTCTTTGTAAGCCGTGTCGTGAGGTCAATTTCGTCACGAGAAAAGTCTGAATATCCGGGAACGAGTAAGATATCATCGAATGTGAGTGCGAGGGGAAAATTTTGTCTTTCCATAATTTATAGTACAGTTTGAGGCCGAATTTGTCAAGGAGAAAATTATCCAATATGTCCTGCTAGTATACTTTCAGACTTAAAAAATTTGAGGGCTACCTTATTTATTTCGCCAGGACTTATTTTTTTATATATGTTATTTGTTTCATCAATTGTTGTAAATGTATCAGTTCCTTCAATCTCTTGTAATCCGTACCACTCAATAATATCATAACCACTTTCTAAGCCCGCCTGCAATGAACCTATTGCGTAACCTTTTGCTATATCAATTTCATCCTTTGAAATGCTACCTTCTCCTAATTTCTTGAATTCGTTCTTTATTATCTCTTTGACCAAACTACTGTTCTCTTTTGCGCAAGACGCACTAAATAGAAAATTACCTCCGCCCCGATAATAATCAATAAAAGTCTGCCAACTATATACCAGCCCTTTCTTCCCTTGTAGCTGTCGCAGTATTGGTGAACCATAATAATTTCCTAGTATATTTCTTAAAATATCAAGTGCATATCTATCTTTTGAGGTATATTTTCCTACAGGAACCCCAACAATTACAGTAGATTGATAATAGTTTGGATCTTTTATATACAGGTTCTTTTTTCTAAAAATAGGTTTTATGATTCTGTGTTTATCTGTTTTTTTATCGATTTCAATAGAGTTATACGAGTTAACAAGTTTTTCGATCTTATTTGCATCTACGTTTCCAGCTATAAATAATGTTGTGTTAGCTAATTTAAAATAAGATTCAATAAATCGTCTTATATTACTAAGAGTAATTTTTTCAACATCCTTCTCTACTCCAGAGTAAGGTCTTGATAGCTTTGTACCTTGGAAGAAAAGTGGATTACTAACATAATCCCATAAAGCCTTAGTTGGATCCGAGCGATTATTCTTAATTTCTTCCAGAATAACACCTCTCTCGCTATCCAAATCTTCTTGTCTAATAATTGGCTTAAATAATGTATTAAGTAATGCATCCAACCCTTGAATATAATTTGCGAGTGGCATTCGAACCGTGTGTTTTTGAAAATCGATCCATGTGAAAGCATAATGCGACCCACCGTTCTGATGAATGACTTTGGCTAAAGCGTCTTTTGATGGATATTTCTCAGACCCATGAAAGATCATGTGTTCAGAAAAATGTGATAAGCCTGGCCGGACAAGAGGATCAAATCTATATCCTGCTCTTATATAAGCAGTTGATGTCACCGCTTGAGAACCCGGCAATTTGATGATTACGAGCTTCAATCCATTAGACAATTTCTTAGAAATAATATTATCCATTTCCTAAATATCTACATTACCTATTGCGATCGCCCCAATTACTGATTCCTCTACACCATCAAGATCCAGCAGAGAGTTAAATTTGTCATCCATATATCCTCCGGTGGGGCAACATCCTAAATTTAATGCGCTAGATACAAGATAAACATTTTGCAGAATAGATCCTAGCTCAGTTAGAATGTGGCGATAACCTCGCTCACCGTATTTTACCTGATTTCTAAAAAAAACGGCAGAAATAATAAATATGACTGCAGTATTTTTAGTCCAATCTGTATTACTAAAATAGTTCAATGCTTTGGTTTGAAAGTCCACTGGAGTAGGCAAGTATTCCAATAAGTGATTCTTTACATAATAATGATATATCCCAGATTTGATCCCTTTAACATTAAATACAAGTGGATAAACCTCTAAAGGATAGCGTGCCCCAGCGGAAGGATAAAATCTATTAGCTTGCATGAATTCATTTTTCTCACGAATTCCAGCTACGTGGTACAGTAAAGAACTTAATTTCGGCTCATCAAGAGCAATAGGAGAATACTTTCTCGTAGATTTTCGCTTATCTAATACTTCTGAAAATTTTACGCTCATTTTTTTGGGTTTTGAAAGCCTTAACGCAGAAAACCTAGGGTACCCTTTAAACGTTACTTTTTTCCATGAGTCCGGCCATTTTTCCATTGGTAATTCATGTGGAATTTTTTTTATTTTAGTTTGCTCATGAAATTGTTGAGATAGCGTTAATGCTAATGAGGGAATTTTCTTGCGTAATCTCATAAAAAGGGCTGTGGAAATTTATTTATATTTTTAGTTCCCAATAGTTTTCTTAATCTATCTCCTCCCCAACATGGATATTCTTCAATTAAATAGAACGGTTGCAACTGAGGAATAATTGATTTTACGACTTTAAAGTTATACTTATCTAAGTATCTAGGTGTAACATTAATACTGAATAAATCCATGTTATTTTTTTTAAGTGCATTTTTTAAAATAGATAGCTTTGATTTAAAATCAAAGTTTTTTTCCTTTACTTCTAATTCTTTCTCTCCTCCGTTAATGAAAAAATCCAATAATTCAATTTTATCCTTTCCATACCATAGTATTGCCCGATCGTCCAACTTTTCAATACGTTTTAAGTTAACATTTATAAGTCTTCCAGGTTCCTTCTCAACAATATTTCTTATCCACCCACGAGTATGTAGAGCTTCCTGAATTGAACCTAAAATAGCTTCCACTGGATTCAAATCTGTCTTCATTCCCAATGAAAGCGCTGGACCAACACCTGTTCTATTAATAATTATTGTTAGATATGTCGGTATTTCTAATTCAGTCATGAGAACGCAGCAGACAACTTCGAGATTATAGCTTCTAATATAGCTTACCAACTTCTGCACTTTTTTACTCTTTATTTTACTTAAATTAATCTTCATGCCAGATTTCTTAGACAAATAATGCAATAGAAAAGAATCTCTTTCAATATTTTCTAATATACTTCGAACCAAGGCAGATGTATAAGTCCCGCCACCTGCGAGTCCTGAAGTCGTGGGAAGGTATATATATTTTTCTTTCTCAATCGGTTTGTATGATAAATATACTAGCTGAGCTGGTATCAACACTTCCTTATTACTCATCTCATTTTTTCCTTTTATCCATGAAAATGGAGTTTTATCATTAAATTTAACGTGTGAAAATCGCTTCTCCAAAAACTGTGAATTAGAGAATGTCACTATAGATTTTATATCAATTACATTTTCTTGAAGTTCGGAAACAGAACCTGTAATAAAATTGTTGCTCTGAAATCTTCTTACAGCATCTCTTTCCAAACTTTCTCCCAGACATTTAAGTAAAGCCTCTTCTTCAGAAAAAAATGAAAAACCACTGGTGCTATTTGACAATTCGTTCTCATATTTATCAGGAGAGCACTCTGTCAAAATCGCTCCATAATTATAGAACTTTGGATCATCTGAATATTCATAAATCCTACGCACAGTTTTTATAACTCCTTTTTTAGGATCTAAAAATACACACAACTCATTTAGTGCATGACTAACACTTTGTTCTTCTGTTTGCACGTTTATAAAGTATCAAGCAGCTTTTTCTCCTAAATCGACCGAAATTTCTGTAGAGATTCGTCCCGATCTACAGGAAGAATTTCCCGATCTACTACCTGAACCAGAATTACCTGAATTACCTGATGAGCATGAACCACATCTTAATTCGGCAAATGCTACTAGATCAACTTCTGCTGATGGTAATGCATCTAACAAATCCCTTTCGACACCAGGCATTAGAATCAATGAACCTGTCTCCGCTTTAGCAGTCTCTTGGGAAAATTCTTGCTGAATAGATACTTCTTGTTTTACTGACATTTTTCCACCTCCTTTCTTATCGAATGGCTTGGAACTAAAATTAATTGGAGTATAAGACTTGCTTAACATATTGTCAATAAAGCATTCTGGTGAATTCACTTTATGACAAAACGCATCTTTTCATATTAATTTCACCAACTCAATCCTGCAGAAATAACGCTATAAGTACCATGGGTAAGATTTGTATGATATCAAAATCATAGTTCAAGCCGAATTTATCAAGGAGAAAATTATTTCTTGTATCTTGAAAGGATTTCACCCATTGCAGATCTTAATTTTAAAACATCATCGCTATTTTCATCAGTTTTTGGAAGGATCCAAAAGTGAATATGGGGATCTGAAAGTCCGAGAGATAAAGCTAAAACCCGTTGTGCATTAGCCTCATTTTGGCTCTTTTTGGCGTACTTTTGGATCAGTAAACCTACTTCACTACTCTCTTTTTCATTCATTTCACTCAAAGACTCTATGTGTCGTTTGCATCTGATGAAATATAATCCCGGAAACGTAAAATCTCGTGGTATATCCACAAACCACCCCTCAGTTTCTTCGATGAACTGTTTTTTTTCGTTCAGTTCGCAAATTAAACATTCTTCTTTCATATAGCTTTTTTGTTAAGATCAGCTGGATATCCAAAGTGTATCCATGGAAGCTCGGTTACATATGCGCCAATTGTTATGTCGCCGGCTTTAAGAGCATCTGCAAAACTTTTTACTACAGCTTTACCGTAATTTGGATATTTGTTAAGATACTCAAAGAACTTATCATCACTCCCATAAATTGTAACATCTCTATATATACCATCTGTAGTAGTACTGATTGCGGGCCATTCAATATTCTTTACATATTTCCCTTGTTCCTTTACGAGTGCGTGTGTATCAACTTCGTCTAATTTTGGTGATAATGTCATTACCATATCAACCGTATCTGCGCCCAAATAAGTATCGAGAACATTTTGATATACTTGTGGAAGTACAATTACATCACCAGGAATTCCTATAAAAGGTCCATGAGTTATTTGCTCCATGGATGAATATGCGCCCCAACTATCTCCTCCTAAATTATGAGGTACGTAGGTAACTTTAATTTTCTCTGACTTGTTTCTCTCAACAAAATTCATTACATCTTCTGCCTTATAACTCACAGCTACTTTTAGGTCAACAGAACCATATGCAGCTACTAGATTTTCCAATACATAACCAAGTACTGGTTTTCCTTCTAATGGAAGGAGACATTTTTGAGTTTGCTCTGTTAACTCAGCCATCCTAGAACCCCTGCCACCTGCTAACATTACTACTTCAGACTCACTAATCATAGTAAAAAAATAAATTGAATTAAGATTGAAGGCATTATAACACCTTGTAAGCCACAAAAAAACCTAGCCGTTAAGCTAGGTTTCCTTGTCGAATACAATAGTTTTTTTGTTTTTACAACTTGTTCTGTCTTTTAGTCCCCCGGCCTTGACCTATTTTCCCCAAAGTATGAGTATCGTAGGCGCTGGCGCGTTTCACTTCTCTGTTCGGAAAGGGAAGAGGTGGTTCCACACCGCTCCAAAGACCGAAAGGCTAAAAGACAAAACTTGGGATACAACTAGTGTAAAACTAGACTAAATCCGAAATTCTAAATCCGAAATCCGAAACAAATTGTTTCGTGCTTCGATATTCGTGCTTCGAATTTCCCTTGCAAGGCAAGGGCACATGATTTAAAAGAACCTGTACTACTTCTCGACCGATTAGTACTACTAAGCTGAAACGATTACTCGCCTTACACTTGTAGCCTATCAACCTCGTGGTTTTCGAGGGGTCTCAAAGAGATCTTATCTTAAGGTGGGCTTCCCACTTAGATGCTTTCAGCGGTTATCCCATGGGAATATAGCTACCCGACGTTGCCCATACTATGGTACAGCCGGCACACCAGGGATTCCCTCACCCCAGTCCTCTCGTACTAGGGGCGACTCCCTTCAAATCTCAAACGGTAATCCTGGATAGAGACCGAGCTGTCTCACGACGCTCTTAACCCAGCTCGCGTACCCT
>CAZEGF010000014.1:0-7120 GCA_964511965.1 uncultured Gammaproteobacteria bacterium
TGCTTGGGATACAAGTCTCAATACAGGTATAGGACAGCCCCAACTAAACACTCTTTGGATAACAGGTTATCTTTACGTTACTTCACTTCTCTCAAAGATTGGTTTTTCATGGAATGCGATTAGTCTTCTTTGTTGGATTATTCCACCAATTGTAGTTGGATTTACATCAATGTTTTTACTGTACAAATTCATTTGGAAATCAGACTTTAAATTCGCGGTTTTAGCCGGGTTAATTTATATTACTAACACTTATTTTCTAATGATATTTTCAGGAGGACAACTTGGTATTTCTTTAGCATACAGTTTGGTTCCCCTAGTAATTTTTCGTTTCTTAAAAAATATCGAAAAACCGAATATATATAACTCAATATTTTTAGGTCTTGTCCTTTCTTTACAATTACTTTTCGATCCCCGAATTTTTTTAATTGCTGGTTTACTGATCTTTGCTTTTTTGTTTACCCAGAATTCAAACGGACTATTTAAATCGGTAAAATATACAATAATAATTCCTCTTATTTTAGTCTCTTTAATTCATAGTTTTTGGATTCTTCCGATAATGCTTTTCTATCTGGGATCATCCGTCGGACCATCAATCTATAAAGCATCAAACGATTTTTCTTTTTATAGCTTTGCAAAACTTGAAAATGCAATATCTTTGCTACACCCCAATTGGCCGGAAAATTTATTCGGAAGAGTACATTTTATGAGGCCGGAATTTTTAATTATCCCTATACTAGCTTTCATACCACTTTTACTCAAGAAAGCTAAAAATGAAAAAAAAATTATTATTGTGACATTAATTGCTTTGACTGGTATTTTTTTGGCAAAAGGAGTTAATGATCCATTTGGAATAGTTTATATTTTATTTTTAAAATATATTCCCGGATTTTCAATGTTTCGTGATCCAACAAAATTTTATATTCCAATTGCATTATGTTTTTCGCTCTTGATACCACTTGGTTTGGAAATTCTTTCAATTAGACTTTCCAAAATTAAGTTTATTAAGGATATGAGTGTGACAATAACTTTTTTTATATTTATTGCATTTTGGATAATAATTTTATTACCATTAATTAATGGCACTGTAGGTGGGATTTTTAAGCTTAAGTCGTTGCCCAATGAATATATAAATTACAAAAATTTTATAACGCAGCAACCTGAATTTTTCAGAACTTTGTGGATTCCTCAGATCCAGCGATATGGATATTTCTCAAATAACCATCCTGCAATCGGTAGAAGTGAGATTTTTCATAATCAAACATTAAAAGGAATGATTAAAGAATTGGAGGCACCGGATATGGAGCAAAAACTTTCTGATCTTTCAGTAAAGTATATCGTTATACCTTTTGACCCGTATGGAGAAATATTTGTTGACGATGGGAAGTTTGATAAGAAGCAATACGATTTAGTGTTAAAAAGTATTGAAAAAATTTCCTATCTCTCAAAATACAAAAGCTTTGGGTCAATCGTTATCTTTAAAACGAGAGATTATAAAGAGCATTTTAGTTTTGCAAGAAATCCAGATTCTATAGGCGCTATAAAAATCTTATCGAGTAGTCCGAGTTACTATCGACTTTCTATATTACCATCTTCAAATGACGTGTTAATTTTTGGTGATAGATTTGATAAAAATTGGACAATGAAAACACCATCTCAAACCGTTAGTGCAAAATCCTATCATGGGCTAAATAGTTTTGATATTAGTAAAACAGGTAGTTATAATATCGAAATCAGCTATGCTCCACAGAATTGGGTTTCGATTCTGTTTTTGATTAGTGTTATAACAGCTTTTTTTGGGGTATTCTTTTTAGTCTTTCAATCAATAAAAATTAAATGATAAATTTAGTAAAATCAACATTTTATAAAGAGAAAGAAACGAAAAAAAAACTAATCCAATTTATATCAAAAGCAGATTATTTAAGCTTTGGTAAAGAGTGTTTGAAATTTGAAGAAAGTTTTGCTCAATACCAAGGTACTAAGCACTGTGTATTTGTTAATTCAGGAAGTTCGGCAAATCTAGCATTAATTCAGGCATTACTAAATTTAGGAAAGATTAAAAAGGGAGATTATGTTGGCTTTTCAGCACTTACCTGGTCGACAAATGTTATGCCTTTGTTAGAATTGGGGTTGTCGGCTATACCTATAGATGTTGAGTTGGATACGCTAAATGTATCAAGTGAAAAAATAGAAGACATATTGAATAAATACGATTTAAAGATGATTTTTTTAACAAATCTTCTAGGATTAGTAGACAACATTGATACTATTCGGGAAATTTGTACTAAGAAAAAAATAATACTATTGGAAGATAACTGTGAAGGGTTAGGGACCGTATATAAGGGAAAAAGATTGGGGAATTTTGGACTAGCATCTACAGTTTCTTTTTATGTAGGACACCATATGTCAACAATTGAAGGTGGAGCAATTTGTACAGATAATGATATTCTTGCTAGTCAACTTAAATTAGTAAGAGCTCATGGGTGGGATAGGAATTTGTCTACAATGGGTCAACAAAAAATTAGAAATAAATTTAACGTTAATTCCACTTTTTATTCTAGATATACTTTTTACGATCTAGGATACAATCTACGTCCAACCGAGATAAATGGATTTATCGGAAACACTCAAATTAAACTATTACCGGAGATAGTTTCAAAACGTGAATCAAATTTTCACGAAATAGCAAAAAAATTATATAAAGATTCCCGTTATTATCCTATACGATATGATCATCTTGATACTTTCTCAAACTTTGCTATACCTTTGATATGTAAAACTTCGAGAATAAGAGACGGGTTGGTAGCAAAGTGTAATAATAGAGTTGAGATTAGACCAATTGTTGGTGGTGATATGACGCAGCAACCTTTCTTTAAAAAATATATGAAAAAATTTAAAGCACAAAATCCTAACGCAAAATTGATTCATGACCAAGGGTTATATTTTGGTAATAACGCAGAATTAACAAAACAAGAATTAAAAGAAATTATTAAAATTTTTACAACTTAATTTGAAAATACAAGATATCCTTTTCATTTTGATATCACTCATATTGTTGGCTAAATTGAAGTACGAATGGTTAGTTCTTGCTGGAATTTTGTGTCTGGTGATCTCTATCCCTTTTTTCATGTTATGGATTTTCTTTACAGCGCAACGTCTTGTGGTGTATTCATTTTTCTTTATTCTTTTTGCTAATCTTCTTTTCTTGATTAAAAAACGGTAATATTAGTATATGGAAAATTATGATCCCTCAGAAATAGCTCTAATTGGTATTACGTATTTGCCAAAATGGTATAGTGGGCCTTTAAAAAGCATCAAGCATACGGATAAAATCCGGGGGGACCTGATATTGTACTCTGTAAAATTTGCTGCCGGAGTTGGATATAAAGTTGTACTTGTTGATGGTGGAAGTGCAAAAACATTAGTTTCCGAATTGAAAAAAATTCCCGGTGTAAAACTATTTAAAGCAAAAATTCCGAAAAGATCTCCTAACAGAAGAAAGGCAATATTTGAAGCTTCAAAAATACCGGGAGTACGTGTAATTGTTATGACTGAAATTGAAAAAGTATCTCTTATAACGGATTGTATGAGGGAAATTTGTATGCCAATTCTAAATGGAAGTGCTGATGTTGTAGTGCCACGACGAGAGGTAACTCTTTTTAAAAAAACATATCCGGAATATATGTTTGAATCTGAAGTAGAGGCAAATCTTCTTTATAGTGAGGCATTGCGTGCCAACGGTCTTTTATCACCCCATGGTGAAGATTTGGATGTATTTTTCGGAGCACGCGTATTTAAAAATGACCCTGTAATGTTAAAATATCTCTTTTCCCACTATGACGCAAATCCCTTTGATACCCTTTTAGGGCACAAACTATTTAATCTTGAAGAGTACTCAAATGCTCAATTTTTTCCCGTAGTCAAAGCATTGGCAAAAGGGTTACGGGTTTTATCCGTTACCGTTCCTTTTAAGTATCCTGAAAAACAAAAAGAAAATGAAGAAGTTGGGGACCGCGAACTTTTTATACTAAAAAGACGGTATCAAAAGCTTACTATTATTATAGAATTAATGCACTTTTTGGGATATCTTAGCAACAAACAAACAAGAAAGATTAGAAAACAATAAAAAAATTTTATGAGAATAGGAATAGATGTAAGCCAATTAGCATACTCAAATACCGGAGTTGCCAATTATCTTGAAAATCTGGTTTTTGAACTTATTAAAAATAAAAAGAACGAATATATTTTATTTTTCTCATCATTAAGACGCAATGTTCCGCTTGTTGTTTCAGAGTTTGCAAAAAAACAGAATGTTACAGTGAAAACGTTTCGTTTTCCTCCTTTTGCCCTTAATATGATTTGGAATAATATTCACAAAATTCCTATTGAAAATTTTATAGGAGATGTCGACTGGTTTATAACTTCTGATTGGACAGAACCACCCGTAAAATGTGCAAAAAAAGCAACTATTTTATACGATCTTATTGTTTATAGATATCCGAATGAAACTGATGAAAAAATAATAAGCGTTCAAAAGAAAAAGCTTTCATGGGTTAAAAAAGAGTCTGATCTAATTTTTTGTATTTCTGAATCTACAAAAAAAGATGCAAAAGATATTCTTAAAATAGATAATGATAGGTTGAAAATTATTTACCCCGGATTTAATTCTCTTAGTTAGCTTTCAACGAATATATTGAGTGAATCAATTCTACCTGATGTGGAGTAAATTTTTCTACTCTTTTTTTAGATACATGAACACAAGTAACATTTTTCCCCTCAAAAACTTCCAGATATTCCTTTTTTATGTAAGAAGGTAATACTCCCTGACCTCCTTTACAATCTCCATAGTAAAAATCCGGTGGATATTTTTTAAACATCTCGTGACGCGCATTAATATAAAGAGGCACACGGTTCATAAAAGACGTATACCAACTGTATTTATAAGAAGGTTTTAATTTAGCTTCAAAGTATACCAGGTCATCATAATCATCCAAAAATAATGTGCTTTTAGGTGAAGCCAAATTTCTAATGATCGTTCCTCGCCCCATAACAGTTGCATAATTTGTAAAAAATTCATTTTGAAGATCAGGATGTTCACGACCGAAATAGCTTTTGTTTGAAACAAAATAAAAGATAAAGATTAAGATTAAAGCGGTAATTGCGTATCCTGCTTTTTTAGATTTTGTAAATAATTGTTTGATTATAAAAACTATAGAAAAAATGAGAAGAGCGTACCAGGGAGCAATATGAAAGCTCTCGTAAAATGTTTGATTTGCGGCAGGCGGTCTCAGGTTTGATAAAGCCAAAACCAAAACAATAAATACCACAAAGAACGTTTTTTTGAAGTATTTTAAAAAAGCCAATATCGAAACGATAAAAATTATGGAAAGTGTTGCAGTTATAGTCCTAAAATAATTCCATCCTTCTACACCAAAAATTAAGTAAATGGGATAAAAAAAGCTTTTTAAAAGTCGAATAGGAAGAGGTTGTCCTTCAGCTTCCGATGCAAGAATTATTTTATTAACGGTAATCATGTTAAAGAAATATCCGGGAAGGTAAATTGAAAAAAGCGTGATAACACTCGGTATGACAAAAGTTAAAACATACAAATAAGTATTATGTTTTGAAAGCTTCGGGGATATAATAAAGTAAGTACTAAAAAGTAAGAGTGAAATGAGGGTAAATGGCTCACGTAAAAATATCACCATCCAAGTAAAAAGAGGAACAAGAATCAAATCGATTTTGTGCGTTTTTTTAAATAATATTTTTTCAAGAATCACTCCGAACTGATAAATTAGGAAATATCCAACAATTCCCTCAGCCAAAAAACGGTCTCCGAATACATAAAATTTTGTAAGCTCATAAATAATCGAAAAAAAGATGAAAAATAGTCCAAATCGAAGAGTTATTAGTAATGTAGCAAGAAAGGAAATGAAAAGTATTACTTGTCTATGCCTTAAGATTAACTCCGGAATAGATGATGGATGGAAAAATAATTGTGTGAGAGCACTTAATATTGCCATGCCCGGCTGATGATTGAAGAAGATATCTTTGTACAAAACTTTTCCATCTAACATGAAGTATCCACCGACTATATTAAAGCAATCGTCAAAACACCCAAAAGCGTTAATCCTGGGAATATACAATTTGTATAAAATCCCAAACAGTATAGTTACCAACAAAAATGTTAATACCAGTTTTAACTTATTTTTAAAAATTAGTTTGTACACACCTGTTTTTAATTATACAATTAACTTGCATGCTACTGGCTACTTGCTACTAGCTACTAATTTATGTTGATAGGTATTGATGCAAACGAAGCAAACGTTGTCACTCGTGTAGGGATCTCAGAATATGCGTATCAAATTTTGACGAAGTTATATGAGTTTCGGTCTGAAAACAAAAATGATTATTCTTACACTATATATCTAAAGTCAAACCCTTTAGATCATCTGCCAAAAAGTACTTCTTGGTGGAAATATAAGGTAGTAAAACCCGCAAAACTTTGGACACAAATCGGACTTCCAATACATTTGGTAACAACTACAAAAAAACCGGACGTTTTTCTTACCCTTACGCATTATGGCCCCCGGTTCTCACGTATCCCAACGATAGTATCAGTTATGGATTTATCATATCTACATTTCCCGGAGACTTTTAGAAAAAATGATCTTTATCAATTGACCAAATGGACCGAGTATTCTGTCAAAAAAGCTAAAAAAGTGATTACAATTAGCAATAGTAGTAAAAATGATATAATTAAGTACTATAAAGTTAAAGAGGATAAGGTAAAAGTTGTATATTTGGGACTTAAGAATTTATCTATGAATGAACCTTCGGAAAAAGAACTATCTGAATTTGGTGTTAATAAAAAATTCATCCTTTTTGTAGGAACTTTACAGCCGAGAAAAAATATAACACGTCTCATAGAAGCATTTTCAAAACTTTCCGATAACCTAAAAGATGAACACCAGCTCGTCGTAATTGGCAAAAAAGGCTGGCTTTATGAGGATATTTTATCTTCTCCTGAAAAATTTCACGTAAGTGACAAAGTTCTTTTTCTAGATTATGTATCAGATGATGATCTTCCAAATTTTTACAAAAAGGCAGAACTTTTTGTTTT
>CAZEGF010000015.1:0-2547 GCA_964511965.1 uncultured Gammaproteobacteria bacterium
AGTGCAGTAACAGTTACTTTGGACGCAAAAAACAGGTTTGTTCTGCCGGTAGCCCTAAGACAATACCTTGAGACAAAGTCAAAAGTAGTTTTTGTTGGAGTTGGATCACGCATTGAGTTATGGGATGAAGCGGTATATCAAAATTACGGAAAAATGCGTGAACTTCAAATAAGAGATACAGCTATAAGACACTTTAACCGGATAACGATGAGAAAGGAGCACGATGAAGACATTTAACCATATACCTGTACTTTTGGAGGAAGCCATAGATGGTCTTGCCGTAACAGCTGGTAAGAAATATATAGATGCGACTTTGGGGGGAGGAGGACACACGAGTTTAATTATTCAAAAAGGTGGAATTGTTCTTGGGATAGATCAAGACAGTGACGCGATTGATTTTGTTGAACAAACCCAAAACGAAAAACTTAAAACTGAAAAGTTAAAAATTGTAAAGGGGAATTTTGAAGATATTAAAAAGATAGCAAAAGAAAATGGGTTTGAAAAGATAGATGGGATACTTTTTGACTTTGGAGTATCTTCCTATCAGCTAGACAGCTCGGGGCGCGGATTTAGTATCAGACACGACGAGGAATTGGATATGAGAATGGACCGCGACGTTCAATTCTCAGCTCTGGATATTGTTAATAAATATCCAAAAGAAAAATTAATTGACATTTTTTATAGGTACGGGGAAGAACACAATGCAAAAGAAATAGCAACGGAAATTGTTGAAAAAAGACGTAAAGGAGAAATAAGAACGACTAAGGAATTAAAAGAAATATGTGAAAGAATCTCACACAAAGATGAAAAAATTCATCCGGCAACGAGAATCTTTCAAGCAATAAGAATAGAAGTTAATAACGAGATTGAAGTCATAAAAAAGGGACTTAATGAGGCAATTGAGTTATTAAGACCTAACGGACGGATGGTTGTTATAAGCTTTCATTCGCTCGAGGATAGAGTTGTAAAACAAATGTTTGAGACCTTTAAAAGAGCCGGTCTTGGAACAATTATTACAAAAAAACCGTTAGTAGCAGACGCTCTTGAAGCAGAAAGCAACAAGCGCTCAAGAAGTGCAAAAATGAGAATACTAGAGAGGAAATAGTGATTAGTAATCAGTGATTAGGAAGAACTAGTTTATGAATAAATTACTTACAATCTTAGTACTTTTGCTTGCCGTATCTGCGGTTGGTCTTGAGCTTTTTAACATTCACTTTGCAAGTAAATTGGCTTCAGACAGTGTAAGTGTTAAAAAACTTCAGGCGAGCATCGCCGCTTTGGATGAAGAAAATCAGATTTTAAATTCGCAAGTGTTGGATCAAACGTCATTTGAATCAATTTCAAAAAAAGCAACACTTCTTGGATTTGTTTCAAATCAAAGCTATATCTCTCTTCGAACGCAAGTTAAGCTTTCATATAATCAATGAAAAGAGACCAGAGACGTCTCATAACTATCTTTCTAGGTTTTGCCATTTTTTATGTAGCGATATTGCTTAAATTATTTTATTGGCAGGTTGTAAAAGCTGAGGGGTTACGTCTTGCAGGACGGGCTCAAAGTTCACTTTCACTCGTAACAACAGCCAAAAGAGGGGACATCTTATTTC
Organism: uncultured Gammaproteobacteria bacterium; assembly: GCA_964511965.1. Lineage (GTDB taxonomy): Bacteria > Patescibacteriota > Microgenomatia > Levybacterales > GWA1-39-11 > JAUSNA01. The sequence continues at coordinate 1,605 of CAZEGF010000015.1, forward strand.
AAGATAACTTTCCCTTAGCAACAAATAAAATAAGCTATTTGCTGTACGCCAACCCCAAAAAAGTTGATTCCACCGATTCATATTCAAAATTACTATCCCCTATTCTTCAAGTAGATCCGGCATCAATTTCTGCCAGACTTTCTGAAAATTTATACTGGGTAAGTCTTCAAAGCAGACTCTCATTTGATCAAAAAAAACAAATTGAAGCTCTCAAATTAAATGCATTGGGATTTGAGCAACAAACCGAGAGGGATTATCCCGAAGCGTCATTGGCCGCTCATTTAGTTGGATTTGTAGGGAAAAATCAAGAGGGTGAAGATCAGGGGTATTTTGGGATTGAAGGGTTTTATGACAGACAATTGAGGGGACGGCCGGGTAGTACGTATCTTATCAAAGACGCTCTAGGTAATCCGATTTTGACTGAAGTGAGAGAAGACAAAAAGATAGATGGAAGAAATTTGGTTACCAGTATTGATAGATCTGTCCAGTATATGGCAGATACTGAGCTTAAAAAAGGGTTTGAGCAGTATGGGGCAGAGGGTGCAACGGTAATTGTTATGCAGACAAAAACCGGAAGAATTCTGGCTGCCTCGTCTTATCCTAAATTTGACCCTCAAAAATATTGGGAATATGACGGTAAATTTTACATAAGTCCCATTGTTTCAAGCCGCTATGAGCCAGGATCAACGCTCAAGGTTTTGGTTATGGCGGCCGGAATTGATAGTGGAGTAGTAACGCCTGACACAAAATGTGATAACTGTGCCGGACCTGTTGAGCAAGACGGATTTTCTATAAAGACGTGGAATGATGAGTATATTCCAAATATTAATATGACCCAGGTTATCCAGCATTCGGATAACACCGGAATGGTTTTTGTTGCAAAAAAATTAGGAATAGACAGGTTTTTATCATTTATAAATAATTTCGGTATAGGAAGCTTGAC
>CAZEGF010000016.1:0-11895 GCA_964511965.1 uncultured Gammaproteobacteria bacterium
GCAGTCATACCAAAACGAGTTAAAAAGTTAAAGAGTTAAAGATTATTTTAATCTCAAATGTTGTAAGGATTGATCTCCTTGAAGTATTTTTATTGCGCGGTCTTTGTCATGTCTAAATAGAAATCTCCTCTTATGTGAAACCTTATTTTTTTTATCTGTCTGACTTTCTACCATACCAACAGGAACTTTACCTGATAATACCTCAAAATGTCTGGTCTGATTATTTCTATATCGAAACCCAGCTTCAGTTACAAGCTCTTTAAGTGTCATAAGACACCCGGAAGGACCAACATTGTGTCTATAAAAACTCATCCGCAATTTGTCTAGTAATTCTTGCGCTCTCTCATCAGACATTTGGGGTTCTTTCAATGCTTCATTGATTTCGCGAGCTATATCCAATCCCACAAGTTGATGGGGTATATTGATATTTAACTCTCTCAATAATCGTCTTCTACTGCTTGCCTCTTCAATCGTCAAACCAAATTCCAACATGACTCCTTGAGCAGTTGCGCCTGTTTTTACGCTCTGAATTATTTTATCTACCCCGGTCCCTCTTGATATTGACGATTTTACTTTTGCCCAACCTGTACGAGGTTTTGCTAGCCGTAATTCTTCAAGGGGATATTGAGCTTGTAAATCTTCAGGGCTGTATTGATGTAAAAGTCTAACTGCAATATCCCTTCTTCCATAAACGTAAGAATCTGTACCGAAATATTTTTCACCGATATCTTTTGCTGAAAGTGGTGTATTAAAATAATCATCAGCTACAAGCAAACTTTGGACTCTATCTTCTCTTTTCTCTCCCTCAACGGATGAGAGTACCGCATCATAAACTCCCAGTTCGCGAGCTCTATTTAAGAACTCCAATGTATCCGAATACGGTCGCTTACTAGGAGAGCATGTCTCAGAAGCACTATAAACTTCCGTATTATTTGGTGATATGTGTGATAAGTCTACTTCCATACAAAAAAGATCAAGGAGGTATAGTAGCAGATTACAGGATGAAATTCAATATCTTTTGAGGCTAGATCGGCTTGAGAATTTCTTTGAAATCATTTTGAGGTTTGTTGACTAGAGAACTTATTTGCCACGCCTTCATTTTGTCTGAAGGAAATGGGTCTAGAAATTTTTCTATTCGCTCAGGCTCTATCATGTCAGGATCAAGCCACTCATCCTCCTCTTCTTTTGATAAAATGACCGGCATTCTGTCATGAATTGGCTTCATAATGCTATTTGGAACAGTTGTAATTATGGCAAATGACAATAATTTTTTCCCATCAATTTCGGTCTCATTGTAAATTCCAGCGAATGCAAAAACATCTTCATCAACAAGTTTTATAGCATAAGGAATCTTAATATCCGGTTTTCTCTGCCATTCAAAGAAAAAAGATGCAGGGACTAGGCACCGACGCTCAATAACTGATTTTTTGAACATCGTCTTTTCAAAAATAGTCTCGGCCCTTGCATTTATGACATAACCTTTATTTTCTTTCGCCCAAAAAGGTAACATCCCAAATTGCATCAATTGCACTTTTTTTGGAGAATTTCTTGTAATTATTGGAGCTTCTTGAGATGGGGCTAAATTGTATCTGGTGGTGTTATGAACAGTCGCACTTTCTATTTCAAAGCGTCGCCAAGAGTCTCCTGTCAACATGAATCCATACCTTCCACACATAATCACATTATAAACCTACATTGCTATCACATCGAGCAGGGAGGTGATGGAAAGAGAGGTCCGCAAGGGGAAATTATAGCATGATCAATAAAAATTATACTCCAGGATGATGTTCAAGTTCAAAAGTGGTATAATCCACGCATGAAAGATAGAGAACCCATTTTTGGGCCACCCAAAAACCCTATTGAAATTGTCTCGTCTGAGACTGGTATTTCCTTGCGTCAATTGACGCCTGATGACGCTCGCGTGGCATTTGATCTGATTGATCGCAATCGAGAGCATTTATCTCAATTTGGTGACGTCACCGCAAGAAATTACGTGACGTATGATCAGATGTTAAATAGCATCATTTTGCCTAGAAACCCATTTCGCCTCAGATTTGGCATTAGAAATGCTGAAGGAATATATGTTGGCAGTATCAATGTAACGCCAACTGTTGAGAACCGTGAAGTTGGAGAAATTGGTTACTACATAGGTCGTGAGTTTGAGGGTCAGGGATATACCACCTCTGCAGTAAATGCACTTACCGATTATGCGTTTGAGAATTTGGGTTATCAAGAACTTTTTGGGTCTGTCGTTGATGGAAATACCGGATCTGTAAGGGTTTTGCAAAAAGCCGGATTTACTGAACGGGAAAGAATTACAATCAATGACACGGTTCTTATCCAACTTTATAAAGTAAAACCAGTCTAGCAGTGGCCTTCGGGGATTGTAATAATTACAGTTGTATATCCAAAAGCCTTGATAAGAGCAGTTAATTGATTACGGGCGTTAGTTGCAGCACTTTGCAAAATCCCACCCTCGCAAGCTGCCGTTCTAATGGAATTTTCTGCAGAAAGTCTAGCTACTGACTCCAGATCCTTATCCCCTTGAGTCAGGTATCCTAACTTTCTGTCATAAACTCTCGTCTTTTCATTATCAAGTCTGGCAACAAGTATTTCAGGTGCAGGAAGCGTAAGCCTCACAGTTGATCCCTCAATTTTAATATCATTTTCACTAAGTTTTGAGAGATCAATCCCTCCTGTCACTTTTCCGTTTGCTATCAGTAAAATTTTATCTCCAAAAAGTACTTGCTTAAATGCGTTATCCTCATTTTTTCCTGCTTCAATGACTTTTTCAACGGTAAATTCGGCAGACTCATATCTGTTAAGCGATCTGATTTGAGTTATTACCGACTCACCATTTTTGATGGTTACAGATGGCTTTTTAGGCTTTAATAGAAAATAAATACCACTAATGAGAATGATGGTTAAAATAAAGAGGAAAATAATTTGAGTGCTTGAGAATAGTTTTTTCGAAACTATTGGAGATTTTACCTTATCCTCTTCCATACAAATAGTATACCATGCGACCTATATATGAAACTTGGAAAAGTCTCACTCTACTGCTGCTACTATTGACTTCCTACCTATAAAATTGTTCTAATTATTACATTATGAAAAAATCCGGACATATAAAAAAGCTAGCCAAACGTAGTAATTCCAAATCAATTTCTGTAGTACGCTTTCGGTATGTCAGTATTGGTTTGGGTCTTATTGCCTTAATTATCGCTGGAAACCTACTCGTTTCTGCCTCAAGCACAGTACATGTTCTGGGCACTTCAACAAGCAATCTACTTGCACGAGGTGGTGATGAATCGCACGATGAAAGTGAATCGTCCGGGCAACATTCTGATATCAGTAATTCCGGGAGTAGTAGTTCTAATTCAAACTCAGATTCTCCTTCTACAACCAACGACAAACAAACCTCAGCAAGCACAACTACAGATAGTGGTCCGTCTCAAAGCACAAAGGTAGATTGTGTCGGCCCAGATGGAAAGCATTTTGTTACAAGTTTTCACGATTGTCAGGAATTGAACGTAAAATGGAATAATAGTAATTTTAAATTCACCGTTGTTAGCAACGCCTCCTCAGGCACTAGTAAAATTGTGTCTGCAAATGAAGTCAAAGAACATAGTGAACCAAAGACAAAAACTCTCGAAATAAAAACAGAAAATACCAAAACAGAATTGAATTTAGAAAAAAATGGCAGACATGTTGAGATCAAAAAGGAGGACGACGGTAAACTCCACATAAGCTCTAAAGATGAGGATGGGACAGAAGTTGAGCTTGAACAATCCGACGCATTGGAGAAGCTAAATGATTCACTTAAAGATCAGGGTATAGAAATAGGGACCGGATCTGCATCCAAATTTACTTTTAGAGCAGGCAAGGTCGAAACTCATACCGATTTTCCACTATCAGTTGATCCTTCAACCAACCAACTATCAGTTACCACTCCAAGCGGTACTCATGAACTGACTATCCTTCCCGATCATGCTATTCAAAACCTGCTTGATCTTAAGGTCTTTTCAAATATCCTATCTACCGCTGATTCCAACACAGCAAGCGCTGAAGCATCGAATAATACCGTCGGACTTACAGAAATTGATAATCAGCCGGCATTTGAAATCGAGGGAGTGGCAAATAAAAAACTGTTAGGTATATTCCCAGTAGCATTCACCAAGAAAGTTTTTGTTTCATCGGATAACGGTAAAATTCTAAAAACCCAGCAATCAACATTTGATAACTTTCTCGAAAAAATTTCCTTTTAACCTCAAGGGTTTTGCAGTGAATAACCTTTCGAACGCCATGCAAGTAGTCCGCTTTTCATGCTAAAAACATTCTTGTATCCTCTTTTTACCATTGTATCAACTGCCATATTACTTCTTGATCCGCTCAAGCAGTAAACGTAAACAGTTTTATTCTTATCCGCGACTATTTCTTCAATTTTTTCATCAACAAGATCAATAGGCAGATTGATGCTTCCTGCAATTTTACCACGTGAGAATTCCTGTGGAGTTCTCACATCTATAATGACAACATCATTTTTATTATTCAAAGCCTCATATACTTCTGATGCTTCTACCTCAGGAACGACCGGTTGATTGAATCCAAACATACAGAGTATTATATATTATAGAAAGGTTAAATTAATTGATCTAAGTCACACAAAGTTATCAGACTAAATACCTGAGATGTGGAAGAGGCGTCCAATAGAATACGTCACAATCATTGCTATCACTCCCCCAGCCACAACTCTTACCGTTGCACGAAGTGAATTTGCACCGCCTATTTTTGCGCTGATGACCCCGGTAGAGGCTAAAGCTACCACGACTGATGCAAATGCTACCGGTACGCGAAGCTCTTGAGGTGGAAGAATAATAGCTACAAGTGGGATAAGAGCACCGGCTAGGAAGGCGCAAGCAGATGCTATCGCTGCGTGCCACGGGTTTGTGAGGTTGTCAGGATCAATTCCAAGCTCTATATCAACATGTGCTGCAAATGCGTCTTTTTTCGTAAGCTCTTTTGCAACAGTAGTTGCTGTTTTCTTACTCAGACCTTTGCGTTCATAAAGTGAGATGAGCTCCAAAAGCTCTGCGTCAGGGAAATTTTTTAATTCATCCCTCTCTTTCTTAAGTAATGCTTGTTCAGTGTCTCGAGAACTACTGACTGAGACATATTCCCCAGCCGCCATGGATATTGCCCCAGCAATAATTCCAGCAATACCGGCAGTAATTATAGCCCCGGACGAACTTGTTGCGCCAGCAACACCCAAAACAAGTCCAGCAATTGACACTATTCCATCATTTGCTCCAAGGACTGATGCGCGAAGCCAGTTGAGCTTGCTGACAGTACTTTGAGCATGGGGTTCAAAGTTAGAAAATGCTTGTTGGGTTGAGATGGACATATTATTTTCTATTTAAATAGGTTACTGTGAACTGCAGAATTGTTGCAAAACTAACCCACAAAAGATAGGGGATCTGGAGATAAGTGATCCAAGATGCATAGGGAAAAACAACAATCATTAACCAAATAAGAGTTACTAAAACAAGAATAATGTCAATTGAGGCTAGAAAATTATTCTTCAGTCCAAATTGAATTGGGGTAAACGAGAAATTAAAAATCAGATTTAGAATAAAAGGGATAACTACATACAATGGAATTTGCTGATTTAGAGCTAAAAGAAATACCTTACCAAATGAAATAGCTATTAAGATATAAAGAAAGGTCCAAACAGGACCAAATAATTTTGCCGAAGGCGCCCATGATGGCTTTTTTAATTTTTTGTACCAAGAATAATTATTCATACTTTTATATAACCAATTCTACCATGTATGTATGTGATCTAAATCATTTGACAATAGGATTTCAAAGTGTAAACATTAAGTATGGCCCAAAACGAATCAATCCAATTTCCCGAACCTCCTTTATCTAAATTTTTATTTGCCGACACTCGCATTTCATTTTTGTGGCTTATTCTAAGAATTTACATAGGGTATGATTGGCTCATGGCCGGATGGGCAAAGATTACGAGTCCTGTCTGGGTTGGCCCGAAAGCAGGAACCGCCCTTGCCGGTTTTTTGCATGGCGCGCTTGCCAAAACCGCAGGTCCTCATCCTGATGTCGCCCCATGGTATGCGGATTTTATAAATGTGTTTGTGCTCCACCACACGGTTGAATTTTCGTATCTTGTAAGTTTTGGAGAGCTTTTGGTGGGTATTGCTTTAATTTTAGGGTTATTTACAGGGATAGCAGCATTTTTTGGAGGATTTATGAATATGAATTACCTATTTGCCGGAACAGTGAGTACAAATCCCCTTATGTTTATTATCCAATTGGTTCTTATTCTTGCCTGGCGTACAGCCGGATGGATTGGACTCGACCGGTACCTTCTTCCGGTACTAGGAACTCCCTGGAAAAGAGGAAAACTTTTCAAAAAATAAATTAATTTTTCTTTAGAGGAGTGTAGACTTTTCCTGTAGATTTTTTGGTTGAGGTAGTTTTCTTTTTAGTCTTCGGCTTTGCAGTTTCTTTTGTCCCTGTAAATTCGGTAACTTTCTTTTTTACTTTCTCGCCAATTTTAATAGCCTCTTCGGAAACTTCATCAATTGTTTTTTTAATTTTCTTTTGATTTTTCTTATCTGATAGAAATACCGCTGCTGCTCCTAATGCGACACCGGCAATTGCAGATCCTGCTACTACTGCATCTCCCAATGATTGCTTTTTTTTATGATTCATAGTGTCATTATACACTATGTGTTCAACCGGAAATTTTTTCCCAAGGAAAGGCGCTGCGGCCGAAGTGACCGTATGCGGCTGTTGGAGTGTAAATTGGTCTTGCCAGCTTTAATGATTCGATAATAGATCTTACCGAAGTATCAAGTAGTTTGTCTTTAAAGTCATATAGAGCTTTCGAACTTACGGTTGCAGTTCCATACGTCTCGATAGTCTGCATGAGTGGTCTTGGTTGACCGATAACATATGCAAGACCAACTTCACACTTTTTGGCAAGACCGTGGGCGACAATATTTTTTGCAATGAAACGTGCAGCATAAGCACCTGAGCGGTCAACTTTACTTGGATCTTTTCCCGAAAATGCCCCTCCCCCGACCCGTGCGTATCCGCCATATGTGTCGACAACTATTTTTCTCCCAGTAAGACCAGCATCCGATTCAGGACCCGGAATATGCCATAATCCCGTTCCATTTATCGTTATATCCTCATCTTGTGGCATTTCTAACTTATATTTCTTAAGAACAGGTCTGAAAACATGCATGATTATTTCTTTTCGAACTTGTTCCGCTGTTGTCTTTTCATCATGCGCAACTGCAGCAACGAGTTTTTCAACACCAACAGGAATACCCTTTTCGTACTTTACCGTCACTTGAGCCTTGCCATCCGGTCTTAACCATTTAAGAAGCTTTTTTTCACGGACTTCATCAATACGTTCAACAAGAGCATGAGCAAGCCGGATCGGTAAAGGCATGAGCTCCGGTGTCTCATCGCAAGCGTATCCAAACATCATTCCCTGATCCCCTGCTCCATCAAGATCGACACCCATAGCAATTTCAGGCGATTGAGCGTGGATATTATTTGTGAATTTCGATTTCTGACTAAATCCCCATGCGGGAACGGTGTATCCGAGTCTTTTTACAGTATCACGAGCTATCTTTTCAAAATTAATCTTTGATTTGGTTCTTATTTCTCCAAAGAGACAGATCTGGTCAGCGCCTGCAACAGTTTCTATACCGCACCGGGACGTTGGATCGTGAGCCAATGCAGCATCAACAATTGCATCACTGATCTGGTCGCAAATTTTATCGGGATGTCCTTTACAAACTGATTCTGAAGTAAAAAGAAAGTTTTTTGTCATAATTTTTTCCTTCGGCTGGCTCAGGGCTAGTCCGTCGGACGCATCGCTTTGGCAAGCATGGCACCGTGAAATTTACGGTTGTCGCCTCACTCATTTGGGTCCGTAAAATCCTAAAAGTTTACGATTAAATAAAAAGAGTAAGGACTCTTGATGCAAATATTATTTAAACAAATTAGAAAATAAAATACAAGAGATTATTTTTTGTTAAGAACATTATAAATGGACCGTGCTCCTTTGGCTGCGGGTGCAGCTACAACTCCCGGAATATCATCAACTATACTCACCCCAACTCCTATCAAACTACTCTCTACAAATTTGTTTGCACCGCTCGTAAGACCAGCAGCAACTGCTCCCCCTATGGTAGCCCCAACGACTTTACCTGCGATACCTTTGCCTGAATCTTTTGCTATACCTACTCCTGCAATAGCACCTCCTGCAGCAGCAGGGAGAAGGTCGCTTACTTCATTTGCAACAAGTGGCAATGTAACAATATGGTTAAGGGCTGTCAGGGCAAGAGATACTCCTACAGCTGAGGCTTGATGGGGATACTTTTTAAGTAAACCAACAGCATTGTCGTAGATATTAGCAAAAAAACGGGCTTGGCCTTCAGGATTATTTGGTAAAGTTTCACCAGGAATTACTAATGGTAATATTCCCTGCTCTGCTGCACCTTCATCCATGAAATTTAATTGTCAGATGCTATGTCGAGGTCTTTTTTAACAACACCAGTTTTTCCATCCTTAAGAGTGAGACGCACAATAAATGAAATCTTTTTTACACCTTTGTCATATTTACATGTTCCTGAGCTACATGTACCGATAGTAATCTTTCGCTCTATTGAAGTCTCACCGGGATTTATATCCCCTGATCCAATAGCGCCACGAGGCACAGCCTCTCCCTCAACAATCGCATCATAGCTCATTTCATAATCAAAATGGCTAAATTTACTTGTGTCCCCAATTTTCATAGTAACCTCAGTTACTGCAGCATTAGGTGAAAGCTCAAGTCCTATATCCTCAGGCTTCATTTGTACTGCTTCTTCCTCAGAAGTCACTACCGGACCTGTTCCTTCTTTTGCTTTTTTGGAATTCATAAGATACAAGCCAACCGCGACTACTATAACGACAATAACGGCACCAATTCCAATTAAAGCTAATTTGTTTTTCATCAAATTCTTCATTGTGTTCATTGTAATCATAGGGAAAATGATAAGTCAAGAATAAAGAATTAAGAATTAAGAATAAAGTATTAAAGAAAAATGCTGATTAAAACCCTTTATACTTGCTACTTGCCCTTTAATTTATATGAGTTTTTCTGCGAGGAATGGGCGAAGCTCGGACGTCTTCATCCTCACCTGCTCCATTGTGTCTCGGTCCCTTACGGTTACGGTGTCTGACTCCAACGAATCAAAATCAACTGTTATGCAGTAAGGTGTACCTATTTCATCTTGGGCCAAGTACCGCTTTCCGATATTTCCCCTAGCGTCAAAACTAACATAAAAACTTTGTGAAAGATCTTTGTAAATTTCTTGAGCTTTATTCATAAGCTCTGGCTTGTTGGCAAGTAACGGAAACACAGATGCTTTAAATGGTGCCAGTTTTGGTGATAACTTTAGTACTGTCCTTGATTCTGTCTCCTCATACGCATCAGACAATGCCATTAAAAATATTCTGTTTATACCAACAGCAGGCTCAATGACATGGGGCAGCGTCTTTTTACCGGACTGACTATCAACTACTTTAAGGTCCTTCCCCGATCCCTTCTCGTGTTGAGACAGATCATAGTCGGTTCTATAAGCAAGTCCCCACAATTCCTTAAATCCAAAAGGATATTTATACTCCAAATCCTCTGTTCTTTTACTGTAAAAAGAGCGCTCTTCATCACTATGTTCACGCCATCTGAGATTTTCTTCCTTAATTCCAATAGTTCTTGTTATAAAATCCCACATTTCTTTTTTCCAATTCTCATAAAGTTCTTCCCAACTTGAAACTTCAGGATCAAAGAAAAATTCGATTTCTCCTTGTTCGAATTCTAAGGTGCGAAAAACAGAATTTCCGGGGGTTATTTCATTTCGAAAACTCTTTCCTAGTTGAGCAATACCAAATGGCAGCTTCACGCGATTACTCTCCATCACATTTTTGAAATTGACAAACATTCCTTGAGCCGTTTCACCCCGTAAGTACGCTAGGCTTTGATCTCCTTCTACTATTCCAAGATGAACAGGAAAAAGCAAATTAAACTTGCGCACCTTTGTCCAATCGTGTTTGCCACAATTTGGGCACAAAATTTTGTTTTCTTCTATAATTTTGTCTAACTCTGCATCTGTTAGTCCTTCTACTTTAACTTCTTTGTCCCCGCTCAAACTCTCCTCTATAAGATGGTCTGCTCTTTTTCTTAATTTACAATTCTTACAATCAACCAAAGCATCGGCAAATCCCCCAACGTGTCCAGAAGCCTTCCAAATTTCTTGATGGGAGATCAAGGATCCTTCAAGTCCCACAATATCATCACGACGGTGAACAAAATTTTCCCACCAGAGATTTCTTATGTTTCGTAAAAGTTCTACTCCAACAGGACCGTAATCGTAGGTATTTGCAACTCCTCCATAGATCTCAGAACCCGGGTAAATAAATCCGCGTCTTTTGGCAAGTGCTACTATTTTTGAAAGACCTGAGTTTTCCATAATGTAAGAGGAGTATATCAAACCGTGTCGAAATTACCAATAACCCTCGACTTTATCTTTCGTTCAATTATGCTTTCTATAAATTTTCTGGATTCCTCCTCAGTCGAAAATTTATTTTTCATATTCCAATACCCTAAATTCGTAAGTAGGTCCGTTTCAAACTTCAAAATTGCATTGTCACTAAATTCTCCATCACGAAGGAAAGTCCCGACAAGATCAAACATCTCCATATTAATTTGACCCTGTGGACACAAATTATCGATCAACTCACACACCAAAAAAGCTACTTCACACTGCTTGAGACTATCTTTTCTATTCTCAAAAGAATCTACCAGTTGAGTTTCGGTCAAGATGAAATTTTTGGAAGTTTTTATCGAATGAAAACGTACCAAATTTAAAAGCTCGATGTGGGAAGATCTTTTACTCGTGATTTTGCGGACGCCCTTGGCCAAAACCTCAACCTTTCCGTTATTTTGAGTAAAAATGGTAACAAACCTGTCAGCCTCTCCTAAATTTATGCGCTTGACTACAAATCCAACATCATTAAGATACGTCATGGGGATTAATATGCAATTTCCATCTCAACATCAGATCTCAGGTCAATTGTTGGAAGCTTACTTCCATTTACCTTGATAGTTGTAGGAATATTGTCTACTCCCGGTTGTTTTTGAATCAAAAGTGGGAATTTACCACCGGATGGCTTGAATGGAAGTGTGTATTCGTAAGTCATTGTCGCCTTACCAAGTGGATTTACGGTAAAGAATGCGTCAAATACTGTTTTACCAAGATCCTCAGACGTACCCACTTTTACTTGAGACCCTTTAGAACTATCCAATACGCTTCCTTTTGGCACCAAAAGTCTTTGATAATTTCTCAAAGTCGCATTAAGACATAACCCACCACGCTCCAGATTACAATCGGAATATGGTTTTGGATTCTTGTATTCAATAGTTACTTTTTTCTTGATAGTATTATTGCTTCCAATAGTATATTCAATGTCCATATTCTTCACGACAAAAAGATTTGATTTTTGACCTCCAAAGTTAGCGTCGTTAACGTAAAGGTAATCTCCATTAAAGTCTTTGACGCGACCCGCCCAGTTAAGAGCTTCTATTCCTTTTTGGGCGTCAGGATCGTTGAGCGCGAAAAGAATATTTTTCTCGTTAGCATCGATTATGAATTGTTGGAAAAGTCTACCCCAATATAACTTAGGTGAGGATTTTAGTGCTTTATTTAATGTTGCAAGCATAAGATCGCCCAAAAGCCCTTTTCTATTTGTCTTAACATAATTTACCGGTCTTGAAATTTCATTCTCAAGAGCATACACAACTTGTGGACATCC
>CAZEGF010000017.1:0-21009 GCA_964511965.1 uncultured Gammaproteobacteria bacterium
CTTTAAGTGTATAAATAATGCTACCAGTTGGGACTTTCGGCTCCATGGATCCTGATGAGATAATAAATGACTTTATATTGGATAAAAGCGGAGTTTTAAGAACAATTACATTAAATATAGTAAAAGGTAATATAAAAAATATAAACAAGAAATAGAAAACAAATGTATATAACTGGGCAGGCATAAATATCGGGGGCAAGTAGATTCTAATATATGTTTACAAAAAATTTACCATCCCGCAAGAGATACAATCTAGGAAAAAAGTAGACAAACAATACCAATATTGACAATTGTTTCATTTAAGAGCACGATCATATTAGGCTGAACTTATGGGAGCTGAATTATTGCTAGAGAGAGAAAAAGATATACCTCCTGTTCTTCGCAAATACACTGACCAAATAAGAAGATTAGAAAAAAGCCCCACGTATCAAGGATTGGACCTCCCACATGGGAATGGATAACCTGTTTTTCTATACCCCGGTCTTTATGAATCTGATAGGGAGTTAATTTATCTTGAAAAATTTTTACGTGCTATCGGTTATACTCCGGAGTCGTCAGGCATAGGGATGAACCTCGGACAGCCTTGGCAGCAAGAACGTATGAGGAAAAAAGTTCATGGGATCGTTGCAACTTATGGAAATGCTTATATTGTTGGCCATAGTCTAGGTGGTTTTGAGGGAGCTCAAATAGCGCAATATGAACCGGGGGTTGAAAAAGTTATCGCTATTGCCTCTCCATTTATCGGTGGCATTGACTCAACAAACACTCCTTTTATGGAAAGTATATATTCCAGTAATGACGGTGTAGTAAGGCCATTTATGTCAAAATTCAAAGGACCGCATACTAAAAATGTTGAAGTATTCTCGCCGGAACACATAGAACATGTATGCCATGAAGGAACTTTTAGAGAGATAGGATATGCTCTTGCAGCTTAATTTTTTGGAGAAAGCTTTCTGTAAACGTATGCCCCTGAGAGTGCAATGATTGGCCAGGAGATAACAAGTCCGATTCCAAAAGCAAGAATTCCAAGAAGAGTTATTCCTATATAAGCAAAGCCTAACCAGAATAATTTTGTTTTATGTCCTTGAGTAATTTTTCCGCTTTTTCTAAATGCATCCATTGGACTCATTCCGCGGTCTATAATTAAGTAAGTCGTATATTGATATTTAATTCCCCAAATAATTCCAGGAATAATTAAAAGAATAAAACCTAATAATGTCACGACTCCATAAATTAATGATCCTAGGAAATAATTAAGCAGTAATGGGTAGTGAGAATATATTTCTGATAATTTGGGTTTTTTTCCGTCAACGATTTTAAGAGAAATTACAATTACACCAATTCCGGTTACCATTTGTATTAGCCAACTTATGATTGAAAATATGAATGTAATGTTGGGCATATTATCCCGTGCCCAATCATGTAGCCAATTTGGAATCATCCCGGAAATAACAACTATTGCAAAAACAGCAATTAAAAATTGCCAGTGTTTTTTAAAGGTTTTCCACCCATACAATAACGAGTCTTTAACGGTAAATAATTTCGTTGCCATAAATTTCTGTTTGATGTATTGTATCCGAGTTCAAAGTTATTGTAAAGAGCCTAGATTTTTGGTGTGGCAAAAATGAGGAGTCTTTTCCATGCGGTTCCTGGTGGCCAGCAGGTTTGTAAAATTACCCGCTCCCCTTGACCCAAATTGCTGGCTATAAAATGAGTGTCTGATGGATCAATAATTTTCGTGTCGCTAACTGTGTAGTTAAAACGTTTTCCATTCAAAAACAAAACTACTTCATCCCCAATCTCCATTTTATTCAGCAAATAAAACACTGCATTATACCGGCCTACATTCCAGAAGTTATCGGTACTATGCGCAAATAAATATGTTGTCCCATTGACTCCCGGAAAAGCAGTTCCTTTTGCATGTGCTATATTTTGCTGCAGGATTTTTAAGTACTCGCTTTCATTATCGGGATCCACATTTGCAATTATCCTCTCATTTGCTCCAATTTTAGGAATAACAACAGAAAATGCAGGGTCGGCCGGATATAAAATTTCTTCTCTTTTTCCTGAAAGAACGGCATTAAAAATACTTGGTTGTGTCTTTTCTGTTTGTTCTTTTTGAATAATTTTTCCCAGTTCTGAAGGTCCTTGGGGAATTGTTTGTGCAATCTTGTAATGAATATTAAAATGCTGAGCTACTTGATACCGGACTTCAAAAAAAATTGCAGGTCCAAATGTAAATAACAATCCAAAAATTGTAAAAAGTATGAGAAAGTTACCTAGAGTTCTAAGAATTAAAAACCAGATGATATTATTTCGTCGGGAAGTTTTCTGATAATGCTTAGGTGGGACAGCCATAACACAGTGATAAGTAAATAGTGATTAGTGATTAGAAAGTTTTTTGTTTCATTCTATTTGCTAGTTACTAATTGCTATTTCCTGTTTTCTCCTCTACAAAGAAAGCTTCTTTCTCCGCAGTCCAAGCAATTATCGCATCTTTCAATGCAGATGGGAGAACTTTAAGTGTAAGAAATTGTTCAAATGTTGCCCAATAAAAAGAGAGATGCTCTTCTTTTGAAATAACATCTTTTACATCAATATCTACATGGAATACAAAACTAACTTCGTGCTTTTTTCTACTATCTTGCTCAAAGATATTTTCAACGCTTCCAATAAATGAACATGCGATAATTTTTGCATCTATCTCCTCTCTAATTTCACGTCTTAATGCAACCTGCATTGTTTCACCAAATTCAACATGTCCTCCCGGTAGAAAAAAATAATCACGCCCGGTGGTTTGGCACACGAGAATTTTACGGTCACGTATTATAAGTGCTCTAACTAATAATTCTTGCGCCATACATTAATTATACATAATTGAATATAACTTGAAAGTATACCGGGGTATAAAAGTATTAGTCTTTATTTTTGAAAAGACTTACCAGAATCACGAATAGAAAAGATGAAAACGCCATAACAGGAATCGTAATGTACCCAAATTGTGCGAATTGAATAGCACTACATTTTGCAACTTCATCATTACATTGAAAAGCCGTTGGAAATATTTGAAGAAGTATATGATACGTTGCAATCAGAATTCCAATTATCGAAAGAGGTAAAATAAATTTTCTTATTTTTGTGTCATTTGTAATAAGAGCAACAAAGGCAATTAATGCTTGTGGGTACATTAGAACCCGTTGATACCAACACAATTTACATGGCGCAAAATTTACGATTTCGGATAATGAGAGACTACCTGCTGTTGCAAGTCCACTTACGATTAAAACGATTACGACATAATTATTTGAAATCAAATTTTTTAATCTTATTACTGTTTTGTTTTTTGGTTTTAGAAATCCATATCCATACATTACGATTAATAAAACACTCATGATTTGGATCAATAACGTTCCGGCAGATAGTATTTGTATTAAAATCTGTGCTAAAGGTGACATTTTATTGTACTAATGGAAGCTTTTCTGGAGCAGCTTGCGTTGGACTGGTACTAGGTACTTTTTCTATTGGTGCTACATCTTCACCAACAACTTTCTTGAGTTCCTCTGATATGATTTTTTTGAAATCTTCTATATTCGCAGGATTATCAATTTTCTTACCATCTATGAAAAATGAAGGGGTTCCGGTAACACCGTTTTGAATTCCCTCAGTATTTTGATCTGAAATTAGTTTTGAGATGCTAGGATCTTTTTGATCCTTCTTAAATTGCTCAACATTCATGCCTAATGACTTTACGTATTCCTCAAATTTTGCCTGAGGATCAACTTGACCTGCCCATTCTTCTTGCTTGTTGTATGCATTGTCAACGAATTCGAAGAATTTACCTTGTTTTGCTGCAGCCTCAGCTGCAACTGCTGCAGCCATTGCATTAGGATGAACTTGGGTAAGCGGGAAATTTTTAAACACGAGTTTTAAACGTTCTGGAAATGCTTGTAAAAGTTGTAAAACGACGGGATGATATGCTTTGCATGCCGGACATTGAAGATCTCCATATTCAACCATCGTTACCATTTTTTGTGATTGATTTGCCGAATTTGTAGAATCCTTTCCATCTTTCGTCATAATGCGTGTGTGACCATTGCTGGCAAATTGCGCTTTACCTGTTGCGGTTTGGGGATTATTTTTATTCTTTGCGACAACTATAATTCCGACAAAAAGAAGCAAAAAGATTGCTGAAATAACTGAAATGGCAATCCATTTGACCGTTCCGTTTTTTTCTTCTAAATTTCTGGATTGCATTTTCTCAAGCTTTCTCAGTTCTTTGATTTGTTTTTTTGTGAGACCTTCGGCCATGAGTTATGTAACTTTTCTTAATTAATTTGCAAATATAATGCAGCAAATTAGTATAGAAAAGATTATACCCGACTTCTTATTTAGATAAAAGGGGTATATCATATTGCAAGCTCAAGAGATAGTCAATAAGTTACGGTTTGGGAACTTGCGCCAGCGGTGAGAGTCGTGCTGAGCTTACTCAGTTGCTAAGCAACAGCCAGTCTTTCCCAAAACTCATTTTGCGCCCCTAACAGGAATTGAACCTACAACCTCTCCCATCACTCACTTTCTCGAAAGTGTAGGACAGGTGCTCTAAGTTTTTTGCGACCCCGAGAGGAGTTGAACCTCCAATCTTTCCCTTAGGACGGGACTGCTCAATCCATTAAGCTACGGGGTCACAAAAAACTCAAGCTACGCTTATCCGTTGAGCTATAGGGGCATCCTGAGGTTATTTTAGCATAGTAGGCGCAAAATGTAGGACGGGACTGCTCAATCCCTCAACGCAGTGCTTAAGCACTGTAAGCTACGCCGGCACAATGTATTTTAACACGTAAACTTAATTCACTGGATTTTAGTAACAAGCACTTCCAAGTTTTCCTGGCCGATATTTGTTACCCCAAACTGATCGCCAATCTCTATCTCACCGGAAATCCCTTCACTTATCCTTGGGTTCCACATGTGTTCGCTTCCAGATCTAATGAAATGAAGCAAACCAACACCAGATTTAACTTGCCAGAAATAATCGTGTTCACTTGTTCGCATTGGTAGTTCACTACGCGGTTCTATAGTTATACGAAAATCATTAGGATTATCTGCTTCTATCTTTTGCTTCGTCACACCTTCTGCAAGTATTTTTATCTGCGGGGTTTTTTCTGCCATTTTGGCATTATAGAGGAGATAAATAATTGTTGCAAACAAACAATAGTTGCATATATACTTTTTCATGCTATGGCAGCGGAAGTAGAAGGAATAGTCAATACTCAACAGCTTGAAACAGCAGATTTCAATTCCCAATATGAATTTGTAGATGGCCGTATCGATCAATGGGATGTAGATCATAATACCCCCTTTACACCGTTAAAAATTGGGGTTATGGGATCTGGCAAATTTGCAGATCAATACGTACAGGGAGCTATAGCTGCAGGACACGAAATAGTATTCGTAGTCGGTCCAGCTATTGTGGATGGAAAAGAACCTGACGCAGTGCGCGCAACCGCCAAAAACCTTGGAATTCCGAATTTTAAATTCAGCAGTCTCACGCAACCGAATGCGGCTGAAAATCTCAGTAAATTTAAACCGGATATTATGATTGCAGCAGGTCTTACCGCAACGGTTCCTCAAGAAGTAGCAGAAATTGCACCTATGGATTTCTGGGGTTGGCATCCGTCAAGAGCAAAGGAGGATGGGTATCGGGGAAGATCTTCAACAAACTGGCAACGAATAAATGAACTTACTGATGAAAAAGGGAATCCGGCAATTGGTATGTGTGTTTATTCTCTCAGTCGTGGAGATGAATTAATACCCAAGGAATTCAGCGTAAATAATAAACCATTACCAATTGGTTCAATAGAAAACGATCCTAATGATACTCTCGACAAAGGCCCCATACTTGCTGAAAAATTAGTAACCCTACCGGAAGATTCAACAACTGTGATATCAGCTTATAACAATGTGCTAATGCCAGAAGGCGTTAAATACATGCTTGAGATTACCAACAAAATGGCAATCGCAAAAGATATGGGTCTTATTTTCCGTGGTGAACCACAAATAGATGGAGATGGAAATTACCAACCTCCTATTGAAAAAAAGCATGTAAAGATAGATCTTTCAAAGCCGGCACATAATGTTAAAGCAATAGTGGATGGTGGAACTTTTAATCCCGGTGCCTGGATAGAAGACTCTGAAGGTAACATGATTACACTATATGAAGGATTAGTTGAGGAAGGGGAATCAGAACCCGGATTGTTAGTTGACATTGTAGAAATGGATCAAAATACAGGTTATATCCTTATAGGTACAGGGGAGGGATTGATTAAGGTTGGAGTAATGAGAGGTGGAAAAATGGATGGGTCAAAAGAAGTAAAAGAAAAACCTACTCCTGCCTATCATTTTGCTAATGAAAAGGGTTGGGAGAAAAACAATACAAAATTTAAACCTCAAATATAACTTTTAATGGGTAAGAGGATCTTGCCCATCAAAGATTAAATATAACTTTTAATGGGTAGTGATCGGAAGCGTCAACCAGAGGCATTTCCTTTGAAATTACTTTAAATTCGGAAGTTGCCATAACCATATCAACTGGGGAAGTTGCATATCCTGTTTTTTCGGGATCCTTATGTTTCATATTAAAAGTACTAGTAAGCTCTGTCCCAAAAATATTGGTTAACTGCAACTGCCTACATATGTCTTTTACAAATTGGGTGTCAGGATATAAATTTGTATCCCCTGCCAAAATTAATGGAGAAACCCCTTTGAGAGAGGCAATTATTTTTTCACCCATTGCAGTTCTTTCTGGTGAATCTAGTCCATCAGTACCCCAAACTCCATGGATGCTATAAACATCTAACTTTTTACCATCAAGTTCTATTGTTGCTCCACACATTCCTTGCGTTACATTTTGATAGTCATTTCTTTTAACGAAATCGAAGTCACCGACTTTATCCTCAAATAAAATATTGTTTTTTTTGAGTATCGGGAACTTTGACATGACTGCATTCCCCCAAGGAATATCACCGTTGCCGTGATCTATCGTTGTTCCTCCAAAATTTGAAAATTTGAGGTCGGGGAGTGCCTCATGCAAAATTTCCATGGTTCTAAATTTCCGTTCTTGAGTTGAAAGCCCTTTGTCATATACCTCCTGTAACGCCAAAATGTCCGGGTTTTCGTGCTGTAAAAATGGGATTGAAGTATCAAACAATTCTCCCCCGTTCCATATATTTAATGTGATAAATTTAAAGTTCATCTTTCCTTAAAGTATGATACCATACGGCTTATGGAAAATATTTTTGCGGTTAATAAGCCTGTTGGCATGACGTCTCATGATGTTGTGGATATCGTACGTAAAAAAACAGGTGTAAGACGTGTGGGTCATGGTGGAACTTTGGACCCATTGGCGTCTGGGGTTCTGGTAATTGCAGTTGGTCGTGAAAATACAAAGCGACTGGACGAATTTGTAAAAGGGGAAAAAGAATATATTGCAACTATATATTTAGGAGCAAATTCGACGACTGACGATGGCGAAGGTGAAAAGCAAAATGTAAATGTAAAAAGCATTCCCCAGATTTCTGATATAAAAGATTCGATCAAATTATTTATTGGAAATATCCAACAAATTCCTCCAATTTATTCCTCCGTGAAAATAGCGGGAAAACCTTCCCACCGGCGGGTCCGCCGCGGTGAGGATATAAAGCTTGAATCACGCGAGGTTTTAATTAAAAACATTGAGATTTTGGAGTATGACTACCCCATTTTGAGGCTAAATGTGACAACCGGACCAGGTGTTTATATCCGCTCCCTTGCTCGGGATATTGGTGAAAAACTTAAAACTGGTGGATATTTGGAGGGACTCATCCGCACGAGAGTAAATACTTTTGCCCTTTCTGAGGCCAAAAAACTTGATGATCTTTGATCAGGATCTGAAATGATAAGCCATATCATCTTTTTGATATGGGAAGAACGTCATTTCCTGGTTGTTACGGTCAAGATGACAAAATATTCTCACTGCTCCTCTTTTTACTTTATAGTACTCGACTCCATCTACTTCCTCCTTAGGCCAAATTCTTAAAAATTCTTCAGGTATACCCAGAAACCAATCGAGAGCTCTAACCATACTTGATGTCTTGATGGAAATTGCCCGTCCACTCTTCTGAAAAAGCGCATCAATTGATTCTTCATATTCCTCCAACGTTGTACCTACAACTTGCTCCCTTCCGGTCTCCAGATGGTATCCATCAGACAACTTTACGTTCCAATTGGCAATATTTGTCCTCTTTAATTCTTCCTCTATTTCTTCAGCATCTTGGTATACTGCTTCAATTTCTGGGTCCAAAGAATATTCTCCTTGTTTTACTGTTTTGCTTTTTGAAATAAAAATACCCATCGCTTTAATTATAAAATCATCTTTATTTTTATTCATAAATCGCATTGAAAATGCTCTCAGCTCTTTGACCATTTTATCTGCATTTTCATCACCCTGCATCGCATCAAATTGCTCAGAGATTATGTCTCCTAACTCAACAATAAATTCAAATGGAGAATCAGTACTTCCAGCTAATTCTTGAAGATAGGAAATTTCTTCTTTCGACATTAAAGATACCAAAGGTAATAGCCGATATTTGAGAAAGTTATGCATTTTTTTATCCTGCCCCTTTAATTTGAAAATGTCTTCTTGTGTTGGAGAAGAAGAGATAAAGTCCATTATACTTCGCAAAACTGACATATCATTATGCCCCACTACTTCCCTTAGAATATCTTCGATATACAATGCAACGACTTCTGGATCAAGTTTTAATCTATCTGCAAAACCCTCAATTGCTCTTTTAGTTGCTTGCTCTGGAAGAATGACTGAATTTTCGAAATCTTTGGGACTTATTGAATTCAAATCTTCATAATTAGGATATTCGTTTGTATTTTCATTTACATCAAGATAGAAAAGAGCTCTAAAAATGTCACTGCTGGCTTCCTCTAAATCCCTTCTCTCGTTTTCGACGAATACCACTGATTTAGAAAATTTTTGAGTTGTTGATTTTTTTAACCTATCAACTTGAGTTAATCGTTCAGACTGGAGAGCTTGATAAACTTTTTTTTCTTCTTCGTCTTCTCTGTACTCTTCCGTCACCTGCTCTGGAGTTGGAAGATTGGAATCCAAGTCCAAAAACCAACTTGGGACACCACCTTTAACGGTATTACCAATATCAGCACTTTGTTCGTAGATATTATATGAACCTACAGGAGTTTGCTCTACTCTTAAAATTTTATCTTTAATGATAATTACTGTAAAATTTCCATGATTTACAACGAGTGTATACCACTCCGTCTTTGTACCTTTAAACCATGCTGGAGCGATAACCCCTCTCTGTTCCATAAAGCGTACTTTACCGGCAGCATCCAATTTTCCAAACTGGGCTTGTCTTAATAAAGTTCTCCTCTTATTATCTTCATGACTCTCCGAAACAATTTTACCTATACTTAATTCGTTATTAATCTTTACAGCCTGAACAAAAATGTCACGTATTTGAGTAGGGGTAAATTGATCCTTAAACTCTTCTATCAGTTTTAAATATGTTGCTCCTATAGACATACTTGATCTGATTTGTGTTAATCTAGAGTGAATATCCGCCATTGAAGCTTCTAACCGGTCGGTCATTACATCCATATTGTCAAAATACCTACCGATAGAATGCTGAACATTACCCATATGATTTTCATAAGAAACATATTCACCTGCAACTCCAATGAGATCAGGTCTTTGCAAGACTAAATATTCCAAAACAGAAGTGGGCTCTGTTTTTGGAATTTCTACTGGTTCGACAACTTGCGACTGTGCATCTCTTTCAGTCATATTGCCAGTATTTTACCAAATTGCGAATTTTTAAGAACTGAATTTACTTATTTAGCGGCTTTTTGTACTTCTTTGAGGAAAAAATCCTAAACTATTTCTCCTATCCTTTTATATGTATGTATTTCATCTTTTGTAAACCAAAGGGGGATTTCATACTCAGCTTCTTCTTTATTTCCTGAAGCATGCATTAAGTTTTTGATTGGTCTTTTGCTTGAGTTGGCAAGATACGAAGAATCAAATGAAAAATCTCCCCGTATTGTACCTGGAGCGGAAATTAACGGTAGCGTATGTCCACAAAGCTTTCTTACCATCTCAACTGCATGAGGACCCTCAATTACCATAGCCAAGACAGCACCCTCCATCATATAATCCATAAGCCAAACCCTCACCATTTTACCGATCTCTTTTGGATCTTTTGTTCCCAAAGATTCAACAGGATCGATATCAAACTGTTCATAATTTTCAAGAGTTTTGTTACCAATACCGATCCATAACTCTTCCCTGTCATCAGGATAATGATTTTCCATGAGATCTCGGCTCGCAACCGTAATTTTTGCTGCTACAATCTTTAGTCCGACATTTTCAAATCTTGTAATTATTTGTCCAATCAGACCTCGAGCAACAGCATCTGGTTTTAGGACAACAAGAGTTCTTTCCATATTTAGTTATCTTACAGGTAGGCTCAATAAAAATCAAGGTGTATAATCCACGCTATGCCGGAAATTCCCAACCCGCAAACTTTTGAATATTTAAAAGACAGATATACAGAAGCAAACCCTGACTTTTGGACTATACGTTTTGTTGATTCGATTTTATTTGAGGATGTGGAAGTAAAGCAAGGTGAAAAAAAACCTTATTCGTCTGATTTTTCGTTTTATCTTTACGATGAAGCAGCTCAACTTGCACTTGATCATGCGGTTGATGTCACTCCCGACCAACATTCTAGTACCGTAAAAAGTCTTATAGAAAGAGAACGAGTCCACTCGCTTGATAAACATAAATTCCATGAAATTTCACCTTCAGAATATGAACTCTTGATGAGTTTGATGAAATTTTCAGCCGGGGAAAAACTTGTTACCCTTTCTCAATACCTTACCCACCTTGGACTTTTATATGCAGTACCGCTCTCTTTTTTAGCAGGTCATGCTATTGATATTTTTGATGAGAACTTTGTTGATAAAAATAGTGGTGATTCAAGGGTGTTTAGAAAAGCTGAAAGATTGTATTCAAATGGAGGGAGAATTATCATTCCTACAAAAGATAGCAAGAAATATCTAAGTGGATTTTTTGGACCTCTTGAGGAGGGATTTGCAACAGTAGCTTTTGGACCTATCCCGCAAAATTTAGAAATGAAAATCAAAAGATCTGAAGATGATGATTATATTAAAATTCTTGCCATGATGCAGCCTACTGTAATTGGCTATGCTGATGAGGAATAGTTGTTAGATGTGATCTTGATAATATCCTATATTTATTGAAATTAGCCATATAAATGGTATAATCTATCCATGGCTGGAGAGACACCACAACCAAATCCAATAGACATTGCAAGAGAACAAATTGATAAAGCAATTAGTGCTCAGGATTTTAATGGAGCAAGGGTTCTATTAGGCCTAGATCAACTTGAAGGAGCATTACATGAAGCTGGCATTGACCCTATAAATACTTTTACCGAATTGGCTTCAAAAGCAGTATCTGCAAGAGAGCGGGTTGCAGACGACATGCTTCAAAGCAAAATGTTTGATCTTAGAGCAAATAATTATTTGAGAACAGCTACTCTTCTTCAGGAACAGCAATCAAAACAAATGTTAGCTAATGTGCCACAAATGACAGAATCTGGTGCCGCAAAGCAAACTACTCGTCGAGCCGTCCAAAAACAAACTTCTCAATCAGTAGCAAAACCCGCAGAAAGAAGTTCTAAACCTACTAATACCTCCACGCTTCCATCTACAGATTCTGCAAAAAGGTAATTAACCAACAAATATGTCTGTTGAGTCATTTTACAAGCCTGTTACTACCCTATCTGTTCCAACGCATGGTCACTCCCATGTTCAAGGCGAAATCCTTACAATACCAAATTCTCCATTTTTACCGGATAAATTAGGTGACCTCGGTTTTGTCGGGATAGGCGTTGGGGAGGAAATTTCATCTGATGCTGCGGTGCCTCTAAGAAGAGTTTCCAAACACCATGGTCGTTCCTTCGAATTTGCTGGTGGTCAGAAAATAATATGGTCTGACGAGTTTGGAAATATCTACACAACTATGAATGTCAAAGGTAATAACTTGGAGAATCCACATGTTGTTGCTGACCCAAACAATGCGTTAAATTACAGCGTTTTTGGATTACAGACCAGTGTAGGCATTTTGAGACAAATAAAAGCTTCTAAGCTTATGAGAAGTGCTGGAATAGAAACTGAAGCTATATCGCATGTAATAGAACCCCTTATGCTTCCTTACAAAGGAGAACTAGTATCAATTGAGGAATTCAAGAAAAAACTGGTAGATGGTGCTGTGGAAGGCATAGTACCTAAACTTCAGACTTTAACAAAAGGTGATGTTGCAAAGACGCTTGCTAATGTTGCATTTTTTGAGACCGTTAGAAGCGTTGCTGTTAACGAAAGAATATGGGATTTCGTGAACATGCCGGAACGAGAACGAGAAATAGCCCTACAGAATGTATTTTTCTATGCAAATCTATATGAAAAAACAAAAGGAAAAAAAGATTCATCCTACACTCCGCTTTCATTTGATATTGAAAATTCAGAATCTATTGAAATGTATCTGAATGAATATTTACCAAAAAAAATTGGGCAAAATTATGCAAAACTACACGGCCTTGGACTAGTACATACTTTTGCAAATCTATCAAACGTTAGCTTTGCGGGAGGAATTGTTGATTTGGATAGCATACAAGGCTATCCCTTCAACGATGACCCTTATAAGTGGGAAAACATATCTGACCTCGGTATCTTTATTAACGAAATCAAGACATGGAACAATATAAAACCCTTTATTCCAAATGTTGACAAGTTCATAGAAAATCTAAAAAAAGCATACATGGAAATAGCTTTGCAAAGTAAAAGTCATCATAATATTTTTTTTCGAAATATAATTGATCTTAGTGTTGTGGATAGTGACAAAGATGAAATATCTAAAACTTATGACGAAGAAGCTCCAATAGAATTTCTTGAACAAGTTCTTGAAGAAAGTGAAGTTCTCAATTTCGATGTTGAAGCTATATTAAAAATGGTTGTAGAGGAACAGGTTTACAAAGATAATGGAGACATATTAACTAAAGAAGAAAAAGGAGTCCTATTCAATAGAATTATAGAAAAGCTTGTCGAATCCGGATATGACCGTGGATTATGGATGTATATGAATGACCAGGAGCTCATGCGGTTGGCACTTAAAGTAATGGGTGTTGATATAGATATTGATGGGGTAAAAATTATTTATGACGAAGTAACAACCCGTAAAGCAGCAGAATTACTTGAACCTTGGAGTGAAAGCATTTCAGGGGCATTTGGAAAACCTCCACAAGATCAAAATCCTGATGGAACAGATGATGCATTCGATGCTCTTTGCGAAAAAATTATCTATGAATTCGGATGGGATAAAGATCTTTTAACAAAAGCCGCCACCATTGATGTACTTTTGGATTTGAGAAGCACTGCAAGACAGAAACGAGTAGCTTTAAAACGGCAATTGCTTGACCAATTTAGTGAACAGACTGGTATTGCTTTCCCATGGAAATCCAGCTCCGAAGAGGTACTTGAAGATTTTTTCGAAGAAGACAGAAAACTAGCTAAAGAAATGAGGGATATTATGAATGGCGATATTCCTTCAACAGTAGAAAGATTGGGAGCTCTTGCACAGTATTTTAATGAAAAGCATGGACAAGACCGTTTTACAAACTATGTTCTTCGGACAATTGATGAATGGGCAGAAAAACTTGAATTCAGAGAAGTTTTAGTGAATGCAACTGAAGATTTTGCCAATTCAGATGCTTTATACAAATGGTTTAATATGACAGCCACAGATACAGCACTGGCATTGCCGGACGATATTGAAAAAGATTTAGACGATAGAGCAAAAAAAATGGTGGCTGAATATATATATGTAGCCTCTCATAACGATTAGTCAACGAGAAAGCCTATCACTTCAGGAGTCTTTCGAATTTTTCAGGTTCTTCAAAATTACCGATCATGGCAAGGCTCATGGCTTTAGTATCCAGGTATTCTTTGGCTACTCTATGGATGTCATCCAAAGTTACTGCGTCAACTTTGGCCATAATATCTTTTGGATCGGTCAAATGATGCTCCAAAATTTCTTGCGATCCGTACATAACAGCAATTGTCCTAGTATCTTCGAGTCCCAAGACAAAATGACCCTTCATAAATTCTTTTGCTTTTGTCAGTTCTTCTTCAGTCACTTCTCCTTTTACAGTAATTTTTGCGTACTCTTCAACGGTTACTTTAATAGCCTCCTCGACCCTTTTTGGATCTGCCCCTATCCATGTGGCCAAATAACCTGCGTCCATATAATGATCAGAGCTTGTGTGAGCATAGTACGAGAGTCCGCGACGTTCGCGTATCTCGTAAAAAAGTCTAGATGACATTCCTCCACCAAGGATTGATGCCAGAACACTTAATGGATATCTGTCTTTCTTGTCAGAAAGTCCAACTGTTCTTACCCCCAAAGCGAAATGTGCCTGTTCCGTCTTTTTCTGCTTAATAAAAACTTCATGCTTTGTTTGCTTATCATGTGCAGGCAAAAATGACTTCACATCAAATCTTTTAACATCTCCAAAATACATTTCAATTTCTTTAAGGGTGGACTCAACATGAACATTTCCAGCAACAACAACAGTCATATTGTGCGCGCTATAATGCTCACCCATATATTTGACAAAGTCTTCCCGGGTGAGTGACTTTACAATTTCCGGTGTTCCGGCTGTATCCCATCCAAGAGGGGTATCCCCATACAAAAGTCCTTCATATATATCTCCAATATTTCTCATCGGATTGTCCTCATTCATCCCAATCTCCCCAGAAATTGCCCCCTTTTCCCGCTCAATTTCTTCGGGGTCAAGAAGCAGGTTTTTCAACATATCAGAAAGAACATCAAGACATAAATTTACGTGAGTTGTTGCAGATTTTATATAGTACCCCGTGTATTCTTTGCTGGTAAATGCATTAAAGTCCCCCCCAATTCCATCAATTAGTGCTGAAATTTCACGGGCTGAAGGTCTGCTAGTCGTTCCTTTAAAAGCCATGTGCTCCAGAAAGTGAGAAATACCGTTATGTTTTTTCTCTTCATATCTACTCCCTGTACCATACATGACCAATGTTGTTGCGCTTTCAACACCAAGAACGGGGACAATAATAACTCTTGCTCCGTTGGAAAGAACTGACCTGTGGTACTTCATATTGAGAACAATTCTCTCACACCCAATGTAGCGATGCAACAAATCTAGGTATTTTTAGTATACGGGTGTATAATATTCAGATTCCGAAATTCTCTTTTGCACTGAGGCTTGTGCTATGAGGGAAGATTAGGAAAATAAATATTAGGAGGTTAGGTTGACCATGCTTTTGCGCAAGGTCCATCGTAAACAGGTGTAGGGATCCTGCTTTCGGTGCCGACGGCACCTAGAAAAATCAACAGGAGAACTACATTGGCAGAAGATCAGACGACGCAAACCCACTTCGGGCATGCAAACGCTACGGGCACCGTGGATTTGGACAACAAGTCCCGGACATCGTACACACCGGAAGAAGCTCGTCGGCGCGTCATAGCCAGGGCAAAAGCCCGTCGCCAACAGCAGGGCAACTAGCTCTCTCCTGCCTGGT
Organism: uncultured Gammaproteobacteria bacterium; assembly: GCA_964511965.1. Lineage (GTDB taxonomy): Bacteria > Patescibacteriota > Microgenomatia > Levybacterales > GWA1-39-11 > JAUSNA01. The sequence goes on from CAZEGF010000017.1 coordinate 15,700, forward strand.
TGAACCGGAAATAAATGTCCCTTCGGGATAATGGGTTTTAACCCCATACGGTTTGCCACCTCCAGATTCCGGAGTACCGGAAGCTACTCTCTAACCATGAGAGTTGGACATTATAGTCCGTCAGTATGCTTGTTTTGCGCGAGGACATCCTCACGAAGACAACCATCGGTCACAATGACCATTAACGGATTTGTCCGAAAGCATAAGTGGGACGCGTTTAGTTCTGCAAGTGCTTTCAAAGCAACCAGTTCTCCGTTCGCCGGAAGGTTATCAGTGACCCTGAGGGGTCTACGGGGTAGTAATCCTCGGCCTTCCGGCACTACCCTAATTATGAATATTGAAAGACCAATTTTGATGCTTTTACCAGATTCTGGTGGTTCAAACGGGTCAGTTCCAAACCCAGAAAGCACTCCTGAGGGAAGTCCCATCTATGGTGTAGTCCATGAAACCGTTACTTTTTTTGTTGAACGACATGCAAAAGCAAGTCAATTGGAAGAAGGTCCTAGAACTACGTTGGTTGAGGGTGAAGTAAATTTGGTTATGCCTATTGGGGAAAAATTTGAAGGTGATTTTAAAAAAGTAAATCCACTTCAGGAGCGGGATCATTATTTTAAGGTAAACACTAAAAAACCATCTCCACATAGTTTTGAAGTAAAAGCTCTTCGGGAAAGATTACAAGAGACTGGAATTCCTGCAAATGAAATAGGTAGAATGATATCAAGTATTTTTTTGGACACATTAATGTATCTTAGGGAAGGACATTCTGGACCTCCCAAAAAGAAAGACCGTAGATTGTCTCTTAACACAACCGGCACTCAACGGTTTACTTCTGGTTCTGGACTTTCAAGAGGATTACGCAATATAGGTCGAAGTGGTCTCTAAATCTACATTTTTTCAACTGTCTCAATACCCAAAAGATGCAAGCCGTTTTGAAGAACTGCACCAACTCCTCTTGTTAATTCGAGGCGGAAGCTCTCATTTGTGTCTCCGATAATTTTGCATTTCTGGTAAAAAAGATTAAATTTCTGTGCTAACTCAAATAGATAGTTACAAAGTAAATTCGGTGCAAATTCGGTAGCCGCTTTTTCTACATGATAAGGATATTGAGTGAGAAAACGGAGAAGATCAGTCTCCTCATTCTGAAGTTGGAAGTTTGAATTTAAGAGTTCGGACTTTGACTCCTGACTTATATCTCCTAACTTCTGCAGTACACTTTGTGTCCTTACGTACGCATATTGCAAGTATGGCCCACTATTTCCCTCAAGTGTTATTGACTCTTCAAATGAAAAATGTATATCGGATGGTATTGAAAATTTAAGCATTGAATACTTTACTGCCGCTATTCCTACTTTCTCTGAAGTGAGTGGATCCATATCATTAAATTGTGCGCGTACTCTTTTTATTGCCTCATCTATTAACCAATTCGCAGATATTACATCCCCGGTTCTTGATGACATTTTCCCTTCTTTAAGCTTTACATGACCAAAAGTAAAATGACTTGTTCTTGAAGCTACTTCCGGCTCAATTCTTTTGAGTGCAGCCAACATCACTTGAAAATATTCAAGTTGTTCATTACCAGTTAAAATTACTGACCGGTCATACTCCCCATCTTCTTTTTTAAGTATTGCCAGAGCCAAGTCTTTACCTTCGTATGTAGCGTATTCTTGGGATGTAAGAAAAACACGCGTATGCAATCCGTCTTTTTCACCGCGATATACAACTGCCCCTTCATCTTTTTCAAATACTCCGTCCGCAATATGCGATAAGACAATCTCTTTTCCTTTCTTTGCAGTCACGGACTCGAAGAAATATTTGTCATACCTGACACCGATTCTTTTATATAAATCTTCAAAATGCTCAAGACTGACTTTTCTCCCTTCCTCCCACAATTGATGTAGACTCGCATCATCACCATATATCCTTTTGTTTATTTCAATTATGTCCGCTTTTGCCGTTTCGTTATTCTCAAACTCGGTTGCTCCTTCCACATAAGACTGGGCCAATATTTTTACTTTTTCATCCTCAGATTTGCCTGAATCTAAGAATTCTTCCTCTCTTTTTAGTAACCCCCACATCGCTTTTGCCACATGAAGGCCAACATCCCCTTGATAATTTGCCCGGGTTACTGTCGTTCCTTGAGATTCTAGAAGTCTACAAAAAGACTCTCCAATGCAAAAGTTACGAAGATGTCCGATATGGATTTCCTTAAAAGGATTTGGGTCCCCAAATTCGATGATGGTTTTTTGATTATTATTTATGTTCGATAGTGATTCAAATTTTCCTTGTTGAACAAATTTTGTGAGTGAACTTGCTAAATAATTATTGGAAAGATAAAAATTTATAAATCCGGACCCTGCCACTTCGATTTTTTCGAAAACTCGATTTATTTCTTCATTTTGCTTGAGAATCCCAACGATTTGCTCTGCCAACTCTCTCGGATTTGTACTTGGAGTGCTTTGTACAGATACTAAAGCTATATTTGTTGAGAAATCTCCAAATTTTAGATATTGAGAGACACTAACCTCAAATTCAGTCTGCAATGGGTTATCTTTCAACCAAACGTTTAGTGTTTCTACTATTAATTCTCTTGGATTTTGCATACTTGTAGTTTACTTTATAAGGAAGTTGAACTCAAGAAGAATAGATGGGTTGGGGGCGAAGCGCTTTAGGCGCCCCGCCCCCGTATTGGAAGATATGGCTCTTCCATAGCCACTTGGTTGCTATGCAACTGCCTCCGACTCATTCAGAAGGGGTTTCGATTCGGTAAAGCGAATCTTATCCCCTACCTGGGTCCACATCAGGCTGAAATTGTTGCCTGGGGTGTGCCGATACTTCATGGAAACTCTCCCATTATTGGCGAAGAGTCCTGAGAAAGCACTTGGTGACGCGTAATGACTTGCAATGCTTACGATTAAGGGACTGTAACCACAGTCAAGTTTCACAGTGATGAAGTCACCGAAATCGTACCAATCAACCATGTGCTTCGAAACAGTCAGTTCCTGCTGAAGAAGCCAAGTCCTGATCTGCATGTCGACTGCTGCTTGCGCGAGCCTTTCGGCTTTTCGGTTCCAGAACATCTGTTTACTCCAGACCTGAATTCCGGTCGAATGTTTCTCCCGATTCCTCGGGGCTAGATTTAATCGTACGGCTTATGAGCCATCCCTATTGCGAAGAGACTAAATGCACCTAACCCCACAAAAACGCAGAGTCCGATCCAAACCATCCCGTTAAGATCCCATACGAGATCGACAACGTCGTAGTTATCTTCTTTCGCGAAAGACTCTTCCTGGGATTTTTGAGGCTCATCGGCAAAAGCCGTTTGTGCAGTCACTGCTCCTAGAAAGAGCAGACTTGCGATTACAAGGACGATACCCACCTTGACGACTCTTCTTACTGTCAAGTCATCAAAGTCTTGGTACCCCTTTGTCCCGCTTCCAACAATGTCAGGGTCGACGATCATAAGCCCTATGAATAGGACGACGAATATGGATACCCCAACACTTCCTATAACAATCTCTCGATCCATCCCGAACGCGTAAATATAGCCGACTGTGATGAACACAGCACCAACTACTGCGAATGGCGCATAGACCAAGATGTTCTTAGCGATTTGCATGACCGATCCTCCTGTTAGTGAGTAACAAATGTTTCTCTGCGCGAACGCAGGCTACGTCGGATGCTTCCCGAATAAATCCGGGTCTATAATATATCGGTTAAAGCGAACTGCTCAAACTTCTCCTATTTCTTTGTTGTTTCAGCTCAAGTTAAACTTTTTAACCCAAACTGAAACAACAAAGTTTTATTTGCAACCAAGTTGTAAAAGTGCTGTGTGAAACATTCACCCATGCTTAAAGGGTGCGTTTCAAAACATGAAATTATATCAAAAAATCGCTGAAATTCATACTATGAGATGCAAATGGTGTACGACTTATTCGAGGTTGAGGGTTTTTAAAAAGTCTTTAAATTCTGTTCCGATGCTTTGATTTTGGAGAGCAAATTCGACAATTGTTTTCATATACTCTATTTTGTTGCCTGTATCATAATACTTTCCACCCTTTATTTCAGCTGCTAAAACTCTCTTTCCATCACCTAACATAAGTTTTAATGCGTCATTGTAGTAAAGCTCATCCCCCTCGCGCAGATTTTCCATTGCCTCTTCTAAATATCCAAAAATGTCAGGGGTAAGAAGATATCCACTCACATTTGCCATATCCGATGGAGCATTTACTTTACCGGGTTTTTCAATAATTATCTTTGTATCAATTATTCCGTCCTCAATTTCATCTCCTCCGGCAAAACCATATCTGTCATAGTCCTCATCCGACTTTGCTCTAACAGATGCCAGAACGGAACAGTTGTACTTTTCATAAATGTCTATCAATTGTTGGAATCTGGATTTTGGCTCGGCTTTAATAAAATCATCACTCCAGGTGTAAATGAAAGGCTCATCTCCAACAATAGACTTAACGTTAAGAAGTGGAGTTCCATTTCCATAAGGACCTTTTTGCCGCACGTAGATAAAGTTAGCCATTGAAGCAATCCGCTCTGCTTCTTCCAAAAACTTCATTTTTTTCTCCCCACCCATTCTTAGGTTTTCTACCAGCTCCATAGATGGTCTATCAAAATGATCCTCAATTGTTCTTTTATGAGAGCCTGTTACAATAATAATGTCCTCAATTCCTGCATCAACTAACTCCTCAACGATATATTGAACAATTGGTTTGTCTACAATCGGAAGCATTTCTTTCGGCATCGCTTTGGTTTGAGGGAGAAATCTGGTTCCAAAACCAGCTGCGGGGATTACTGCTTTTTTAATTTTTGGCATATTGTTTAACGATGGCAAAAACAAGCTTTGCTTATCTTGCCCATATGGTACTTACAAGATTAATAGATAATTTCACAAATGTCTAGAATCAATCTACTTCTCTTTACCCTTCGAGGTCTGAAAGGCCGAGAACGGGCAAAGGGACATACACTCAACGGTCACTTTACCCTTAGAAACTTGCAAAGTTGATGATGGGCAAAGTTCTCTTTACAAACCACCCTTACTCTAGTATAATTTGTAGCTATATCCCAGATTAAGTCACGCTCTTGGATTATTTTGGAAAAAAGAAAAATGAATATATTCAAATTTATAAATGAGGTTAGAACTGAAATTACAAAGGTAACGTGGCCAACAAGAGCTGATACTATCAGACTTACGATAATAGTTCTGGCAATTTCTGTCGGAGTCGGACTCTATCTAGGAGGACTGGATATGATCTTTACACAAATGCTGAAATTGCTTGTTAGCTAGAAGAATTGAGAATT
>CAZEGF010000018.1:0-3063 GCA_964511965.1 uncultured Gammaproteobacteria bacterium
TCCAGGTATAGGAGTTAAAGCAACAACTGCCGGAAAGATAATTGGCCGCGCGGTCGGATCTTACTCAAATAGTGACACAAATGCCGTCGGAAAGATTCTAGTATTGGTAAATGTTGGTTATCATGACCCAAGCAATATTGCCACTCATCTTGACTGGAATAATGGGGTTCTAACAGCACAAGGTGATCTAACGACAACCGGACAGCTTAGTGGTGGCACTGCTCTACTTGGATCAGCCGGTCAGCTTTCGGTTGATAGCAATGGAAACATGACAACAACAGGTGACGTCGCAGCATCAAGCTTCACATTATCTAATGGCAAGATATTCTCAGATAACAACGGAAATCTAGTAAATCAGTTGGCTGCAGACATTAATGGCAACAACAATCCAACCAAATTTGCGTTCAAAAATGCTGCCGGCATGGAAGTTCTGGGAATAGACAGCAATGGCAATGCAACAATAGCCGGTACTCTCACAACAAATATCGGAAATTACGATCTGGCTGAGGATTATCCGACAACTGATTCATCTATTGAGGCCGGAGATGTTGTTTCAATCGACTCTGCAAACGATAGTCATGTCGTTAAATCTACAAAGAGTTATGACAATACCGTAATTGGTATTTACTCAGAAAAGCCAGGATTTAGACTTTCTCAGGTAGGAAGCATTAATGGAGATAAAGCAGTACCTGTTGCGCTGGATGGACGAGTTCCTGTTAAGGTAAATAATGAAAACGGACCAATACATAAAGGTGATTACCTAACAACTTCATCAACACCTGGAGTTGCCATGAAAGCAACTAAAGCCGGACAAGTATTAGGTAAGGCATTACAAGACTTTAACGGAATAAGTGGCAAAATAACCGCATTCGTAAATATCTCATTTGCTGATCCATCTAATTTCTTAGCTTCATTAACGAATTCAAATGGTGATAGCTCTTTGTCTAAAGTAAGTTCAGATGCCATCAATCTACCTGAGAATTTGGTTATTAATGGTCAAGAAGTCAATGGTTCACTATCAAATGGTCTGATCGCATTATCTAGCGGAATTAATACGGTTAAAAGCGGTGTTGATGAGCTGCAAATTTCTGTTGCAGCTGCAAATTCAAAGGTTGATATTCTTGCATCAAAGCTACAACAACTTGAAGCATCCAATGCAACTAATTCTGCTCTAATTGCAAAAGCTTTGGAAAATAATGCTCAAATCGATGAAAAGGTTTCGTCAACTTCATCAGAACTTGTTGCATTGAATCTAAGGATTAACGATTTAGTTGCAAGGTTATCAACTCAAAGTGCTAATACTTTAGTAAGTGACATTACAACGTCTAATTCAGCACAAGCATCAGCAAGCGCTAGTTATCTCGCTGTAACAGGTGGAAATATCTCAAATCCTGATACTCTCATAACACAAAATGTAGTTTCGCCATCAGTATCAACAGTATCTAGCTCAACTCTATCTGACAACGCAGATCTTTCATCATTATCAATAAAAGAAAGCTTTAAGTCGTTAGGTTCATCATTCTTGGGTAATACAACAATTTCTGGAGGAATAACGGTTGCAGGTCAAGCTTATCTTTCAGACACCGATGTGGTTGGAAAATTAACAGTAAATAATACGATTACATTATCGGAAAATGCTATTAATGTTTTGGGAGTTTCAACTTCAAATGATTCGGTTACCGGTGGGATATTGTATTTGCAAAATGCATCTCAAGCTCGTGGACTAGACATTTTAGATGGAAAGATGACGGTTGACAAGAATGGAAATGTTTCAATTGCAGGGGACGTTACAGTCGGAGGAGACTTAAATATTGAAGGAGCAATTACAATTACGGCTATTGCCGGTGAGAATATCAAGGCAAAAGATGTGCTGTATGTATCGGGCAACGGTATTGTAAAACGTGCTGATGCAACATTTGGAGAGAAGTCAGCGGTTATTGGTCTAGCCGCAAATACAGTTAATAAGGGTTCAAGAGTAACTATAATTATTGGTGGAAAGGCCAAGGGATTTAAGAATTTGGAGGCTGGAAAGAGATACTATCTACAGTCAAATGCAGGTATTACGCCTACTCCACCTCTAGATTCAACGCATGCAATCTCTGTTGGTGTAGCTTTTACGAAGGACGAATTAATATTAGGATTGGGAAATTAAAAGAACTAAATTATTACAATTATTGAATAGTAGTTCCGGAGTTAAGTATTGATCCGCCCCGTATATTAACATCAAGAGGAATTGTTGTCACTCTGGGATAATTATGATACGAATCTAAAGGATTAAGCCCTCCATCAAAAAGCGCAAGACAATACGTGACCGAAGTTGAATCATCGCTTGCATCAACTAATGACAAATCCCAAAGACCTGCTTGGTTATTGGCAATTGACAGCTGCTTATTTCTAACATCAGCATCAGTATTATCGTCAATATAAAGTTGTACATAATTTTGCAGTCTTGTAGTGTATCCTCCATCAGATGGATCATTTGCAGACGCAGTAATAGGAGGCAATAGTTTACCTGCTTGAGAAGGATTGACGTTGTAAGCTATGGCAGAACTCGTTGAGACCGGCGAATACACTCCATCTGCACAGTCTCCAGATAGTGGTAAAGTCGCATATTGTAAAGCAAAATCACCGGCATCGGCAGGAAATGAAGCTCCTGTTGCACTATCTACATCTAAAAGAATTCTTAGTCTGAATTGCTGGTTTGGATTATTTAGTGTTATTGGTGTATTTATTGCTGTTGCCCCATTATTAAAAGTAGTTACCGGCGTCAAACTGTCAATGTTGTCGAAAAATTGATAACTACCCTGGGAAACCGTAACAGTTGGGTTGTATGCAGCCATCCCATTGGTACATGTTCCGGATCCTGAAAATTGCGCAAAATCAGTTGCTGCAACAGGTGGAGTATTTATCGCCTCAGCATATGAAGAGTCATAAGAACCGGTACCACCTGAAAATCCATTGCTTCCTCCATTAATATCACTATCAAAAAATCCATAACCCGTTCCGGCAGTTGTTGTATGGCTCAAAACTGTCCTACCTGACGTATTATTGGCAAAAGCGGCT
>CAZEGF010000019.1:0-10097 GCA_964511965.1 uncultured Gammaproteobacteria bacterium
ATGCGTAATATTCACCTTTCTGATTTTACGGAGAAAAAAGAACATTTGGGACTTGGGGATGGACTTTTAAATTATGAAAGCTTTCTTTCATTTTTAAAGGATAAAAAATACGATGGACTTATAAATCTTGAGTTGTGTCCAAGAGTTTTGAATGCACGTGAGAAATACTACAAGGACATTGCAAAATCAGTAAAGATTGTTAGGCAATATTTCCCATAGTTATGTCTTGGAAGCGCAAAAATAGAAAAACCATCTACAAAACTGAATATCTCACTCTGTATGAAGATGAGGTAGAGCTACCCAATGGTATTGTTAAAGAAAAATATTCAATGATTGAACTACCTGATATCGTTGTAATTGTAGCAACAGACGATCAAGGAAACGTACTGACACTGAATGAGTATAAGTATGGTATGGACAAAGTAACAAGAGTATTTCCAGCTGGGCACATGGATGAAGGAGAAACCCCCTTAGAAGCAGGTAAAAGAGAATTGTTAGAAGAAACTGGTTATGGTGAAGGTGAATTTACTTATATTGGTGTAGCGCATGAGTTTCCAACAAAAATAGTTGGAAACATGCATGTAGTAAGAGCAAAAAATGTACAGAAAATAAAAAGCCAGCATTTGGATTCTGATGAGGAAGTTGAAATAAAAGTAGTAACTACTGACGAATTAAAAAATGAAGTAGCACGAAACGATTGGCAAACATCAGCTGCTTTATGTGCACTTGCTTTAACTGGTATTCTCAATCCTTGACAGAATGTTTGTAAATAAGTAATACTTATAACTAATAGCTAATAACTATTAAACTAAGGAGGTGATTTGATATGGCAAGTAAGAAAAGAACAGCAGCAGAACAAAAGGATATGACAATGAAAGTAGTACTTGGAGTAGCGCTCCTCGTCGTTTTTGTAGCCGGTTATTTTATAGCTCGCGCTAAATATAAACCACAAATAGTTGAGTTATCAAAAATGGTAGCAGATAAAGATGAGTCGTTGCAGAAAATCAAATCAAACACAAATAAGGTCATGATGAAAGATGATAAAATGTGGGTTGTTGAAAATGGAGAGCTAAAGAAAATGGATTCAGACATAATGATGACCAATGGAGAAAAAGTAACTACAGAGGGAGAAGTTGTCAAAACTGATGGGTCTTCTGTCATGATGCAAAACGGAGACGCGATGGATATGAACGGTAAAATGTTACCTAAAGAAAAATAATCCTTCTCTCACTAGTATTTCTGTAAAAGCTTTATAAGCGCGCTTTCATTCCAGGAAAGACCATTGACATGTGGTTTTTTGGTTTTGTTGGTTTCAAAATGTGGAACAAGTATCTTTTTTGTGTAGGTTTTGATAACGGTTGGATGAATATAATAACTCCTGCAAACACTCACCGTGTTATTGAGATGTGAGGCAACTTGTTTTACGGTTTCTCTAATATTTTTTGCAAGTTCTGTCTTGTTTTCGGGTTCTCCAATGTTATATAGAATTCTTGAAGAAAGATTTGTTGCTCCCCACGTTCTAAAATCCTTTGCGGTAAAATCATCGTGTGTAATGTCCGATAGAAAATTATTGACGTCTTCTGAGTCAATAACGTGGCGTTCTCCTTCTTCATCTATATATTGAAATAATTCATACCCTGGAAGTTCAATGCACTTCTTAATGGTAGCTGCTATCGTTGGGTTGCTAACCTCTATAACATTTTCTACCCCATGTTTTCCGCGGAATCGAAATACTATTTCATTACCTCTAACTTTTGCGTGTCTGTTACGTAGTGTAGTTAAACCAAAAGAATTATTCTCTTTCTGATATTCTTCGTTGCCAATTCTGACGAAAGTGTGTTCTAAGAGCCAGATAACTGTTGCGATAATCTTTTTCTTGTCCAATTCCTTATGCCTCATGTCATATTGTATTTTTTGTCTGATTTTAGGCAAACTCAATCCAAATTCGATCATTTTCGAGAATTTATTTTCTTGATTTATTTTTGTCCAATCTTCGTGGTAGATATATTGTTTTCTCCCCTTTTCATCAATTCCGGTCGCCTGAAGATGCCCATTTCTTTTGGGACATATCCAAACATTTTTCCAAGCAGGTGGGATAACTAATTTGTTGATTCGTTCCAAAGTAGCTTCATCTTTAATTTTATTTCCGTCAGTATCGTAGTAGGAAAATGTATTACGGTTTTTTTGTCGGAAGTATCCTGCGGTTGAATCAGGTATGTATCGAAGAGATTCGTTCTTCATTTCTTTAATTATTGCGTCATCTAGGTTATCCATTGGGTATTAAAAGATTACAGTATTTGAGGCAGGTTGACAACAATCAGAGTCTGACAAGGTTACAGGAGACTAGAGGTACGCTGAAATTTAATGTAAGGATCTTAAAGTTAATCATCCTAGTGGTACATATCAAATTGAATAGTGGAATTGGATTTACTGTAGGTGTTGGGGTCAAACTAACCGTAGGTGTTGCTGTCAGTGTTGGTGTAACGGTAGGTTGTTCCGTAGGGGTTGGAGTCGGTGTTTCAGTTGGTGTATCTGTTGGAGTAGGAGTTTCTGTGGGTGTTGGTGTTGGCGTCTCAGATGGGGTTGGTGTTGGTGTTTCAGTCGGAGTGCTTGTAGGCGTTTCAGTGGGTGTTGGTGTGGGGGTGTCGGTTAGAGTTGGTGTAGGAGTATCCGTAGGAGCTGTTTCAATGGAAGAACCACTATTTTGTGGTTGGGAAACAGTTCTTAATATAAAATCTGAAGAGTTATTCTCAGTGTCCTCACCGTTTCCTAAAAATTCATCAGAACCTCCTATTCCCATGGACACATCTGTAGATGTGCTTAATGCTTTTCTTTCAACACTTGACCCTTTTCCGGGCGCAGGAACTATAGCAGAACCCTCACCAATTGGATGTACTGGAGCTCCAATAGTTACTGCATCAACAATAGCACCTGTATCTGCTGGTCCATTTCTCAGAATTATACTGTTGTCATTTGTAATAGTTGCTGAACCAATTCTGTCACATGTAACAGTTGCAGTTAGAAGAGCATTACACCAAATGAAAAATCCATGCGCTGGTATGGAATTGGCAGCGCTAAAAGAAACTATCGCGGAATCTGTTGCGCCAGTACTTGTTCTTTTTACGAGACGATAACCGTTTAAATTAATTGCAGAAGAGGTAGGGTTGTAGAGTTCAATAAAATCATCTGAATTAGATGCAGTATCAGCAATTTGAATTTCTGAAATAACTATGTGATTTGCAGTTGCTGCATAAGTTATAGGGGTTGCAACTGTAATAAGAAGAGCGAGTAAAATTAAAAAAGATGATATCAAAATCCGTGGCAGGTTGGATCTCATATATTATTTATATATTAAGTAAAAATGATGTCAATATATCAATTTTTGAGTGCAAAGTTGAAATAATTAGTGTTTACTCGTTATAATAAACACTATCTCTGGTAATTGTTTTGAGCCATTATATGGAGAGAGCAAAAAATATTTTCCACGAACTTTTGTTTCTTCTAGGTGAGCGGATTGGACTTATCATAGTTCTTGTTATTACCATTGGGATTTTACTTACTAGTACCGCTATTAAAGCTCATTCAGAGTCTGAAACCCAATCATATAGACAAGAAAGTGCTTTTGCAAAAATTCCTGATATCAATCCTCACCCGGAAGTAGATAATGTGGAAGAAATAACCCCGGTTGTTATTGCAATGAGTTATGAAGTAGATAAAATAACTCCAACTCCAACTCCAGTATTTAATCCCTCTGATGATACTGTTTGGTTGAAAGTTGCAGAGTGTGAATCCCATCAGAATTGGCAGGATGATACAGGAAATGGATATTATGGTGGTTTACAATTTTCCTTAGGTGCATGGGCATCAGTGGGAGGATCCGGTAAGCCTTCTGATGCTTCTAGAGAGGAACAAATTGATAGAGGAAAAATGTTACAAAAAGTTAGAGGATGGGGAGCATGGGGTGGATGCTCGAAAAAACTAGGTCTTCGTTAATTGCTATTTGACTAACAATAATTTTTTGTGTTTATATATTAAATATGGCAAAGAAAAAATCCCTCGGAAAACATCAATTCATGCTAGGTATTGTTGTTGGAATCTTCGTAATATTATTTATAGTTTTATATAGGCAATTCACTCTTATTCCAGGAACAGCTCCTGAAAAATTTATATGCTCAGAAGGAAAATTTATTGATGCGACATTCCAGAATGATATCGCTTCAATCACCCTATCAGATGACAGAGTCATGGATCTTCCCAAAGTTGTATCAACGGATGGATTACGATATGCAAATGATGATGAGAGTATTGTATTTTGGAAAAGAGATAATGGGGCAGTCATGATAGAAAACGGAAACACTACTTATAAGAATTGCGTAAACCGCTAAAATTCTGGCTTCTAATACTTCATAGTATTATGGCGTTCTACTTGTACCACATAGTATAATAAGAGCCCACTATGGAGAATCTTATTTTTCTTGACACTGAGACTACGGGAATTGATATTTTGATTGACCGGTTAACTCAAGTTTGTTACAAATATAAAGGAGAGTTATATTCCGAATACTTCAAGCCCCCGGTTCCTATATCTGTAAAATCGATGAGTATTTCTCATATCACGAATAAAATGGTTGAAGATAAAGACGCTTTTATTGGTTCCAAAATGCAGAAAGATCTAGAAGTATTACTCAAGGATAATATCATGGTTGCACATAATGCAGGGTTTGATGTCGATATATTATTTAAAGAAGGAATTGTTGTAAATAAATTTATCGACACATTAAAAGTCATAAAATTTCTTGACACAGAAAATGAAATTCCGGAATATAATTTGCAGTACCTTCGTTATTTTTTGGATTTTGATATCGAAGCCAAAGCTCATGATGCTACCGGAGATGTTTTGGTTCTTGAGAAACTCTTTCATTATCTATACAACCGTATGATGGAATTATATAAAGATGGAGATATAGTTATTGAGAAGATGATTGAGATTTCAGGTAAACCTTTGTTATTGAGATTATTCAATTATGGTAAACATAAAGGTAAAAAGATCGAAGAAGTTCTGTCTTATGACAGAAATTACCTTGAGTGGATGCTTGAGCAAAAGCTAAATGAGCAGTATTATGATGAGGATTGGATATATACATTAAAATATCATCTAAAAATTAATTAATGGAACAAAAAATTAAAGCAGCAAAAATATTTGCAAAACTTCTTGACAGCCAATTTGAAATTGGCGGGGTTAGATTTGGTATAGATCCGATACTTGATATTATTCCTTGGTTTGGAGATATAGCAGGGGCAGTTCTTTCGTTATTTATATTGCACACTGCTTGGACTGCCCAAGTTTCAAAAATAGATTTTATGAAAATGGTTTTAAATATTATTATCGATTTTGTTGTTGGAGCAATTCCAATTCTTGGAGTAATTTTCGACGTAATATTTAAAGCAAATATGAGAAACATTAAGATCCTTGAGAAATATACCCATGGGAAATTTGTTGAAGGGAAAATAATTGAATGAATACAATAATTTGTAAGCACTGCGGAAAAGAATTTGAATTATCCGAAGCACTACTCCACCAAGTAAAAGAAACAGCAAAACAAGAGTTTGATTCTGAGCATAAAAAAGATCTCGAAAAAGTAAGATTGGATGCATTTGAAAAAGCAAAAAAAGAAGCCGAAGATAAGCAGGCTTTAGAATTTGCTGATTTAAAACAAGAACTATTAGAACAAAAAAAGAAGAATGATGAATTTAGGGAAGAGCAACTCAAGTTACGTGAAGATAAAAGAAAACTTGAAGAAGAGAAGAAGGACTTTGAGTTAGAATTACAGAGAAAAGTTGAGGATAAAGTTAAAGAATCACTAGAGCGTGAAGATGAGAGGCATCGTCTAAAAGAATTGGAAAATGAAAAAAAACTTCAAGATGCAATTAAAGCAAACGAAGAGTTGAGAAGAAAATTGGAGCAGGGGTCACAGCAAACACAGGGAGAAGTTTTAGAATTGGATTTTGAGAATACTCTAATCTCTGAATTTTCTGATGATGAAATAATTCCAATAGCGAAAGGAAAAACGGGAGGAGATATACGACAGATTGTAAAAACCCCAAAAGGGACTGTGTGCGGTGTAATTCTTTGGGAAACCAAAAGGGTCAAGGCATGGGCAAATGATTGGACCGAAAAGCTCAAAAATGACTTAAGAGCTGAGAAAGCAAACATCCCTATAATTGTAACCAATGTATTCCCCCGTGGGTTTAATGGAAATATGGGAATATTTGAGGGAGTTTGGCTAGTTGGATATAGCCATGCTGTTGTTCTGGCGCAACTTATGAGACAAAGATTGATTGACGTAGCCAGAGAAAAATACTTTGCTCAAAATAGCGAGAAAAATAGTTCAAAAGATTTGCTTTATGAATATGTAGTAGGTCACGAGTTTGTACAAGTGGTTGAATCACATTTAGAAGCTTATAATCAACTCATTAAGCAAGTAAGTTCTGAAAAGGTGGCATATGAAAAACAATGGAAAGAACGTTTAGAGATAGCCGATAAAATAATGAGAAGCACTGCAAGAATGGTAGGTTCGGTCCAGGGAAAACTGGGTAATTCAGCAACACTACAAATTAAAGGTCTTGATATATTGTCCCTTGATTCAGGAGAGGAATAAATCTAATGTCTTATGTCTATTGATGAATGCGATTATTCTTTTTTTGACTTATACAAAGCGGCATTCGGCCATAGAATTCCCCTAAAGGAAAAAAGAGAATTGCAGAAATTATCACAAAATGAAATTAATATCTTAGTTTCACAATGGGCAAAGGAAGCGGGTTGGAAAACAAAAAAGAAAAAGGGTACCGATAAAAAAATCTATCTCTCATTTCACCCCTGACACGTTTATTGTTGGTGGGAATTTTATTCCTGCTGTTTCGATATTTCTTTTGATTGCTTCTTCATGGCCTAATGTTAACGGTCGTCCTGCTTCATTTAATACAATCGCTTCATCAAATAATGGATCCAAATGTGGTTTTAGTAACCCTTCATTAAACTCATTCATAGTTTTACCTTTCTTTTTATCCCTGATTCGGTTCTAAAGGAATCAATCTTACCGTATTGTGGAACGGTTCAGCAAATGGGTAAAGTTCTCCTGTATTTGGATCTCTTGGACCAACAATTCTTACTTGTATGGTTTTACTCGCTCCATCAACTCCCTCAGCTGTAGGAGCGGGCAGAGAACCAACTCGATCTTGAGCAAAATTCGTAAACTGATTATCTCTTTGTTCTGTCATTTTTCAATAATAAAGATATGCTAAGATGTATGCTTGACCTTTTTCTGACAGTTTTCATTGACAAAATCCTGACACATGACAAAACTTGAAATAACCTATAACCATGGTTAGAATGAGCTAATGGAAAGACACATAGAAGAGGCACTGTATCCGCTTACATTTAGATCTAAAGAATCGGAAAGCCTAGGGAATTATATTAAGAACCGCCACAATGTCGTTCTTGTTGGTATGAAGAGAGTTGGAATTAGTAATTTTTTACGGTTTTTTCTTAATAAGAAAGGAATTAAAGAGAAATATATTGCTGATAAAAAAAATCATTTATTTATTCCAATAGATTTAAATGATTTAGTAGAAAGGGAGCTGTATCCTTTCTGGGTCCTCACTCTTAAAAGAATTGAAGATTCAGTAGTCGGGTCAAATGTTTCACCCCAAACAAAAAAATATATTGAAACCCTTTTTCTTGACAGCATACAGTCTCAAGATCTTTTTATGACGATTGATTGTGTTAGAAAAAGTCTTGTGAGACTTGTTGGAGAAAATATAACTCCAACTATATTTTTCCTACGCTTTGACAGGATGCAAGAAGTCGTCACTCCGGATTTTTTTTCAAATCTTCAAGGGTTAGTTGATGCGTGTCACAAAAATCTTTCCTATGTATTTACAAGTGTAAGAAGCCTTGAATCACTTTCTTCAACGGTCTTTACAAAAGCGTCGGTTTCGGTATTTGCACGGACTATGTATATAGAGCCCGGCACAAGGCAGGATGCTGAAATTATATTTGACCGAACAGCTAAAAAATATGGTATGACAATTGATCAAAGAAAGAAAAAACTCATTCTTTCAATTGTTGATGGGTATACACAATATCTTCAATTCGCCCTCGCTTACTTGCATGAAAAAAAGGGAGAAGTAACAGTCAATATATTTGATGAATTATTGTCTGACGAAAGAATTGGTTTGCAGTCGGAAGAATTATTTGAATCATTAACTGTTGAGGAAAAAGAAGTTTTGTTAAAAGCTGTGATGGAAAAAAATATTAATCAAGATGAAAAAGAGAGAGCTTCTTACCTTTGGAACACAGGTATTATAAATGAGAAAGGAGTTTTTAGTCAGTTGTTTGAAAGATTTGTTCTCGATAAAGGGGATATGCTTTCGGATACTTCGAAAAAAGATTTTTCAAAAAAAGAGCATATGTTATTGCAGTTACTAGAGGAAAATAGAGGAGTACTTTGTGAAAGGGAAACGATTATAGAAAATGTATGGCCGGAAGCGGAATCATATGGAGTTTCCGACTGGGCAGTGGACAGACTTGTAGCAAGACTTCGGGGTAAACTAAAAAATTCAGCAAGTGATTATGAAATTGTGACCGTTAAGACTCGTGGATTCAAACTCCTTTAATGAAGACCGAAGCTTTCGAGAAGTTTTTGGTTTCCTTCTATCTGATAGTTAAGCAGTTCTGAATAGAGCCCTTTTTGCTGTGATAATTCTTTTGGAGTACCGTAGTTAGTAATCTTTCCATGTTCAACAACAATTACTTTGTCAACATTTTGAATTGTTGAAAAGCGGTGGGCAATAATAATAGTTAGCTTGTCTTTCATCAATACTTCCAAAGCCTCTTGTACTTCCTTTTCTGATTTAGCATCAAGAGACGATGTTGCTTCATCTAGAATAAGAATTGGAGCTGCTTTTAAAATAGCTCTGGCGATTTGAATTCTTTGTTTTTGTCCCCCGGAAAGTCGTACTCCCCTCTCCCCTATTTCACTGTCCATTCCTTTTGGTAATTTTTCAACAAAATTATAGGCATTTGCCATCTTAAGTGCGGATATGATTTCCTTATCTGTTGCATTTGCTTTTCCATAGGCAACATTTTCTTTAACAGTTGATGAAAAGAGTTCGTTTTCTTGAAAGACAAGTGCGATATTATTTCGTATAAATTGAGGTGTCAAAGTCTTATATGATTTACCGCTTAAAAATATTTCCCCTCCGGTTTGCCTATATAGTTTCATAATAAGGTTTACGATAGTGGATTTACCGGCACCACTATGTCCAACCAGTGCTACTTTTTCCTTCGCCGGAATTACAAAGGAAACATTATCTAGAACCTGCTCAGATTCTTCATATTTAAATGATACATTTTTAAATTCGATATTAGGATTTTTTATCATTTGAGTCTTTACTTTTTCCCGGAAGTTTTCAGTTGATGGAAGATCTAAAATTTCTAAGAACTCTTTGCTTCCTTGTTCAGCTTGCTGGATTTGTGTCAATATAAAAGACATTGCAAAGAGAGGAATTCTTGCTTGATTGAATAATTGCAGTATCAAAACCATCTCTCCAATTGTAAGAAGCCCGGTATAAGTGTTGTAAAAAACTATAATATTGATAACAAAAAGTATAAGAATTAAAGAGAAATTTCTAGCAAAGTCAAATTTATGAAAAGTAGTACTTTGTCGTGCGTAAATTTTATTAATACTTGTTAGACTTTGTGATACGAAATCATATTCCGTTTTTTCATTCGTAAACCCTTTAACTAATCTAATATTTCCGATAACTTCGTTGATACGTCCACGGGAAATGTCATCAATCTTATTTTTCTTTACCTCTTCCTTGCCCCACTTTACTGTTGAGTAATAGGAAAGTGCAAGATAAATTGGGAAAAGAATAAATGTGAAAAAGGCTATCGGTAAATTGTAGTAAGCAAGAATTACAATTGTAAAAAGACTTTGAACAAAGGTTGGAAGCATGAAATTTGATGCTCCATTTAAAAATTGATAAATAGTAAAAATCCCCCGGTTTAATTGATTTACGATCTTCCCCGATAC
>CAZEGF010000020.1:0-50811 GCA_964511965.1 uncultured Gammaproteobacteria bacterium
GGAAAAAATACTTACGAGATCATAATTGTTGATAATAATTCAACAAAAAAAATACCCAGAGTTTTACTTCATGACAAACGTGTAACCATCATTAAAAGTAAGATTAATGGCGGATTTGGTTATGGATGCAACCTCGGAGCAAAATCTGCAAAGGGTGAATACATTCTCTTCCTGAATCCCGACACTGTTCTGTTTGAACAATCATTAGTTACAATGCTTAAAACTTTTACGGATATAAAGAAGGTAGGAGTAGTGGGCCCATTGATGGTAGATCGCAAAGACAACAATCTTCCTACAATTAATTCTTTCATAACATTTTTAAGAGCTATTTTTGCGTACTCTTTCTTAAATAGGTTATTCCCAAATAATCCACTATCAAGAAAATTTTGGATGAAAGATGTTAATAGAAAGAAGATTTTAAAAGTGGATGTCATAAGTGGAGCATGCATGCTTATCAAAAAAAATCTCTTCGAAAAAGTAGGAGGTTTTGATGAAAGTTTTTTTATGTATTTTGAAGAACAGGATTTGTGTTTTAGGATTGTGAAAGAGGGCTACAAAGTTATATTCAATCCTAATGCTGTTATAAGACACAGTGTTGGAGCAAGTCTTTCTGATAAAAAAGTGATAAAGAGATATTTTCAAAAGAGTAGATTTCTTTATCTCAAGAAACATCAAGGAATACTTCCAGCATATTTTGGGGAATTATTATTACGCTTCTTGACTCCAAAAAATCTGCTAATAAGTGTTCCATTTGTTGTCTCTCTTTTTTTAAATCTATACAAGCAAGATTCTTTGATGCTTCTGATAGGGGATAGTGCGCGGGATTTTTTAGCAGCAAGAGACATGATTCTTACAGGAACAATTCCTATTGTTGGTATTCCTTCATCCGCTCCATGGCTCCATCAAGGACCAATTTCCGTATGGCTGATTGGTATTTCTTTTTTGATTACTAAATTCAATCCGGTCTCACCGGCCATATTTTTTGGATCAATCGGTGCTTTAACCACTTTTCTGGTTTGGCATTTAGGTTATAAGCTTTATAACGAAAAAGTTGGTTTCATTTCATCTTTGCTATATGCTACCTCTCCTTTAATTGTCGTTAATGCACGTATGCCATATCACACATCTTTAATACCCTTTTTTACAACATTATTTTTTATTGTTTTACTCAAAACACTCGTTAATAAAAAATATTTACCATTGCTTTTTTTCTGTTTCGGATTAATGTTGTTAGTCGAGTTATCAAATATCGTTGTTTTTGGAATTATTTTTATTTTGTTCTATTTATACAGAAAAGATTTGGTAAAAAAAGATTATTTAAAAATTATTTCGGGATTTACAATCGGAATTCTCCCATTCATTTTATATGATTTGCAATATGGTTTTACTTATCTTAAATTCCCTCTATGGATTTTAAATAGAATAAGACTTTTTTTCTTTCATGGGAGTCACACACAAGGTGTAGGTTTTTCATTAAGTACGGTGGCATCTATTTATCAGGAAATAGCAGCAGCAATAATTCCTAGTGCAGGACTGGTAAGTCTCGGATTATTTTTTATTGGAATTGTTTTTCTTTTTGTAAATCTTAAGAAAAAAACGCTTAGAAAACCTAATACTATATTGTTATTGTGGCTTCTTTTGCCTTTATTTTCATTTGCGCTTCATTCTTCTCCAGGTCAGGCATATTTCACATTACTTTTTCCGGCAATATCAATACTTATTGGTTATCTCATTTTTAATCTTTCTCTAAGAGTAAAAAAGATAGTAATTTTATTTACAATTTTCATAGTTCTCATAAATGTTATATCACTTTTTTCAAATGAATTTTTTGTATTTACTACGAAAGGATCTCACTTAATGCCACCTATGGATTACAGCTTGGGATATTCATGGAAATTAAGCGATAACGCATCTAAAGCAATTGTAAAAGATGCAAATGGGAATGCGTTTTCTCTAGAGGCGGATGGTATTTTTAAACTATATTCAACCAGTCTTGATCCGTATATCTACTTTACATGGTTTCATGGGGGCAATTATAAACATTCAGCTAATCTGGTTTACTTAATAACAAATAATTCAAAAAATTTAATAAATAAAAAAATTATATACAAAAGTAATTTTGAATATGTAGCACGTAAATGAAATCTAAAATCTTATTTCTTATTTTCATTACCTTAACATTTGTATTTTTTATTGTTAAAACTTCTAATTATATTTTTTTACCGGTAGATATTCTTAGGGGTTTGCCACTTTTTGGTCTGAATCCGGTTGGAATTCATAACTCAATCCTTGCCGATCCCGTTTTTCAATTTGAACCATGGAGAATTTTTATGAAAGAATCATTTTTGCAAGGTCATTTACCTTTTTGGAATGATTTTAACGGAAATGGAGTACCTTTTTTGGCAAATCCAATAACTTCTGTATTTTCCCCTCTTAATATAATCTATCTTATATTTTCAGCTAAATTGTCATTAGTTCTAATAGCAATTTTAAAAATATTAATTTTTTGTGTAGGTGTTTATTATTACCTTCGTAAAGTTAATATTTCTAAAGAAATATCTTTATTGGGAAGTTTAATTTCTATAAGCGGATATTTTATACTTTGGTTGAATTGGCCACAAACAAATGTATATATCTTTTTTCCATTTGTATTACTATTCGTTGAAAGGTTACTCGAAAAAATAAATTTAACAAATTTTTATATTTTATCTTTTATTTTTTTCTTGGCATTTTTGTGTGGTCATCCGGAAACATATTTTCAGATAGCATTTGTAGGTATACTTTATAGTTTTGTAAAAAGTCCCATGAAATGGAGGAGCCATGTTTTGTATATTTCATCGGTATTAACCGGTACCTTACTTGCCGGGTTCCAACTTCTACCATTTATTGAGTATTTATATTATAGTTATGCCTTACATATCCGTAGTTTAGTTCCCCATAACGGTCTTAATCCATCGTATTTTATATTTAATTTTGTGCCTTACGTTTTTGGAGCTCCGCATTTGAGGTTTTATAGACCTTTAGCGGGAACAAATTTCCAGGAAGTCTCAGGTGGATACGTCGGTATTATTTTTTATGTATTAATTTTCATCAAATATAAAAGAATATTACAATCATCGTTGCGAAGAACGTGGTTAATACTTTGCATAATATCTATATGTCTTGCATATTCAATACCTGTTGTAACAGATCTTATAAAACTAACACCGCTTGGAATTAATACAAATGCAAGAATGATTGCAACTCTTGGATTTGGAGTACTTGTGATAGGAATTTCATTTCTAGACGAATACCGCAGTAATATAAATGTAAGAAAGAATAACACAAAAATTCATTTTTTTATTCAATTTATTCTATCTCTCATACTAATAGCAATTTCAACTCGTGTTTTAGAATTCTTTTTGCATAATGTGCAACCTTCTCAAGTTAAATTTATAGAAATGTTTATTATTTTTATTTCTGTAGTTTTTATCGGGACAATTTTATGTTTTATAATTTTAAATCTACGTGCGAAGCTTTCAAATTATCTATACATAATATTACTTATAGTACTTGTTTCATCTCAAACAATTTTATTGCTTGTTACTTACAATACATTTTCAAAAATAAAACTTTATTATCCAATCAATAATGCGATTAAGATTCTTAAAAATAGAGACTTGCCAATATTAAATATCGGCAATGTCAATTTGTCACCTGATATCAACATGGCATATGGAATAAAAAGTATTGAAAACTATGATGCTATGGATATCTATTGGTATAAAAAATATTTTGATAAAAATTTTCCTGACAAAAATAGATGGGGTAATGTTGATAGTGCTACATTTGAAAGTCTTAAAAAATTCGGAGTTGGTAGTGTGATATCCGACTATGATATCAATAACGAAAAAATTTCAATTCAAAATAAAAGTGACTCGGTAATCTCACTGAATCAAAAGGCCGTTGTTGATGTTATTGGAAATGGCAAATATGTTCGCCAAATTCGTTTCCTTCCTGCTACCTATAACAGGATTAATAATTGTCACTTAACAATAAATTTAGTAAAAGACAATATAACTCTTAAGAAAGTTAGTATTTCCTGTACTAATTTGTACAACGGAATGTTTCAAACAGTAAACATTCAACCCCAATATCTTGATGTCGGGGAAAAATATCAAATAACATTTGATAAATCGGGTGATCAGATTGCTCTTTTCGGACGAGATAAAACTCCTTATCTCGATTTACTATTTGATTCCGGAAATGTAACTTACAAAAAACTTTATGATAGGAATAATGTTTTGATATACGAAGTCCCAAATTCCGCAACAATAGAGACACACGCAAAAATTAAATATGTAAAAAGTTCTAGCGGATATTTATCTTTCTCGGTGGAAGCCGAGAGGAATGAGCGGGTGTTAGTAAAAAAGACGTTTTTCCCCGGGTGGAATCTGACAATCAACAAATTAAAAACTAATATATCAGACAAGAAACCTTTTATGGCATTTAATGTACCTTCCGGAAGATCAGAGGTTGTACTAAAGTATACTCCATCAATCTTTTACTTAGGTTTACTTGTATCAATTGGGACACTCATCGCTCTTTTAATGGTAGCAATAGTCTATCTATTTAGAAACATCCATAAATGGAGGAGAGCGGTTGAATTTTTTAGTTTACTTTCAACAAATGCTCAAAAAAAATCTACTACATTTCATATTGTTATATTCACATTCTCCTTTATTATATCTGTCACTGTATTTTTGCTATTATGTGCAATATTAAAAATAAAATTTAGTGTACCGGAAACAACTGCAATCAATTGGTTAACAGTTAATAAATATCCCAAGCAACAGGATCTGATCTATTTTGCGATTGGATTCCCATTTGTAACATTCATGAGTATTCTTATCTGGATTGTGTTTATATGCAAACAAAAACAAAAGTAATATTTTTTATCATAGTATTCTCTCTATTGTTGGGAACTACGACTTCGGGTAGTTTTTTTTATGGAGATATTAATATGATCGATGAAGGTCAATTTGCAGCGTGGGCAAATCATATGTTACATGGGAAATTATTATTTAGAGATATTTATATAACATACGGTCCCTTAAGCGTTTATCCTCTTTTTTGGTTGTTTCAAATATTTGGTGCATCAGCTTTTCTCGTAAGACTGTATTTAACAATAGGAGGAACGTTAGGAATTATTGCTTCTTATTTATTAATGGACGAAATTAAAATTAAAAAATGGATTGTTTATTTTTTATTGATAGTTTTCTTGTTGATACCGGTACTTAATTTGAGGGAAGCTGTGGGTTTATTGGCGCTTTTTTTACTTTTAAAATCTATAAAAGAAAAATCCGGTACCTTAAGTTTATTTGCCGGAATTGCTTCATTATTTTCATTTATCGTAAGCCCCGATTTTGGAATTTTTATTTTAATAGTAGCATGTCTGCACTTTCTCGTTTCCGTGACTATTTCGCCCAAGTTAAAAAAAGATTTAAAAATGTTCGTTTTATTTATAACCGGCTATTTTGCTGTTTTAGTGTGTTTTCTTTTATGGGCGTTACGGAGTCATTGGTTGAAGGAATACATCACAGAAACCATCGATATAATAGTATCAATTTCAGGAATTAACGTTCCAAATGGTTTAAATTTTCCATCTCCAATGGGTCTTCTTACAAATGGTAACTGGAGTGGGTTGGTAAAATTTTTAGTTGGCCATGAAATGCTTCTTTATTGGAGTTTATGTATTTATATCGCTGCGATTTTTTATTTAGTAGTTAAATTTATTCAAAATAAAACTGACAAAAATATTTATTCATTTTTGTTAATAACTTTTTTTGGGATTTTAGTCTATACAATATTATTAACACGTCATGGATCAGGACACTATTTCTATACACTTCCGGTAAATCTGATTGTTAGCGGGTATTTATTTGATAAATTAATTGGAATAAAAAAGAAAACCAAAGTTGTTTATATATTTATATTCTTAATAATAATTTATTTGGTAAGAATACTATATATGAATAACCCTATGATTAGAAAAAATTTAGATTATCGAACCTATTTATTACCTCATCAGACAAATATTAATAGGGTAGGTTTTCTTTCTATTTCAACTAAGCAAGAAAAAAAGATTGCTTTTTTTCAAAAATACATATCAAAAAATACATCTCCCAAGGACTATATTTTTCTTTTCAATGATGAACCAGCAATTTACATGTTAGTTGACCGAGTAAATCCGACAAAATTTGATTTGCCATTTATAGGCAATCTGCTCGAAAAAAGATTGGATATTCTCCATAGTCTTTCAATCGCAAAACCAAAATTTATTTTTATTGATAATGATACCTGGCCAGTAGATGGAATTTCAAATAAAGTCCGATTACCGGAAGTCTATGAATACATTAAAAAATATTATAAATTCGTAGAGAAGAGTGAAAACGTTGAAGTATACAGCCTACAATAATCTTTTGGGAACTGGAAGTGAAAAGAGTCTATTTTTTAAAAGAGCCAATAAAAACCAAGGGGTATATGCAACAATCGACCGTTTTAAATTAAAATTTGTTTTTCCATGCTGTCTATCTTTCCAAACGGTTGGAATTTCAAAAATTTTTGCATTCAAAAGATGAGCTTTCACTACAATTTCAAGAGTTACACTAAAACTTATTAAACTTTTGAGTTCCATTTTTGAAAGTAATTTTTTTGAGTAAAGTTTGTAACTATTGGTTGGGTCACTTGTTGGAATTCCCGTAAGAAGCCAAAGTAAAAATCCTGCTACCTTAGGAAAACCGACTTTAAACGGTGCATCGAGTTCTTGTCTTCCACCTTTTGCATATCGTGATGGACAAACAACACCATTTCTCTTACCAAGTTTTTTCACCATAAAATCAACTTGTGTTAAATCGTCGCAAAGATCAGCCATTGCAACAAGAACTAGTGGAGATCTAGCAACTTTGATTCCGGTTCTAATAGCCCCTGAGGGACCTCTTCCAATTGTGTTAAGAGTTGGAAATAAATTTTTTTGAGTTTTGGAAAGCTTTCTAAGTATAGGAACAGTTGTATCTTTTTTTGAGTCGAATACTACTATAATTTCGTGTTTCGTTTTTATATGTTTCTTTACGTTTTGAATAGTTAATTTTATATTTTCTGGCTCATTATAGACAGGAATTACTATTGATAGTGATGGTTGCTTCATCTAACTATACGAGGTGTTGGAAGAGGGACAATAAAGCTTCCTTTAAATCCCTTTTCTTTAAGTTTTGGAATAAGTTCCCGGCTGATATGCCAAGACAGTAAAAGAGCATATTCAGGTTGATCCTCAATGAGTTTTTGCTCGTCATACACAGGTATAAGAGTTCCGGGCATGTATTTGCCAACCTTTTGGGATCCTTTTGTTTCCAAAACGCAGGGCATAATATCAGAGTCCAATCCTACATAGCTAATCAGTGTTGATCCGCGTGCCGGAGCACCAATACCATAAATCGTTCCACCTTTTTCCTTAATTTTGTTAAGAATGTTGTAAAGCTTGAGCTTTGACATAACGACTTTATCTTTAAAATCTTCGAATTGTTTAATGCTTGTGACTATTTTCTTTTCATCATTAAGCATTTCACGTACATTCTTGTCGATTTTGTATTTGCCTTTTCTTGCGGCATATACTCGTATAGATCCACCATGAGGTGGAATTTCCCGAGCATAGAAGACTTCAAGACCATGCATTGCTAAAAGATATTTCAAACTATGTAATGAGTAATATCTTAAATGTTCGTGGTAAATCGTGTCATATTGGACTGTTTTTATAAGAGATGAAAGATAATGAGATTCGGAAATGAAAACCCCGTCATTTGCAAGTATTTTCTTTATATTTCGGATGACCTCATTCACATCTTCAATATGTGCAAAAACATTTGTTGCAGTTATAATTTTTGCTTTCCCATATTTCTTTATGACTTTATCCGCTACTTTTTCCGTAAAGTAATCAATAATTGTTGGTATCCCGTTTTTAATTGCAATTTTTCCAATTTCTTCCGGTGTGATTCCAAGAACTTTAGTTTTATCTTTGAAATTATTGAGCAAATTACCATCATTGGATCCTATATCAATAACAAGGTCCTTTTCTTTTAAAGGTATTAATTCATTGGTTTCCTCCGCTAATTGTTTGAAATTATCTCTTAAAACTTTAGTGGTACTGCTCGTGTAAGGATATTCGGGTGGAAAAAGAATGTTAGGGTCTACAATGAGACCGAGTTGTACCAGATGGCATTTTTTGCAATAAAGCATTTGAGCGGGATAACTTGGTTGTTCTTGAGGAATAGTTCCTACCTTGATAAGGTTATTAACCGGAGGTAGGTAACCAAGAAAAATTATTGAATGGAGTTTTTCAAATCCGCAACTTTGACATCTGTCAACAACTACACTTTTTCCACTATTTATTGCTAATTTTGGTTTTAGCCTATTCATCGTTTAGGTCCTTATTGTAACATAAATAAGTATTTTGCAAACCATTAATTAATGACGTTTTTCGCTTATATCCAAGCTTTGAAATTTTAGTAATATCAGGACAACGACGCATTGTACTCCCTTCAGGTAATGGTGACTTTTCTATTGTTATCTTAATGCCTGTAACTTTTGAAAGTAAGTCTATTAATTCTAAAATGCTTATTTCTTCGTTGTTTCCTATATTATATGTTTGATTACTTTCCCCCTTCTTAATTAAAATCATTACTCCATCTACAAAGTCATCAATATAAATAAAAGCTCTCGTATTTTTACCATTACCCTGAATTGTTAGTTTTGCTTTTCCATTTTTTTGAGACCTAATAATTTTTTCTATTAATTCGGGTATTACATGTTCGTGTCCCATGT
The DNA here is from genome assembly GCA_964511965.1 of uncultured Gammaproteobacteria bacterium. Lineage (GTDB taxonomy): Bacteria > Patescibacteriota > Microgenomatia > Levybacterales > GWA1-39-11 > JAUSNA01. Next base: position 8,857 of record CAZEGF010000020.1, read on the forward strand.
ATGGACCATACACATTATGTGGTCTAAAGATTACAACACGTTTAAATATCTTTTTACCGATATAAAGACTCAGCAGTTCACTAATAATTTTTCCAGCCCCATACGAATAGCGCGGGTTATAAGCGTCAGGAATAGAAAAAGGTACATTTTCAGGAGTTGGGATAATAGGTGGTGTTTGGTATACTTCTGAACTTGAAGCTAAAAACAATTCATCGACTCCATTTTCTTTACCCGCATCCAATACATTTAGCATTCCTTTAACACCAACTTCAAGGACCAATTCAGGGAATTCATAAAAATACTTTGTTCCATTTATATATGCGAGGTGTATGATTGAATTGCAATTTTTGGAAGCTTTGATAACATCATTTAAGCTTCTTATATCACCTTTGTATAACTCAACATTTTTAAGTGATGATAAATTTATGCCTGACCCCCGAAATCCATTGTCAAATACGCGTACTAAATTACCTTCCTCAGAAAGTCTTTTGACAATTGCAGAACCGATAAAACCGGACCCTCCGGTTACAAGATATCTTTTCATTTAGTTAACCAATTATATATAATTGAGACGATTAAGTAAATTTATACTATGAAATCAAGAAAAATTCTACTTTTTGGTGCATCCGGCATGGTTGGATCGAGGATTTTAGATTTAAAACCGGAAAATATTAATTTTGTGGCGCCTTCAAGAAAAGAATTGGATTTAGTAAATAGTGCTCATTTTTCACAATACATCGAAAACCATAATCCGGACATGATTGTGTATGCAGCGGGTATTGTACGACAAGATCAAGCTGAGCAAGAACAAGAAGCTGCTTTATTATTGAATACTAAAGTACCGGGGTTAATTTCAAAAATAGCATCAAAGAATTCGATTCCTCTAGTATATTTTTCAACAGATGCTGTATTTGACGGGAAAAAATCCGAATCACCATATCTTGAAGAAGATAGAAAAAATCCTGTTAATTTTTATGGTTTGACAAAAGCAAAAGGTGAAGACTTGGTTCTTTCTGCGAGTAACAAAAATTTAGTTATAAGACTAATATCCGTATACTCAGGTAATTATGGTAATAAAATTGATTTTGCCCGACGAGGACTCGAAATACTTTTAAAAGGGATGAAATACGATGCTATAGAGGATCTGTATTTTAATCCTACGTATGTTGATGATGCAGCAAATGGATTTCTGAAATCTATTGAAAAAAATATCTCAGGTATTCTTCATGTTGCTGCGGTAGATCAAATAACTAACTACGGTTTTTTAAAACTTATAGCCAAAGAATTTCAATTAAATGCAGGGCTAGTAAGTCCGGTCAAATTTAAAAACTTTTTTAAAGAGAATTCAGCTAAAAGAGGGCAATTTACTTGGCTTGATACCTCTAAAGCACAAAAACTATTAGGAACAAATACACTTCACACTAATTTTGAAAATATAAAAAAATTTAAAAAAGATTATTTTCTACAATGATATAATCGACAAATGAAAAAGATTGATAAACATTCATTTGTTTTGTATTCCTTTCTCTTTTTAGTTGGCATAATCTCGCGACTTCCATTTCTCGAAAAGGCGCAATCTCATTGGGATGGGCCTGATTATACAATTGGTATTTTGCATTATTCTTTTATAGAGCAAACACCATCACCTCCAGGATATCCATTGTATATTTCATTTGGGAAGTTTTTTCATATGTTTTTTTCAGATCCTCATCTCTCAATTCTTATGGTCAGTGTGCTCTTTGCAGGAGTTGGAGCTGTAGTTTTTTATTTGGCTGGAAAGTTGTTTTTTAACAAGTCCGTAGGATTGATATCTTCATGTATTTTTCTTTCTGCTCCAACTATTTTTTACTTTGGTATAACGGCAAATCCTTATGGAATTCTTTCAACAACGGCATTACTAGTTGCTTTAGTTGTTTTTCTAATAATAAAGAAAAAAAAGGATTATGGTTTTCTTTTAGCTTTGGTATTTTCTTTCGCTATTGGAATTAGACCACAAGATTCTTTATTCTTAACACCTCTTTATTTGCTAGGTTGTTATTATTTAACATCATACGAAAGATTTATAAGTGTTGTCTCGCTGATATTCCTCACGTTATTTTGGTTTTTACCAACGGCTCATGCGGTGGGAGGTGTGAGTCAATACTTTTCTTACGTAATTTCCTTTGCCAAAAACGATTCGGCACCAAATTTATCGATTCATAGAGTAACTGAGATCATGCCGATAATTATTAAAGGGTTATATCTTACCTGTGGATTTGCCGCATTTTTTTTGCTTGCAGTATTTAAGTATACAAATAATCTATTAAGCCTAAAAAAACTTTTTACCAAAATAAGTAAACCCTATATTTTAGTTTTCATATTTTGGATCTTCCCATCACTTTTATTTAATATTTTTGTTCGTAGTGATCATGCAGCTCATCAAATGGCTTACCTTTCGGCTTTTATTGTTCTTTCAAGTTATTTTTTGTATAAATTATTTGGATCTAAATCATTTCTGGTTGTTTTAATATTGATTGTTGTAAATCTTGCAACTTTTTTTAGAGTCCGCGACACAAATCTAGTTGGATCTTATGTTTCCCAATCATTCCATTATTCTGAGATTGTAAAAAATAATTTAAGAATGAAAAACCTTGAGTTATATGTATTAAAAAATTTTAATACTACAGATACAATACTTATAACTGATCCGGAAATATTCAGAGCAACATCATATTACTTAAAAAATTATGGCGTTTACTCATTTGGAGCTTTGGATACTAATGACTCAAAGAATACTTCAATTGTTCACTATTCTAAATATTGGCATTATGCAAAATTATCAAATAAAACGCATATATTTTCTTTACCCATTGGTATTAATAATATTGTGGTATATAACAATAATAGACCTATTACTATTAAAATGAAGAATGTAGAAAAAAGAGAATTAGTAGGTAATCAAATGGTTTACCTTATAAAAGTTGGTAAAAGCGAGAAACTAATATTATCAAAAGGTTTAATTAGTCCATATGACTAATGCGATATACCCGGTATCTTAAAGAGCCAAATTAGCACTTTAATTATGTGCTATAATCTTTTGATTCAATCAATTTCTATGTCTTCCAGAACACGAAACGATACAATTACATCAGTTATCGGAATTGGTAGGGTAGGGTTTCCACTCGCATTAGTACTTGCCAACGAAAAAAAATCACTTGTGTATGGTATTGGACGTGATAGTACGAAGATATCAAAAATTAACTCCGGCAAAATGCCATTCATGGAAAAGGGAGCAGCTCCTTTACTAAAAAAACACATTGGAAAGAATTTTTTTGCAACTACAGATTATTCTTGTATAAAAAAAAGTGATTTCATTATTTTGACTTTAGGGACACCGGTAGATGAAAATATGAATCCGGTTTATTCTCAAATAAATGAGTCTATTATTAACTCCATACCATTTTTCAAAGCAGGACAAACTTTAATTCTTCGAAGTACCGTATCTCCAAGAACGACTAAATATGTCCAATCGCTCATTGAAGATAATACAAAGCTTAAAATTGGCAAAGATTTTTTTGTCGCATTTTGTCCGGAAAGAATTTCTGAAGGTAACTCTATAGAAGAAATGAAATCAATTCCTCAGATAATAGGAGCGGATGATAAAAAAAGTTTGAAAAAAGCTGATAGTTTTTTTAAGGATATGAACATATCAACAATGTTAACCGATAGCGTATCAGCAGAGTTATCAAAATTATTTACTAACATGTATAGATACATAAATTTTGCTGTGGCAAATGAATTTATGGTTTTGGCTCATAACTATCACAGGGATATCTATGAAATTGTGAATTTGGTTAATTACAAATATAAGAGAGGAGGGCTTACAATGCCAGGGCTTACTGCAGGTCCATGCCTTTTTAAAGATGGGTTTTTCTTAATATCGGACTTACCATATGCGGATTTAATATCAACAAGTTGGAAAATAAATGAATCGATGCCAATGTTTTTGATCCGATTAGTACGTGAACGAATAAAACTCAAGAATAAGAAAGCAGTAATTTTAGGATTGGCTTTTAAAGCCGAAATAGATGATATAAGGGAATCTCTAAGTTTTAAAGTAAGACACGCTTTGTTACGTGAAAGAGCTGAGGTGGTTCTACACGATCCGTATGTAAAAGAATACGAGAAACAAAAGATAGAAAAAGATGTTTACGAAGCAGTAAAGGATGCAGATATCTTATTTATTGCCACTAACCACAATATATATAAGAAGTTAGATATTAAAAAAATAAAAAGTTTGGTTAAAAAGAATTGTATTGTTTGCGATGTATGGAACGTACTGGGTACAGGTAAAATTGTATATCGAATTAATAATGTTAACGAGGAAATAGCTATAATTTAGGTTATCGATCCAAACCAATTTTTATAATTGTTTGCAAAAAGAGAAACCCATCCTTAATAGGCATTAATTTTGTTACTCCAAATTCTCTCTTTTTGTAAGTTATTGGAATATTTTTGATTTTATATCCTTTTTGTGCCGCTCGAATAATAACCTCTGCCTCATAGCCATAATGATCTTCCTTCATATTAATATCCTTTAACACTTGTGTTTTAAATCCTTTAAAACCGGCAAGCATATCTGTAACTCTTTGACCTGCTGCGATAGAGGTTGCAAACGACAATAAATGTATTCCAAATTGTCTGAAAGGAGTAACCGAATCCTTAGACACTTTTGCACCTTTTTCGTAACGGGTAGCAAGCGCTACATCGTAACCACTTTGTAATGCTTTCATAAACTTAGGAATATCTGATGGCATAAATTGATAGTCGGCATCAATTTGAATCACATAATCACCTTTAATATATTTAGTTGCTCGTCTCAAAGCATATCCCTTACCTCTCCACTTCCCTGTTTGAATAACAGTAGCTCCGGCTTTTTCAGCAACTTTTGCTGTGTTATCTGTGGTTTTACTATCCAGAACTACAAGCACTTGGAGATCATAAAGTTTCTTAAGTTTGAAACATTCTTCCAAAGCTTTACCAATAACTTTTTCTTCATTGAGGGCAGCCATTGTAATGGTAACTTTTGGTTTTTTGTTAATGTTGTTTTTCATATTTGCGATTATAACAGATAAAAATAAAAAAAGAAAAATGCTTGATAAAATTTATATGATAGAATATAACACTTCTATGCCTTCAAAAAGAAATAATTTGATATATAGAAAAAAAATATTTTTGACCGGAGGGACTGGGTCATTTGGAAGAATGTTAGTGCGAGAACTCCTTAATTATGAACCCTCTGAAATTATTGTTTTTAGTAGAGATGAAGTAAAGCAGGGACAGATGCGCTTAGAATATAAAAATGAAAAGAGGCTGAGATTTATTCTCGGCGACGTCAGAGATTACAGAAGTGTTAGAGAAGCTATAAGAGGTGTCAACATTATTATTCATGCAGCAGCTTTAAAATGGATAACAGAAGTAGAATATAATGTTTGGGAGGGTGTAAAAACAAACGTTTTGGGAGCGCAAAACATTATCGAAGCAGCGAGGGATGAAAATGTAGACAAAGTAGTAGCATTATCCACCGATAAAGCAGTCGAACCTATTAATGCTTATGGAATGTCAAAAGCTCTTCAGGAAAGATTAATTACAACTGCAAATCTATATGAAAACAATTCAAAAACAATTTTTGTTTCAACAAGATATGGAAATGTGTTAGGTTCACGTGGCTCAGTTGTGCCACTGTTCAAATCATTAATTGATAGCAAAAAGCCAATAACTATTACGGATCCCAGGATGACAAGGTTTATGATAACTTTGAAAGAAAGTGTAGACTTAGTTTTAACGGCACTTAAAGAAGGTGTAGGTGGTGAAGTATTTGTTAGAAAAATGAGCGCTCATACTATCTCTGATCTAGCTGATATTATGCTTGAAAAAGTTGTGGAGAAAAATAAAATTCATACTATCGGTGTAAGACCTGGTGAAAAGATTCATGAAACCTTAGTTAGTATATCCGAATCGGTAAGAACAATTGAGATGGGTGAATATTATGTAATTTTGCCCCAGATTGAGATACCTTCAGTTACAAAAAAATACAAAAAAAAGAGAAGACTTAAAGCATTCCATTACTCATCCGATACTACCAAACAACTTACCAAAAAAGAGCTTTCCCGAATTTTAAAAAGAGAAGGTTGGCTTTAAGCATAATGATGGACAAAAAATCTATCGCAATTACTGGGGCATCGGGATTTTTAGGGAAAGTGTTATTGGAAAAATTATTAGCGCAAGGATACAAAATAACAGTCCTTGATTCGAAAGGATCCACATTTCCTAAAGGTGTAAAAATTATAAGAGGAAATCTTTTAAATGGAAAAGGTTATGAAGAATTTGCCCAAGATTGTGAAATTGTTATTCATCTGGCAGGGCAAGTAGAGCAGGGTAATTCTACAATGTATCAAGGAAATGTGATAACAACACGAAATCTTCTTCGCGTTCTTACAAAAAAATCAGTTAGAAAAATAATTTTTGCTTCATCAATCGCTGTTTATGGAAGTAGTAAAGTAAAAATATTTAAAGAGAGTGACACATGTAGGCCTGACACTTCTTACGGAAAAAGTAAGTTAAAAGCAGAGAGATTGATTGAAGAATGGAGCAAAAAGAATGGCAAAAACTATGTTATCCTTCGATTTTTTAGCCTTTACGGGTATGAAAACAGAAAGGGATTTGTCTATAAGCTTTTCAGAAATCTTTTTGATTCATCATCAGTTACCATCACAGGGGATGGAAGTCAGGAGCGTGATCTTGTCTGGGTTGATGATGCTGCTGATGCGATAATTCTTGCGGTTACTAAAAACGTTTTTGGAATATACAATGTTGGAACCGGGAAAAACTACAGTTTGCTTAAAATTATAAGTTTGATGGAAAAAATTGCTGGTATAAAATGTAATATAAAGTTTGTTGGTAGCGATAAGGAAAAAGCTACAAATATATATTACCAGTCAGAAAAAATTCGAAAAATTGGATGGAAACCTAAAATTCTTCCGGAAAAGGGGTTGGTTATGCTCTATAACACAGTCATCAAACCATTTACTTCTTAAATACTTTTACAGCCACTATTGTTATTGTAAATGCAGCTAAAGGTACTATGTGTAGTAACAGCTTATTTGAAATAGCGTTTATTTGGGTAACCGGATCTTGGGGTAGAAGAAGAAAAATAAGAACATAAAATAGTAATTGAAAAAATAAAAAAATTGGAACCAAAATATAGGTTCCTAGATGTTTCCTATATATAACAATACAAAAAAGAAAAACTATCCAGATGATGTTCCAATTCTGAATATTTCCGAATTCTTTAAAAAAATTGAAAACAACAATAGGAAACCTTTCAATATGAAATTCTATTCCGTTACGAAACAAAAAATTTGGATGTAAATTGTTAAACTTCTTGAATAATTCCCACCCAAGCATAACCAGTGGCAAGGGAATCAAATAAAATAACTTTTTGTATTTCTTTTCCTTTAATATTTTGTAGACTACAAAGCAAGTAGAAAGTAATACGAATGGAATAGCATCATTTTTTATTTGAGTCGCAATTGAAAGTAAAACAGTTAGCAGAAGTAATAATCTAGTTGATTTAATTTTTAAGTAATCCAATAAGACTATTACACATGCAAAAATATAAAAACCAACTGCCAGATCCGCTTGACCAGCCTCAAACCTTCCACCATGTCGTATCAAATTTTGAGAAGATAGCAATAACACGGAAAATAGAAGTGCTGTTTTTCTATCTGCAAAGTTTCTAATAGAACTATAGAAAAGTAATCCTAAGGCAAAATAAAAGAAGTAATAAAAAAGAAGTATAGATCTATCATCTATTGAACCGAGACTCATGTAACCTAGAGAAGTAGTTAGGGGAATTATAAGTGGATAAGAATCTGTTGTATATGAAAAATAATAATTATCAATTCCCTTATTTAAATAAAATACATTTGCCCTAAACACCCAATTATCCCACCCGTCCCATGCTTGAACCGGTCTTAAAACAGATTCTATCCCCACAAAAATTAATAATGAAACAAGTAATATCAGAAGTAATTTCTCAATACGCGAAAATAATTTAATTTTGTTGAGTATATTAAGATTATGATATGAATATTTATGGTTCCGTAAAAAAAAATAACATATAAAAATTAGCCAAGGAGTTAAGATAATTCCATAATTCCATTTAATTCCGAGTATAGACAAGATAAACATCTGAATTCCAATAAATCCAAAACCCAGAGCATAAGAAAGAGCAATTTTTTTAATAATTGAATACGATTTGTCATATAAGAAATACTCACCTGTTGTATAACCGGCAAGTATAATAAAAATAATTACGTACAAAATAGTAAGAATATTCATTTTTTATAAATTAATCCATTTAATTTGCCATTAGTTCTGAATTCCTTAATATTATGAAAATTAGTATTATTTATTGTTTTGACATTACTTATATTCTGACTTGTCAATGGATAGAAAATTGCATAAGAATAATTTCTAACAATATCGTTACCCCACTCAGTATATTGACGTTCACCCCATATAACAGTAGTCGGGTAGAGAAAATATCTTGCAAGATAGTAGGTCATACCATCTGTGGTAAAAAGTAATATATTGGAATGTGGTGGAATGACTGATTTTACAAATGTCAAAAAATTGTATTTATCTCCAAATTGCTTCTCCCGCATTTGCTCATCATTTAAAGAAATCCAATGCCGTTCTTCCGTATAAAGTTTTGATATGTTTAGTAAACTTCTTGTAATCGCCAACAATGTCCAAAGCCCTATTAGGAGTAACAATAAAATTTTAGAATATCTTTTACCCATAAAATAAATAGTGTTTGTATGATATTATACAAAAATGGTAAAAGATACTATTTCGGTGATAGTTCCAGCATTTAATGAAGAAAAAAATATTGCATCGGTAATAAATGAATTGTCAAGACTTAGGGATTTATACAAAGTTGAAACGATAGTAATCGATGATGCATCAAGTGATAAGACTGCTGAAATTGCAAAAAATGAAGGTGTTGAAAAAGTAATTTCTCATAAAAAAAATAAGGGTAAAGGAGGAGCATTCAAAACAGGACTCACTTACGCAACTCATGAATTTATTGTGCAATTTGACGCGGATGGACAATTGAAAGCATCGGATATCCCAAAATTAATCAACTCGCTCAAAGAAGGGGCTGATGTTGTTCTTGGTGCAAGATATAGTTTGCGAAATCTTTTCAAATCCACTAACGGTACACAAACAAATTTATTTGGCAATATCTTTGTTTCTTTAGTTGCAACAATTTTTTCCGGAAAATTAATAATTGATGTCATGACAGGACTTAAAGCATTTAAAAAAAATAAGATTAAAAAAATTATTCCTAAAGCCAATGATTTCGCATATGAAGCTGAAATTGTAATTAGAGCATCCCGCAAAGGTTTTAAAATTAGCACTGTTAATATCTCCTGTCGCAAAAGGAAAAGTGGAAAATCATATCTTAGTCCATATAAACATGGATTTGCTGTTATAAAAACTATCATAATGACTGCGACTTCTTATTAAAATACGTTAGAATATTATTATGAATAAATACAGAGGAATTCAGACCTTAGAGGTCCTAGAGGGAGCCGAAAATTACAATAAGTGGATAGCATCAAGAATCAAACCTTACGTAAAGAGTCCTGCTTTGGAAATTGGAGCTGGAACAGGAAATATTTCGGAGCATATGACTAATTTGAAGGATTTAGTTTTAACAGATATTGATAAAAATCTTGTTGATTCCTTAGAACAGAAATTCGCCAAATACAAGAATGTAAAGGTGGAAGTATTCAATGCCTCGACAAATATAAGTAAAGTTAAACATAAATTTAAATCAATTTATGGTGTTAACGTGTTGGAACATATAGAAAATGATGAGAAAACTTTAAGAAACCTATATGAATTACTCGATAGAACAGGAAAACTTGTGTTACTAGTGCCGGCTAAAAAACTTGCCTATAATGAACTTGATAGAAGTTTGGGACATTTTAGAAGATACGAAAAAGATGAGCTAACAGAGAAAATAAAAAATGCCGGATTTAAAGTTGAGGAGATAGAATATTTTAATATGGTAGGGTTACTAAGTTGGATAATACGTAATTATATTAGTAAAAATCATGGCAAACTTGAAAAATCCCAGGTAAAATCATTTAACTGGGTAGCCCCTATATTAAAAGCTGTTGAACCTAAAAGAGGTTTGCCATTTGGGATTTCTCTAATTGCTGTCGCCTCAAAGAAGTAATGGAAAAATTGAATCTAATTTTAGAATCGTTAACCGATTTGCAAAAGGATTTCATCGGATTTTTTTTTAATCCTGAATTTTTTCTCAAACAGACTATATTCATTTTATACGTCTTGTTACTGTTTTATGTAATGTATGGGTCAGGAAAAGTTCTAAATAAACTTTTTTTTGATAAATCTTATGATGGAAGATTCTCTAATTTTATTAATTTTGCACTTGGGTTTTCTTTAATCTCCAATGTAATATTTATTTTAGGTTTATTAGGACTTCTTACTAATTTTAATATTTTTCTTACCCTATTGTTCTTTATTGGTATATCAATATGGTCGTTTTTAAAGTGGCCGATCAAATTAAATGTTGAAATTAAAAGAAATTTAAATTGGGTAAAAATCCTCTCTATATTTTTTATTCTTGTAGCTATGCTTAGATTAATTCCTCCCCAAACTGCGGGTGACCCGCTTGATTATCACCTCCGCTTCCCACGGATTTATATGGACACGCATACACTTATGATTCCTGCTTTGGGTGACGAGAGTTATACAACAGTTCCTCACCTTCCGGAACTTTTTTATATTTTGACTCAAGTAATTAGTAATGGTCTTATGACTCACGTTGTCCATTTTGGTTTTTTTGTATTAATATTTTTTCTACTATATAAAGTTAATTTTCTTGCTAACAACAGGGAACAAGTCGGTCCATTGTCTGCACTTATGTTTGTTAGTGCTCCACTGATGCTACAACTTGGAACACAAGCATTTAGTGATTTCCCTGCACTTTTCTGCTTTTTGTTGTCGGTAGGATTATTGTTGACATCAAAATTAAATAAGAAAAATCTTATTTTAAGTGGAATTTTGCTAGGAGTTGCAATGGCTAGTAAAATATGGATTCTATTCTATTATCCATTTGCTGTTTTATTTCTTTTTATAATTCTTAGAAATACTAATTTTATTGATAAGGTTAAAAAAACTCTACTATATATAACCTGCTCATTTATTATCGTAGCCCCTTGGTACATTCGAGCTATTGTATTAGTTGGAAATCCATTTTATATCAACACGTCACAAGGGCAAAACACACAAACATATTCAAATACAACTATGTTTTTAAGAAATTTTACAATGACAGGTTTTAGCGAAAAATTTAACTTTACATTGGAATACGGTTTTTTTATATTAATTGGATTATTGTCTCTTTTTTTGATAAAAAGAAAGGAAGTTTTTAAATACAAGAAATTTTTCTTGCTTTTAATTATTCTCACATTACCTGTTTTCTTTTTTCCATTAGGTTTTGGCCGCGGAAGATACTCATTACCTTATATGTTGTTATCTTACCAAATATCCGCTACAGGATTGCTATATATCACAAAAAATAATTTTGTAAAAGTTGTAACCGTCGTTTTATGGAGTTGTTTAGCCATTTATTATATGGTGAATACATTCATTATCCTTCCATATGGATTTGGTTGGGCAAATGCGGATAATTTTTTAAGGAAAAATCTATCAAAAGATACAGCTTCTTATTATGATTTTAATGGTCAATTCACAAGAAATATTGATAAAAATGAAACTATAACAAATTATGGTGTATATGAATTATATTATGCGAATTTTAAGTACAAAAACGTATTTTATTTTATAAATCAAGATACACATGTATTTAAACTTCCAAACAACATACACAAACTTTTAATTAGAGGGGGAGATTTTAAATGGCTTTGCAATTATCTCAATATTAAAAATTGTTCGGATTATTCTGTAAGACTAATAACAAGCGACTTGCGTACCAAGCAATATCTTTATAATATTAAGTATGATAAATCAATATAATTTAACTGTTATAGTTTTAACCCATAATGATGAAGAACATATAGTTGATTGTTTGGAATTATTAAAATTTGCTGACGAGTTGATAGTTGTTGATGATGAGTCAACTGATAGAACAGTTGAATTAGCAAGAAAATTTACAAATAAAGTCTTTATACGGCCACTAAATAATAATTTTTCAAATCAAAGAAATTTTGCATTAAATAATGCGCATAACCAATGGATTTTATTTGTTGATTCCGACGAGTTTGTGTCCGATAAATTACGAGGAGAAATATTGTTAAAAATAAAATCAAAAAATGCTACAGGATACTATTTGAAAAGAATTGATTTTATGTGGGGACGAAAAATATTGCACGGTGAAGTAGGGGAGATTAAATTATTAAGATTGGCCCGTAAAGATGCGGGTAAGTGGCATGGAAAGGTTCATGAAAAGTGGGAAGTCAACGGTGCGGTAGAATCTCTTATTCATCCATTAATTCATTCACCACACCAGTCGGTAAAAGAATTTATATTTGATGTTGACAACTATTCTACGTTGCGAGCCAACGAATTGTTAGAGAGTAATACGAGCGTTACTGCTTTTTCAGTTATTGCATATCCTGTTGGTAAATTTTTGCAAAACTATTTCATGCGAAGAGGTTACAAAGACGGTGTAGCTGGGTTTATTTACGCAATGATTATGAGCTTTCATTCATTTCTTGTTAGAGGTAAATTATATCTTGGAAAATCGAATTCGTAATAAATCACGGATTGAAATATACATTTCATGAATATCTGCTTTTGATCCTCCGATTTTTCTATTCATAAATTTTGTTGGTGTCTCTTTTAGTTCAAAACCCATCTTATACAAATAGTATGTTGATTCAGCTACTGTTGCAAAACCGGTACTTTTAAATTTGTGCTTTATCAACAGTGAAACTGCTTTTCTTGGGTAGGCTCTGTAACCATTCGTATAATCATGAATGGGTAACTGTAAAAGGATTGATTCAAATCCATTAACAATATGACTCAATATTCTTCTTCCTCTTGATATACCTGTAACAGAACTACCGGAAATATATCGTGATGCAGAAACAATTGTATTATCATCAACTAAATTTATTAGTTTTGGCAATTCTTTGGGGTTGTGTGAAAGGTCTGCATCCATTTCAATAAATATTTTAATGTTAGGATTTTTATATGCTTGTTTGAATCCAAATGTTACCGCTGTTCCACGCCCTAATTTACCCTTTCTTTTAAGATGTATAAAGGGATATTTTATTCGTAATTTTTTTAAAATACGCTCGGTATTATCGGAAGAATTGTCATCAACAATATAAACACTTAAATTTTTATTGTATTTATACACTTTTGGAATCAAAATATTTAAATTGTTCCCTTCGTTGTATGCTGGAATTATAACTGCTGATATAATACTCATATGAAAAAAAGTGTCATGCTATTTGCTCTTTGGACAATTATAATCGTAAGTTTTTATATTTACCACTTAATTTGTAAAAACGGTGTATGTTAAAAATTGCAATTCTCATAGGTTTATATTCATACGCAATTCTCGCATTGGGGCTTTTAAAACAATTTTTTTTTACTCAGGTTTTACTTGTAACAATATTTTTTGTTCTACTTTTAATAATTGCCTTATTTGTAGATATTAAGGACTCCTTTAATAAATTAAAAAACTATAATTTCTCGAGGTACGAATTATTTGTAGTTGTGTTGTTAGGGTTATTGGTTTTTGTTAGTTTTATTGGAGCTTTAGGACCTGAATTGGCGTTTGACTCTCTTTGGTATCACCTGACGATACCAAAAATATTTATTCAAAAGAATGAGATTTTTTATATTCAAGGAAATTTATTTTACTATTCACTAATGCCAAAACTCGTTGAAATGCTATATACCTCTTCTCTCATACTTTCAAATGAAATTGCAGCTAAAATAATTCACTTCCTATTCGGAATTTTTACAAGCATAGTTCTATTTAAGCTTTGCCGTCTTTATCTTAAAAGATTCGAGTCTTTATTGGTAGTAATCCTATTTTACTCAAATATGGTTGTTATGTGGTTATCAATAACAGCATTTTCAGATCTTGGACGTGCTTTTTTTGAAATATTTTCTTTTTACTTTTTTTTAATCTTTGCAAAAAAGAGAAAAACAAAGTATCTTTTTGCCAGTAGTTTATTGTTGGGACTTGCTATCGCAACAAAAGTACTTGCTATTGGATCTCTTTTCATCTTTGTTTTGTTACTGCTTATAGCAAGTAATAGGACAATGAAACAAAAAATAAAGTCCAGTCTTTTATATACAGCAACAGCTTTGACAATTCCACTTCCTTGGTTTGTGATATCCTATTTATACACAAAAAACCCTGTTTTTCCTCTGTTTTCTCAATTGGGTCTTCGTAATTTTACATTAGATTTAGCTTCCCCCCTAACATTTATAAAAACTTTTTTTGGTATATTTCTATTTGCCCCGGATCCTGTAAATCCTATGTATATAATTCTATTTCCGCTTGTATTGATTGCCGGTAAAAAACTTTTTCCAAAATACAAGATTCTTATAATATATTCGGTTCTATCTTACTTAATTTGGTATATCACCTCTCAATCCGGTGGTACGAGATTTTTGACTGCATACCTTCCCGCGTACTCTCTATTAGTGTTTTTAGGTATTGTAGCTGTTAAAAATAAAATGATCACAAAAATTAGTATTCTAACAATTATATTTATTTCGGTAATTAGTATCATGTATAGAGGGCTTGCAAACGCAAAGTACATACCGGTCTTACTAGGGCTAGAATCAAAAGAAAAATTTCTCTTAAATAATTTGAATTTTTCATTTGGCGATTTTTATGATGAAAATGGTTCTATTAAAAAAATAGTTGGTAATAATACGGTTTTAATGAAAAATACTCATAATTTGTTTTATGTAGATTTTCCATTCACAATTGATGAATGGAAGGAAAATTATGTTTATGAGTTGTACCAAAATGAAAAAATGCCTAAAAGTAATGGGAGTCTTATATATAAAAATTTAAAAACACGCACCTATTTATATAAATTATGATAAAAAAAATAATTACAAAACTTACATATATCCTTATTATAATTTATCCCATAGGTCTTTTACTGAGATTTAAATTTATCTCAAATGTTTATGTTGTACCACAGGATATTATTGTTGCTCTGATCTCCTTATTAACTTTTATCTACATTATAAAAATAAAGCATGCAAGTATTAGTGTTTTCGTAAAATTGCAGATTATATTTATAGTTTTTGGAGTACTTAGCCTAGTAGTAAATTATATTCTCCATCCCGACATAAAATTTCTTCAATCAATTTTATATCCACTTAGGTATTTATTATACGTAACTTTATTATTTGCACCGATAGAAAAAAGTAGCAAGGAAGGGCTAAAGAAATTTTTATATATTTCCGGTCTTGTAATTCTATTAATGGGATATTGGCAGTTCTTTTTCTACTACGATTTATATAAACTTTTTTATTTGGGATGGGATAATCATTTATATAGAATGTTTTCGACATTTCTAGACCCAAATTATGCCGGAGTATTTTTTGTATTATACTTTTTTCTTTTATTTGAAAAGATTAAATCAAATACATTTGTAAACATTTACAAAGATATAATTATTTCATTTTTATGTTTAATAGCAATTTATCTTACTTTCTCAAGAACTGCACTTTTTGCACTTGTTGCAGGAGCAATAAGTTACGCCATATTTTATAGAAAACTTAAAGCACTAATCCTGGTTTTATTTATTATGTTTATATTTTTATTAATAATCTCAGATACCCATGTTGAAGGATTAAATCCATTTAGAACTGCTTCAACAAACAGCCGTGTGAATTCAATAAAGGAGTCTTTGTCAATTTTCAAAACCAGCCCACTAATTGGAGTTGGATTCAATAGTTACCGGTATGCTCAAGTAAGAATGGGTTATAGAAACGAGAGGGGTGCATCATGGAGTAATGCAGACGCAGGAACTGATAACAGTTTTCTTTTCATCCTCGCAATAACAGGGATTATGGGTTTTTTTATATATTTACTAAGCTTATTAAACTTTGCGAAGGGATTATTAACGTATGGTAGAACTAACTTTATGCTTTTTGCATCTTTTTGTTCACTTTTAATCGCCAGTCTTTTTATAAATGTACTTTTTTACACACCAATACTGACGATTTGGTTCTTAATGATTAATTTATTTCAAGTTAAGAAAGTTAAGGTTGATAAGTAACTTTTAGTTGTTTTTGGGTTGTAGTACCTGCCGGATTTTGGGCCTCTATTGTTATTTGATTTTCTCCATCATTTAACTGTAATTGGTAAGTGAATTTACCAGTCGTATCAACTATTGCTCTAAATGAGTTCACGGTAACAGAATTGTCGGGATCGGTAGTTCCTGTTACTGTTAGATTTTTATCAGCTTTTGTATAAGTCCCACCATCAGTAGGGTATGATACATCCAATTTTGGTTTGTCGCTCAAATAATTCACGGTGTATTCCTGTGTGTATGCACTTGTTTTGTTTCCCTTAACAAACCTTGCTTTAAGAATATTTGCTCCTTTAGTAAGCGTGAGTCCTTTTTCTTGAAAATCTGTTTTACTATGAATTTCTATCTCATCGACAAGATCATCATTTACGTATATTTCGACAGTTCCACTTTTGTCTGGCGCTATACCACTAAACGAAATTTTGGCGGCTTGAGTTGCTTCGGCAACACCAATTAAAGTAGGAGGTTGAAGTAATTCATGACCGACAACCTGGGTATCGCTCCTGTCTCCTCCACGAAGTGTATATACGGCATTTCCAAAAAGATTAATTAATATTGGTCCAAACTGGATGAGCACTACTAGTAGAACTACAATTCCAATCGTAAAAAGTAATGCCTGCCTTTTGTTTTGTTTTTCGCTCGTTCTCGTTAGGCGTGAGGTTCTAATTCTTCTTCTAATCATAAATTAATGATGTTTTATTTTTTCAGCGACCTTAAGTTCCAGTAAAGATTTTTGCAATTGTCTTTCCGCCATAATTAAGTCTGCAGTACCTTGCTTGTTGGCGAGGAAATCTTCAGCTTGTTTTTTAGCTTCCTGCGCCCGTGCTACCTGGATGTTTTCTGCTTTTATAGCAAAGTCAGATAGAATAGTAACAATTTCTGATTTCACTTCCAAAAATCCTCCAACGATTGCAATTAAGGTTTCCTTTCCACCCTTTTTTACTGTAATTGTGCCCTCTGATAATTTTGAAAATAATGGAATGTGATGCGGTAGTATTGCAATTTCACCTTTACTGGTTGGCAATAAAGCTTCATCAACAGACTCGTGAAATACTTCACCGGTTGGTGATAAAATTTGGAGTTCGAACATAGATATTATTTACTTGATTTTTCCGCTTCATCAATCGTTCCCTTCATGTAGAATGCGCTTTCTGATAATTTATCATATTTACCCTCTAGTAGATCTTTAAATCCTTTAACAGTATCTGTGATATTAACGTATTTTCCCGGAGATCCTGTAAATATTTCAGCTACAAACATTGGTTGAGTTAAGAAACGCTGAATTTTTCGGGCACGTGCAACGGTAAGCTTGTCCTCATCAGACAATTCATCAATACCTAGGATGGCGATGATGTCTTGCAGATCTTTATATCTCTGTAAAACCCTTTTTACTTCAGATGCAACCTCATAGTGTTCACGACCAACAATATTTGGATCCAACAATCGAGACGATGAAGTTAGTGGATCAACTGCCGGATAAAGTCCTTGTTCTGCTATAGAACGCTCTAGAGTAATAGATGCGTCTAAGTGGCCAAAAATCGTAGCAGGAGCAGGATCTGTGTAGTCATCTGCAGGAACATAAACTGCTTGAACGGAGGTTATAGACCCTTTGTTTGTAGATGTAATTCTTTCCTGCAGACTTCCAATGTCTGCCGCTAAAGTTGGTTGGTATCCTACTGCTGAGGGGGTACGGCCAAGAAGTGCCGATACTTCGCTACCAGCTTGAGCAAAACGGAAAACGTTATCAATAAAAAGAAGTACATCCTCATTTTTTTGATCTCTGAAGTATTCAGCCATCGTTAGAGCGGTTAGACCTACGCGCAATCTATTTCCCGGAGGTTCATTCATTTGTCCAAATACCATAACTGTTTTATCTATAACTCCGGATCCGGTCATTTCTTTATAAAGATCTGTTCCCTCACGGGTTCTTTCGCCCACACCCGCAAAAACAGAGTGACCGCTATGTACAATTGCAATATTTCGTATGAGTTCTTGTATGATAACAGTTTTACCAACCCCGGCTCCTCCAAAAATTCCTACTTTTCCTCCTTTTGTGAATGGAGCGATAAGATCAATCACTTTAATTCCGGTCTCAAGCATTTCCGGCTTGGTACTTTGTTCTGAAAGAGGTGGTGCAGAATTATGAATTGATGCTGTTCTCACTTTTGAAGAAAGGGGTTTGAGACCATCAATGGGTTCTCCCAGCACATTAAAAATTCTTCCTAAAGTTTCTTCGCCCGTAGGAACGGAGATTTCACTACCTGTAGCTCTCACTTCAGTCCCGCGAGACAAACCTTCAGTTGGTCCCATGGCAATTGTTCTAACTTCATTATTCCCCAATTCAAATTCTGTCTCCAGAATTAATTTTTTTCCTTGTGCAAGATCAATAGTGAGTGCTTCGTAAACTTTTGGTACTTCTTTCTCAAAACGAACATCAACAACAGCTCCTTGAATACGTATAATTTTTCCGATATTTGTCATACTTGAGTACTATTTGAAAGATCTAAAATTTCGTTTGTTATTCTTTCTTGACGTGACTTATTATAAACAAGGTTAAGATATTCGGCAATATCGAAGGCATTATTCTTAGCATTTTGCATAGCAACCATTTGTGCAGCTTGCTCTGATGTAAATGCTTGAAGTAGAGCATTATAAATTTGAACTTCTAAATAATACGGAAGAAGTTCATTAAGAAGGGCAGCCTTATCTGGTTCATATATAGAGGTGTTTTTCTCAATTGTTTCTTCTTTTGCTTCAAATTCAAGTGGTAAAAGCTGTTTTACGATAGGAGTTTGGGTAAATAGAGATATGAAGTCCGCATAGACAATGCTAACCGATGTGGCATTCCCCTTTGCAATCTCGTCATCAATTATTTGTTTAATTTGCATGACTAGTGAGTAATCAGGCAATTTACTACCCATAGGAAATGAGAAGAGTAAATCAAAACTCAATTTAGAAGTAAAAAGTCCAACTTTTTTTCCGATAGTTACAGCATTTGTGTTGTTATCTTCAACTTCGATAAGTTTTTTATAAAGATTTGTATTTAATGAACCACATAACCCACGATCGGGACTTATTGCAATCAATAATTTTTTGCCCCCAACCCTAGTTGTTATGTAGGGATGCGTAAATTTTTCTTCCCCTAGTGATCCAATTATTTTTTCTGTAATATCCGTGATTCTAGCTGCGTATGGGTTATTATTGACAGATGCACTTTGAGCTTTTTTTATTTTTGAGGCTGCAATCATTTCTAATGCTTTCGCAATTTGGGCAATATTTTTCGAGGTTTTAATTCTTCTTTTTAAAAGCTGAAGGTTTTGGGCCATATATTATTATTTATTAAGTATCAATTGATTTAGATTAAACAAGCTTTGCTTATTTAGATTAAACAAGCTTTGCTTATTTAACTGTCTTTTTAAAATTCGAAACGACAGATTTAAGTTCTTCAATCGTTTTATCATCCATTTTGTCACCTGCTTCTAGTTTTTTAAGAAGACCTTTATTTTTGACTTTTATAAAATCAATTATTTTTTGTTCAAATAAATTTATTTTTTCAACCGGAAAATCATCTAAAAGACCGGTTGCTGCACTATAAATGCTTACAACTTGCTCAAATTCTGAAAGCGGCGCGTATTGGGGTTGTTTGAGAATTTCAGCAACTCTTTTACCTCGTTCAATCTTTTTTTGAGTTTCTTCATCAAGGTCACTACCAAATTGTGCAAATGCTGCAAGCTCTCTATACTGTGCACTTTCAAGACGGAGCGGACCGGCAATTTGTTTCATAATTTTTGTTTGCGCAGCGCCTCCCACACGCGAAACGGATTGCCCGGTATTAATAGCCGGTCGTACACCTTGATTAAACAAATCATTTTCAAGATATATTTGACCATCTGTTATAGATATAACATTCGTTGGAATATAAGCAGAGTTATCTGCAGCTTGCGTTTCGATTATGGGAAGAGCTGTAAGGGATCCACCCCCCAATTTATCAGACATCCGAGAAGATCTTTCAAGTATTCTTGAATGGAGATAAAAAATGTCACCCGGATATGCTTCACGACCGGCTGGTCTTTTAAGAAGTAATGAAATTTGTCTATAAGCCCATGCATGCTTAGAAAAATCATCAAATACAACCAAAACATCCTCTCCTTTGTCCATGAAATACTCGCCAATTGCACTAGCCGCAAAGGGGGCTAAGTATTGTAGAGCGGCAGAATCTGATGATGAAGCGGCAACAATAATTGTATAATCCATTGCTCCCTCTTCGGTTAGTTTCCCAATAATTCTTGCAATATTGCTTCTTTTTTGACCAATTGCACAGTAAATACATATAACTTTCTTAAGACCCAAGTCTTTTTTCTTTTGATTAATAATTGTGTCAATTGCAATTGCAGTTTTTCCGGTATTTCTATCACCTATAATAAGTTCCCGCTGACCACGTCCAATCGGTGTCATAGCATCTATTGCTTTTATACCTGTTTTGAGAGGGGTATCTACAGGTTGTCTATCAATAACTCCCGGTGCAATTTTTTCTAGAGGATATAGTGGTCCTTTTAATGAAAGTCTTTTTCCATCAAGAGGATTTTGAAGAGGGTCAATAACTCTACCGATAAGATCATCACTTCCTGTAACGCCCAAAATGCGACCTGTTGTCTTGATACTGTCACCTTCGCGAATATCATTATCCTCAGATAACAAAATTATTGATGTAACATCTTCATTTAAATTGAAAGAAAGACCTCGAGACCCATTCTTAAATTCAACTTCTTCTCCAAAACCAACCCGTGAAAGACCGGATGCTTGAATAATTCCATCACCAACAGTCTGAACCGTTCCAACATTTTCAGTTTTTGGATTTAAATGAACTGTAGAAAGTCTTTTTTCGATTTGTTTTAGTAATTCTTCTTGTTTCATACTAGTCCTTTAACGAATCAATTGTTTGGTCTATATATTTTTTAAATGTAAAGTCAGTAATCATATCTTTCTCTCTAATTTTGATTCCGGCACCCAGTGTTGGGTTAATTTCAATAATTAATTCTTTATCTTTATATATATTTTTTAAAGATTTTAGACTCTCTGTGCTTAAATTACCAGAAGTAGTAATATAAACCCTTTTTTTGTCCAGTGCATTTTTGTAAAATCCTAGAAAAATTTTTAATTCCTGTTTTGACAAAAAAGTAAATATATAATTACTAATGTCATTTGGTATCCGGTCATTTTTAGCAGCAATTTCCGCTAAATTCTTTAATTTTTGATCTTTATTATTCATGTTGTTTTATTTTTGAAATACTTTTTTTTACTATTATTTCTTTTTCTTTGTTATCAAAAAGTGAGCTTAAAGTACTGTTTAGTACTTGTCTTGCGATTTCTAGTGACATATTCTTTGCTTCTTTTTTGAAATTTTCTTTTTCTAATTGGATTTGTGTGACTGTTGCTTCCATCATAGCATTTATCTCTTTTTTTGTTTCTTCAAGCATGCCTTCCCTGATCGATTCGGCTTGATTTTTAGCTTCATTAATTATTCTATCAGCTTCAATACCAGCCTTAGATATTATGGCGTCTTTTCTCTCTTCAGCTTCTTCCAAAGCCTTTTGAGCTTTTTCAGCATCAAGTAGTCCTCTTTTTATCGTCGATTTTCTTTTTTCAAGAATTTCTAATAGTGGCTTGTATAGAAATCTTTTAAATACAAAGGCGATCACCAAAAAATTAACTATTTGCGCTGCAAATAATTTTATGTCAAATCCAAATTGATTTAGAATTTCCATAATTCAAAACTCCTTCCAATATGGCATTTATTATTTAATAAATGCCAAAATTAGAGAATAAATTGCGATTGCCTCAGCAAACGCCATTCCTAAAAGCATTGCTGGAAGGATTTTGCTTGAAGCTTCCGGATTTCGTCCAATTGCTTCCATAGCTTTAAGTCCCATCAAGCCAATAGCAAGTGCTGGGAAAATTCCTCCGATTGCGATTGTCGCTCCACCTGAAAATGCAAACTGCATATTAGTGACCACCTCCCTTCGCCCTCTGAAGCTTTAAGCGTAAGAGGGTTTCGATGAATAAATATTTCTTTTTTGTTTTCATTGTAAGCTTCGGGAGGCAAGCCTCTTAATGTCCTCCCTCGTGACTTGTAGTTGCCAATAATGACATAAATACCATAGTTAACATTGCAAAAACAAGAGATTGTACTACTGCTACTATAACCTCAAGTAGCAAAAATGGAATGGGTGCTATAAAAGCAAAAAGTCCCGCTACAGTTGCAAGGACTACCTCTCCTGCGAATATATTACCAAAAAGTCTGAAAGAAAGCGAAAATATTTTTACTAACTCTAAAGCAAATTCAAGTAAACCAATAAATAAATAGATAGGATTTAATGACAAAAACTTTTTTGCATAACCTATGAGACCATTGTAATGAATAGCAATAGCATGCGTAGCAACTATGGAAATTGTGCCTAAAGCAAGTGTAACATTGAAATCACTTGTAGCAGCGCGAAAAAGTGGAATAAGTTCTCGCTTAGATTCTCCATGTTCTGTTATTGTTTCCCAAAATCCAATAGAACCAAAACCGGGAAGAAGCGCAATTAAATTTGCAAACACGATAAAAAAGAAGAAGCTCGCAAACCAAGGAAAAATTGTTTTAATTTTGCTTCCCGCAATTTGAGAAGAAAGATCATATAAATATTCGATAATAGGCTCAAATGCGCTCTGAACTCCAACAGGAACCAATGCTTTTCTTCTACTAAAAGCAAATATTAGGGAAAAAATTACAATATCAACTAAAATCGTTGTGACGAATGAATTTGTGATGGGAAACCCACCAACGTGCGAAATAATTTCAGGTCGTAAAGAGGCCATTAAGATATGTAATTGTACCTAACCTCAAAATTTAAGTCAATGCCTATGTTTATTGACATTAATTAAGGATTCTCACACCTTCAACAATGATTACAGGAATCTCTTCTTTAAAATCCAATTTTCCTTCCATAATAACTATCGCATCCTTTACAAGATAGGATTTAGATTTTTCAAATATTTTAGGAAAAACTACACATTCGATGCTGACACCTAAATGGTCTTCAAGTGTTACAAAAGCCATTTCTTCATTGGATCTTTTAGTAAATATTTTCTTAACGGATGATATGAGTCCACCAATTTTAATTTTTGCTCCGTTTGATACTTCCGGAAGGTCAGAAATTTTATGAGTTGCAAAAGTAAAGAGAGTATTCAATTTATAATTAAGAGGGTGGTCAGACAAGAAAAACCCAAGAAGCTCTCGTTCAAACATCAATTTTTCACTATCGGTAAAGTCTTCTATCTCTTGTACGGTTGGATCTAAAATCGGGCTAATTGTTTCCTGGGGAAAATCTGCAAAAAGACTCACCTGGTTTGTAGGTTTTTTGACAGCCTTTTTAGTTATTGATGACACAATATTTGTTATAGAAAAAAGCAAGGAAGCACGTTTTCCAAATTCATCAAATGCTCCTGCTTTTATCAAACTTTCAAGAGTTTTTTTATTAACCTTGGATAAATCTACACGTGAACAAAAATCTGCAAGGCTTTTGAATTCACCGTTGTTACGAGCCTCAAGAATTGTTGTGATGGCTGCTGATCCAACATTTTTTACCGCAGAAAGTCCAAACCGGACTTTATTGTCTTCAATTGAGAAATCTTGAAGTGAGCGATTAACGTTTGGACCTAAAACATCAATTTTAAGTCTCTTGCACTCGGCTACTGCAATTGAAATCTTTTCATTTTTCATAGGACCTGTTGATCCTCTTGATTCTGCTGTCAGAAGAGCAGTCATAAATTCGACCGGGAAATGAGCTTTAAGGTATGCAGTCCTGAAGGCTATGGTAGCGTAGCATGAGGCATGTGCTTTATTAAATCCGTATCCGGCAAAGGGTGCTATTAATTCAAATATTTCCTCAGCCTTTTTTTGTGTTAGACCATTTTTAACAGCTCCGGCAAGAAATATTTCTTTTTGCTTTTTCATTTCAGCAGGAATTTTTTTACCCATCGCTTTTCGGAATTTATCAGCATCCAACCACGTGTAGCCTGCAAGTGCAATTGTAGTTAATAAAACATCATCCTGAAAAGTCAAAATACCATAAGAATTGGCAAGTATTTGCTTAAGCCTTGGGTCCGGAAACGATATTTTTGAAGGATCATGCTTTCTTGCAATGAAATCGGGTATATTTTGCATCGGACCGGGTCTATATAAAGCAACCATAGCCATAACATCAAAAATTGTGGTTGGTTTTAATTCCTTAATATATCTGCGCATACCGGCAGACTCAAGCTGAAAAATTCCTGTAGTTTCACCGCTTGCTAGTAATTTGTAGGTTGGAGGGTCATCGTAAGATATTTTTTGAAAATCAATTTCTTTTCCTTGGTTTTCTTTAATAAAACGAAGTGCCTCCTGGATAATTGTGAGATTGCGAAGACCCAAAAAATCCATTTTTAAAAGTCCAACCCCGTCTTCACCAACGGTATACATGTCATATTGTGTTACAATTTTGTCCCCATTGGTTTCTTTTTGAAGAGGTACGTATTCGGTAAGATCTTTGTCTGCAATAACAACTCCTGCGGCGTGTACTGATGCATGACGTGCCACTCCATTTAGTTTTTTTGCAATATCTAGGAGTTTTTTTGTTTCCGGCTCAGTGTCGTAGGCATTTTTAAGATCCGGGCTTTGGGCTAAAGCAAGATCAATTGTCATATGATGTCCTTGCCAACCGGGTGGGATCATTTTTGAAATCCGGTCCGGTTGAGCATAAGGCATTCCCAATGCTCGGCCAGCGTCTCGTACCGATCCTCTTGCTTCCATCGTTCCAAATGTAATAATTTGTGCGACTTTGTCGTGTCCATATTTTTCAGTCACGTACTGTATAACCTCATCGCGTCTCGTGTCTGCAAAATCAAGATCGATATCGGGAGCAGATGGTCTTTCAGGATTTAGGAACCTTTCAAACGGGAGATTGAAGTAAAATGGGTCGACGTCGGTAATTCTTAATATATATGAAACAACAGATCCCGCTGCTGATCCTCTTCCTGGTCCGACACTAATTCCATGATCCTTTGCCCAGTTAACAAAATCTGCTACGGTTAGAAAATAAGTTTCATATCCCTTCTTAAGAATAACTTCAATTTCATAGTTAATTCTTTCTCTTATTTCAGTTGTTACTTTGGGATATCTTTGAGGTAATCGTTCTTCAATAAGTTCTTTAAAATAATCTGCAGTTGTCATGCCCTTTGGCACTTCGTATTGAGGCATAATCCATTTGCCAAGGGTAAGTTCTAAATTACACATATCGGCTATCTTTACAGAGTTTGAAATTGCTTCAGGGACATCTTTGAATGCTTCACTCATTTCTTCTGATGACTTTATATAAAAGTCCGGTGAGTCGATCATAGAAAGCTTGCGACCCTCATCAAGCACTGTTGTTTGGGTGCCTATGCAGAGTAAAAGTTCTTGTGCTTCAGCATCATCTTTTTCAATATAATGATTGTCATTGGTAGCCACCAGTCCTACACCAAATTCTTTTGATAGATTTATTAGTTTTTCATTGAGTTCTGCTTGTGGTGGAACATGAAAATGTCTTTGAATCTCTAAGAATAGATTTTCTTTACTATAAATATCAATTAATGTAGATAATCTTTTTTTTGCCTCCTCATCTTTGCCTTCAAGTAAAGGTTCTCCAACGTATCCGTTGACACAAGCAGTCAGGCATATCAGTCCCTCACTGTATTTTTTAAGTAATGCAACATCAGTTCGCGGCTTATAATAAAACCCTTCCAAATGGGAAATAGTAATAATTTTGAGTAAATTTTTATAACCTTGAAGGTCTTTTGCGAGAAGTATCAAATGATTATAGTCTTTATCAACTCCAGCCTCTTTATCGTGAAGATTTCTTTTGGCAACATAAATTTCACATCCAATAATAGGTTTGATTTCTTCAGCAAGACATTTCTTGTAAAACTTTATTGCTCCGTATAAATTACCGTGGTCGGTAATGGCAATTGCCTTCATTCCCTGGTTTTTGGCATATTCAACCATTGGATCAATCCGAGACAGTCCGTCAAGCAATGAATATTCGCTGTGATTATGTAGGTGAACAAACTCTGCCATAAATAATTTCTAAGCCACGTCTGATAATTGCACAGTAGAAGAGGAATTTCCTTCTGCATTTATATCATCAACGCCAAATATATGCGATACATTTTTTATTCCTTGCTGTTTGTTAGCTAACAGAGCAGAGGACACTTTGTTTTTATAATTGTTAACATCTTCAATTGTTCCTCCTTCAAAAACCCCTCCACTAACACTCACTGAAAATGGTATAACTTCACCTTTGGTCGTTTCCAATTCTGTTGAACCAACATTTTCCCTCGTTTCCTCAGCATTTATTTTTAAAGTTGCCGGATCATCTGCATCCTCATATATAGCAACAAATTCATCCCCTCCAATTCTAAATAAAATTGGATTTCCGTTGCGGCTATCAAGCATAGCGTTTGCAATAATTTTTAAACCTTCATCGCCAACATCATAGCCATAATTATTAACCTGTTTGAAATTATCAGCATCGATAAAAAGTATACCTTTCTTTTTCCCTGAATTAGCCTCCATATATTCATCATAACTTCTCCGGTTCAACAACCCGGTTAAAGGATCCAGATATGCAATATCCTTTAGTCTATCCAGTTGACTTTTCATTTTATCGAATCTTTTTAATAACTTTAACTGAGCATTTGCCAAAGCATCTTGAACTTCTGCTTTTGATTTTGACCCTCGTGTCAACATATCCAACTCGACTCCAACGTCCCCATGAACTTTAGTAGCTCTGAGGCCATCTCTAATCTGTTCTTGAGTAGGGGTTTTTTGTTCGGATCTGGTAATTCGATTTTGTGGCTTAAACCTTGCGTTGAAGTCCTCCATCCCTGTTGAACCAGGGGTTTCTTCATTGTCATTTGCCATGATTTATTCTAGCATTTTGCTTATAAGATTTCTAATTTGTTCTGTGTCTCTTGCGTCAGGAAGTGCTTGCCTTGTTTGGCCTATGAAAAAGCCCAGAAGTTGTATTTTTCCTGCTTTATAGTCGGCTACTTGAGTTGGATTTTTCTCTAATATCTGCTTTATTGTTTCCTCAAGTTTTGTTTCATCAAAACGTTCAACCGTACTTTGTTCAACAATTATTTTTACCAAAGAAGCGGGTAGTATCGTATCTATGTTTGGTTTTTTGTTGATTATCCAATTGGCGACAGTCTTACCATCAATATTGAGTTCTTTTGCTACAGCAACCGCCTCTTCAAAATATTTTGCTAAGTCTGCCTCTCGTGTCAGAATCTCAGCATTATAATCTGAAAGTCCAAATTCTGTTACAAAACGTTTTGCCTTAGCCTCTGGTAACTCTGGAATTGACTTCCTAATCACTGATAACTGTTCACTAATTACTGATATTGGTGGGATGTCTGGCTCCGGAAAATATCTATAGTCGTGAGCTTCTTCTTTTGATCTTTGACTGACGGTTTTACTTTTAAATTCATTCCATCCCCGGGTTTCCTGAACAGGAACCTCTCCTTTATCCAAAAGTTCTTTGTGCCGTTTTTCTTCGAATTGAATTGCTTTATCTACAAAAACAAAAGAATTTATGTTTTTTACTTCGACTTTATATTTTGCAAGTGTCTTTTGTCCAACTGGTCGAAGAGAAATATTTGGTTCAAGTCTCATGTGTCCCTTTTCCATAGCAGCATCGGAGACTCCAAGATAACGGATGATTTTTTGAAGTTCTGTTAGAAATATCTTTGCTTCTTCACCACTTCTAATATCGGGTTCTGTAACAATTTCAACAAGTGGAACTCCCGAGCGGTTAAAATCGATTAGCGACACTTCTTTTCCATCAACAGTTGCGTGAGACAGCTTACCTGTGTCTTCTTCCATATGAACCCGGGTAATACCAATCCGTTTTGTTGCTCCGTTGAGTTTTATATCTAAATACCCCTTCTCACCGAATGGGTGGAGGAATTGGGATGTTTGAAAACCCTTTGCCAGATCCGGATAAAAATAATTTTTCCTTTCAAAGAATGAATCTTTATTTACTGTGCAATTTAGAGCAAGACCAATTTGAATACATGAATCAATAGCTTTCGTGTTAGGGAATGGTAAAGCTCCAGGAAGACCAAGACACACAGGACATGTTCTGGTATTTGGTTTGTCTGTTAAAGTCGGCACGGGACAGCGGCAAAACATTTTTGTCGTCGTAGATAACTCTACATGTATTTCCATTCCAACTACCGTTTCGTATTGTGTATTTGTGTTATTCATATTTTTGGTAAATCTTCGTAA
Organism: uncultured Gammaproteobacteria bacterium; assembly: GCA_964511965.1. Taxonomy (GTDB): domain Bacteria; phylum Patescibacteriota; class Microgenomatia; order Levybacterales; family GWA1-39-11; genus JAUSNA01. The sequence continues at coordinate 37,606 of CAZEGF010000020.1, forward strand.
AATTTTGTCTCTTGTTCAAAAGCGTGACCTACCTGAAATAATAATGATTCAGAAAAGTGAGGGCCTACAAATTGTATTCCGATAGGAAGTTTATTAGGACTAAAACCTGCTGGTACTGCAAGTCCGGGTACACCTGCAAGATTAATTGTTACGGTTAACGCATCAGACAAATACATTGCAAGTGGGTCATTCATTTTTTCACCAAATTTCCATGGTGGAGTAGGACTGACCGGACTTACTATTACGTCAACCTTTTTATAAGCTTCGTCAAAGTCATGTTTTATTAAAGTTCTAACCTGCATAGCTTTTTTGTAATACGCATCATAATAACCGGATGACAACGTAAATGTCCCAAGCATAATACGACGCTTTGCTTCTTTTCCAAAAAAAGATCTGTCATTTCCAAATCTTATTCCATCGTACCGTGCCAAATTTGAAGATACTTCTGATGGTTGAACAATGTAATAGACAGCAATCCCCTCATCAGTATGTGGCAGTGAAATATCAACAATTTCAGCACCAAGTTTTTGAAATGATTTAAGACTACTTTCAAAAACAGCTTTAACATCACTTGATAATCCCTTATCAACGTACTCCTTAGGGACCCCAATTTTTAGACCTTTTATATCATTTCCGATTTTAACAGTGTAATCTTCTGGCTCTCCCTGAGCTTGTCGAAGGGTTGCATCGTATCCATCAGCTCCTGCAGTAATATTTAGTATTCTTGCACTATCCATAACAGTTTTTGAAAAATGACCAATGCTGTCTAAAGAGGAAGCCATTGAAATTACTCCATATCGACTCACGAGCCCATAAGTTGGTTTGAGTCCCACTGTGTTCGTAAATGAAGCGGGGAGTCTTATCGAACCGCCCGTATCAGTCCCTGTAGCAAATGGGATCATAGAAGCAGCTACTGATGCACTTGATCCTGATGATGATCCACCTGGAACAAACTCAGTGTTCCAAGGATTTAAAGTCGGACCAAAATCAGAATTTTCTCCACTTGACCCATGGGCCCAGGCATCATGATTGAGTTTTCCTAAAGATATTGCACCGGCTGTTTCTAATCTATCAATCACAGTAGCGTTATAGGCAGGAATGTAGTCTCTCAAAACATTTGATGCAGCAGTAGTTCTAACTCCTTTAGTTAAAAACATGTCCTTAATTCCGAATGGAACTCCATGAAGTGGGTTTGTGATTTCTTTATTATCAAACTCCAATGCTTTGCGTTTTGCATTTTCAGCATCAATTGTTATGAATGCATTGATCGTTGGATTAAGTTTTTCAATCCTCTCAATATATGAATCAACAATTTCACTTACAGAAAATGTTTTCTTCTTATATCCTTCAATAATATCTACTATCGTAAGATTTTGAATATCACTCATAATTTTAAATTTTCAATTTTTAATTTTCAGTCAATTTTAAATATTTCAATTTTTGATTTGAATTCAAATTTTAAATTTAATATTTCAAATTTAATCTATCAACTCGTTGTATCAACAAGTTTCTCTACAACAAACAACCCATTATGCGTTTTTGTAGTTCCAGAAAGAGCGTCTTCAACTGATAAAGTGTCATCGGTGAAGTTATCATTTCGGGTTCTATTTTTAAGTCCAGTGACTTGAGCGGTGGGTTCTACATTTGCCGTATCAACTGTATTTAGTTTTTCAATATAACCCACAATATCGGACAATTGCTTATCAAATTCCTTTTCTTCTTCAGGGGAAAGTGTGAGGTTTGCGAGTTTTGCGACTTTTCCTACATCTATTTTCATTACTTGATTATAGTTTTGATAGCTTCAAACCGCAAGTAGAAATTGTATGTTACAGTGATACAGTGCACTGTATCAATACATCACCTTTTTATGTCTGAACGTTTGATTCCAGAGTATTCTCTCCTTCGATTCGGTAAAGGGGAAAGACTTACTTCTCTATACTTTTTCGCTTGATAGTCCTTCTCAATTTTATTTCTTCTTTTTAAGAGTAGTTTAAAGCAAATGGGGTAGTTAACAACTTGTTTTGAAACCCAAAGAATTGTTGTATAGCCAACATTTGATAATTTAGAAATTTCACGATATTTATATTCTCCACTTATAGCCTCTGCAATTTGAATTCTTCTGCCAATTTTGATTTTCTCATCTTCTGTAAGAATTCCGTTTATGATTTCATTTACCTCATTTCCATCTTTTGCAGCAAGAAAGGCATCTCTTAATCTATTCAAGGCTTCATAAGTGTCAGTTTTGGTTAAAAATCCATATCTCCTCACTCCCTAATGTTACAGTACTACAGTGCAGTGTAACAACTAGTAATAAGCTTTAAAGAGAGTGAAAAATTTAAAAAGTTTAAACTTTTGAGGGCGTTGACTTTTAGCTTCAAGCAGCCGATAATAATTTTCATGGATAATATGAACAAAAAACGTCAGTTCAACACAAACCTCAAGAATTCTACATGGAAAACAGCAGCACAAAAATGGAAGAAATATCTTCGTTAAAAAATATGACAGAACTATTAGTACCATCTGAAAATATCCCAAGACTAGCTCCCCCTGTGTCTATTTTTGATATGCATATGACGTATTTTACTGATACTACCGGTATTCCTTTAGATAGCAATAGACGGGTAGAAAATCCGCACACCGCAAGCATTGACTTTGAATTGCAAAAATGTCCATTTACAGATAGTCCAAGTAGATATCCAGACGGAGCTCCACATGAAAAACCGATGAGTGGGCTTGAAAGAAGAAGGTTGAATGAGCATTATCAACAAAATTTAAGCGCAGTCAAGTATTTGCGGGATTTACAAGTTGCCTCTCGTGAGGAAGGTGATACGACTCGTCCATTAAGTATAAGAGAGACAAGAGATTTACTTTCAGCCATGGCTTTTTTACCTCATTACCTTGTCTATCGTGCTGAAAATGCATTACAACCAACCGGTGAGATACCCGTCGATATTTTATTGGATGCTTCAGTAGCTCTTGGTGCATTTGCAGCAACGACAGTTGTTGTGCAAAATGAAAAAATTTCAGCTAGTGACTTTGAGTCTGCGAGTTTTAATGCTGAAAGACTCGTAGGAGAATCTGAAAAAGCAGGAATAATGGTCGGCGAGCAGACTGTTTGTGTCGCTTCCCCAAAGCAGATGACTCATTTTCTAAGAGAGGTTATTGAAGGACCTTCAGTTGAACTAGGATTGGGCAACATCGAAGCACTCTTAAACCCTGAAGAGTTTGCTGATCTTCTAAAGCTCGGAAAATCAATGATGGTTAGCAATCATATAGTTGCCTCGATTATAGAAACAGATAGTGATTTTTCAAATAAATTCGAGCCCCTTCTTGATAGAGAAAAACAGCAAGAAGCAAGGCAATTACTACAAGAATACCAAAAAGATATTAAGAAATATTTCGAATTGATGCATGACGGAAGCACACAAGTTCAGGAAGCACTAGGTAGAAGACCTCAGAAAAGATCAATATTTGCTCAGGAATTTATGATGCATCTTGCTCTTTACGGGACAATGTTTTTGGAGGATATTATTCGTTAGAATTAATACCAAATCTCTTTAATAGAATTAATCTTGCTTTTTTTGAAAGTACATCGTTGAATTTAATATCAATCTTTTCTCCATATTTATTTTCATAAGCTACCTCTAATAAATGTACTGCGAGTTCTGGATTGGAAGGCAAAATAGGTCCATGAAGATATGTTCCAATGGAATTTTTATAATGTATTCCCTCGGTTTTATCTTTTCCGTTATTTCCGAACCCTTTTTTAACTGTAGCAAATGCTTGTGATTTGTCCGAAAGAAAAGTTCTTCCTCCATGATTCTCAAAACCCACCATAAGATTTGAGATTTGAGAATTGAGAATTGAGAATTTGGGTTCAATAACACAATTTCCGATAAGGCGTGGTTTGTTTTTATAACTTTCCGTGTACATATCAAAAACACCAAGCCCTTCAATTTTAGTTCCGTAAGCATCTTTGTAGTATTTCCCCAAGAATTGAAATGCTCCACAAATATATAGTCCAGGTGTTCCATCTTCAATCATTTGTTTTAAAATTGTCCCTTTGTTTTCAAGAAGATCTTTATTTACAATTTCTTGTTGAAGATCTTGTGCACCACCCATAAAGATAAGATCACAGGAATTGAGAATTGAAAGTTGAGAGTTGAGAATTTCATTGATTCGAACTATTTCGACTTCAATTCCATTGCTTTCTGCTATTTTTTGAAGCACAATAACGTTACCTCTATCCCCATAAGTAGACATAAGCTCTGGATAGAGCCAGGCAATTTTTAGTTTGTAGTTTGTAGTTAGTAGTTTGTAGTTCATAGAATGGATTTTCCAGAAATCAGTTTTCTTATTTCAAGCATTGCAGAGTAGGTTGGTAGAATTGTTAGGGTTTTTCCTTCATTCGTATCTTTTAAACTTTCAGTATAAGCTGTTTCAAAATTCTCAAACACTTGGTGTGTAACGTTTGCAAATAAAAGTCTATTTGCCATGTCATAACCCCTATCTCCAGAAACAAAAACTTTTAAGTTTTTGTCCTTTAGTATTTCGAAATCAACATCCCAAATCCATGAAATATCACGCCCGTCAGGAATCCTGTCATTTAGCAAAATGAGAAATGTACTACTTTTGTTTTCAATTGCCACCTTTAGGCTCTCGTTAAATCCAGTCGGATTTTTAGAGAGTAATAACATTACCCGTTTTCCATCAATTTCAACGATTTCTTGTCTTCCAAATGCAGGTTTGAAGCTTTTTAGTGACTCTGTTGATGTAAAAGGTAATATCCCAAACACTTTATCTGCTACTAATATTGCTGAAGTAAGGTTATAGATATTGTAAGAACCCAAAAGCGGTGTCGTAAATGAATAATACTTAGCTTTTGGATTTGTAAAATCACAATTACTGCAATTATAGTTACCAAGGTGAGAATAAGAAATTCCTGCATAGATTAACGAATTATTACAAACTGGACAAGTTGTCGAATCAACTGCGTGTGAAAGGAGTGATTCTTTCTTGAATGTATTATCGATTGTAAAAAAGAATTTGTTTTTTGCAAAACCGGCAATAAAAGCTATTTGTGGGTCATCAGAATTTGCAATTACTAAAGTTTTTTCAGTAAGTTTTTTGACCGCAGAAATCCACTTTTCAGAAGTTGCATTGACCTCTCCGTAGCGATCCAACTGATCTCTAAAAAGATTCAGGAGTATTATTGCGTCCGGATTAGGAATTTCAGAAAGCACTAATGGTAATGAATTCTCATCAACCTCAAAAATCAAACATTTTTCTTTTATTTTTCCATTAATATCAGATTTTAAAACAAGAGTAGAGGCAAGACCATTTAATAAATTTGCTCCGGCATTGTTTGTTATCGTTGTTATATTATTTAAATTTAATATATGAGTGAGAGCCTTTGTTGTAGTTGTTTTTCCATTCGTTCCGGCAACAAGAACGATTTTGAGATGTGCGTTTTTTTCAATTACTTTTCGAATAAATGCCTTGTCAGTTTTTAATGCAATATGTCCTGGCCATGTTGATCCAGAGCGTCCTTGAAGATGGGATACTTTAGCAACAACCTTTCCAGCAATAAGTGAGTGACGCATACCTTTATTGTACTAAATTTTTAATTTGGGATTTGTTTCGAATTTCGGATTTAGAATTTCGAATTTAAACTACATGCTCCGAAGGAGTTTGATCCTTTCTTCAATTGGGGGATGAGTTGAAAAAAGCCCGGTAAGAAATGAAGAAGTTTTTTTGCTATCTGCTTTAAACGGATTTTCTATATAAAGGTGAGCAGTAGCATTTGATGCATGTTTTAGTACATTTCTGTCACCAGCAATTTTCTCAAGAGCCCGAGCAAGCCCCTCAGGATAGCGGGTTAGTAGTGCTCCATCAGCATCTGCTAAATATTCTCGTCTTCTTGAGATGGCAAGTTGTATAAGCGTTGCAGCAATTGGTGCTAGAACAGCAGCAACCAGTCCAATTATGATAAATATTCCATTTGAATTACTATTCCTATCGCGGTTATCTCGCCCTCCAATTCCACCCCACAGCATACTTCTCATAAAAAAATCAGAAAGAATTACTATTGATCCTGCCAGAATACTCACAACTCCCATAAGTCTTGTGTCAAAATTCTTTACGTGGGAAAGTTCATGACCGATAACACCTTCAAGTTCTGATTTTGATAGTTTATCTAAAATGCCTGTAGTTGCAACTACTGCTGCGTGTTGTGGATCCCTACCGGTTGCGAAAGCATTTGGTGCCGGGTCATCAACTACATAAACCTTAGGCTTTGGAAGACCGGACGCTATTGATAGATTCTCCACGCTTTCTATTAGATCTCTGTGCTTTTTTTCATCCGCAGGGTGTGCTCCTGACATAGAAAGTACAATTCTATCCGAGTAGTAATAAGAAGCAAAAGACATAAGGCCTGAAATAATTAACATTACTCCTGCAAGTGAGGAACCATATCCTAAGGCTCTTCCCAAAACATAAGACACGACAAAGAAAAAGAGCATGAAAAAAATGATTAAAACCCACGTTTTCCGTTTGTTAGATCCAATAGTGCTGTAAATTGTCATAAATAATACATTTCATCCTGAGCTCGCGAAAGATCCTTCACATTGTTCAGGATGACTTTCGAAGTTTTAGAAAGTCACTTTTACTGGTTTTTTGTCAGACTCTTCTGACTCGAAGAATTCCTTTTCGGAAAATCCGAATTGGCGGGCAATAAGTGAAGATGGGAACATCTTAATTTTTGTGTTATAGGCAAGTACATTTGAATTATAGAATTGTCGTGAATATGAAATTTTATTCTCAGTATCTGAAAGCTCTTCTTGAAGCTCTTTAAAATTATCGCTTGCTTGCAGATTTGGATAAGCTTCGGCTACAGCAAACAGACTTTTAAGTGCACCGGTTAACATATCCGATGCCTTACCTTTTTCTTGGGGACCTTCCGCTTTCATCATCGCGGATCTTGCTTTCGTAACATTTTCAAATACTTCTTTCTCATGCTTTGCATAACCTTTCACAGTTTCAACCAAATTTGGGATCAGATCCGTTCTTCTCTTTAGCTGAACATCAATTCCTGAGATCGCTTCTTTAATACGCTCGCTAAGTGTTACGAGAGAGTTATACGAAAGCCATACATAAGCAATAATGGCTATGATTAAAAATATTACAATTCCGATTACTATATTCATAGAAGTGTTCTTATTATGCCATAACAACTAATTTAAGTCAAAAAAATTTAATATACAAATCCCGCAAATTTCGAATATACAAATAATCCAACAGTATTAACTTGCAATCCACTCAACTAGTTTTTCGTAAGGGAGAGTATTAAGAATATCTTTTTTCTCGCACCATCCCCGTCTTGCAACAGCAACACCATAAGGCATGTTTTCCATATGAGATACGGCATGACTGTCAGTATCTATGACAAATCGAATTCCCATTTCTTTTGCCTCTTTTACCAATGTGTCTGGAAGATCGAGTCTTGTGGGCCAAGAATTTATTTCTAATGCTTTATTGTTTTGTAACACATAAGTAAATAATTTTTTCCAATCCACTTCATAGGGATTTCTTGAATTTATCAATCTTCCGGATGGGTGAGCAAATATTTTTGCTTTTGGATGGGAAAGTCCTGACAAAATTCTTTTTGTCATTTCTTCTTTAGGAGTTTTGAAAGAGCTATGTATGCTAACAATAGCCATATCAATAAGTTCAAGAGACTTATCATCTAATGCTAAGTTTCCATTGGCTAAAATGTCAATTTCGAGTAAATTTATTATATGTATATTTTTATTATTCATTCTCAATTGTTCAATTTTTTCCAACCTTTTCTGTAATATAGAAAAAATTTGTTCATTTGTATGATTACCTACACTTGGATTATGTTCTGAAAACCCTATATATTCATAATTTAACTCGACTGCACGGTCTATCATTTTTTGCATGGAATCATGTCCCAAATCATGGCTAGGCTCAACTGGATAATTTGAATGAATATGGAAATCCCCCTTAATGTCTTTTAGATCAACTAGTTTGGGCAACTTATGTGCAATAGCTGCTTCAATTTCTCCCTGATTTTCCCTTAATTCAGGTGGTACAAAATCCAAACCTAAAAAATTATAGAATTTTTCCTCATTATCAAAAGTTTTTAGTGTGCCATCCCTCATTTTTATACCCTTTTCAGAAAGAGAGAAGCCCTTTTTTAAAGCGTATTCCCTCAAGTGAACATTGTGCTCCTTGCTACCAGTAAAATGTTGAAGTAATGAACCCATCATTTCGGGTTTTAGAACCATAAGATCTATTTGCTTGTTACCAGACAAAATTATAGATGAAGTTATATCTCCACGCTCAATTATTCTATCCTTGTATGGGTAAGCATTAAAATGATCAAGCACTGCTGTAGGATTATTTGAACTTACAGCGATATCAATGTCTCCAGTTGTGGATTTCATTCTTCTGAGGCTGCCTAGAGTATAAGCTTGTAAGACACTTTTATCTTTTTTGAGGTATGTAAGCATAGTGTTGGAAATCTCATTTGCTGTCGCAAGTAACATGCGCGCTGACTTTGTTTTGCCGATTTTATACTCATCTATTGCACGGATAATATCGCTTTGCGATTTTTCTCCAAAACCATCAAGAGGAGCTATTTTCCCTTCTTTTCCAAGCTTATAAACGTCATCAATAACAGATTTGGGCTCAGAGAGATTGAAGGCATTCACTATTTTAAAGGCTTTTTTTGGTCCAAATGATGGAATATCGAGTAATGGAAACACAGCCGGAGAAACTTTTTCTAAAATTGAATCAAAATATTGAAGATGTCCCTTTTCAAATAATTCCGAAATATGTCCCTTAATGCTTGTACCAACACCATCTAATTTGTCTAAAGCATTATCTTTTATGAGATCTTTTATTTCAGTTGTCGTTGCTTCTATCGAATCGGCTGCCTTTTGATATGCAAGAATTTGAAATCTATATTTAGCCTCATTTTGTATGGTATATGCAGCTGCAACATTGCGTAAAATTTTTGCTACATCTTCATTTGTAAACGTTTTCATAAAAATATAATACCATAATACTATTTTGAGGCTATTGACGGAAGAGTGGGGAGTTGATAGAATAAGAAACCACAAAACTGTAAGCGGTGCAGGCAAAGCCTGCTGGAGTGGTAAGTCTTGAGCACAGCTCAATCCTTGCCACCCCTCAAATCTTACAGATTTGAGGGGTGGTAGCTCAGTTGATTAGAGCGCTTCCCTGTCACGGAAGAGGTCGCGGGTTTGAGTCCCGTTCACCCCGCAAAGACACTGGGGAAATGCGGACGGTCACGGAAGAGGTCGCCTTGTTGGCTAAGCCAACCGGCTTCGCCGGAATGAGTCCCGTTCACCCCGCACAATTAAACCCCTGCCAACTGCCACAATCTGTCCAGAGAGGAGTAATACTATGCCTACTAAAAAAACAAAAACATCTATTTTGGATGAATCATTTAGTGTCTCAAGCCTTATGAGTGGATCTGATTCATATAAAAGTCTAATCTACGGAATAGTGACTGTCGTTGTTCTATTTGTTGTTATAGCGTTAGGTATACGTTCTCTCTCACAAAACAGAGCTCAAATTGATAAGGAAGCTGCTATGACTCAAAATACAATTCAAAAAGTAGATAATAACAGCTATACAGTTCAAGAGGGAGATTCCCTTTGGAGTATCGCTGAAAAATCTTATAACGACGGTTTTAAATGGCATCTTATAGCAGAGGCTAACAATATAACAGAGCCTTATGCTATATCTACTGGCACGACGCTTATTGTTCCATCAGTAGACAATACTGCAGTAAAGGAACAACAATCAACTCAGGAATCAATGGCACCTCCCCCAGCAGGAGTAGCTCCAGTTGTTATAGGTGGTTCGAGTATAACTGGAACAACCTACACTGTAGTTCACGGGGATAATCTTTGGGATATTGCAGTGAGAGCATATGGAGATGGATACAGATGGACAGATATTGCAAATGCAAATAAATTGGAGAATCCAGGACTTATATTTTCAGGTAATATCTTAAATCTTCCGCGACCCTAAGAAAGGGAAACTGTAAAAAGTAAATAGTAAAAAGGAAAAATTTTAAGTTTGAGATTAACTATTGTATACTATCCCAAATGATATCTTTGCGGGGTAAGAACTTCACCTAAGGTGAAAACCTTGCCACCGCTCGCGATGCTCGCGGGGTTAGTACACCGGTAAGCCCAAGCTACGCTTGGTCTTGAAATTGCTTTGCAATGGTAAGAAAGCTTGCCGCTATACAAACCTCTGCACATGCGGGGTTAGTACACCGGTAGTATGCTACCTTCCCAAGGTAGAGAAGCCAGTTCGATTCTGGTATCCCGCTCATGAGAAGGCGAGTTTCAGAAACAATTCTAAGTTTTGTAATTGCCATTTTTGGGTTCTATCTCCTCTATGTAAATCTTGTTGATCCTACGCACATTTCAGTAATATCTGTTATTATTTCGCTGATACTACTTTTTATGGGAATTGTTATGCTTTTCAGGTCAGGAAGGCATGATCACACAAAGGTTCATCTTCCGGAACCTAAAAACGGGAATAATGGAGAAACATTGCTATCCCGTCATGAAGAGATAATTAACAATTTTCAAAGACACGCAAGATTACGTGACAAATTAAAGGCATTAAGTCATATTGAAACGTAGAGACGTTGCATTGTCTATCGTAATTTACTATTCTTAAAAAACTGTGAAGAAAGTCTTACTTTTTACCCTGTTAGGTTTTGCGCTTTTTGCCGGTGGTATTGGAATTGCCTTTTTATATTTTCAAGGTGCGAAAGACGGAACAAGCAGTGCACTACTTCTGATACCTGCACTACTTCTTGGTGGAGCGGGTGCTTTTTTTCTATTCAAAGCCGGGAGAATAGATACACAAAAAGTTGTTTTCAAAGAAAATCAAGAGCAATCAAAAGATATAAGCAAAGAGGGACTAATAACGAAAAATAATAAATTAGTCGAAGAATGGAATGAAACAAATGAACATCGTGATAAATTAAAAATGCTTGAACTTTCTGCAAATGAACAATCGGAAGCTGCTTCTTAAAATTTCCTGTTGACACGATTTTCCCGATTTGATAGTATAAATCGTGCCGCTCACAAAAAAGAAAACAAAATTTATTTTCGTGTCCGGAGGTGTTATCTCTGGTATTGGTAAAGGTCTCACCGCATCATCTATATCTTTTCTTCTCAAGTCAGCCGGTTACAAAATTGCTCCTATTAAATTTGAAAACTACTTAAATTTAGACGCCGGAACAATAAATCCGATAGAACATGGTGATCCATTTCTTTGTGAAGATGGAACAGAAGCAGATATGGATATCGGTTCATATGAAAAATTTCTCAATGAAGACATGGGTAAAAACAATTTTGTTACCATGGGGAGAATTTACCAAACAGTAATTGATCGGGAAAGAAGGTTTGAATATAACGGTGAAGATGTCGAAGCAATTCCCCATATTACTGATGAAATAATTAGTCGCATTCAAAACGTAGCAAAAGCAAGCGATGCAGATATAGTAGTAATAGAGCTTGGAGGTACAGCCGGGGAATATCAAAATATTTTTTATTACGAAGCTTCCCGGATCATGACTCTTAAAAATCCTGGCGATGTTATCCATGTTCATGTCAGTTATGTCCCAACTCCACAGCATTTAGGAGAACCAAAGACCAAACCTACCCAGCTTTCGGTAAGAACACTAAATTCAATGGGGATTCAACCGGATTTTATTATTGCCCGTTCAACAAGGTATCTTGATCAAAGAAGACGGGACCGATTTGCTCTCTTTTGCAATATGCATCCTGAGGATATTATTTCAAATCCGGATTTGGATACCGTGTATGAAATACCACTCATATTACACAAACAAGGTCTTGAGAAAAGGATTTTTCTTAAATTAGGTCTTCCCTACAAAAAACCGGTTATGGGTAAATGGGAGAAAATGGTCGAAAAAATAAAAGCTCCCAAGAAAAAAACCATAGAAATTGCAATTGTCGGTAAATATTTCGGAACAGGTGAATACCAGCTGCGCGATTCATACGCTGCTCTTTTAGATGCAATAGAACATGCCTCCTGGGGAGTTGATGTTGATGTTGTAACCCGTTGGGTTAATGCAGAAAAAGTTGAGAAAGATGGCCCTGAAAATACAATTGGTGCTCCTGCAGGCATAATAGTACCAATTGGTTGGGGAGAGAGAGGATCTGAAGGAATGATAAAAGCTGCCGAATATGCATTAGATAAAAAAATTCCATACTTAGGACTTTGTTATGGAATGCAGCTTGCTGTCGTTGGGTTTGCTAGACATATATTAGGTTGGAAGGATGCAAATACGACGGAAAACGACCCAAAATCAAAGCATCCGGTGATTCACATGATTGAAAATCAAAAGGAGCTTATGGCTAGACGTGCTTATGGGGGGACGATGAGACTTGGGAGTTGGGACGCAGTTGTTAAAAAGCGAAAGCCGGCATACGAGATCTATAAAAATGCAGGACTTATGAAAAATATTAAAACAGGTCTTACTTCAGAAAGACACCGTCATCGTTATGAGTTTAATAATGAATTTGCACCAGCTATTGAAAAAGCAGGGCTCGTTATATCTGCAAGGTCGGTTGTCGAGAATTTGGTTGAAATTATTGAACTTCCGAAAAGTGCTCACCCATTCTTTATGGGAACCCAAGGGCACCCGGAATACAAAAGTAGACCAATGAGCCCACACCCACTTTTTATCGAATTCCTCAAATCTGCAAGTAAATAGATCTTAAATCTTGTTCTTTGAGCCTCATTTGTGTATAATACTACGATTATGGAAAAAAAGCAGACAGATGCTGTTGAAACACAATTAGATCTTCGGGCCGGAATGGCTGTTAAGGTCTTTCAAAAATTCGTTGAAGGAAAAAAAGAAAGAATCGTTGCATTCCAGGGTAAGATTGTAAAATCTAGAGGTGCCGGGGATAACAAAATGGTAACCGTAAGACAATTTATTGACGGGGTAGATGTTGACCGGATTTTTCCATTAAATGCTCCTTCTATCGTAAAACTTGAAAATATTGAGATCAAAAAGAAGAAAACTCGAAAGAAAGCAGTTAGAAAAGTAACAAAAGTTAGTAAAAAGACTCTTGGTATCAAAGCTCAGAAGGGTAA
>CAZEGF010000021.1:0-2770 GCA_964511965.1 uncultured Gammaproteobacteria bacterium
GTAGTTAGTAGTACGTAGTTTGTAGAAAGCATAAAAAAAGCACTTCCAAAGAAGTGCCCGAACTATAATCTATAAACTACAGACTATAAACTAACATTTCCCTCGGCAAGACTTAATTTATGCTTGCTGTCTTTGGATCTAGGTAGTAGTTTAACATATACTTACCTCAAAATCAAGGAATCAAACTACATCGATGATTCTAACTCTTGGGCTAAGCCGTATATAAACTCCTTTTACTTCAACTTTTTTACCTTTCAACATTTTTTTTACTTTCAATACTGACTTTTTGATATCGATTTTATGTTGTTTTTCTTCAACTGGATTTCCAGCACAATGTTCATGTCCATGCACTACAATTCCAACGCTTTTATGCTTATCTACAGAAACCATTATCATTTTTTCAACAGAATCGTGCTCATTTTGATCTAATTCATCATGGGCAAGAAGCCCATCTAGTCCTGCTTTTGTTACTGTATCAGGATATTCAGCACCAAAAACCAGAGAGGCATAACTGTTTACTGCATTTTGGACCCGCCCGTCCATACACCCAACAGAAGTAAAAAAAGTTTCTTCGACTTGCGACATAAAGTCTATTATATGTGATATTAGCAAAGATTCAAGTTTATAGAACTTGCGTCATCTAAAAAAAGGGCTTATAATATGGGCTTGTGAGTAATTTTGAGAGAGCACAATTTGGAGATCCAGGTGTTTCATTTGGAGGAAAAATCGAACTTAGTAATTCTGAGCGTTCATTAATTTTAGAACGGAATTCTATACAAATTACTCCAGAAGTCCTTCTTTTAGATAATCAACACCCTGATACTCAAGAAAGCATTGATGCGTGGAGAAACATACGTGAAAGTCATGCACTTGTAGTAGTCGATAAATGTAGTGATGCTAGGTCATTTGAGGATAAACCAGAAGGGAAAGTTATTCTTCCATCAATCGCTGCTTCTGGTCCTATAGAACCATTTGAACGTGTTTATCAGGATCCTAAGGTAAAGGCAATCATGACTCTTTCTCATTATTCTAGTCTTCAAGAAAAAATAGGCGAAAATCCTTCAGGGTGTGGAGGAAGAGCTGGCAAAGCTGCTCAAAAAAAACGGAAATGGTCCAATAGAGGGGATACAAATTTGTTCATCCGACAACATGTTCCACACGAAGACGTTGTCGTAAATTCTGTTCTTAGAGCCCTAAAGCTAACAAGAATTACAGGAAAACCCGTATTAGCAGGTGCTCAGGACCATATAACCGGACGTATCAAACCACTTGCTTGGTTTCACACTAACGAAAGAGGCAAACATACAGGCGAATCAGAAATTCCTTTAGATTTTCTTGTAGAAGGTGGCTATGACCCCAAAAAGATTTATGAACAGGGAGTACCTTCACTTCCTATTGAAGCCTTGCCGGATGATCTTGCACAACTTATTATAGACAATCAAATTCATGTAGCAGCTCTTGAACAATCATTTCCAGATTTTCACACATCACAAGAAGTACAAAACCCAAAAACTCTTCTTCTGTCAACAAGCACCAAGCCAGCCAGGATTCGCTACCCTCGTACTTTTGGTTTTCCGGGATCTTTTTTCAGTCTTAGATTTGGGAGAGAACGTATTGATGGCGGTGACATCGTAAATCCGGAAAGTCTTCATGAAGGGCTACGTCAGGCACATTTTGCAATTTATAACAGTGTTAAAAATCACGGAAATGATGCAGAACAATTTTCGAGGACAAATACAGTTCTAATTGAAACTTCAAGTCTTGATAGATCATTTGATTTGGCAGTAGAACTCGCAGAAAAAGATTGGATGAAGGACTGGATGGGACTTGAAGGTCATCAGATTTTGCTTGCAAGAACGCGTGCAGGGATAACTGACCGCGTTGAAAGACTTACCTAACAAAGAGAAATATTTCCTCCTCTGTTCTTCACGATACCAGACATCTCCAGGTTTGATATTGATATAAATATTTTAGAGATTGGCATTCCGGTTTTTTTTGCAATTTCATCAATCGTCAGTCCCTCACTTGATAACAATAAAACTATCTTCCTCTCCTCTTTTGAAAGTTTGAGTTTTTTTATTTGTGAATTGATGTTTGTTTCGAATTTCGATTTTCGGATTTCGAATTTATTAAGAATATCATCGGCATTACTTACCAACGTTGCTCCTTGTTTTAAAAGTTTTAAACTCCCCTGCGCCATTTGGGAATTGATGGGCCCTGGGACAGCAAATACTTTTTTTCCATAATGCAACGCATAGTCTGCTGTAACCAAAGACCCACTTCCCTCTGCAGCTTCAGTTATAAGTAATCCGTCAGACAATGCTGCTACAATACGGTTTCTGGCCAGAAATGTCCCTTTGAATGGAGGAACAGACAATGGATATTCACTTATTATCAGTCCATTTTGTTTTAATATTTGTGAATACAAACCGTAGTTTTCAGAAGGGAGACAGCAATCAACACCACATGCAAGAACTGCAATTGCAAAGCCATTATTTTCAAGAGTAACCTGATGTGCCATGGCGTCCACTCCTAATGCAAGACCTGAAATAATTACCACATCATTTCTGACAAGATTTGAGACAAGCATTTCTGTCACATCGCGTCCGTATTGTGTTATTTTTCGGGACCCAACAACACCTATTTTTAAGCCAGTATGACTCAGGAGTTTTAGGTTACCCTTACAAAATAAGCCAATCGGAGGATTCTCTATTTGTTTCAAAATCTTTGGATAAAGTTTGTCACCAAAAGGAATAAACTCCACTTTTTC
>CAZEGF010000022.1:0-126680 GCA_964511965.1 uncultured Gammaproteobacteria bacterium
GATCAGCGGGCCGCGGTGAATACGTTATCGGGTCTTGTACACACCGCCCGTCAAGGCAGCAAAGTCGATAACTATCGAAGGTCGCGTATGCGGACGAGATAGAGATTGATGATGAGGCTTAAGTCGTAACAAGGTATCCCTAGCCGAAGCTGGGGATGGATCACCTCCTTTCTAATACAAACTCTCAGGCCATCCAGTAATGGAAGGACTAAGTTTTATTGGATTCCTCGATGTTCACATTGAGGAAGAAAAAACATTTTTTTAAAGAAAAATGTTATTAGTCTTTCCTGCCACTTTTCAAGCGTCTAATCACTTAGTTAAAAACCTCGCACTTTGCGGGGTTTTTTTGTGCTTTAATTAGATTAATGATTATTTTTATAAGTGCTGCAATACTAGGACTACCTTTCTGGATTTTATTATGGTTATTTGCCAAATATATTAGATTTAAAGCTTCATTACAGTATTATTGTTTTTCGTTTGTGGGTTTTATGCTTTTCGTTATGATAATTTATTCTTTGGTTCGATGGAATGAATATTCAACTTACTCTCACCCTCATTACGGGATTGGTATAGGGTGGGAATACTTTTTTTATTTTTTATTATTCTTTCCTTTGATAATTCCTCTTATTTCTGTTCCACACGTAACCATTAATTATTTCCTAACAAAAACTAGTCAAAGAACTGGTATCTGGAATTTGCTAAAACCAATATTTGTAGTAACGCTTGGAATTGCAATAATTCTTTTAGTTCAACAATTCACAAAATAAATAATTAGTAAACAAAATTCAGAGCAGGAGTAATGGGTAGGGAAATTATTTATAAACTACAGAAGTTCTTCCGAAATAATAGTTTCCAATAATTTGAGTTGTTTTTCCTGACTTAATATAAAATCCTGTTGTGGTCGGTGTTCTGTAAGTACTATATCTTCCAAACACTACATAATAATTTCCTAAAGGCAAGGTTGTATTAATTGATCTAGTTGAAGTTAAAACAATTTTCCCTGTTGCTGTGTCGACAATATTTATTGTTGCATTAACCGATGGACTTGTTGCGACTGTTAACGGACTTTTAGTTATAGGTGTTGGAGTGGGAGTTTGAGTTGGTGTTGGAGGAACAGAAGTTGGTGTCGGTGTATAGGTCGGTGTGATTATTGGAGTAATAGTTGTTGTGGTTCCATCAGGTTTGGTAAATTGCAGAGTTCCTGTGGTTAAATCTGCAACTATTGTAGTAGTTGAACCACTACTTATTGGTATGGTAAGAGGTTGTGGAATAATTACTTTTTTGTCGTAAATAGTTACATTTGTGGGATTTGAAAAAGTGAGTATATAATTACCCGGCTTTAATTTTTCCCAACTTATTCCCCAATCTTTAACAAGTACTACCTGATTGGTTTCAACAGATGTAACTTGTATAGTGACGCCAACTGTTGGATTTGTTTCAACTCTTAACAGGCCCGGCGGAATATTCATATTTTGCATAATAGTGGAGTATGATAATTTTTGAGAACCATCAATTTTCACCACACCAAAGCTTCCCTCTGTTTTATTATTGTCCTGGATGGTATCGGAATATTGATAGTAAAGTATGGCCTTAGGTAACAAAGGTCTTACTTGATCCAAAATTTGAATGAGTATTGATGATTGTGCAGCTTCATCAAATCTTCCGTCCCCAGTCGGTATTCCTGTTTCAGCTATTATTATTGGTTTTGCATAAGAACTTGCTACACCGGCTATAGCATTTTTAATTGTATTTATTTCTGATGTATTTTGTGGATATAAATCGAAAGAAAGAATATCAAGGCTTGGTCCGATTACTGAAAAAAATGTGTTCCATTTATCATAAAGTGTTTGGTTCAGTACAAAACCGGTAACATTTGTTGTGATCAAAGGAGTTGGATCTACTGATTTAATAGCGCTTTTTGCAGCTTCTATGTTGGTTTTTAACCCTGACAAGTAATTTACCGGGTAAGGTTGGCTAACATCGGGAAGAGGAGGGGAAGGATAGCCCTTGTAATTTAATGTATCAGCTTCATTATAAATCTGCCACACATCAACCTTTCCTTTATATCTCTGTGCCAAATAGGTAAAATAATCTGTTGTTATTTTTGTATATTCAGTATCTGAAAAGTAGTTAGCAAAATCCGGAGTACTAGATAATAGATATACTTTTAATCCTTTAACTTTTGCATATGAAATAGCATCATCGTATTGTTGTAAGTTTGTCTCGTTCCAGCTCATGTTGTTTGATCCAGAAGTAAGTCCTACGACATGACCGGGGACAATATTTAGACGTACCCATTTTTGTTGGTTTGCAACTAATGCATCAACCGTTGTATGGAAAAATGAGAGCGATAAATTGGATTCATTTCCAGTACCGGTTGGATTTAAATGAGTATTAAATCCGTATTCGATTGAAGTTAAATCTGATGCATGTTGACGGAATTCTATTTGTTGCCTAACTAAATAAAATGTTCCAACTATAAGAAGTGTAGTCACACCCAGAAATCCAAACAACTTGAAGTTGTGAAGATTATCTTTAAATCTTTCAAATAAACTCTTTTGGCGGATAACCCTTACCATAATGGTATTTAATTCAAGCTATCATAGGGGACAAGGCGAAGTCAATTAGGGGAAAACTGTTTGGGTGGGCGCACATGGGATCGAACCATGGACCTCGTTCTTATCAGGAACGCGCTCTACCACTGAGCCATGCGCCCAAACTTTTTCTATTAGGCAAATGGCTAAGGGGCAAACTATGTTTACCACTGACGCCGATTTCAATCGGCGGGATCGCCATGCGCCCAAACATTAATTCACAATAGACAATTATAACAAAATTGCCTCAAAAGAGCTACAAATAATCCTCTTGCCATTATCAATTTACTTTGTTAATCTATTGTATCTTTAGTTATTGCTCCTAACTACTGACTAGTAACTACTAGCTTATAATTTATGGTTTTATCCGACAGAGACATCAAAGATTATATTAAGAAGAAAAAAATTGTTATAACCCCGACTCCTGATTTCAAAACTCAGCTTGGAACATGCTCACTAGACCTTCGACTCGGTAATAAATTCCGAATTTTTGATCATAGTAAGAATGCGTATCTTGATCCGACAAAAAAGGATTACACCAATGAAATTACGACCGAAGTAAAGGTTAAAACCGGTTCACCTTTCATTATGCAGCCTGGGGATTTTGTCCTGGCAGTAACTTTGGAAAGGGTCAAAATTCCAGACGATCTTTTAGGAAGACTTGAAGGACGTTCATCTTTGGGTCGCCTTGGGATAGTTGTCCATTCAACTGCCAGCATATTTGACGCTGGATGGGATGGAAATTGTGTTTTGGAATTAGGCAATCTTGGAAGAATGGCTGTAGCTTTATATCCCGGAATGAGAATTTGTGCGATGGCATTTGAACAGTTATCATCCCCTGCAGAAGTTCCATATACTGCAAGAAAAGAAGCAAAGTACCGATTTCAAAAAGGCCCCGACGAAAGCCGATACAACCTTGATAAATAATATTTGATACTTGAGATTTGAAGTTTGAGGATCGAATTTGATGTTTGAGGATAGAAAGTAGATTTCCTTCCAGTTTCGAACGTCAAAATCTAGTATCTAAATTCGATTTTCTAATATCAAAACTACAGTGCTAGCAAGAAGATTCCAGCAACTATTACAATAAATATTCCCCCGATTACACCAAATGTTTGAAGCACACCTCCAGGTTTTGCAATTGTTGGCGTTGCAGTTGGTGGCGTAGTTGGCGAAGGGGTGTTGGTTGCCGTAGCTAGAATAACGGTTGGGGTTGGAGATAGCGTTGGAGTAAGCGAAGCTTGCCCCTGTGCAGGGGTTGGTGTATTTGTTGGCGTAGGAGATGGTGCTTGAGTTATTACAACTACCGTCGGAGTTGGAGTTATAGGGGTAGTTGGGGTTGGAGAAGGAGTTGGCGTTGGAGTGTTGGTGGGCGTTGGAGTTGGAGTTCTCG
This sequence comes from uncultured Gammaproteobacteria bacterium, assembly GCA_964511965.1. Classification (GTDB taxonomy): domain Bacteria; phylum Patescibacteriota; class Microgenomatia; order Levybacterales; family GWA1-39-11; genus JAUSNA01. The sequence continues at coordinate 3,988 of CAZEGF010000022.1, forward strand.
TTGGGGTTGGGGTTGGAGTATTGGTTGGAGTCGGAGTGTTTGTTGGAAGAGTAACCACAGTAGGAGTGACCGAAGTTGTAGTCGTTGGAGTTCCGGTTGGTACTTGTGTTGCTGTTATTGTGGGGGTATCAGTTACAGAGGGAGTTGGAGTTTGGGTTATCTCTGCATCTAAAGTTGGTCCAAAGTCTGCTGTCCACCACCAATTATGTCCGTTGGGATCTGGGAAGCGAGCAATACCAATAGCTCTATCGGTTGGAGTTTTCATTCCTTCACGGTGCGCATAGGTACAATTGCCGCTGCTGTCTGGATCGCACCCATCTCTCCACGCTTCAAAAACTGTCTGTGCAAGGCCACCCGATGTTACAGCTGCGTTTTCACTTGCTTGTCCAGGGTATCCAAAAAATGATGCACGTTGCGCAGGATTTCTTCCCAGAGAATCAATATGGCTTAATTTTTGTTGATTTTTCATATCCTCCGTCATCCATTTCGCTGCTTTATATAGGGTTTTTGAAACTTTTAGGGGTTGGAGGTTAAATGTAGCCCGATAATCGTTGATGATTTTTACAAAATTCCATTCCTCTTGATCCAACATAACTCCGGTTGGAGTAGGAGTTACCGTAGTCGATGGTGTTGGTGTATTACATTTAGGATCTGCAACCATCGATTGACTCGCCGATTTTGCTTTAGCGAACCAATCTGGGTCAGTTCTTGGAATATTTTTATAGTAAGTATCATAACAATACTGAAGTTTTGTTTGATCTGCGTATGGAAGATGTGAACCATCAACGCTAGATAGCCAGGTAAAAAGTTCTTTTGATTTTGGAGTGGTATTGCCAAGTGCAGTTAGTGGAATTGAATGATTTCCATTAACTCCATAGTCACGGTAGTAGTTGACAGTTCCATAAACAGTTTCGGCAAACCCGGAAGTTAGCTCATCCGGATTTCTTCCTTCAGGAAATGCAACTTTAAAAATCCAAATTGCACTTCCTTCATTGAGCGCTCCATCAGGCCCACTATTCACGCAATTAAATGCATGGAGAGATTCGTGAAAGAGAGTATCAAGAAATGTTGCAGCATCGGCATCTTTGATAGTAAGATTTGCATTATTGCACGTTGCATTGCCTCCACCAGTACCGGCAGTTATGTTTAGATGTGTGTAGCTCCAAATCTCAGCGTAAAAACCTGTCGTTTTATTATTTAGAACCTTTTTAACGGCAACCATCAATTTATCTTTATCAGCTCCGGTAAGATTTGTTTCTATTACAAGATTTGCAAGGGCATCGCGGTCTGCTTGCGAAAGTGCAGCAACCTCGTCATTTATTTGCGCTATAGTCTTTGTAGAAGCCCATGATTTGAAGCTATCTCGTGTTCCAGTTGTTACAATTGTAGATAGAGTATCACCGCTGGCTCTTTGTCTGTTGTCCTGATTTTGCTTTACTAAAAATGTGGTAATTGCTAATGCAACCAATACAAATAATATCGCACCTATAAGAACGAATTTTTTCCTCACAATTCATCTTAGCAAGCTATCCAGGTCCTGTCACTCCTCACCCCCATTTGCGCTCCTTCTCGCCCGCTCTACTTATCTAAAATATACAAGGATCGTTTGCTCGAAGTTCTCAATGAGGTCCCCCAGTCGTGCCACCCAAATAGTTGGAATATGTGCCTATTTCTGGTAAACTCAAGCCTACGAGACGAAGGCGTAGTGGCGAAGAGGTAACGCATCGGTCTGCAAAACCGCTATGCAGGGGTTCGATTCCCCTCTACGCCTCCAATGTCTGCAAAATTTTTACAATTTGGGAATCAAATTGAGAGATGCGAGTTGTTGGCTTTGCCAACATTCAGCTTTGCTGACTGGACGATTCCCTTCCGCGCCTCATGAGTGAGAAATATCAATATATAGAACCCCTTAAAAAGGGTGTTGCTGTTACAGAACTTGTGACAAAAACTGTCTATAAAGCAGTTGAACCTCGGGTGAAAAGAAGAATGCTAAGAAATGTAGCAAAACTTCTCAGAGTTACTTAATTTCCGTATCAAAAATTGTAGGACTCACCGCAGGAGTAAGCGAAGCTTGCCCCTGTTCAGGGGTGGGTGTTGGAGTGGGTGATGGAGTTGGTGTTTTAACTACAGATGTTGGTAAAACAATTGATGGTGTTGGTTCTGATGCTCTCTGTCTGGTATCTTGTTGCTGACTCATCTGAGAGATAGTAAGAGGAAGTATTAAGAGAGCCAATGCCAATGCTCCAACAGGTAGAAGTGCAGAATAATTCCTTTTTTTAGGCATCTTTGCCCCTCCCCCTGGAATTGGGTTTTGAAAATTGTCGTTGAGTCCAATTTTTGGAGCCAGCGGCCCCTGAAATGAATTTTGAGGTAATTCTGCCATACAATTCCTAACGCCCTCCTATAGTTGGAGAAGCTACCGGTGGCTGACTTACGATTATCTGAAGTGGAGTGCTGATATTAAGAACTGAAGACTGTGATTTAAAGGTAGTAACTGCTGATTTAGGTAAGAATGTTATCTGAGAAAAAGTAGCTCCGGAAAATTTATTTACTGTAAATCCAAGCGTTGCTATTGATCCTGTCCCTGTTTTCTCACTATCATTATTTCCAACTGCAATTGCAAACGAAATTCTACCTTGCGTTGGGTCTACGTTATTAATAAGAACGACTGGATTTGCACCGAAAAATGGATTTCTTAGAGCAGGGGTAAGCGTAACATTTGTCAAAACCTTTGGATCATATGAAAGCTCAACTTGCGCGCCACTTACTGGTTTGCCATTTGTGTTGATGGTGATATCTATAACTTGAGCTGTTGCAGATTTACTAACATCTACAGGATTTGTCGAAAATGAAAGATCAGCATAGGCTTTTACAGTAACTGGGGTAGGTGTAGGTGGAACGGTTGTTGTTCGAGTCTGTAAAGTCTGATCTGATCTTACAGCCAAATAGATAAGAACTCCAGTGATTATAGCTAAAATGATTATGAGTATTGTTGTTTTTTTTGGCATAGTTTAATGTCGAATGACTAATTGCTAATGGTTAATTTCATTGTATGTTTTTAATCATTAATCATCAACTATCAATCATTGCGCGAAGCGCTCAGTCTCCATTTCTTATGTAAAATCCACGGGACAGGATGTTTGCATCAATGTCATCACCATTAACAACTCCATCATCATTAAAGTCTGCTCTTTTTGCTATTTCAGTTGTGCAAGCCGGCTGTCCTCGATAACAGGCTTGGAAGAGATTGTAGTCAAGAATATCAAGTGTATTGTCAGGTTCATTAGAAGCACCCGTTAGGTCGCCTGGGACCAATTCTACTGATGGAGCGACATTCGTAGTTGCAGCGGGGACAATAGTAATTATGCCAGGGATAAATTTAAATAGAGTATTATTAAGTTTTAATTTAATTCGATAACTCGTAGAAGTAGTGCTTTGAGCAGCAACTCCGATTTGGCCTTCAAATTTACCATTGGTTGAGTTATATGTTAGAACTCCTATGCTACTTGGAACAAGTGCATTTTGTGAATCATAAACGATTGCAGTCACCTGCCTTGTAGTTGTTTTTGGAGCATTATTGTCTCCCGATACTGTGTTTCCAATTGCTGGAAGAGTTACAGCAACTTTTACGATGGTTTCAGACGCCCCTATAGTTGGAGTAGGTATTGGTGTCGAGGTTGGTAGGGGAGTTGGACTTGGTGATGGTGTTGGAGTTGGTGATGGTGTTGGAGTTGGGCTTGGAGTTGGAGAATTAGTAGGAGTAGTTGAAACTGTAACAGCTTGAGTTGGACTTGGGGCTGTTGTTGTGGTTACGGTTGGAGAAAGTGGTGTATTAGGGTCCACTACGGTAATTGTTGAGATTATGTTTCCAGCATTTTCAACAGGTACATACGTACTAAATAATGATGCAGTTGCTTGTATATCATCCACCGTTACTTTTATTTGTCCAGCTTTTAATGCCTTAAATCCAAATTTCAAAATATCCTGACTATTACCTGTTACCTTTGTATTCGTTGTATTTACTAGTGTTAACTCAATTTGACCATCTTGTGTATTTGATTGCTGTATAGCCGTATAAGGACTTGTAATAGAAACCCCTGCATTTTCTGTTAACCCAGAAGAATAGTTTATTTTAAAATGTAGGGCACCAATATCATTAGTCCCTGCATTTACGAGTAAAGCGAGTGTTACTGAATCCCCAATTTTTACATTTTGGATCGGATTTGCGAAGTTAAATGAGATTGCAGGAGCAGAATCTGCACGCTGTCTGACATCTTGTTGCTTCAATACCTGATTTATGACAAAAGGAAGGGAAAGAGCGAGAACAATAACAAGTCCTATCATTAATTTTGGTCTGCTTTTAAATATTGTTTTAATTTTTTCCATACTAATTATTTTCTGCATTGTGGGTCTGCCGCCATAGCAATGCTTGCTGCTTTTGCTTTTGCAAACCATTGAGAATCAGTTCTTAGTATACTTTTGTAATACGTATTGTAGCAATAATCCAATTTTGTTTGGCTGTTCCATGGAAGGTGTGAACCATCTGTTGTTGAAAGCCAATTAAAGAGTTCGAGAAGTTTGGGGTTAGTCGTTGTAACAGCATTTAAGGCAGAAAAGGTACTTCCACCAACACTAATATCTCTATAATAATTTATAGTTCCAAAAACTGTTTCTGCAAATCCTGCTGTTAACTCGTCAGGATTTCTACCATCCGGGAAAGCTACCTTATACACCCATATTGCGCTTCCTTCATTAAGCGCACCTGCGGGTCCGTTGTTTGTACAATTGAATGAGTGGAGAGATTCATGCATTAGAATATCAAGAATATCTGAATCAGGTAAAGTTAGGACGTTTGTATTTAGATTCACTGTATTACAAGAAGTCGTATATCCAGTAATACTGGATGCAATGTTTATTCGGGTATAACTCCAGATATCAGCATAAAATCCGGTAGATGGATTGTTAAGAACTTTTTTGAATGCAATCAATATTTTGTCCCTATCTGCTCCTGTTAGGTTTGTATCAAGAATAATAGAAGCAAGACTGTCTCGTTGGGTTTGTGAAAGATGCGAGACTGCAAAATTTAAATCAGAAATACTTTTTGGTGAAGCCCAGGACTTAATGCCAGCTTTATTATTGTTTGTAATTAAAGTAATTAATTCATTTGTCATTGCAACCGGTGTCGGAGTTGCATTATCTACTGGAGAAGGTGTAGATGTGGGAGTTGTCTGAGGTGGGTTTGAGATAGGAGCATTTGGTGGTCTTAGTCCATAATTTATATCTTTCCAAACCTGAAAATCCAATATGTTCACAGTGTTGTCCCCAGGGACAAAACATGCTGTAAGAGTCGTGTTTACCTGATGTGTGTATTCTTTTAGCCATAAATCATAATCAGCATTATTTATTACACCATCTTTTACAGGATCGCAGGTTAGACTTTGTGGTGTGACCCTGGGGGCAGTTGTTGCCGTTGGAGGAAGTGGAGATGGGGTGGGGCATGCTTTATGTGTTGAGCAAAAAGATAATGCTGAGTTATCGAACTGAAATGTAGCAAGACATAGGAACGAACTAGTAAATGTTTTTTGAGTACCATCATTACATGTGACAGTCGCTGATTTTGCTTCAAGGGGGTTGAAACATCCTGTTCTACTATAACTGAGAGAAACTATACCATTTGATTTACATGTAGAGGATGGAGTGGGTGTGGGTCCACTTGCAGTCCCTCCGGAAGTCGGAGTAGGAATAGATGTAGGTGTGACTTGGGTAGCTTCACAAGGACAAGAACCATCACCTTGATTAGTGCAAGAATTAGTACTAGAACACCAAAATTTACCTGAAGGACAGCAAGAGGCACCTCTTGGACTTGTTCCACATAAGTTGACGGCGCAGACTCTGTCTCCACCGAAGGCTGCGTTTGGTTGGCATTCGCTATTATCAAGGCATGATGTCCCATCTGGACTTGATGGTTGGCAAGTGTAATTTCCCACTGATGGATTTTTTGTGCAGTATTGATTACCAGCAGTACCCCCAAATTGATTTGTTTTTATACATCCACCATTAGACATCCCAAAAGTATTAGTACATGTCCCACCCGATGGAACACGACAGAGACCATTTACACACATTAGACTGACTGAAAGACAACCAACACTACAGTTAATCTGAGAAGGACACGGGTTTGAATCAGAACAGGAAATATCTTGTGATGTTTGAGCGTGGGATTGAGAAACGGAGAACACAAACAGAATAACTACAAACAATAAAACCAGTAATTTCTTTACCATATAAAATACCACGGTTATATCCATCGTAGTGAGCTACAAAGCCAAAGTCAAGAAGGAAGAAAAAGAGGTTTATTAAGATTTTTTTGGACGGCGTTTTATGGTTTCGTCCAGTAATTCTTTCAAAAATTCGTCGGAAATACTTGCCTTTGCGTTTTCGAAGAATTCTGACAAATCCTTCTTGTGTTCTTTTTCGTATTCCAAGGCTTGAAGTGCCATGTCGAGCTTGTCCAATTGCCATAGCAATTGGGATTCTAGTGTTTTTCTGTCGATAAGTTCTTGGAAGAGGGCGAGTGAAAAATTAGAGGGGTCCGTCTTTTTAAAAAGCTTTTTGATGCTAGCCTTTTGTTCTGACTCTTTTGCTTTGAGACGTTGCTGGTCAATGATAGTTCCGCGGGAAGTTACAATATCTCCAGTTTCAAGTTCTCCAATGTCATGAATGAGTGCCATTTTGACAAGTTTTCCTTTATTTAATGGATATTGGAGTCTTTCCGAAAGCTCTGTGCCTAGTTGTAGTGCTAAAAATGAAAGGCTGAAAATATGCTCAGCCAAGCTTTCCGAATCATCAATTTTTTCACGCATCCATCCACTGCGTTTGATTTTCTTGGTGCTATTTGCGAAAAGAAATAAATCTATGAAATGAGGGACTTTGTCGAGACTATTTTGTGTCTTTGCCATCGTAAGTCTTTTGAAGTTTACAAACTCTTATTTATATTTTCAAGTGTCAAGGCAATGGAAATCCGTGCATAGCCTTTTTAACTTCAAGAGCGATTTGTTTTATCCTTTTATTTCCATTAACTCTCTTTCTAAATTCCTTAAAAAATGGGCTTCGTTCCTCTTTAATTTCAGGAAGTGTATTTCCTTTTATTTCCTCAATAACATCACTGATCCAGCGGGCTAAAGTTACCATATCCTTTTCTCGCATACCCCTTGTCGTTGCAGCAGGTGTACCAATCCTAATTCCGGATGGGTAGAAGGGGGGCATTTTGTCGTATGGCACTGTATTTTTATTTGTCACAATTCCGGCTTGCTCTAAAGCGTATGCAGCAAGGGCTCCGTTAACACCTTTATTTGATAGATCGACAACAATCAAGTGATTCTCACTTCCTCCAGTTGTAAGAGAGAAGCCTAGTGATAAAAGTTCTTTGGCCAAAGCCTTTGAATTGAGGACAATTTGTTTTGCATATTTTTTAAAATCAGCAGTTTCTGCTTCATGAAGTGCTACAGCAATTGCTGCAGTTTGGTTGTCATGTGGTCCCCCTTGAAGTCCTGGAAAAACAGCCTTGTCAATTTTTGATGCTAGATCAGGATCTTTGTCTAGTCCTTTTTGGGTTACCATAAGCATTGCTCCGCGAGGTCCTCTGAGTGATTTATGTGTTGTTGTCATGACTATATGAGCATGAGGAACAGGGGATGGGTGAGCTCCACCAACAACAAGACCTGCAATATGTGAGATATCTGCAAGTAAATATGCTCCTACTTTATCAGCAATTTTTCCAAATCTTTCAAAATCAATAACTTGAGGATATGCAGTGAATCCGCAGACTATGATTTGTGGTTTTTCTTTGACTGCGAGTTTTTCTATCTCATCATAATTTAGCGTTCCGTTTTTAGTAACTGGAAAACTTACGGTTTTAAAATATTTTCCGGAAAAAGAGACAGGAGACCCATGAGTCAAGTGCCCACCGGATGAAAGTGCAAGTCCCATAATTTTGTCTTTGAGAGGAGTGAGTAGTGCAAAATAGACCGCGGTATTTGCAGGGCTTCCTGAATATGGTTGGACATTTACATGGGGGACGCCAAATAATTTTTTAGCCCTCTCAATTGCTAAAAGTTCTATTCCATCTGCATTTGCATTTCCTTGATAGTATCTTTTTTTTGAATACCCTTCGGAATATTTATTGGTAAAAACAGAAGAGAGTGCAGATCTGACTTCAAGGGAAGCATAATTTTCAGATGGAATTAAAGTAATTGTATCTCTTTGCCTTTTGTCTTCTTTTTGAAGAAGAGTATAAACTTCAGGATCTTTTTGGCTTAGCATAATTTAGGGTATAGCTATTAGGGTTTAAGCGAAGCTTGACCCTTGTGGGATAGCGTTTAGTTTAGAAAAGAATAGTTTAAGCAGTGTGGTTTGTCAATATATGTAATTTACTAAACCCTAGGAACTAAACCCTTTATTCTGATACTATTGAATTATGGAGGAGATGATTGAAAAAATTGGGTGGAAGAAATTCGCAATTATTGTTGTTGTTCTTTGCTTTGTTCTTCTTTCATTTGCACTTTTATCTTTCATGAATATTGATCGAAAGCAGACGGAGGTGCTGAAAAAGAAAATTGAAACTAACAAACAGCAAACAAACAACTCAAATAAAAGTGAAGGGTTTAAAAATACCGAATTTCAACCTTATATAACATCCGATTATCAGTTGAAGTATCCCGGAGATATGACTGTTCAAAAAGCACAACCTGCAATAGGTGCAAAAAGCAGTGTCCAATTCGTGAATCAAAACAATAACTCCAGTATTTTCATTGAAGTTTTTGCAAAACCGAAGAACTCATATGAGGATTTGATACGACCGTATCTTCTTAATAATTATGAACCTGAAGCACAACCACTTTCTTTCGAAAATTCAGTGGAATTTATTCCTAAAAAAATTGAGGATCCACTAATTCACAAGAAAATTGATTTTGTCGAGAAAAAAGATGTGATTATAAAGATAACTTTAACGTATTCAAAAAATGGTTTAGATACAGAGCTTGAGCGGAATTTTGTCAAAATGATGCTTTCTTTAAAATAGATTTAGTATTGAATTGTTGTGCAGGCTTCACTGATATCTCCTTCGCCACGATCTCCATCATGAAGAATTATTTGCGCTCTATAAATATGACCATCGGTTAAACCAAGGTTTTTTACTTCCCATATCATTTCAGCGCCATACGAGGGCTCAAATCTCTGATTTTGACCATCAAATTTGACATTTGATTCTTTTGGAAAAGGGTCAGCACCCGGTCCCAAGTCAAGAGCATTTGCAGGGAATGGTGCGGTATTTGAATTAAGAGCCTTCCAAGCTCCAAATATTTCATCAGGTTTGTGGGGCTTTCCTCCACTTTGAACATCACCATCTGTGTTGGCAGGATCTGTTGTTATATCACTGATAAATATTGCAGGGTAGAACGGAAATCCATTCGAGTCTTTTGCTGTTTCATCTCCTACATTAGGATTTATGGCATGATCTTGAGAGCTTTTAGGCTCGGTAACCGCTCCTTTTCCAAGAGTTATTGGCCATTCATCCTGATAAAACACTTTAATTTTCCCATCTTTTTGCACAATATTTCCGGGTGCAGGGTCTATTGCCCAGAGGATATATGGTTCCGAAATTCCTTGAATTTTCCCATTTCCACAGTCTAATGTAGGTGGGATAAATCTTTTAAATTTCAGAGTTTTTAATTGAAGGTTTTGATTTGCCGGTCCTATATCTGATGTGTCCTGACCATATTGCTCAGTAGGATTTGTTGCGGATTTGTTGATCATCGCGCCACTAGTCATAAGTATCCCAAAAGCAATAACGATAAAAAGTAGTGGCATCAAAATCTGACCTTTCTGTATTTGCATAATATTTCTTGCTTCTAGCTACTAGCTTCTAGCTACTAACTACTGAGCCTCCGGCTCGATGCTCCTTCCTTCGACAAGCTCAGGACTGGCGTTATTATCAATAACGCCGCCCTGCTCCCAGAGCACTAGCCATTTCATGGCGGCGCATTCTAATTTGAGGGTCGTTGTCATCTGTCGATGACACCTCCCCATTCTATAGCTGTAAATCCAATACGTTTTGGAGGAGTGGGTGGATCAAATAGTTTGGTTTCAAACTTCTCATCAACACCTTTAAAGTATGCGATAAACTGGATGAAGGTATCTGGTTTTGGTGAAATTTCAACATGATCAGTTCTTTCTTTTTCCTCGCGGTCTAAAATTGAGAAGAAAATATATTTTTTGTTAAGATCTGTCAAGCGGGGAGTCCAGTATTCAACGAATTCTTCCGATTCGAAAGAATTAAGACCAAGTTTTTGTGTTTTAATTTTAAGTTCATTTCTTATGTTTTCGGTTTTAATAAACATTCCATTGTTGGGAGCATTTAGCGTTTTTGATTCTGACTCGTAATAAAGCTCCCTGTAGTAATTACCTTGGTATTTCAAAACTCCGCTTGGCATGGCCAACACTCCAAACCAGCCATTATTATATTCAGGAATACTTTCTACTATGTTTCCTGACACTGTAACATCAACAAAAGTAGGTTTTTCAGGGTACAGATAAATTACCGGTTTTCCCATGCAATACCAATGGCATGACGGATCCTCTGAAGCACGCGCCTGACATTGAGGCGTGTCGCCTGTACATGTTGGATTTGCAAGTGGTGGGAAATTCCCATTGCAATACAGTCCAATTGGTAGATTTGGATTACAGGTGCAACCTATCCTTTCCCCATAGTGAGGGCAGTAATTGCCTGTGGGAGTAGGGATAATTGTAATTCCCGGTTGTGTGGGAATTGGGGTAACTGCTGTTGGAGTTGGAGAATCAAAATCAAGATCTGTCATGTGTAGCCCTTTGCTATCTACCTGTTTGCTACCGGATGACGTATACGTATTTGTATCTGAAATTGGAGATTTGGGGTGCTTGAAAAATCCAGTAAAGTTCATGATGACAAGAAGAACAAGCCCCATGAAAAAAAGAGAAAGAGCAGAAAAACCCTTCTGCTGTTTAGTAGACATAAGACAGTAGACATAAGACAGAAGTTTAATCATATAAATAGTATAGAGCTTTTAACATTTCACTTCTACCTTATGACTTCTGACTTATAGCTTCTTATTTATAAACTACCGGGGGCTCTGTCGGGAAAACGCCATTGATGGGATAATTTACGATAAGAGTGCTTTTTTGAAGAACTATAACTTTTCCGCCGTTTCTATTGATCAAAGCAGTTGCAGGAGAGAATGATATTGAAGTTTTTGTGACATTTGTGTTTTTGGGTACAAATGTAAGTACAGCTACTTTACCTTGCCCTTTTTGTAGGGGAGTTGTTGCGGCCATTTGAAGAGGAAGAGTTATAATCCCATGAACAGTGTCATTTGAAGAGGAAGATGTCTCAAAGGCGAGTGAAACTGTAGAATTTTTGTCTTTGAACTGGGTAAGTGTTACATTGTCAATTACATTGGGGTTATAGGCTATAGAAATATTTGCCCCGGAGATTTCTTTGCCCCAGGTGTTAACATATACATCAATTGATTGCGTTTTTCCTGGCAATGCATTCACTGTGGTCGGATCAAAATAAACCGTCGCTTCAGGAGAAGTGAGATTTACTGTCGGTGTAGGGCCAGTGAAAATCCCATTTTTCCCACCTTTTCCGGTAATAAGTGCCACGACAAAAATTATAACTAGAAAAAGAACTATTGCCCCAGCCAAAAGAACGACTTTGTTTTTAATCAGTTTCTGCAAAGTAACTTCTGGCTTCTGGCTTTTAGCTTCTGGCTCCTGACTTATGTTTTTATTTTCTTCTTCCATATTAATTTGACGTACAACAAAGCCCCCTTATGTCTCCATATGCTGCAGCACAATCCGCATCTCCTACTGGTCTTGGATTTGGATATGAACCTGTACAAGCTGGTTTAGCCTGACAACTATTTACCCTCCCGTCTCCATTATCTATTGGACAACCTGATGCAGCAGGTCCTTTTGTTGGAACTGGGGTAGTGGTAGTTCCAGGTGCAGATGTTACAACAGGTGGAGCAGCTGTACATGTTGAAAGTGGTTGATTTCCTCTCGTATAACACTGTGGGGTGTCTGGATTCCATCCGGCGCATGCAGTATTTGCAGTACTGTCATTGCTTGGTCCAAATCCAACCTGACAATAATTAGTAGGTACACAAAGATGATTTCCATCATTTGGACATCCTTTTGATTGTGGAGTTGGTGTTGAGTATGGAGTAGAACCTTTACAAACTGCGGGGTCAGTGTTTGCCGGCATTGCACTTTTTGTGACACTACACCATTTCATACCAGTTGATGGGAAAGGCATGCAATAGTATTTTGTCGGGTCATCAAGAGATGGCTCTGGATTATGAGTTGATGCACATCCGCAGGAAGTTTGTGAGTCACATGCACACCCTGTTCCTTTTTGTCCAACGGTACAATTCTTTGCTACTCCAGCTGTGGGAGTAGGAGTAGGTGTTCCCGGTGGATAGAGGCAATGGAAGATCTTATCACCATCAGGATCTAAGCATCTTGCGCCAGCTGCATAATCTGAGCAATCGTTGTCATTTCCTTTTATACAAACGCTTTGCAGACTCAATTTTCCATAGCACCCCTGTCCTGCATCAACACAAGTGCCAGCAACATCGCAATACCTTTTGTTGTCTGGACAGCAGTGAGTAAGAGTATTTTTGTCTTGAGTACCTGAGGAATTGTAGTCAAAAGTACAGGTATAATTTGGACCATTTACTTTTGCACAGTCAACTACAGCTCCACCCACTCCGGCTTTACAAACTGGAGTTACAGAAGTATCAATCCATGGAACTTGGTCGCATGGGTTATTTGGGTCCGTTGGAGAGCTGAATTTAACATCTACATAGTTTGTTCCGTCAGCACCAGTTTTTGTACATTTATACCTATCAGCGTACTGTCTACCTTTAACTGCTGTTGCAGGATTTGTTTCTCCTATAAATTTCCCTCCGCATGTTGCTCCCCAATATCCATCCGGTTTGCTAAATGCTGTATCCAGATTTCCTTTCCCTTCTGCAGTACACCTGTCACTAGATGGAGCAGGACTGTCCTGCCCTGGAGCTGTTGTTGTGGAGGCGGGTGGAGGATTGTTTCCTGATCCGTTTGATTGTAATTTTCTTGCGGCGTATTTGACTGTGTTGTAGCAGCAAACTCCGCCATTGGAGCATTTATTATATGAAGTAGATGTATATTTAGCTTGATTTGGTCCTGAGCATGGGTTTGAAGACGTGTCACATGAGAATACCTCTGCAGTTTGAGCTGGCGTGTACGGTGGGTCATAATCCAGACATGAATTATCTCCTGATGGTGCTGGCGATTCTGAGCCCCATCCACAAGTGTGAGTTGTACTATCGCAGTGAGCTGGGTTATAGCAAGCATCATTTCTATTACAGGCGGCGCCAACTGGAAGACTATTGGGGTTAACACAAATAGATAACCCCTGAAAGTCTCTACCTGCACAAAATTGACCATTGTTACAGTAAGAATCTAAACCATAACATTGTTTACCTGTAGTATTGGATGATGAAGATGGGGCAGGTGAATTTGTCGGATATTCTTCTCTACCTTTAGGTGGTGGAGTATAACTTCCAGCATCCTCTACGCACTTAATACCCCCAGCGCTAGCTGGATTTATCTCTTCACACATATAACCTAAATCTACACAATGACTATTAACTGGACATGAAAAAGATTCTTTTGAGCTGCCCCGAAGACCAGCAGGGAATTTAATTGTTTTTTTGTCATATGTAGTAGAGCTAGTGCAATTAAAACTTACTGGTTCAAGAGCCGGGTAGTCACATTTTTTTAGAACCGTATCCCCTTCTGCAGCTTGGATAGCTTGTGGTGAAATTAGAATGAATAGTGAAATACCGAATAAAACAATAAAAAAAACAAAGTTGGAGAATGATTTCATGCTACCATAACTTTATTAAGTTTTATATTCAATGTCAACATTACTAATTCTACTAGCAGCCGGTAGGGGGGCCGGTTTTTATTACTTTTTCGACACCTCCCGATGAAAGTTTTATTCTCCAATTTTTTGTATTGTAGCCGGTTGCGTTATCAAGTTTTACGCTGTAATTTTCGGCAGGTGAATGAAAGGGGATTGCAGCATCTAGCTTCCACGTACCAACAGGATTTTCAATCTCAAGAGTGATTGTGCCATCAGTACTTCCTTTTGCCGTGATATTTTCTTGCTTGAAAGAAGACTTTCCTGTTTGGCAAGTCCCCTCCACAATATCAATTGACCAACTGGCATCTGGAGTAGGGGTGACGGTTGTGCTTCCAGGGGTAGAATTTGCGTCAGTAGTAGGGGAGGGCTCGTCAGTTATTGAAGATGGTTCATTTCCGGTAAAAAGTGAGCCTCCACCACCTGCAAGCATTACAGCAAAAATGATAACAACAATGACAAGAATAATATAAACGGTGGATTGGCCGCGCGAGCGTTGCTCGCGTGTAGCAAGTAGCAAGTAGTAAGCATCAAGGCAGTTTTTGAGCATAGTTTAAGCATACCACAGAGTCACGATATTCTTGATTCTTTATTCTTTATTTGCGTACAATGAAGTATGGCTGAAAGACGAAAACGTGGTGGATATTTTGGTAACGGAGGTTCTTCATCTGGTGGTCGTTTTGGAATGAGTCTTACTGGACCGGGTACAATGTTCACTATTGCATTCATTGCACTAGCAATTGGCATGGGCATATTACTCTCAAGAGGAGTAACTCCAAAAACAGTCCTCTCGGATCCGGGTGAAACGGGAGACTTGGAATTGGTTCTTGAAACCCCTTCTGCAAATGGATCACGTCTACAATTAAAAACTTTGAAATTTAGAGAATGCGCAAGTAAGGCTGCTGTTGGACTTATTGTTGATCGCTCTGGGTCTATGAGGGGAGAAAAGATGACAAATCTTAAAGATGCGCTTAGTACATTCACTACAGGGCTTGGTAACCAATCAGTAATTGGTATGATTTCATTTAGTAGTAATGATAACTCAATCGAAACGAGTGAAGATGTTCCATTTTCAAGATATCAGGATGTAAAAGGACAAGTTGCTTCTGCTATAAAAGCGCTATATGCAGCAGGTTCTACCCACACAAGAGCTGCATTTGCACTCATGAAAGATAGAATTATTGTAGCACAAAAAAAATTCCCCGAAAATAATTTTGCAATGATTTTATTGTCTGACGGTGTCCCTGAGGATAGATCCGAAACAGGAACGAATTGTCCAAGTGGCCTGTTACATGGAGGAAGATGTTTTGCATTATCTCAAGATCCAACTCAAGAACCAAGTATAGCTCGTGAAATCCGTGATGCAGGAATAAATGTTTACGCGATAGCAATTTATGATAAAAATGATCCGGATGATGTGTATTTTCTGCCAGCAATGCGCAACATGATGCAAAATATTGTGTCTTCTCCTACTAATTTTTACGAGACTCCAGATCCAACGAAATTGAAACAAATATACAAAGAAATCGCACAAAAAATCTGCAGCGACCTCTGATAAGTAGCAAGCAGCAAGCATTATGTAGAAAGGTTAATAGGAGGATTTAAGACTTTTAATTAGTCCATTTATCATCTTGTGTGTTTCTATAGTTAATTCCCAAGCTAAATCAAAATTCTTTTTCTCTATTAATCCTAAATCTCTTGAAGCAATAAGTTGATTTTGGACTTCAACAACAGAACCTAATGCGATATTGTAAAATTGAACCTTTTCTCTTAATGAGGATCGTCCAAAACCCTCGGCAATATTGGATGTAATGGAGAGTACGGCTCTTCTAATTTGCGAAGTTAAGCCAAATTGTTCTGAAGCTGGAAATCGAGAAGTTGCCTTGTAGACTAGAAGTAATAATGCATGTCCTTTCTGCCAACAATTTAGATCAGTAAAGTTTTGAATTTTCATCCTTTCTACCTGCTACTTGATACATTCTACTACATCAGGTATAATTACCTTCATTACACACGCTTTGGATTACTTCCTGGCTGCAATACGCCTGCAAAGCGGAGGAAAGTAAGGAATAAATATGAGACAAATCACATTAGAAGAATTATTGGAAGCAGGTTGTCATTTTGGACATCAGGTTAACCGTCGGAATCCAAAAGCTAACCGCTATATTTTTGAAGCCCGCAGTGGGGTTAATATCATCAATCTTGAAGCAACTCAGGAGGGTCTTATTGCGGCTGCTGAGTATGTTAAGGATCTTGCTTCAAGAGGTGGAAGTCTCGTAGTGGTTGGTACAAAAAGGCAAGCTCAAACTATTGTTAAAGAAGAAGTAGAACGTGCTCGTGAAATAACTCCAGACACAATTCACTATATAATTTCCCGGTGGATTGGTGGAATTTTTACAAATTTTGAAGAAGTTAAGAAAAATTTCAAAAAATTAGTAGACCTTGAAAAAATAGTAACCGCTGAAGACCGCGGAGGATACACGAAAAGAGAAGTGGGAATTTTTGAGAAAGAACTCGCAAAACTCAAAGATATATATGGTGGGCTTTATACTATTAAAGAAGCTCCTGAAGCTGTTTTTATCATCGACACACATGGGGAAAACACTGCAGTCAGAGAAGCAGGAAGAGTTGGACTTACCACAATTGGAATAACCGATACAAATGCAGATCCATCTGAAGTTACTTATTCAATTCCGGCAAATGACGATGCAGTCGGATCGATAAAATTAATAACTACCTATTTAATAGATGCATGGATCGAAGGATCAAAGGAAAAAACAAAAGCAGATAACATTGCCGCTGAAAAAGCAGCGAAAGAGGTTGCCAAGAAGGCCCGCCCGCAAGCGTCTGAGCGAAGCGATGACGGGCAGGCAAAAGCAGCAGATGGTAAGAATTAGGATTTAAGAATTAGTGATCAGTCTGTAAAGATTTATCACTCATTCCTATCATCTTTATTCCTAAAAAATATGAAAATAACAGCAGAACAAATAAAAACATTAAGAGAAAAAACACAAGCCGGCTTTGCCGATTGTAAAAATGCTTTGGAAGAGGCAAAGGGGGATATGAAAAAAGCAGAAGATATTCTACGAAAAAAAGGCTTTGAAAAAGCAGCTAAAAAGAGCGATCGCGAAACAGGACAAGGTCTTGTTGAATCATATGTTCACCAGACAGGAAAAGTAGGAGTACTAGTTTCGTTATTGTGCGAAACTGATTTTGTTGCAAGAACAGATGAATTTAAAACACTCGCTCATGAAGTTGCAATGCAAGTTGCTGCAATGAACCCAAAAGATACAGCAGCTTTGTTAAAACAAGAATATATAAGAGATGGCAGTAAAACTATCAATGATTTAGTCACCGAAACAATCGCGAAATTAGGAGAAAATATCCAAATCGGAGACTTCAAGAGATCAGAAATTTAGTCTTTAGTCATTAGTCCTCAGACTTTAGTTTTTATCAGAATTTCTATATAATGAGTCAATGCTGGTTACAGTTCTTGCTTTCATAATAATCCTTTCCGTTCTTGTTATCGTCCACGAATTAGGTCATTTCTTTGTTGCCAAAAAATTAGGAATTAAGGTAGAAGAATTCGGAGTTGGGTTCCCACCGAGAGCTTTCAGTCGCAAAATAGGTGAGACCGTATATTCCATTAACTGGCTTCCTGTAGGAGGGTTTGTGAAATTGTATGGTGAAGATGCAGCAGGAGGGGGTTCGGTAAGAAGCAAGCAGCAAGAAGCAAGTAGCAAGGGTGTGGATGAGGTGGAGCGGGCATATTATGCAAGACCGCTGTGGCAAAGAATGGCAGTTGTTACTGCTGGGGTTATCATGAATGTAATTTTGGCAATTGTTGTTATCTCATTTCTCTTTGCGACACAAGGAGTTCCACTACCTACGGACAACATTATTGTCACTGAAGTTGCGCCTAATTCACCTGCTGCAATTGCCGGCATTTTAAAAAATGACAGAATATTAAAAATTGATGGTAAGCAAATAAAAACAACAGAATTATTTATTTCACAAACCAAAAAACTCCGCGGACAAGAAGTGACTCTTATTGTAAAAAGAGGAGACAGCGAATTTACGACAAAGTTAACTCCACGGTTAAATGCTCCGAAAAATCAGGGTGCGATGGGGGTTGCAATATCCAACATCGAAGTTAAAAAATATTCCTGGTTTGAAGCGCCCATTTTTGGGACAATTGAGGCTGCAAAATTTTCGTGGATGATAGCAAGTGGGCTTGGCACGATGATAGTTGATTTTGTTTTGCATGGGACAAAACCACAAGGAGTAGCAGGTCCTATTGGTGTTGCGCAGCTAACTGGTGAAGCAGTAAGAGCAGGGTGGTTTGCAGTATTGTGGTTCATGGCTCTTCTTTCCCTAAATTTAGCCGTTCTTAATATCTTACCTATTCCAGCCCTTGACGGAGGTCGTTTTTTCTTTATGATAATCGAAATGCTTACTGGCAAAAAAGTAAGTCCAAAATACGAAGCATATGCTCATGGTGTTGGGCTCGTTCTCCTACTTGGTCTTATGGCGGTCGTGACATTACTTGATATAGTTAGACTTCTGCAGGGGAAAAGCATAATACCCTAAATTGAAACTTGAGAGTTGAGATTTGAGAATTGAGAGACTATACTTTTTAAAATCATGGATCAACAAATACAATCAGCAACAAAGCAACGCATGGAGCGGGCCCTTCAGGTCCTCAAAGATGATTTTGGAACCGTAAAGACCGGTAAAGCAAATCCTCAACTTGTTGAAAATATAGTTATCAAAGCATATGGAGGATCGGCGATGCTTAAAGTAAATGAGCTTGCAACAATTCATGTGCAGGATGCATCGACGGTTGTAATTACTCCCTTTGACCATTCGGTAATTGGGGACATAGAACGCGGCATTTTCGACTCACAAATGGGGCTTGGAATATCGGTTGATGGGAGTATTATCAGAATTACCGTTCCACCTTTGACTCAAGAACGTCGTGAAGAATTTGTAAAACTTGTTCATAAAAAAGCAGAGAATGGAAAAATTATGATCAGGCAAGCGAGAGCCGAATCAAATGATGAAATAGGAAAAATGAAAAAAAATAATGAGATTACAGAGGATGATGAAAAGAGGTTGGAAAAGGAAGTACAGAAATTAACGGACGAATATGTTGAAAAGATTGATGAGATAGAGAAAATGAAAGAGCAAGAGTTAATGACAGTATAACTTCAGGAAATAGTAACTAGTGACTAGCAAATAGGTTCTGATATGAATAAACCTAGTTACTAATTACTAATCCCTATTTTACTATTATGCGAATTCCAAAAGCATTAGAGCGTGTTGTAGAAAGTTTTGAGCGTCTTCCCGGTATTGGCCCTAAGTCGGCGCAACGATTGGGATTTTATTTACTGCATGTTCCCCAAAGTGATCTAGAAGATTTTGCCGACGCGCTTATAAATCTTAAGAAAAATACGAAAATGTGTGCGATTTGTTTTAATATCGGGACTACTGAACTTTGTGATGTATGTGCAGATCCGGAGCGTGACAATGGAACTATTTGTGTAGTTGAAGATACTCTAGACGTTCTGGCATTTGAAAAGTCAGACAAATATAAAGGGGTATATCACGTATTGCATGGAGTTGTTGATCCATTAAATTCTATCGGACCGGATGACATTTATATTCCACAACTGATGAAGAGGATCAAGCAGCAAGCAGCAAGTGGTAAGCAAATAGAAGAAATTATTATAGCTACAAATCCCACGATGGAGGGAGAAGCAACAGCTATGTATATTGTGAAAGGTATGAAGAACGAGGAATTAGGGATTAAGATCAGTAGAATTGGGAGAGGATTGCCGGTCGGTGCAGATATTGAATATGCGGATGAAGTGACATTGGGTCGAGCTTTGGAAGGAAGAAGCGAATACTAACTAACTTTGGCCATCTGTTCCGGTCGGGGCAAGTGGAGATGCTCCTGGAAAAGCAATGACGTTAGATGGAGCTTCACCTGCAGTTGCTTGAGTACCTCCAAGTGAATCCAGTCCTGTTGCTGGTGCTGATTCGGAAACTGATTGTTGCGCTTCACCTGGGAAAGCGAGTACGTTATTTACTTCTTTTGAATTTGGAACAATTTCCAGCTTTGGAGTTTGTGGTAGACCTGCAGCGAGTGGGCTTGAGCCATCAACCATCCCTGGTCCAGTAGCAGAAGCATTTGGATCTGTTGGTGACATACCACCGGGAACTGCAGTTACCGGAGCGGTTGGATCAACATCAGTGTTAGCAGTAGCTACAGCGGCATCAGCGACTTCACCGGTTGTAGCTGGTTCTGATCCGGTTTCAATTGGGATATCGTGGCCAACTTCTTCACTACTGTTTAATGCTTCAGTGGTAAAAGGTGGTTTGTCTGCTGCAGCAGCAGCACCATCTGCCATTGCTTTTCCTAATGCATCTCCATCAACTGCAGCATCTCCACTAACAACAGGGGCATCAGGATGTGATGCAGTCCCATCGACTGACCAATCAGGAGGAGCTTGCATTCCATCAGCGACAGCTCCCGGACCAGCATGAACAGCTTCATCATTTGCATCAGCGGATTGAATTGGTGCTTCAGGTTCTTCAACGTGAGTTTCTGCAACTGGTTCTACCGCTGGAACAGAGGCAACAGGAGTAGTTGTGACATCAGCAACAGATTCGACTGGAGTAGTGGTCGGAGCATCAGGAAGTGTGCTTTCCTCTTGCGCAGGTTCAGCAGTTGCGCTAGGTGTAAATTCTGCAGGCTTGTCTTCAGTAGTTACTTGGGCAACAGGTTCTGCAATTGATTCTTCTGCTTCAGCCATAGGTTCAACGGGTGGCTGAGGTACAACTTCCGGTTGAGATGTTCCAAGACTTGGTGCATCTGATGCAACAACTTCTGCTGGAGCAGGTGAAGATGCGACCACTCCGCCATTTTCTGGACTTGAAATAGAATTTTGGAATGGAACACCAGTCGCAACACCGGCAGCTGTTGCATCAGGTGTTGAGAGTCCAGCGTAATTATTCTCAGGTGTTGTTGCAGTGGGTGCTTCAAACTTTGGAGCAGAGGCACCATCTGCCGTCGCTCCATTAAGGTTTGCTACATCTGGAGTTTGAAGTGTCCCATTGCCTGTTGGTATCAAATGATCAGGTGGGGTCGCAACAGCTGCAACTTCTGGCTTTTTACTTTTAAGACCCATTCCTTCCAGTGCTCCACCAATAACTTTTCCAAACAAACCTCGTCTTTGTTCGGTCACTGGTGGTTGGTTTTGAACATCTTTCTTCTCTTCAACCATTGCGTTGTGGGTTGCTATTATTTCAGGTGTTTGAGGTGTACCAACAGGTTCAAGTCCTGTTAAGACAGCCGGATGTTCTCCTGTTGCCTCCATATCTTGAGTAAGAGTAGTCGATTGTGCATTCGGATCAGAAGGAGCAGCAACAGACGCTTCGGCAGCAGAACTTGGGGGTACTACACCGTCAACTGGTTGAACACTAGAATTAATATTAGGGGATTCCGGTTGAATATCCATTACAAACTAAGTTACAGGAAAACGGGTTGGATTGTCAAGAGTTTTTGCCTTTTTTCCATAGGGCATTTTGTAATAAAACGCCATAAACATCGGTCTCAGGGTCTATAGAAAGAAGTTTTAATTCCTCCTCTGTCGGATTTCTGTCTTGAAAATTAACAAATGAAATATCCGTAACAACAGCAAGTGGGGTTTGATTTGCGCCTTCACCCATAACAACTACTGCAGCAGCGGCAATTCCTTCCATAACTCCAACTTGAGTCATTTTTAAAATCCTCCCAAAAATATCTGGTGTACCAACGTGGTTATTAAGTGCCAAAAATCCACTATGAGCGATCCCAATTCCCGTTATTCCATATCGTAGTGGTGTGGTTTTACTGTCTGTTATCAAAACTCCAACATTTTTTATATTATGTTTTTGAACCAGATGTTCTCTTATTTTATTTGCACTATCTTGAGGATTTTTTGGCCATAATACATATCCGTCAATTGTATTTGATTCGTCTATTCCGGCGTTTACTGCCAATATATTATTTTTTAAAGTTACTATTAGTTGGAATGAATTTGTTTCTTTCGGAAGATATTTGTCAGCTTGTGAGATGACCAAGCTTTCCTTATCAATAGAATCCATGGCAACTGTGTTACCCTCACAAAGTGAGACTATTTTACTCGTAATAACGAGAATGGAATTTTCAGAAAGAGTAGGGACATATTGATCAATTATTTTAAGTATGTCATTGTCTTTCACCGTTATTTTGTGTGTTTTGATTGGTACAATATTCATTTGAATTTTAAAATCTTGGAACTAAAATATTTTTTGTATCGATAAGATCGTATTTGAAGAGGATATTAGATAAAATCGGAGATTTAGTTGCATAAAGTAATTTTCTTGGATATTTTTCCGCTCTCAGATTTTCAATTTCATGGTATCCCAATAAATAACACGCATCTTTTGGAAATCCTCCCGGGCGGGATGTATCGCGCATACCTCTTTTAACACGATACGTCATAATAAAGGCTCTTTGAGGACTTAGATTTTGTGACAATATTTCATAAATCTCAACAAAACTCTTATCGATATTTCTCACAGCTTTTATCCGATGGAAATACATTTCAAAAGCACTTGGAGTAATTTTTCTTGTTATGATTTCATTATATATAGCAAGCCCTTCGCTATATAAATTTTGGTTTCCATATTTTGTAAATTCAGTAAGAAGAGTTGATGAATTTTTTATATTTTCAGTTTGAATGGCATGTGATTCTATTTCATGGACTACGAGCCGATCTACATTACATTCAAATCTCTTAATTTCGCTTCCTATTACTATTGTATTATAACCAACCCCAATCATGTGCGGAGCAAAGCTATTAATCTTAACGGTAAAGCTATTAATATTATATTTTCGAAGAGCTTTTTCAAATCTTTCTTTTATTTTTTGCGCATCTTTTATTTTATGTTTTATATGCATCTTAAATTCTACATTCGGAGTATTTGCTAGCAACAAATCTAACCGGTCGGTTCCCCAATTATAAAGTTTATGAACGATTTCGGAAAAATCATCTTCTCCGATTGACAATTTTGTATGATATAAATCAATTTGATTATCTAAAAATTCCAAGATATGTTGTTTGAGATCCTCAGGAATTTTCAAAGAATCAACTCTTAATTTAAAATTATCAATTATTTCAGGGATATTTGGAAGCTCCTGTTTTTTGTAAATGTATTGTGGATTATAAGAATGGTTTTCAAAGAATTTTGCCATCTCCTCAGAATAATTGAGAGGTGTGAGAGAAACGTTTCCTAGGCGAAGAGAATTTTTAATTCCTATGATTTCGCGGGCTAATAATTCTAACTTTTCTCTATCCGGAAAAGAATGCATTTGAGATGATTTCATGAACTCCTATGTTACCATTCAAGGCTAAAATTGTCTAATTCACGCAGACTGCCCGAAGGGTATATGAATTGAAAATTGAGATTTAAGACTTGAGAATTGTTTTTGTACAAATAATAGCAACGAATCAAGGGTTTTATATAAATAAAAAATAACAAAACATATTCGCATTTTTGGTGTATATTTTGCACAGAAAAAGAATGTTTTAAACTACAATAACTTCTAGCTAATATCTATTAGATAATAGAATGTGCGGGGATAAAATTACCGCAATGATTCATTTTTTAAATAGATCATAATAGCTCAGGGTTTAGTTGTTAGCGTTTAAGCGAAGCTTGACCCTTGTGGGATAGGGTTTAGTTGCTCCGTTATTAAGCAATGCTTGTGTGTGAGTCTATACATGCATATAATTAGTAACATGCAGTTGAATAAATTCTCAGAAAATCTTATTCATCTTTTCGAGAAGGCAAAAGAAGTACCGCTTGAAAGTGCCAATATTATAAATCCCCTCGTATCCGAGCTTGCTTCCTGGTACGAAAAATTCAGAAATTCTATCGAATACCGTGACGAGGAAGTAATTCTCAGAGCATCAATTGAGAGAATCTTAAAAAGAAGACTAGCTCTTGGTGGGACTGGAGCAACCGCTGCAAAGCCACTACTTAAAGAGCTAGTGTGGGCACGGTATTTTCCGGAGAGTTTGTACACTGAGGAGACGATAAACAATATCGAAAAAATTATAAATTTTTATCTCCAACTAAAAAATGAAATCGTAAAAAACCATATCCTAAAAGAAGGAGAGATGCGGAATCTCATGTTTCAATTAATGTCATCTGATGTAGAGCAAACACTCCATCCAAATAAAGTAGAGGAAGCAGTCGGCAACTATATATTTTATGTTTTGCAGCACAATATCACAATTGATGAGGGGATGGAGGAGGAAAGGGATGTTCAGTTGTTTATAGCTATCAGACGTGCGTATTCAAAAGACGATCTTGCTTTTCTAAGATTCAAGCTTTACACACAATACTTTGGGAAGATGAGTTTTCAAGAACCGGCATCTGTTGCAGAAAAATTTGTTGACGCACATACACAAATAGAAAAACAGCTAACTCATCCGGCTCGTTTTAAAATTTTGTCATATGTTAAAAGACAAATCCCACCTTTTCTTATTATGGAAGATATATTTGCGAGTAACGAAAACATTCGAGAACTGGCCCAAAACGAGCAAGAATTAAATGATAATGTATTGGCAGCTTGCAAGAAAAAATATAAAACAATTTCTGAGAAAGTGAGACGTGCAATTATACGAAGTGTAATATTTATTTTACTTTCAAAAACATTAATTGCTTTTGGCATTGAAGGAACATATGAAAGAATTTTTCTGGGACACGTTCAATGGTTAACGCTTGCTTTAAATGTTGCGATTCCAACTCTTTTTATGATTGTTGTTGGATTTTCAATAAGAACACCTGGTGATAAAAACTCTAGACTAATTTTATCCAGAATCCATGCACTTTTATTTGATGAAATGCCAAAGGTAGGACGTTCAATTGTTTTTCCACTTCCTGACAGTAAAAAACCACAAACCGTTATGGAATGGGTATTTGGTATTTTATGGGTGACTGCATTTCTTTTAAGCTTTGGTGCTGTTTCATTGGGTCTTTCACTTTTGCATTTTAGTGTGGTCAGTCAAATGATATTTATATTCTTCTTAGCAATAGTAAGTTTCTTGGCTTACCGAATAAATATAACTGCACACGAATATAGTGTTGAGAGTAGACAAGGAATACTTACTCCAATTGTCGACTTTTTCTTCATGCCAATTGCCCGAGTTGGACAATATCTGACCGCAGGAATTTCTCAAATAAATATTTTCTTATTTATTTTAGACTTTATTATTGAGGCGCCTTACAAAGGGTTGGTTGCTTTCTTTGATCAGTGGTTTTTCTTCTTACACTCCAAGCGGGAAGAGATAGGATAGGAACACTAGTTTTCAATTTTCAGTTCACAGTTTCCAATTAGTTTTCATTTAATTAATTTTCAATGAGAACTAACTGAGAATTGAGAAATTGTAACTGGAAACTCATTTGATTTCGAGGAGTTCAACTTCGAATATGAGATCGGCAAGTGGTGGGATAACATCCCCGGCACCTTCTTCTCCATACCCTAAAGTATATGGAATATATAATTTTCTTTTTCCGCCTTTTTTCATCCCTGGGACTCCTTTGTCCCAACCGGCAATAACATGACCAACACCGATTTTTGTTTGGAATGGAGCACCCCGGTCTACTGAACTGTCAAATTTTTCACCATCATCAAACGTACCGGTATAATGAATAACAACGGTGTCACCTGCTTTAACGGCAGGACCAGTTCCCTCAACTATTTCTTCGATCTTAAATTCTGTGACATTAGTTTTCATGAGACTTAATTATAAATTAACTAAACGCTAAACGCTAATAGCTAAACGCTTATTTTACTCCTACGAAATCAATGCGGGGGAGAAAGGCACGTATCTGATCCCAGAATTTGTCAGAAAGTCCCGTTGAAAATTTTGAATACTGTCCTTTATCTTGTTGGGAGGTTAATTTCCTTTCGTATTCACGAATAATATCAACGACTTTTGCACCTTTTTCATTGAACTCTTTTTTAAAAGTTTCTTCATCTTCAACAAATTTGTCATGAACTTCTTTGAAATCAAGCATTGTGTCTCGATGCTCTTCCATCATTTCCAAAAATAGTTGGCGGTACTTAGCTGACATTTCTGAAATATTAAATTGAAATATGTAAATAGTCAAGAGTATTGATAAGTTATCAGTTCTCAATTTACAATTCACAGTTAATTCTCAATGAAAATTAATTAAATGAAATCTAATTGAAAACTGGAAACTGAAAAATGGAAACTTATATAAATAAACTGTATAATTGAACTCATGAAATATCAGATATTACTTTGGTATAAGTATGTTCCTATTGAAAATCCCGTGCACGAAATGCGGGAGCAGAGGAGGTTATGCGAAAAATTAAATCTTAAAGGAAGAATTATTTTGGCTGATGAGGGGATTAATGGAACAGTTGAGGGGACAATATCAGCAACCGAGAAATACATAAAAACAATTGAACAAGACCCACGTTTTTCCGGAATTCACTGGAAAAAATCAACTGGTACTGGTAGTGCTTTTCCAAAACTCTCTATTAAAGTTCGCGAGGAAATTGTCAGCATGCATTTACATGAAAATGACCTGAAACCATGGAGTGTGACGGGAAAATATTTGTCACCAGAAGAACTACATAAATGGTTTGAAAATAAGGAGGAGTTCTATATTGTGGACATGCGTAATGATTACGAGCACCAATCCGGATATTTTGAAGGATCAATTTTGCCACCTTTAACTAACTACCGTGATTTACCAAAATTACTTCCGATGCTAAAAGATCTGAAAGACAAAAAAGTATTGACCGTTTGCACCGGCGGAGTGAGATGTGAGAAGGCGTCAGGATTTTTGGTCAGTAATGGATTTTCTGATGTATACCAACTCCAGGGTGGAATCGTAAGCTATATGGAAAAATATCCAAACGAGCATTTCAAAGGAAAGTTATATGTATTTGATCAAAGGATACTCATGGGTTTTAATACAACAGACGCTGCTCATGAAATTGTTGGGAAGTGTGAACGCTGTTTGAAACCCTCCGAAAACTATATTAATTGCGACACTATTGGTTGTCACAGACACTTTATTTTGTGTGAAAATTGCATTGAAGAATTTGGAAAAATATGTCCAGAAGGTTGTCAATATGCCCGGCGCAAACAAAGAGAAAACCCCGTCCACACTAATAGTTGATAAATTGAGAGTTGAGATTTGATATTTGAGAATAGTAAAATAAGTATTCCAGAAAGCGAATCCCCGGTTTTTATATGGCAAATCAAAAAGAACCAAATTCTCTATTAAGATTATTTCCAGCAATGGGGAGTAGTAATTACAGATATTATTTCGTTGGGCAACTCATTTCCCAAATCGGAACATGGCTGCAGATAGTTGCTCAAGGATGGCTGGTGCTTCAGCTCACTAATTCAGCACTTCTCATAGGCCTTGTTGCAGCAGCTGCGACATTACCGTCATTGCTTTTTTCACTATTTGGCGGAGTAATAGTGGACCGATTTGATAAAAAAATGACTATTGTTGCAACTCAAACTGCTTCGATGATCTTAGCTTTGCTTCTTGGTATGCTTACCGTTCTAAAAATTATTAATGTTTGGGAAATAATGATCATTTCGTTTTTATTGGGAATTGTAAACGCCGTTGATATGCCTGCCCGTCAAGCATTCGTAAGTGAAATGGTTCATAAGGATAAAGTTTCATCCGCTATTGCTCTTAATGCAGGAATATTTAATGCTGCACGTGTTGTTGGTCCTTCGGTTGCCGGAATTTTGATTGCGATAGTTGGAACCGGTGGTGCATTTTTACTTAATGGTGTAAGTTATATTGCAGCCATAATTGTACAATTTATGATTGTTCCGATACTTATTCCAAAGCCAAAACATCCACATCCAATAACAGCTATTAAACAAGGTGTATCATACACCTGGACGCATCCGGTAATCCGCTCTTTAGTACTATTAACTGCAGTTGTTAGTATTTTCGGATGGTCATATACAACAATAATGCCATTTATTGCAGACAAAGTCTTTCATCAGGGAGCAGCAGGGCTTGGATATCTTTATGCAGCTGCAGGAGCTGGGGCTTTAGTTGCTACTTTTGTAGTATCAGGATATGGAAGTAAATATGCTTCTTCGGTATTTATTAATGGTGGAATAATACTTTTTGCAATAACCATGATTTTCTTTTCATTCACATCAAATATTTGGATTGCTTATCTCACTTTATTTTTTGGAGGATTCGGATTGTTATCCGCTTTTTCGATCATAAATGCACGGATTCAACATCTTGTAGAGCCACAATTTAGAGGACGTGTACTTAGTATCTATCTATTAATGTTTGTCGGACTTTTTCCAATAGGTAATTTGCAAATTGGATTTATGTCAGAACAATTTGGTC
Source organism: uncultured Gammaproteobacteria bacterium (assembly GCA_964511965.1). GTDB lineage: Bacteria > Patescibacteriota > Microgenomatia > Levybacterales > GWA1-39-11 > JAUSNA01. Next base: position 32,462 of record CAZEGF010000022.1, read on the forward strand.
CACAAGTTGCTATCAGAGTAGGGTCTATTATTGTTCTTATCGCAGCAATAATAGGGTATCTTATGAAGGGAAAAATTATTTCCTCTCATGCTGAATATCTTACAAAGCTTGAGATAGAAGCAGGCACCCAAGAAGTAATTCGTGATACTAGAAAAAGTTAAGAAAGGAGGTGGAATATGAAAGCAATACAATTGTTAAGAATGCAATTTGATTCGGCGCATCACACCATGGAAGCAACGGTGGGGGAGGCAAAGGCATCTGTTATGAATTTTAATAAAACCAATAAGGCTATCCCTGTTGGTGCTGCATACGCTCATGCTGTTTTGGAAGAAGATATACTTTTGTCCTCAATGCTTGCCAATAAAAAACCAATTTTTAAAAGTACAGACCAAGTTGGTATTTCAAAAGAAATTCCATCAATGGATAAATGGGATCAACATGAAAAATGGTATTTGACTGTAAAAGTAGATCTGAAAAAATTTCGGGCTTATGCAAAGAAAGTATATAAAGCAACAGATGAATATCTTGCAACCTTAGAAGATAAAGATTTAGATACGGTTATGGATAGACCGATGGTAGGTAAACAAACAGTGGGATTTTTATTAACAAATTTCTTTCTTCTGCACATAGCAAATTTGGCTGGTGAAGTTTCAGCTGCTAAAGGATTTCAAGGACTTAAAGGGTACCCTTGGTAAATTTGAGATTGAAATTTTTTGGTAGTAACTCTACAATAATAATTGACACTTTAAATCAAGAGGAGGAGTAGAGTATTGGCTCGTTGATCCCTCCAGCAACCTTTCGGCAATCTCAAGGTAAACCCAGAGATCTGAAAAGGTGCTACACCCAACCCTATTAAGGGAAGGATTAGCTTCGATTAAATCGGAGAATAAATAAAAACCTCTCTTTTAGGGAGGTTTTTTTGTGCCTACAATGGAGGTGAATATGAATGTCTGAATTTGATACAACTAGTAGAAATGAGGTCCCGTTTATGGCTGTTGCCAGGGATGATTTAGATTTTGTTGCCACTCTCAATGACATATCAATTAACGGGTTTGTAAATATTAAAACAATTCACGAAAGAGAAGACGGGTCTATGTTTTTTTCCGGATGGATAGTTAGGGAGGGATCGGTTGAGGTATGTCTGGGTGATAGCAATCCTGATATTGAAAAATGATACCCATCAGGTTATAGTTGCACTATGGAGTTGAAAGAGGGAAGAGATGCCATAGCTCTTTGGCATGATACCGGAGAACCGATCGGAAATGAAATGTTTGAACCAAAACCTGAACCTATTGATATTGTAGTGCAAAATAGATTGACAAAGATTATCGTCGAGCACATCAAAAATCCACTACAAATACCTTTAGCTTTTTAAAAACCTCGTATGTTCATTCATTTTGAAAATTGGGCAAATTATATGGGTGGTATCGATGCAAGAATACCAAATCAAGGAACTGCAATAAAAGCATACGCAACATTTTCAGATCCACGCGACTTTTTTCAAAATCCAGCTCTTGCGGTTGTGGAAGTTAATCATGAACCATTTACTATTGACGAGATGTTCAACTATGGTGACCAGCGTGAAGGGTATTCTGGAATCGGATTGGAAAGTGATCTGTCACGTGCACATGAAATGAGTCTGAGATTTCAACCTGAAATTCCACTTGATGATATTGCAAAAAAGACAGTGCGTGCAATGATGCGACTTTCTCATTCATCAGAATTTCCAGCGGCAACAAATGCAATGCTTGCTAAAGATATTGACGGAACATGGTATTTCAATCATCCATTCAGTCTTTTTCATGGATTTGAAAAATTAGCACCAAGAAAAGGGCGGAACATGGCAATTCATTTTGATATCTTATCACCAGATTCTCTGGAACTTTTATCAAGAGTTTTTGATTGGAACGATGCCAGCAAACTTGTTCCTATCCGTGAGGGAAAAAAGATCAGAGAAGCAGATCTTGCTAGAATTTTTCAGGAGGGTAACCCAAAGGGAAAAGAATTTTAAATTTGTAAACAAACATATTATTTTTTACAGTGAAGAGATGAAAAGGTACAAAGTAGGACTTGTAATTGGACGTTTTCAACCCTTTCATTTAGGGCACAAATATTTAATAGACGAGGCCTTAAAAGTTTGTGACAAAATTATAATAGGTATCGGAAGTTCAAATAAAAAAAACAAAGATAATCCATGGACTGCACATGAAAGAAGAAAAATGCTTAAGAAATTTATAGAGCACGAAGGATTGAATACCAGGGTTGTTAAGATTATTAATTCTGAGGATCACCCTGATGATGAGATTTGGTTTGAGAAACTCTATAAAAAAACAGGACCGTTTGATGTGACCTTAGGTAATAATAAATGGAACAACGGAATTATAAAAAGGCATGGGATTAAAGTTATATACACAGGTCTTTTTAATAGAGAAGAATTTGAAGGGTATAGGATAAGGAAACTGATGAGGACCAAAAAACCCTGGAAGGAAAGAGTGCCAGAGTATCTTTCAGGTGAAATAAGACCTCTTTAGGTGTACAATTCCCACATGGTAGAGCAATCAGGTTACCCATATGTAGAAGGAAGATATGGTGTTCAATTTCATGCAATGCAGGAGGGGGAAGCAATAAACATTTTAGGAGGCAGTGGCAGAATATTAAAATACAATTTGTTTCCCGAAGAGATTAGGGTTTATGACCCGGATATAGATTCCCCAACAGAATTATTTGCTAATGTCTCAGATGGCATGATTCGATTTAGCTTATTTCCAAGACTGACTACTTCTGAGGAATCACCTTACCATCCGGATTTGTTTGCTTCTAAATTTATGGATGTTGCTATTAACTATTTTAGGGATGTTGGTATTCAAATAACGGGTTGTATTGCAGATTGGTATCTGGGTACAAACCAGCAACAGTATTGGAGAATGAGAGAAGAAGGGTACGACCGTGAACACTCCGCAAACAGCACCTGGATGGGAAAGAAACTGATAGAAAAAGGATTTAAACCAGTAAGCGACGAAGATATTTTCGAAAAAAATAAATTTGTTATAGCCAACTTCTGGAAGCAGTAAATATTGTGCTACCATAAAATAATGATCCTGATCTTTTTTCTTGAGCTTTTGGTTCTTTTTTTCCTCTCAAGATCATTAACATCGCATTTGTCATATTTACTTCGCGCGATTTTTAAGAGTCACAGAATAACAATAATTTTAATGGCAATAATTTTTCTTCCTGGAACAATTATTCACGAGTTTGCTCATGCAATCATGGCAAAATTACTTTTTGTTTATGTGGGACGCATGGAACTTATGCCACAACTGCATGATGAGAGCTTAAAACTTGGTAGTGTAGAAGTTGGAAAGACAGATATAATTAGAAATTTCTTGATTGGAATTGCACCTTTTATAGTAGGGACAAGTTTGCTTTTATTAATTCTTTATTCAGCTTTTGCAAACAAGATTTTTGGATTTAATCTTTTATCGTTTTTAGTTTTATGTTTTACGTTTGTTATCTCAAACACCATGTACTCTTCTAAAAAAGATATGGAGGGAGCTATTGAATTTTTCTTATTAATTGTTGTGCCAATCATTTTTCTCTATTTCTTTGGTGTTCGAATCCCAGGTATAAGTTTTGAAACTTTAAGAGGGAGTGGAATTGAGAACTATTTTAAAATGGCATCTATTTTTCTGGCCGTTCCATTACTTCTTGATATATCATTTATCATCTTTGCAAAAGTACTTCTAAGAAGGTAGAATATTGACCTATGGCTTTAGAGGCAGAATTTGGTTTAATTCAAGATGGAGCTTTGAAATATGTTGAGGAGGATATTTTGCCTCCAGGAACTTTTAGGCAATATGAAAATTATCCTGGGATAAAAGCATTTATCGGTGCTGACAATGGAAGAAGTTTGTTGCAGTTAAGAGATACTGATGGTGTTTTTGCTATTCATTTCGTTGATGACGCTGACGAAGAAGGTGAAATACTGTGGTTGGAAGAAAAAAATATAGAATTAAGTAGTGGGCAACAAGTTTGTATCGGTGTAAATGCTAGACAAAATCAATTACAACAAGAAATATGGTTCACTCATACATCAAGTGGAAATGTTAAAACATCTCCCTTTAGTATTAACAATCCAGTTTTAAGCACAAGATAATTATAAATATCCTACCTTCTCAAGTAATTCATCTTCCCAGTGTGTAACTTTTTGTTCAGGTAATAAAAGGGCTTTAGTGGGTTTTAATTCCTTTATGAAATCCTCTGTGTGGCTCACAATAATAAGTGTTCCTGTATATTTTTTAATTGCCTCAAGAATTATTCTTTGAGACATAACATCCAAATACGTCGTTGGTTCATCAAGAATAAGCATGTTGTAATTTTCTAAAAGTAGTAGAGCAATTGAAAGTCTTGTTTTTTCTCCACCTGATAATGATCCTACTTTTTGAAAGACACGGTCTCCTGAAAAAAGAAATGCTGATAGGTGCTGGCGTATTTTTTCAATTGGCATAGCCTTTACAGTTTCAATTGTCTCAATAAGATTTAGTGAAAAGTCGAGTGCTTCAAGTTCTTGTGAGTAGTATCCGATCTTAAGTCTTTCAGCTTTTATCACCTCACCTTTTGATGGAGTTTCGTTCCCAACTATTATTTTAATAAATGTACTTTTTCCTGCCCCATTGTGCCCGATAAGTGCTATTTTTTCACCTTTTCCCACAATCATTGAGAAGTCCTCTAAAATTACTTTGTCATCATATGACTTTGAGACATCAACGATTCTGACGGGAATATCGCTCATGTTTTGTGGTTCTGGAAGTGTTAATTTAAATCCCCGAGCTTCTTTTGGAAGAGGAGGAAGGGATTCTTTAATTCTCTCAATTCTTTTTTGAAGTTGCACGCGTTGTCTAACCCCTTTTTCAGATTTTCTACTCATAAGACCCACCAAACTTTTTTCCATTCTTTTAACATGCTTTGTTTCGTTAACAATTTGACGGGTTAAAAGTGCGTCGTGTTGAGCTTTTAACTTGAGATACGTTGTATAGTTCCCTTTGTATTCTTCAATCTGTGCTTTTGCCGGATTTATTGCTATCACTTTATCAATTGAGCTATCCATAAGTTCAAGATCATGACTCACAAGAAGGAGGGTTTTGGGATAAGTACTTAAGAATTTTGAAACCCATGCTTTCCCTTTTGTGTCTAGGAAGTTAGTTGGCTCGTCAAGAAGAAGTATATCAGGTTCCAAAAGTAGAGCACGGATAATAGCAAGTTTTGTTTTTTGACCTCCGGAAAGACTATGCGGATCTCCATACAAATCAATATCATTCATCTCAAGTCCATGAAGCATTGATATAATTTCTCTGTCGTCTTTTACATAATGCTCGTCTAAATACTCACGGATCGTAAAACTTTTTTCCAAAATTGGGTCATATTTAATTTCTTGCGGGACTAGTACTATCGAGCCATCAATGATGATATTTCCCTCTTTTGGATGCTCTTCACGCATCAAAAGTTTGAATAACGTACTTTTCCCGGCACCATTCGGGCCAGCAATGCCGACTATTTGATCATCTCCCACGGTAAAACTAACATCGGTAAAGATGGGACGAAGGTGCGCAAACGTAAGATTTTTTACCTGGATCACAGGTAGTTATTATACCTTATTTAGGCGTTAGGGTCTGGGGGGAGGAAACCTGCCCGCAATGTTTCGCAACGCGATGTAGGCGGGTCTTCTTGCAGTTAAGCATTCGGGTCTGGGGGTAAAAACTCTTCTCCTCCGCTATCGGGGGATTTAACATATTCTCCAGGTTTGAGCCATTCAACATAGGTGCAACCCGTTGCAGTCCTTGTTTTTGCATCCCAACCACTCGTTGAACATTTCTTCATTTTCTTACCGGCTGCTGTTGTATAAAGAACCAATTTGTTACCACACGTTGGACAATCTTCATCAAGTGCCTCGGTTGTACCATTTATCCATTCAACATAGTCGCATCCTGTTGCTTGCTTGGTCTCGGCATTCCATTGATTAGTAGAGCATTTCTTCATCTTTTTACCAAAGCGGGTAACTACCATAACAAGAGGATTGCCACATTTTGGACATTTTTCATCCAATTCTTCAGGAGGAGTCTCTAACCATTTAACATAATCGCACCCAACATTTTTTTTAGCTTCCTTGTCCCACGATCCGGTAGAACATCTCTGGAGTCGTCTTCCGGAAGGAGTGGTCGTTACTTCTGCAAGCGGGTTACCGCATTTTGGACACTTTTCTTCAACCATGGAATTCATAGTACGGTTTGCAACATCTTATGTCAAGAGGAAACTAGAATCCGAGGTCTTCTTTTACAAATATTAAATTAATCCTATTTGGAGTTATTTCAGAATTTACTATCAATAGTTTTCTCACCTGACTCTCAACTTGCGGGCCATAAACACTTTTCAATCTTTTATCTTCAAGGGGAAGAACATACTTGTTGATTCTTTCAAACCCTTCATCTAAATTTTTAACAATTTTTTTCGTACTTACAACCCACACAACATGACTAGCACCATACACATATCCTGGTATCTGACTACCGGTATTGGAAGCAATCAATACTTTTCCATCCTCAGTTACTGCATGAACGCTTCCTATTATATATTCTGGAGCTGCACCTATTTTTTGCATGGTAAGAGAATCAGTTACTCGGTTAAGTTTTGACAATTCTTCCTTTACAGACTTATATTTACCACTTTCATTAATTTCTTTGGTAATACCCAGATTCTCAAGAGTAATGGAGGAGGCTGTCATAACTTCGGCTCCTTTAGGGATAAGAGCATGAACTAACTTTTTTGCTCCATCCGAGTTATCCGCAACATGAACGGTTATTCCGTGAGCGGTAAGTGCAGTTGTTGCCTTATCGATTGATGCGGTAGAAGCGAGTGTTGCAAATTTGTTATTTTTCATAATACAATATATAATAAATACTAAGTAACTATCTAGCAAGTACCCACTTAATAGGTAGATACATACTAAAAAGTAAGTAAGGATTCATTCAGGTAATTTTAAGCTATGAAAAATAAACTAACTAAAGACATGAATTCAAAAGACATCACAAGCTGCTCATCTGTCAAGGTAACCCTTGAAGTAATGGGTGGAAAATGGAAACCACTTATTATGTTTCTTCTTGTCGAGCGTACGATGCGATTTTCAGAATTGCAAAGGAATATTACCGGTATTACTCAGAAAATGCTGACAGAACAATTACGGGAATTAGAGCGTGATGGATTAGTCTCAAGAAAAGTATATCCTCAGGTTCCCCCAAAAGTTGAATATTCAATAACTACTTATGGTAGAACTCTTCTTCCGGTTCTTGAAACAATGCACGCTTGGGGAAAAAATCATCAGTCAAAAGACAGTAGTCATAAGACAGAAGCAAGGAAACAAATTCCCCTAGTTACTAGTTACTAATCACTATTTCCTATTTTTACTTCATCTTGATGTTCATGAAAGGGATGGTTACTCCCGGGGTTTGAGGAGGCAATACTTTAGCAGGCCTAACTCTCGCATTTTGTATGAGAAGCAAAGCAATAATTAGTATAAGTCCCACGCAAATCAAAAGTTGCATCAGAGAAAACTTCATTCTACATTTTAACCCGCCAACTCTTTAACCCGCAACTCGTAACGATCCTTATTGTATACTGTAAATTGTGAAACCGGAAATTCAGGAAAAGAAAATAACAGCAAAAAAAGTTATTGTAGCTTCCTTCGCTGTTGATCTTCTCGATATCCTTTTATCAGTTGGGGTAGCAATAATTACGGGTAGTGTCATCATGCTTACTGAATCCTTGGAAGGAATTTCAGATCTTGTATCCTCCGGTCTTCTTTGGATTGGACTAAAGAGATCATCAAGGAAAGAAGATAGATCCCATCCTTTTGGATATGGGAGAGAAATTTATTTCTGGACTCTTCTTGCTGCGCTTATCATGTTTGGAGTTACTTCTTCGGTATCAATATATATTGGTTGGGAACGATTTCTGAATCCCCATCCGGTAAAAAATGTATTTCTTGCACAAGTTGTTCTTTTGATTGCGCTTGGAACAAATGGCTATGCATGTTATCTGAGCTATAAAAGATTGTTAAAAAAGAGACATTGGAAGCAAATAATACGAATTTTTTACCGTTCATCTTTGGTCGAGACAAAAACGACTTTTATACTTGATCTCATGGGTAGCGTGGCCTCACTGGTCGGAACCTTGGCTCTTCTAATATACGTGATTACCGGGGATATACGCTTTGACGGAATAGGTGCAATTATTATCGGAATTGTTCTTGCTGTCCTTGCGTTTCTGCTTTTAATGGGTATTCGAGACCTTTTGGTAGGTCGAAGTGCTTCAGCCGAAACTGAGGCAAAGATACGTGATGCTGCACTTACGGTCCCTGAGGTAGATAAGGTTCTTGACCTCAAAACTTTGCATGTAGGCTCGGAAAAGCTTTTGGTAAATCTTGAGGTTAATATGGATAACGATTTAAATACAGATGAGCTTGAAAAACTCATGGATAAAGTGAAAGAGAGCATACAAGCACAAGTTCCATCGGTAAAGTATATTCAGGTAGAGCTTGAAACACCTGACAGGACAATAACCTAGCCTCAAAACCACTCGGAATCCCACTTTTTGTCAAGAGCAAATAATCTTTAAATTGGTATAAAAATATGCTATACTACATGTTCGGTTTTAGGCCCATAGTGTGATTTATCACGCGAACGTGTTAGGAGTTTAAATCACTCTTACTACGTATAGTCTACGTTTTGCATGTAGACTTTTTTGGTCCAAAAACCCAAGCACTTTGAAAATTTGGTTTCGTATTTTTTAATTTCATCCCGCACTTGATGCGGGATCTAATAAGTACTTGATCGTGGACAAGCGGATTTCATCCGCAACTTAAAACTTAAAACTTAAAGCCTCAAAAAATTATTTTTGTTTTGAAGTTTGTAGTTTTTTATTTGTAGTTGCTACCGCCTGCCCACGATCAAGATTTCCATATTTGTCTTGTCTGGGAGGAGGTTCGTATTGACGAACAAGATATTAGAAAGAGTCGCAAGGCTCATTGGCAAACGCGCCCACGAAGTTGGGCATGCTGCCGTTGAGTTCGGACATATTACGGTCCACGACATCGAACGCGCGGCTGCACGCCGCAAGCCCAGGGAAAAAGCTGACAAAGCTCATCCCGCCATCGTCAACGACAAGTCCGTCAATTAGGCGGGCGCCAAGTCCTACCCAGGAGAGTATACATGTCTCACGCAAATAGGCGAGGAATCGCAGGATTCCCCCGCCGACCGAAGACCAAACCGGCAAGCTACGGTAACACGCGTATGATGCCTATCGTCAGGACTCCTGGCGAATTGGCGGCGCTCATGACCGAGCTTCCGGAACACGAAGCCCTTAATCGGGCCTGTATTTCGATCGAGGCTGTTTACGGACTCGGTGAGCCCGTACTCTTTCGGCCTCTCGACAGCATGTACTACCACCGCTAACAGCGGCGCGAAGAAAGAAACATGTCAGACCACCATCGAAGGACGAGGCGTCAGCACTACGCTGACGAATCAAACCGAGATTCGTGGGAATTTGCCAAAGCCTTTCGTCAAGCCCGTTATTTCATAAAGACGGGTCAACTCGGGCGAGGTCAAGCTCTCATCCAACCATTCCGCGGCATACGCCGTGGTTCCATGGAACAAATCCAAAACGAGGAGAACACTTAGTTGGGCAAGACAGCAGTAATCGAAAGCGAACTTTCTCAGAAGACCATCTACTGGTTTTCGGAGGTAAGTCGCGATGACCTGGGAGTCGTCGGAGGGAAGGGCGCCAACCTTGGCGAACTGACCAAAGCCGGCATTCCGGTCCCACCAGGGTTCGTCGTTTCGGCGGACACATATTTTCGCTTCATCCAGATGAACAGCCTCGAGTCGCTCATCAAGAAGGAGCTTTTCGGCCTCGATGTCCACGACAGCAGGGTGCTCGATGAGCGCGCGGCCAACATTCGGCAGCGCTTCATGGATGCTCCCATGCCGCGGTCTATCGCATCGGAAATCATGGACGCGTACCGCGAACTGGGCGAAGGCCCTGTTGCGGTCCGGTCGTCGGCAACAGCCGAAGACCTGCCCGAAGCATCTTTTGCCGGTCAACAGTCGACGTACCTTAACGTCGTCGGCCCAGAGAACGTTGTTCTCGCCGTCCAGGCGTGCTGGGCATCCCTCTTTGAGGGACGCGCCATCTTCTACCGGGAAGAAGCAGGATACGACCACATGAAGGTCGGACTTGCCGTCCCGGTCCAACGGATGGTGCAAAGCGAGATCTCAGGCGTCATGTTCACGGTCGAACCCGTGACGAGCGACCCTAAGAAGATCACAATCGAGGCTGTTTACGGTCTCGGAGAAGGGATTGTTTCGGGTGAGATCAGCCCGGATCTGTACATGATCGACAAGCAGTCTCTTCAAATCACTGATCAGACCGTCACTCCACAGCCCAAAATGATTGCAAGGGCGCCGGAGTCAGACGGAAGCCATGAGGGAGCTAACTCGTGGCAAGACGTTCCCGAGCATCTGCAGGAAAAGCAAAAGCTCACGGACAATGAGATCCACGAACTTGCCGCTATCGGCAAGGCCGTGGAAGAATACTACGGAAGTCATCAAGACATCGAATGGGCCTATGAGGGCGGTAAGTTCTACCTCACTCAAGCACGCCCGGTGACGACCATGACTGAAGAACAACACGCTGATGTAACGGAACACGAAGAGGAGATCGCACCGGTCATCCTCAAAGGTCAGCCGGCTAGCCCTGGAGTAGGGCACGGACCGGTCCGTATCATCACCGATCCGAAAGACATCGACCAGGTCATGCAAGGCGACGTTCTAGTTGCTGAGATGACTACTCCGGATTTCGTTCCGGCGATGAAACGAGCTTCGGCCATCATTACCGAACGCGGTGGAAGGACCTGCCACGCGGCCATTGTGTCACGCGAGCTGGGGATTCCCTGCGTCGTCGGAGTCAAAGGTGCTACCCAAGAGCTAAAGCCAGACCAGCAGGTTTCGGTTGACGGCTCGCAAGGTCTCATCTACAACGGTGAGGCGAAAACACGCCTGGCATGGGATCAGAGGCGGAGAAAACAACTCCTCCGAAAGTCCACAATAAAGACCACTACCAGACTCTACGTCAACCTCGCCGAGCCTGAGCTAGCCGAAGTCGTTGCTATGCGCAACGTCGACGGCGTCGGTCTTTTGCGCGCCGAATTCATCGTCGCGCAAATCAACCAGCACCCGAAGAAATACGTCGAGGACGGACAGGGTGCTGAGTACACACGGCTTCTTGCGGAAGGTATCCGTAAGTTCTGCGAAGCCTTCAAGGGTCGTCCAGTCGTTTACCGACTGACCGACTTCAAGACGAACGAGTACGCCAACCTTCGGGGAGGCGCCAAGTTCGAGGCTACCGAAGAAAACCCGATGATCGGATTCCGCGGGGCATCCCGTTATATCCAGGACACGGAAGTCTTCATGCTAGAAGTCGAGGCGATCAAGCAAGTCCGCGAGGAATTCAAGAACCTGTACGTCATGGTTCCCTTCGTCCGGACTGAAGCTGAGCTGAAAGGCGTCAAGAATCTCCTGGCCGAGCAAGGTTTGGTCAGGGGAGTGGACGACTTCAAGCTCTGGATGATGGTGGAAGTTCCCTCCAACGTTATCATCCTCGACCGCTTCATCGACGTTGGTATCGATGGGATCTCCATCGGCTCCAACGACTTGACCCAGCTGGTTCTGGGCATCGATCGCGACAGTGAGGCTCTCGCCGATACCTTCGACGAGCGCAACGAAGCTGTCATGGCCGCCATCGAAACTGCGGTCACAGTCGCACGGCGTCGTGGTATTACCGCGAGCATCTGCGGCCAGGCACCCTCCGTTTACCCGGAGGTTACCGAAAAGCTGGTGGAGTGGGGGATCACCTCCGTCTCCGTTAGTCCTGACATGATCGAGCAGACACGCGAGATCATCCACAACGCCGAGGTCAAGCTCGGCCGCGCTCCCCAGTAGGAGCCATAACGTGAGCGTATACACGTTTATACGAAGCCAGATTAGACCGACCGCGAGGTCGGAAATTCCGCCGGACTTATGTCCGGCACCCCCTCCGCGTATAGCGGGCAACCCAACCTGGGTTCCCATCGCTTGCGCGGAGGGAACCCTTTAAAAAAATTCACCAATTCCTAATCACTAATTACTACTCCAAAGGAGCAAGCTTTGCTTATTCACTAGTCACTATTTTGCGGGTTGACTTCAGTTTTTTTTAAAGCCTACAATTAAATAAGAAGAAAGTAGCAAGAAGCAAGTAGAAAGGGAAAATATGTTCTCTTAATACTTTATTCTTTATTCTTTATTCTCCCAAAATGTATTAGCTTTTGGACCGACTGGGACTAAAGCCAAGGAATGCAACATTTAAAATATATAACGAAGCATGTATTACTTCAGCGAGCTTATTAATAAAAAAGTAGTCAATGAAAACGGTAAGTCATTGGGTAAGCTTAAAGACTTCCTTTTTCTTGCTGAAGAATCTCCAAAAATCACAAAATTATTTGTAAAAAAAAGCCCCAGACGAAGTTATGCAATTCTTATAAAAGAGATAAAAACAATTGACGATAGAATAGTTGTTAATAAAGATTTTGTTGAAAAAGATATTGCAGAGCGGGAGTTTTCAATTGCCCACAATTTACTAAATAGGCAAATAATTGATGTTAAGGGCGGAAAGGTAGTTAGGATAAATGATATTGCGATTCAAGATAAGCAGTCGGTACCAACCGGTACTGTAACAGACGGCAATCAAGAGTATTATATTGCAGGAGTAGACGTTGGATTTCGAGCAATTCTGCGGTGGTTTAAGTTGGAAAAGCCAACAGTTCCCCTCTATAAATTTTTCAAAATATATTCTCATCCACACTTTCTATCATGGGGAGATATTGAACCACTAGAGTTGGCTCGTGGTAACGTGCAATTGAAAAAAGATATCGGAGACCTTGAACGGATGCGCCCTGAAGATCTGGCTGATTACCTTGAGAAGACGAATATTAGAAATGTTAATAAAATTATTACCGGTCTTGATGATGAATATGCGGCCGATGTTATCGAGGATCTTAATATTAATTATCAGACGGCTCTATTTAAAAGATTTGCACCCGAGCAAGCAACCCGTCTTATTGACTTTCTTGAACCAGATGAAGCAGTTGATATTCTTTTGACTCTTCCACGGGAGAAAAGGAACGAAATCCTAGATAGTCTACCAAAAGGTAAAGGAGAAGAGCTTCGGGAGCTTATGAAGTATTCCAAAACTTCTGTTGGAAAGCTGCTAAATCCAGAATTTATAACAGTTAGTTCTGAAGCAACCGGATCTCAAGCGTTAGGTGTCGTAAAAGAAAAACTACCCGAATCTCCATTTTCTTCCTATATATATGCACTCAATCAGGAAGGTCATCTGGTCGGAGTTGTTGAATTATCTGATTTGTTGTTGCATGAAGGGGATGAGCAGGTTTTTAAATTTATGGAGCAAGATGTTGTTGTCGCACATTTAACTACACCTCAAGAAATAGCACTTAAAAGGATGCTCAAATATAAATTATATGCACTCCCTGTAATTGAAGACAATCAAAAAATGATAGGAGTAGTGACCTTTGATGACATGATAGAGGATGTAGTGGATAAGCTATAGGAGAATAAAGTGGTGAGAATAAAGTATGAAGGAAATACTTTATACTTACTTCTTGATTCTTAATTCTAAAAATAATATGAGGAAATTGTGGAGACAGTTACGAATTAAGCTTCTTATTATTATGGCGGTCATGGGGCCAGGACTTATTACTGCTTTTGCAGATAACGATGCCGGTGGTGTAGCTACCTATTCGGTTGCTGCAAGTAAGTTCGGTTACTCAATGTTAACGACCCTTATACCAATTACTGTAGTTCTTATGATTACACAAGAAATTGGAAGTAGGCTTGCAGTTGTGACAGGAAAAGGACTTGGTGATCTAATACGGGAAAAATTTGGAATCCGAGTTAGTGTTCTTATTTTTACAATTTTATTCTTTGTTAATTTCGGCGTTATCATCCAGGATCTTGGTGGACTGAAAGATAGTCTTTCGCTTTTTCACCTAAATTTATGGATTTTTATGCCCATTGTGATAGCTTTTCTATTCCTTCTTATTACAAAAGCATCATATGCAAAGGTCGAAAAGTTTTTCCTCTTTCTTATATTTTTCTACCTCTCGTATGTGATAAGCGCAGTATTGGCAAAACCTGACTGGGCGTTAGTTGGAAAATCATTAGTAATTCCTCATGGAAAAATTTCATTTGGATATTTGTATACCGCTGTTGCTGTTCTTGGAACTACCGTTACTGCATGGGGACAATTTTTTATAAATAGTTATGTAAAAGACAAGAAATTAACCGTAGACCGTCTCAAATACAACCAAGCAGAAATTTATTTTGGAGCATTTCTGACTGACATCATAACACTTTTTATGATGGTTGCAGTTGCCGCAACAATATTTATCCATAACATACAAATTTCAGGTGCGGCTGATGCTGCTTTGGCTATCAAGCCATTCGCAGGGGATCTAGCCGGTGTGATGTTTGGGGCAGGACTTTTGATCGCTGGATTTATCGGGGCAGCAATTGTGCCGTTAGCAACGGCATATGCTTTTTCTGAATTTTTCGGGTATGAGGGAAGCCTTGATGTCAGTTTTAGTAAAAGCCGTCTTTTTTACGGATTTTTTATTGGGCAAATCCTTCTGGGACTTTTAGTTATCAGTTTTCCAAATTTCTCGCTTTTCAAAATTACTTTGTATGCTGATTTTATTAATGGTATTTTCCTGCCCGTTATCTTTTTCTTCTTATATAAATTTGTGAATGACAAAGAACTTATGGGTAAATATAAAAATACGAAATTCCAAAATATAATGCTTGTAGGATCGGGTCTTGCAATAACAATTGCCGCTCTCGTCGGTGGTATCGGATCGCTTTTAGGGAAATAGGGGTCCTGTCGCTTGACCCTTTAGACTAACTACTTGCTACTTTCTACTAAATTTTATATCCTAGATTTCATGGCACGTTTAACTTATCAGGAATTAATTAACAAGCATTTAGAAATTCTTAAATCCCTCCAATACGACTCCGGTCTATTTGCTGCAGCCGGAAATGCGGTCGAAACCGGATATGACAAATCATGGCTAAGGGATAATTTTTATGAAACAATTGCATTTGAAGTAGTAGGGGATTGGGATACCGTTGAAAAGACATATGAGGCTATCTTGCAAATTTTAATAAAGCACGAATCAAAGATTGACTGGGCAATTGAAAATAAGCCAACAGAATCATTCCAATACATACATGCAAGATTTCATCCTGAGACATTTGACGAGTTCTGGGAATCTTGGGGTAACAAACAAAACGACGCGATCGGATGCATCCTTTTTCGTATCGGAGAACTTGAAGCCCATCACAAAAGGACAATTTTGAAAGACGAGGCTCATGTTCGCATTGTCAACAAATTAGTCCGATATCTTGAGGCGGTTGAGTATTGGAAAAATGGTGATAGTGGGATGTGGGAAGAGGGGGAAGAGCTTCATGCTTCATCAGTTGGTGCGTGTGTTGCCGGTCTTCGCTCAATAAATAGGCTTGAAAATGTTGAGGTACCTGATGATTTAATTCAAAAAGGACAAGACGCTTTAAATGAATTGCTACCTCGTGAGTCCGAAGGGAAATTCGTGGACCTGGCTCTTCTGTCACTCATCTGGCCTTACAGAGTGGTTTCTGATGAACAAAGAGACAAAATTTTAGAGAATGTCGAGTACCATTTACTTCGCGATAGGGGTGTTATCCGCTATAAGGGTGATGCATACTACAATAAAAATGAAGACGAAAGAAGTGAAGAAGCGGAGTGGACTTTTGGTCTTTCTTGGCTCGCAATTATATATCAAGAAATGGGACAAAAGGAAAAAGCGATGGAGTGCATAAAAGATCTTATTGCTAGTGACACACCAGAAGGATTACCAGAATTATATTTTTCTAATTCACCAGAATATAATGCAAACACGCCGTTGGGGTGGTCAGAATCTCTTTTTATCGTCGCTCTCTACGAGATGCAGGATAGATTGTGATTTTTCTGCCCGGTACTTGACTGGAAGACCCAATTCCTGCATCATAGTAACAGAACTCATTTTCTATGGATCCACAATTACTGTCCGAGCTTACTAAGGTTGTTGAAGGAGATGTCTCTTCTGATCAAACTACCCTTAACGAATATAGTCACGACGCTTCATTATTTGAAGTAATTCCACAAGCGGTAGTTTTCCCCAAAAACCAAAAAGATGTAGAAAATTTGGTTACATTTGTCGCAAAGAATAAGAAAAAATATCCAAAACTATCTCTTACTGGAAGAAGTGCAGGGACAGACATGGGGGGAGGGTCTATCAACGACTCAATTATTGTAGCTTTTTCAAAATATTTCAATGCAACACCAACAATTAAAGAAAGAATTGCAACAACCCAACCTGGTGTATTTTACCGCGATTTTGAAAAAGAAACTTTAAAAGAAGGGCTATTGTTCCCTTCATATCCTGCATCACGAGGACTTTGCGCAATGGGTGGAATTGTTAACAATAATTCGGGAGGAGAAAAATCATTGCAGTATGGCAAAACTGAGCGGTATGTCAAAAGTGTAAAAGTAGTTCTTCGAGACGGGAAAACATATGAGTTCAAAAAAATAACAGAGGCGGCTTTAGAAAAGAAGATGGAACAAAAAGATCTAGAGGGGGAGATATATCGTGAGATGTTTCATTTGATCAAAAACAACTACGATGAAATAATGGCAGCAAAACCTCAAGTTAGCAAAAATTCAGCAGGGTATTATTTGTGGAATGTGTGGGATCGTGAAGAAAAGACTTTTGATTTAACGAAGTTATGGGTAGGAGCGCAAGGAACACTGGGACTTCTTCTCGAAGCAGATATAGAGTTGGTTCCAATACACACACACCGTGAGATGGTAGTGGTATTTCTTCATGAACTTTCTCATTTAGGAGAAATAATTAATGCAGCACTCCCACTAAAACCCGAAAGCTTTGAGTCATACGATGACAATACGCTTAAGCTTGCTCTTAAATATTTTCCTGAATTTGCAAAGCAGTTAGGGGCAAAAGGATTTATAGGTAGTGGGATTGCATTTTTCCCTGAATTTTTAATGGTTATGCGAAGTGGACTTCCAAAATTAGTTCTTCAAATTGATTTTACCGGAAATGATCCGACGGAGCTTGCTCAAAAGGTAGCAACTCTTAAAGAAAAATTAAAACCATTCCATCCACAAATTAAAATTGCCATCGAATCTCAAGAAGAGAAATACTGGTTGATAAGACGTGAAAGCTTCAATCTTCTTAGAAAAAAGATCAAGAATAAACATACAGCTCCATTTATTGATGATTTTGTTATAAAACCAGAATATATTGCAGAGGTGATGCCTCAAATCAATAAAATTATTCAACGTCATAAGAATTTTATTTATACGGTTGCAGGACATGTAGGGGATGGAAATTTTCATATAATCCCACTTGTTGATATAACCAAAAAATCAATAAGAGATGCAATTCCTCAGATCTCCAAAGAGGTTTATGAACTTATCATAAAATACGGAGGATCAATAACCGGTGAGCATAACGATGGTCTTGTGAGAACTCCGTATTTACGGCAAATGTATGGAACAAAAATGTATGAACTTTTTGAAAAAACGAAAAATATTTTTGATCCGGAAAATATATTTAATCCCCGTAAAAAAGTGGGGGTGACAATGGATTACTCAATGCAACATCTCCGCATGCACTGGTAGATTTTTAACCTCAAAAAACTTGCCGAACGACCCATAATATGAGATAATTCCCACTCATATGATGAATCCAAAAATTGCAAAAGAAGCTCGCGGTCTTTATTCAAGGGCTGAGCGGGAACTTGAGCATTTGGAAATTGCTCGTGCATCAAACACAGAGCTAGCAGTTGCTGAAGGAATAACCCACGTCGCAGAGTCGATAACACACTCAAAAAGAAACAGTGCTTTACTCTTTGGAGGTATCCTTGGGGTATTTGGTGCTCATCAAGTAATAGGAAATGAAAACTTTACTCTGATATCCTCGATTCCGGTCAATGTAGTTGGCGGAATGGTTTTGGGTGAAACAACAAAGCTTGCAACAAGATTTCATCGCAACAGGGTACAAAAAGAAGGTATTAAAACTCTTGAAGCACCATTAAAGCCGCCAAGTGATGAAATCAAATTGGCTCAAGTGAGAGAGGCTGTCCGCGACCTTCTAAGTATTGCACCAGAAGCACCTGTTAAATCAGGAGAAGTTGACCGCTGGGTTGAAAAAAGTCAGATGAACGCAATATACAATGGAGATCCTAGGGTTACTATAGCTAAAAAACTTCACAAGAGAGTTTCTGAATTTCATCCTGATCACCCAGAAAATGTTTCTGTCCCGGCATTTATGAGGGCTCATGTAGAAATGCTAGAGAATAAGAGAACCCGTAGGTCTATTGCCGGTGAAGCAAGACGTCTCTTGTTGGATCAAGCGGCGGGACAAGCTGCGGTATTCGGTCTGTGGGCATCAAGTCTCTATGCTTTTGGGAGCAGATACTCTGCGCTGACGGGTGGAGCAGATGATGTTGCGACTTTGGGTCTCATTTATCTTTTCACTCCGGCTAAGAAAATATTTACTAGTGAAACTGCTCATGACTTATATAATGCTTCGAAGGAAGCGTATAAAAAAGTTGCTTTTTGGAAGAGAGATGAGTTACCGCAAGAACCAATTCGTTTGCTAGAAGCTCCAAAACAAGACCAATCAATTGATGCAATACTTCTTAATCCTAATGACGAAATCATAATTGATTCAACGCAAGATTTCGCAATTTCCGATCCTTCTGATTTTACCTCTTGACAGAAATTGTAGGCTTGTTATGCTTGATGTATGGCTGCCTCAAAAAAGTCCTCTAATAATCTTCCAAAGATCATAATTATAGTAGTAATTCTTCTTCTTTTAGGTGCAGGTGCATATTTTGTATTGGGAAATGGTAAAAATTCTATGATGGGTTCTGCCGTCAATAAGATCACTTCTGCAAAAGATCTTCTAACTGCATCAGTTAGCATGCATTGTGAATATGACGAGAATAACATGCATTCCAAAGTTGAAATTAAAAATGGTGCAGTAAGAGTTGACAGTACCGGTCAAGGTGATGAGCAAAATGGAAGCATAATATTAAAGGGAAAGAGAATGTGGATGTGGCACGGAAAAGAAGGATATATTTACAACATCCCCGATGAAGTGGATAGCAATGGAAAAACAGTTGACTCACAGTCAAATCAAAAAGAAGACTTGATGAAATCACTTGAAGCATACAAGGATGCTTGTAAGCCAGGTGTGGTAAGCGACAGCATTTTTGATGCTCCGGGAGATGTAAAATTCACTGATATGAATGATATGATGAAGCAAAATTCGGGAGACATGATGAAATATCAGCAACAATATCAACAACAATATACACCACCAAGCAACGAATCTGATTCATCCTCAAACGACGGTTACTAGACCTAATCTACTTGCTATATCTTTAAAATATTATTTGTATTCTTTATTACCTCTTGTTATACTGGGACTTGTTTTCTATGAAAAAAACCAAGCTTTCAAAAGAAAAACCAACATTACTCAGACCAAGTTGCGATACAAAAACTCTTCTTGATGGTCGTGGTGGAATATTTACTTGGGTACCACAAGACGTTATCAAAGAATTTAATCTTTTATACTTTAATACCGGAATTATTCGAGGGAATCACTATCACCCGGAATTTGTAGAATATTTTCTTGTTGTTGAGGGATCTGGAGCGATGGTTTATAAAGAAGAGAAAGGAACTCCTGAGAATGTTGTTCATATGAGTCGTGGTACCTGCGTTAGAACTCCCCCAGGTGTTGCACATGCGTTTCAAGCAATAACAAATGTTACAGCTGTTGCTTTACTTACCAAGCCATGGGATGACTGCAAGACTCCGATTGTCAGAATTGATGTTATACAGAAATCTTCATGAAACAGATTGCGCTAGTTGGAATAAATGGTTACATAGGTAGCGCACTTTTTGAAAAACTACGAAAAAATAAAAAATATAATGTTACCGGAGTAACACGTGATAATTATTCTATCTTTCAAAAAAAATCTTACGACTTGGTGATAAATGCTGCAATGCCATCCAAAAGGCTTTGGGCTGAGCAAAATCCTTTACTGGATTTTGATGAAACTGTAAAAAAAACGGCAGATTTAGTGTACACATGGCAATACAAAAAATTCATACAAATTAGTACAATTTCTGCACGCTCAGAATTGGATCGAGTATATGGTAGAAATAAAGCAGCCGCAGAACGGATTTGCTTGGATGATAAAAATCTTATATTTAGATTAACATCAACATTTGGTGACAGGTTAACAAAAGGATCTGTTATTGATATACTCAATGGACAAAAGGTTTGGGTAGATGGTAGGAGCCGCTATAGTTTTGCAAGTCTTGAATTTGTTACAAGCTGGATTTCAGAAAATTTAGACAGAAAAGGAATTGTTGAGGTTGGAGCTAGAAATTCCCTGTCTTTAGAAAGAATTGCACACTATTTAGGAGTAAAGGTTTCCTTTCAAGGAAAAGTTGATCATCAAATTGTAAAAAATCCGTTGCCGGAATTTCCTGATGCAAGAGAAATATTAAAATACTTAAAGATGCGAATTAATAAAATATGATAAATGTTACGAAAGTTAAAAAATGCAGAGTTTGCAACAATACTGATCTAGTCCCAGTTATTGATCTTGGAAGTCAATACCTTTCATCAGTTTTTCCTGAAAATTTAGCTTACCGCAAAAAAGCAGAAAAATATCCCTTAGATCTTGTCCTTTGTAAAAAAACTAAAGACACATGTGGAGCATTGCAACTGGCCCATTTTATTAATTTAGACAGTATGTATGAGTTGTATCCTTATTCAAGTTCTACCAATTCATCAATGGTCGGAATTTTAAAAGACGTTGTTGATAGTGCAATTCCATTAGTTCAACTAGAGCGTGATGATCTTATTTTGGATATTGGAGGTAATGATGGAACGTTATTATCTTTTTTTGCAAAAGAAAAATTGGATCTTTTAACAATTGATCCTGCCCAGAAAATCAAACAAGTTTTTAAATCAAATAGATACAGATATATTTGCGATTTTTTCAATAAAAAAACTTTTGAGAAAGCGACTAATAAAAAAGCAAAACTCATTTTTAGTATCGCAATGTTTTATCATTTATCTGATCCTATTTCTTTTTCAAAAGAAGTACGAAGTGCCCTTGCCGATGATGGGGTATGGGTTATTCAAATGGCGTATTTGCCAACAATGATAACAACCAATATGTACGACAATATCGTTCATGAACACGCCGGGTATTATACTGCAACAAATATGGTGTGGATTATGGAAAGAGCGGGGTTAGAAGTATTTGACGTGATGCTTAATGACGTATATGGTGGAAGTTTTAGAATCTTTGTTAAAAAAACCTCAAACACAAAACTTAAAACTACCAAGAGACTTAGGAAAATATTAGATGATGAGAAGAAACAGAAATTAACCAACACCAAAACATACACTGATTTTATGAATAGAATTGAGAAAACAAAAACAGATCTCAAAAAGTTAATTGCAAAAATTAAAAAACAAAACAAAAGCATTTGGATTTATGGGGCATCAACAAAAGGTAGTACAATCCTTCAGTTTTGCGATATAACAAATAAAGATATTGTCGCAGCAGCTGATAGTAATCCATTTAAATTCGGCAAATATATAATTGGCGCCGATATCCCAATAAAAGACGAAAAAGCATTAAGAAAAGCAAAACCAGATTATCTTCTTGCCTTGCCATATAGTTTTGTTGATGGGTTTATAAGTAGAGAAAAAGAACTAGTAAAAAACGGAACAAAATTCATTGTTCCACTTCCCCGTGTGAAAGTAATTCCAAAGTAGTATAATTTTTCCCTTATGTTAGAGAGTAGATTGTTTAAAATTGGTGGTATCGCTCTTTCCGGGATGTTATTATTTGCATCTTGTGAGCAAGACAGAAACACATCATTCACAAGATGTGAATATGATAATAACCCTCAAAGTACTGGTGATGAACCGATTTATTTACGCGAGAATAGGATAGGAACTAACTACGAATTAACATTGGGAGAAAATAAATTTTTAAGAAATCCGGATACTGGTGTGCTTGAATGGATAGTGAAAGGAGTAAAGCAAGAAATGTTTCCTGACAATGAAATAATTGTTTTTGATAACCACACGGGGAGAACTGCAGATTTAACAATAACAAATCACGAAAAATTTATTAAAGTAGATATTACAACTGAGTGTAACAGTAATAAACCCCTAACACCAGTTTTAACTACTGGCGGGATGCTTCAAGACTCAAGTACTCAATAACCAAATCTGGAACATAAATAAAATCAGTCTTTTTATATCCATTGCGAAGTAGTGCATCAGCAACACTTTTAGAAAGAACTACAGGGTAATAGTCGTCGATTTTTCGAGCAAGAGTTTGTTGTTCTGTTTGGTCTTCTAAAAGATCATAGCCAATTGTCAGAATACCTTTCGTTATCTTTTTTGGTTTGTATTTTAAAATATCCAGTCTGTCATAAAATCTTTTCTTGTATTCTTGTATCCCTTCTTTTGTTGCACGAAAAGCAATAACTCGCCCATTTGCAATTTCGATAACCTTCTTAAGAACAATATCAGTTGGATCAATTATTGTTACGTTAGGATATTTTTTGGAAATTGTCTCAAGGCTTATTACATCCTCGCTTTTTTGAATTTTTCCCCGTCTATCTTCAGATTGGACTACTGATTTGTGAAATCGGTCTCCAACAATTAAAATTCTTTTTGGCTTCCATTTGTTTTGTTTTTCAATGGTACGAAGGTCTTGGCATAAAATATCTAATTTATGTGGAGATAAATCATATGAATTTGCTCCTGGTAAAAATATTTGGTCATCTTTGACAGGGAAGAAAATATATTCACCGGTAGTTTTGTCACAAACTCTGTTAATTACTTTTTCAAGTGCATCATATGAAGAATTTGCATCATAATAATTCCATATATTTGTGTAGCTGGGTTTTACACTGGCAATTGTTACCGCATCCAATTTTTTATGATTGTGGACAAATTGAGTCGCAATAAAATCCCCATTTCCGGAAAAAAGAACAGAATGTCCTTTGGAAAGATCAAGATTTAGAGTTCCGTCGGATAGACTTTTTGTAAGTATTCCTTTTGCGAAATTTACTTTATCAACCCATGTTCTTCGATCTATAGCATCAAACAATTTTTTAATTCCCAAAAATCCAAAAGAATAGAGGATGATATTTGGGACATGGTACAAAATATTTTTTTGATCAACAGTGTCACCAATAATATTCCATACGTAATTTAATCCGTTAAAAATAGGATCTGGTAAATTTGTCCAGGAGGGTAGACTTTTTGAAAAATGATCTGCAAACTGGGGGAAAACTGCCATCATAAATCCAAGAGTTAGTCCTAAAGGCACTGCGGATTTTTTCAAAAAGCCAACGGTTTTTGATTCCTCATCCCGCTTTTCAAAAGCAAGAATAAGATCCATCTCATTTGGAGTTATTTTGTTATTTGTTGTAATCTTTTTGGAAACAGTAAGTAACTGCTTTTTAGAATACTTCATAATATTTTGTGTATTGTAACGTAAAGGATAGAAAAAATAAAACATATAGACATATATTAAAATTTGGAGAATAATAAAATTAATATGATAATTAACAAAGGAGGTGAGTCTATGAAAAATAATGCAGGATCAGGTGCTATTTATGGTCTCGGTGTTCTAGGAGCTCTTGTTTATTTCCTTCAGCATGCAACTTCTTTTGTTGATGGTCTCATAGGTATAATACAAGCAGTTTTTTGGCCGGGAGTAGTGCTATATAAAGTTTTGGAAATGTTAAAACTTTAGGTCGAACGGAAAATTTCGACGTTGAATGGGTCGGGATAAGGATTACTTACCTTTTCAAATCTCTCTTCCCACATACGGGGGAATGCACTAACCTCTTTCATACCACACGTAACAACAGTAATAGGTTTGGTTTCCGCAATTTTTCGCAAATTATTTTCTACTGCAAATTGAGATTTCTGAGCATCGGGCCAAAAGGGATTGAACATAAAAAATATGGTTCCGTCATCCATTTCAGTTCTTGCCGCATCTCCATGAATAAATGTAGCATTTTCAATTTCAAAATGTTCTTTTATACCAGTTGCAGCTTCAAATCTATGTTCAACGAATTCTATACCTTTAAATGTTGCATCAGTTGTAAGAGCACCGTATAAAGTGAAGCGTCCATATCCTGAACCAATATCATAGACAATATCATCTTTAGTAGGATTGACTTCATGTAAAATAAGCTGCGCAAGTCTGTACGGAATTCCTTGATAAATATAATCTCTATATGTCAGGCCATATCTGTCAGGGTATTGATGGTTGGATATGTATTCCTGTCCATAATAAGATATAAATCTCGGGATTCCCAAAAGGGTATCCAAAAAACACGAATCTATTTTCCCATCACCTTGATCCATGGCTTGAACTATATCTCGCAAATTCTGCGGTTCTTGTGATAACGCTTCTTGTAAAGGCCGATAATATTCAGACATGAAGTGGATTATAGCTATGTTGACAGTATGATACAAGTTCAATAAGTATTTTGATTTTTACCTAATTTCCATCGAATATGAATTTGTCCAAAAGATAGTTATACTAAATATATCCATGCAATTATGAAATCTAAAAAACATTCCTCAAGCAAAAAGAGGTCACTAGCCAAATCATTTACATTCCGGGTTTTGATAATTTTTACTGATGGAATTATTGGATTTGCATTAACTCACAGATATGATCTGACAGTTGGATTTGTTATTTTTACAAATATAGCAAGTACTATCATTTACTTTCTCCATGAAAGAGTATGGTCCAGGACTAGATGGGGAATTTCTTAAAAAAACTCTTTTTTGCTATAATCCCCTCAAATGAGTTCGCCAGAAGGATCACTGCCTGACTTTTCACAATTTCACAGCTTAGAATTAGGGACCCGCATTGCTGAAGGGGGAGATAGTGTGGTGTATAGATTTGGAGGGTATGTTGTTAAAGAATACAAGAATTCAATATATATTGACCAAGTAACTCAATACCAAAAAGCAACTGAGCAGGTTGTTGCATCTTTGATTGAAGATCCATTAACTCAAGAAGTAAAAATTGGAGATGAAACGTGGGATGGAAGATACTATGCAAACCCAATAATAGAAGTTTTGAGCCCTCAACATTCTATAGGTCTTGTAAAAGCTGTCAGTAGATATATTGCAGGACCTAACGGAAATGATTTAATGTTAGGAACAAATGTTTATACTGGTAGGCTTCATCAGCAGCTTGATGAATTGGGTGACACTGCAGAAGCTACATTTCTTCGTGAAATTGGCAGAAAAATGCCCGAGCGAAAACTTAGAGACAATTTTTTGAGAAGTACATTATCCAATGCATTGATGGAAAGGATAAGAATAGTAACGGGAGTCAGAAACCTTAGAACTCTATCTGCCTTGAATATAAAATATAGGGCGAATACTGAAAATCAGACATTAAATATGATAGTCACCGATTTTGCAGACGATTTAGAAGACCTAGTGTTTCCATAGTGAAATATGCAAAGCAAGAAAAGCTTGGCTACGCTAAGCAAAGCCTGTGGGTTTTGAGAAAGCGATTCTTGTAAAGGCCGATAATATTCAGACATGGAGGAAATAATATCACTCCACAACTCTGAAGGTAACCCGATTGAACTTTGACAACATTGGTTCTCACAAGCATACAACTTCTTCCCTATAATTTAGAAACCCCCTGTTATATAATGACCCTCATGAAGTTATTCAACTTTAGTTTCAGAGATTTGGGATTGTCTTTTCTATCTTTCATTATAGTTCTCCTAATTTGGATGATGAGTTTCCTTCACGTTGGAAGATCAAATCTCTTCGTTTACAACGAAAAATTTGACTACATTCGAATATTGCTGTTTTCTATTTTTTACCAGATAGTAGCTATATTTTTTGTAACTTTTTTTGTATCAAAGTTTCTAAAGATCTGGATAATTTATATATTTTCAATTTTACTTACAATCCTTATCATTTATTATCAACTTCCACACCAGATTACACTTTTGACAACACCTCTTCCAAATGGAAATTATGATTATGTCGTTTATAATATGCAAACTTTTGCGGAACTCTCTGTACGACCCTGCGTAACTACTATGGTAAAACAGAAAGGTTCACCGGATTATTTCAATCTCGGAAATAAAAAGATTATTAAAGAAATTCGTAGAGTAAATTCAATATGTATCGATTATTCTAGAAAACCGAATTTTCAAAATTTCGAATACCCACTCTGATATAATTACACTCATGAATGTTTCAGTAGGAATTGTTGGGTTGCCAAATGTTGGGAAGTCAACGTTATTTAATGCATTGTTGAAAAAACAGGCTGCGCTTGCTGCAAATTATCCTTTTGCAACAATAGAACCAAATGTCGGAATTGTACCAGTGCCCGACGATCGTCTCACCCGTTTGGCAGAAATTACCAAAGAAGAAGTAGGGATGAGTGATCTTCCCCCAATAAAACCAGCTATGGTTGAATTTGTTGATATAGCAGGACTTGTAAAAGGTGCTTCAGAAGGGGAGGGACTTGGGAATAAATTTCTTTCACACATTCGAGAAGTAAAGGTAATTGCGCATGTTGTCAGAGCTTTTGAGGATAAAGATGTTATACGCGAGGGTTCAGTTGGCGTTAAAGAGGATTATGAAACTATAACAACGGAGTTGATACTTGCAGATCTTGATACACTTTCTAAAATTAATGAGAAAACCTTAAGAACTGATACTGTTCTAAATTCTGCAATTACAAAATTAAAATCTCATTTAGATACCGGTCTTCCTGCCCGAAGCTCTTTGCTTACTGATGGAGAGCAGGAAACAATAAAACAGTTATCGCTTTTAACTTCAAAGCCGGAAGTTATGGTTCTAAATGTTGGTGAAGAATCTTATTCAGAAAGCAAATTTGAATCAATAATTGGTCAATACAGTCAACTATTGGGTATGGATAAGAAAGATATGGTCGTTGTGTCGGCAAAAATCGAATCAGAACTTGCTGAACTTGGGGAAGAGGATGCGACGCAATATTTAAAAGAATTAGGAGTTGAAAAGTCTGGGCTTGAAAGACTCATCCAGAAGGCTTACGAGAAATTGGGACTAATATCATTTCTTACCTGTGGAGAAAAAGAAGTAAGAGCATGGACAGTTAAAATTGGAGCAACTGCAGTTGAGGCAGCAGGAGAAATCCACACAGATTTTATGGATAAATTTATCAAGGCAGAGGTTGTAAGTTACAATGATTTTGTAGAATGTAATGGTTGGAAAGGGGCCCGGGAAAAGGGCAAAGCCGGACTTCAGGGGAGAGAATACGTCATGCAAGACGGAGACACAGTAGAATTTAAGATTGGCCGTTGATATTAATTAAATTGTAACCAATCCTTGATTTCTGCGAAATTAAGATAGGAAGATAAATATGGCTGAAGATAAAAGTGATGCTCAAAGAGAAGCGGAAGAGATGGAGGCAATGTTTAACAGCATTAATAAACTAATTGGAGAAAACCTCACACTTCCAGTAACTTTAAGCCTCGAGGATGCAGAAAGATTAAGACGGTTTGTTGAGAAAGGATATGTCAATGATGTCGGTGGGACAAGCGTTGAAAGACAACGACTTTGGGAAACAGCGCTTGTTATACATGAAAGAATATTAATGGAACAAATGGAACATGAGAACAAATCAGAGGATAGCATAACAATTCCATTGTTCGAAACCCAAATTGCTGAGCTTGAGTCATTAACTCACAGTGGATTAAATTTTGGAATGATGCTTGATGAGCGATTAGATGTTATTGAAGCAATTAGTCATACACGCGAAGCATATGTTAAGAGTAGATCCGAAATTCAAGGTCAATAAATTCCTGGACACGATGTTTAAATTGTTTTAATATAGTTCTATGAATGACTGTATATTCTGCGAAATTGTTAAAGGAGAAATTCCAAAAGACTTTAGATTTAAGGATGAGAATGTCCTGGCGTTTGATGATATTCATCCGGTTGCCAAAGTCCACGTTCTTTTCATAAGCCGAGAGCATTACAATGCATTCGAAGATCTTCATGATGATGATGTTATGTCATCAATGAGAAAAGGAATTCAAAAATTAGTTGAAGAGACAAATCTTGTTGGAAAAGGTTACAAAGTTCTTGTTAACGGCGGAGGAGGACAGGTCATAAATCATCTTCATTTTCACCTCATTGGCCCAACTGGGCTGCAAGCACCCATAAAGTAACTTTAAACGTTAAACTTAAAACCTCAAACTGAAATTTTGTTGTGGGAAATTATATAGAAGGGACCCTGCTGTTTCCGCAGCAGGGTCCCAGAGAAGCGGGAGCCCGGAGGCTCCTGGTCAATCACAGTCCGCCGTAATTCGCGCGTGCTTATCGCAGCGATGGCAGACCAGAGATGATCCTCATCATTTGCATGTCCCCATAGCGGGGAAGGTGGGCTCTAGCCCCACCTTCCCCTAGGGAAGGAACGCATAACGGTCAAGGAGAACCAAAAAACCGTCAGCGGAATCCTTTTGGGTGGGACGGGCCGACATGGGGAGGTATGTCTACCCGTCCCGTGGAATGAGGGAGGAGTCCACATTCCGTGAAACCGCTTGGTCAGGGCGGCTTCCTCGATCAGCGGCTTATATGCCGCGGGAAAACCGGGAAGGGCTGGACAACGAAGTCCAGCCCAATTCCGGCCGGAGACAGAAGAGGTCGAGTTTTCTGCTCCTAAGATCTTGTTCCCGAACCTGCGGGCGGGCGGATTCGCAGAGAAACAAGATCCTCTCGACCAGCGGCTTATATGCCGCGGGAAAACCGGGAAGGGCTGGACAACGAAGTCCAGCCCAATTCCGGCCGGGGATAAATCCCCTAGGGTTATCTGGTGGAGACCTAGGTGGGTAAACGGGGTGAAATGGGTTTGTCTCCTGGCCAGCGTTACCCTTCTTTATCCAGTTTCCGTACATAGGTCGGATCAGGACGGGGGTAATGCCCCCGTCCATCACCGTTATCAAGAGCTAAGGTTTTTGCGTTACCGCCTATTGGCGGCTTCGATAATGGCGGTCAGACCCTTGCGGTGTCTGCCAAATTCTTGGGCTAAAAAGCCCTGGATATAACCACAGGCGGTCCCTTGTTGGGACCATAGCTATAAGCCAGTATCACCATGTCAAACCTCTCCAGTTTGAATTTGCTACACCCGACTAGCGGGTGGAACATGCAAATGTATGTAAAAGAGCGCCCGCAATGCGGGCAATGCCCTTTACGGTAGAGTGAATTATAGGTCAACAGTAGCCCGTTTTCAATATTGTTTTAATGTGATAGTTTTTTTTGAAAAGCTTTTGAGGTATGAGCCCTGTCGTGCTCTATCACAACAAACATGTTTATATTTAGATGAAGTTGAGATATAAGCAAAGCTTGGCTACGCTAAGCAAAGCTTGGCTACGCTAAGCAAAGCTTGTACCTCAAAATCTATTAGTTTTTTTTGAAAAGCTTTTGAGGTATAATTACCCTATCTTGTAGTAAATTACAGGAAATTTAGGAGGTGTTTTTAAAATATGGTTTTTGTAAAAAAACAACCAGGGGATAGCCCTGATGCCATGATAAGAAAATTTTCTCGCAAAGTAATGAGCGAAGGTATTATTACTGAGATGAAAAAAA
This sequence comes from uncultured Gammaproteobacteria bacterium, assembly GCA_964511965.1. Lineage (GTDB taxonomy): Bacteria > Patescibacteriota > Microgenomatia > Levybacterales > GWA1-39-11 > JAUSNA01. Next base: position 62,397 of record CAZEGF010000022.1, read on the forward strand.
GAGAATTTCATCTCAAGCCTTCATTGGCTAAAAAATTCAAAAAAGCTCTGAAGCAGAAAATGGCAAAACACAATCAGTATTAAGTTTAGAATAAAGGAGTAGGAATAAAGAATAAAGGAACTTGCTTAATACTTAATTCTTAATACTTAATTCTAATTTTCAAAGTATGAATTCTATCTCAATCCCAATTTACGTGGAGAGTCGGTATAAAATTAATCGAAAAAGGATTAAGGAGACTGTCATTAAAGTGCTTTTAAAACAACATATTACAAGTCCTGTTGAGGTGAGCATTGCTGTAATTGGCAATCGCAAAATGCGTGCTCTTAACAAAAAATATAGAGACATAGATAAATCCACGAATGTCCTTTCTTTTTCCCAGACCGAAGGTGATGGTGTCATGCAACCCCCGGACAAGCTTTATTTAGGGGACATCGTCCTTTCTTTCCCGAAAGTAATTGAGGAGTGTGCCCGTGACAATATGTTGATTGATGACCGAGTAGACGAATTAGTCGAGCACAGTCTCATGCATCTTCTTGGCTTCCACCACAGATAAAGTGAATTAAGGGTTAAGAATAAAGTATTAAGGGTTTACACCTGAATTTATTTCGAATATACTGCTTTTGCTTAATACTTACTTCTTGATTCTTTATTCTTAAGTTATGGTATATTACAGAAAATACAGACCCCAAACAATTTCCGATCTTGATCTTTTTTACGTTCGAGAAAAGCTTTCAGCAATTCTTTCATCAAAAGAAATCCCTCACGCATTTTTATTTACCGGTAGTAAGGGTCTTGGAAAAACTTCATCTGCTCGAATTTTGGCAAAGGCAATCAACTGCACAGAAAGAGTATCTAGCAACTTGCAACTAGCATCTAGCAAGAAGCAAGAAGCAAGAAGCCAGGAGCCTATTTCCATTGAACCTTGTAATAAATGTGATGTGTGTGTCTCAATAACCAATGGGTCAAATATTGATGTCCTTGAAATCGATGCTGCCTCGAATGGGGGAGTAGAGGAAATGCGTACTCTCAGGGAGAGAGTTAAATTTGCATCTTCAACCCTCAAGAAAAAAGTGTACATAATCGATGAGGTGCATATGTTATCCACCGGTGCATTTAATGCACTTTTAAAAACACTGGAGGAGCCACCTTCTCATGTAGTATTTGTTCTGGCAACAACGGAGCTGCATAAATTGCCTGCAACGGTTGTTTCTCGTACCTTTCAAGTTCAATTTGAAAAGCCCTCACAGGATGAATTAATTCATTCATTGAAAAGAATAGTTACAGGTGAAAAATTGAAAGTTAATGACGAAGTTTTGACAGAAATATATAAAGTTGCCGAAGGAAGTTTTCGGGATGGTGCAAAAATTTTGGAAGAATTGGCGCTTTCTTCCGGTGGCAAACATATAACGATAGACCTATTTGAAAAAACTTTTCATACGAAAGGATTGAATGATGAGGTGGTAGCTCTTCTTGAAGCATACGCCTCAAAAAACGCAAAAGAGGGGCTTCAGACAATAAATGCATTATATGAATCAGGCGCCGACTTTAAGATAGTTATCGAAAAATTAGTTGATCATTTACGGGGGTTACTGATGCTACGAAATGGAATAACAAGCGATGTGCAAGATATTAAGGATTTGAATATTGATAATATTCGATCGCTTTTAGAGCTTGCCAATGAAGCTTATGGAGAACTAAAAATATCAGTGATACCACAATTACCGTTAGAGCTTATGACTGTCAAGTATTGCATTATAGATAGGGGACAGAAGTCAGAAGACAGCAGGCAGGAGACAGTAAACAGTAGTCAGAAGTCAGAAGGAAAAAACCAAACGGTTGTCATTGAGAGGAGTGAAACGACGAGGCGCCACCATGAAATGGCAAGTACTCTTAGGGTGCAATCTGATAATACAACTCTACTTAAATCCCTCATTGATGAACTAAATATTGTTAACAAACCAGGCGCTGCATTATTGAGGTCGGCAAAGGAGGCTGTTTTGGATAAAGAGACAATGGTTATTTATACTCCTTTTCCCATTCACGCAGAGCGGTTGAAATCTGAAAAAGTATACCCCGATCTTCTTAAATCCGCAGGAGTAGTCGCGGGTCGCAAGGTTGATCTTGCCATAAAAATTTCCTAAAAAACAAAAAAGGCCACCTCCTGGGTGGAGGTGGCCTGATTTGCACAGTGAACTCTGGGAGTTGGAAGGCCCTGCCTTTTATGAAGTGCCCGACTGGGCGTTTCGCAGATCGTGTTCGTACTGGATTGCGTTGAACATGCACTTGCAGTACATGCCGTCCATGTAGCCACTGCCGAGGCAGAGACAATTCTGGCTGGGTCTGTCATGCAGCGTTCCGGTGTAGACACCACGAAGCTCGGTTTCTGTCTTGTTGGCCGGCCGAGCCTCAGGGGTGCGGATCCTACGCTCCGCCGACAGCCTGAGATCCCATACCGAAGGTTGTGGTGCTTGTAGAACCGGAGCCTTACCATTGCTGGTAGGTGTTCTTGCCATCTTGTTGGCTCACCCTTTCTGTTCCGTAAGGAACTGTTGCTTCAGAGGATCCGAAGCAATTGCTATCCTTTTGCAGGATCGGCCCCGTCTCTCGACGGGGCTTCTCCCCGGCATTTCCCTTGCCTGACTTGACTGCGCTCGGTGGTAGTTACCTCCTTTTCGTCATTTTTAACGCCCTTGGGGACGATGACGTCTAGTGGATCTGAGTTACCAGAATGGCTATTGCAACTGCGAATGCAGAGCATACCATCAAGGCAGAGTAGGCTGTTTGTTTCCGATATGCTGCCTGGCGGGCAGCCTTGGAGTGAGGCGGCGGGGGTGGCCCCTTTTTCCTGAACAAGACTGTACCTCTCCTTGTGTCGTATTCGACAACCAACATGCAATTCTCAAATAAATTGTAAATTGGTTGTCGACTACGACTTCTCCCAAAATTTCAAAGTGCAAATAAATACATTTAGCACAATTTCTTTACAAGCAAAAAAAGTAAAGAATTATCCTATTTGTGGCTAGATTATAGCATATAGTAGTTTTAAATGAGGATATGGCAAAAGGCCGTCCGTGGAGGACGGCCCAAAATTGCACGGTGATATTTATGGATGTTCATTCTTCTCGATGTAAAGTTGGACAAGCCTTATCCACTCTGGCTTGATGGTCGGCCAATTTTGCCGCACATACGGGTGCGGAAAGTTGTTGTAGAGCCAAGCCTCGAGCGTGCCAGTCGAGAAAGTGCGCTTCGGTCCACCTGGTGGCTTGCGAAACCTCCGTTCGAGAGGTAAACCATTTGGATAGGAAATTGCCACCGACCAGTAGTCTTGGTTGACGGTTGGAGAACGCATCTCCAGAGAAAGTCCAGCCGTGAGATGTAGACTGATCATTATCCATCTCCATAGGGAAACTTGGTGCTAGCGCGTTGGGATGTGAAGTGATTTCCTGATCTCATCTTGCGTCATATAGACACACAGGCAGTTCATGGGTTCGCCTTCGTCGGTGGTGTCGGGCTTGACGCCGCGATCGCACTTGAGAACGCAGTCGGGGCTGAACGGGTACTTGTGAGGCCCGCGGCCCGCTTGTAGCAGTTGTTCCCGAGCTTCGGAATAGTGAGAATCCTCATTGTATTCCATCAGATGTGCTCCTTCCTAACAGTCATGGTACCCATACAGATCGTAAGAAACGATGGGTCGTGGTTTTGGAATGATTTCAAGCAGCCAGCAATTTTCATGTTGAGCCGCTTGGTTGAATTCGTCTTCGCACGAAGGAACGTGCCCTTGCTCAAAGTACGAATTGTGTTCTGGATCAAGGCAGAGCCTCGATTTGACGTGTTGACCGCAGAGTGTGCAGTCTCGAGGTGCGCCGTTGACTTTTACGCCTATGAGTTGAGTCATTTTCCCTCCTGACTACCGCTTCAGGCAAAGAATTGCCCAAGGCGGTAGCCAAAAAGGAATCCATAAATTTCAAAGTGCTGAAAATCATGATGAGAACGCCATAGTAGAGCGCATCTACTAATTAATTCTCAAATTTAGAACGATTATACATCGAAACAGATTGTAAAACGATAATTTGTAGCCTATAATTCATTTTTGCACTATGGCAGGTGAACAGAATTTATCATTGGTTGAATTCAGGGGAATTCCTGTCGAGAGACGTTATAGGAATTCAGTTGATTCATATCTTGTTTCACACCTCAATTATTTAGATCCTCAGGTCGGGCAAATGGCAAAACACCATTTTGGATTTGAGACAGAAGATGGAAGTACTAGTATCCATAGTGCTGGAAAGCAACTTCGACCAACCTCACTTCTTTTGACTATAGATGCTATGGGAGGTGCTTGGGATGCTGCGGTTCCAGCGGCTGGGGCCATAGAACTTTTTCATAATGCGACACTTGCTCATGATGACGTAGAAGATGGAGATGAGTCACGGCATGGGAAACCAACTATAGGAAAAATATGGGGTGAGGCACGCGCAATAAATTCTGGTGATATATTCTTTGCAGAGAGTACCGGTCTATTGTTCCGTCTTCCAAGAGATATTTATAATACTGAAACCATTTTGAAAGCAGCGCAAATGTTTTCAGACCAGACGAAGAAAGTTTTTCAAGGACAAGAGTTTGATATAAGGTTTGAAAAAGAAGCATATATTACAAGGGACCAGTATGAAGAAATGATCTCACTTAAAACAGGAGCATTATTTTCTTTATCATTTGGTATGGGAGCACTACTTGCAGGTCGGGATGAGCAGACAATAGGGCAAATGTCAGAATTTGGACTAAATTTGGGAAGAGGATTTCAGCTGGCTGATGACCTTAGTGAGCTGGTTGACCCGAAAACTATACCATCAGATATACTAAAACGTAAAAAAACTTTGCCGGTTGTACTTGCGCAAGAAAGGGAAGATGTCGAAGGGTATAGTCGTTTTATGCAACATATATCGCCAAACGATATTCCTCCTACCGGAGTTGAGAGTCGCGAGATTTTGGATTTTTTGCAAAAGGCAGGCACAATAGTTGAAGCAAAAAAGCTTCTTGAAGCGCTAAATCAAGAATTAATAACAGAGGTCGAAGAAAAACTGCCAATTGAGAAATGGGCAGCGGAAGATTTTTCAAAAATGGTTTCTCTAACTCTTAAAGTTTAATTTTAATCCAGACTATCGCCCTTGTCATAAACAAACGATTGCGGTTTTAATCTCATAGCTAATTCTTCTGCTTGAGCTTGTATTTCTGCGGGTGTTTTGAAAGAGTTAGAAGGAATAAAATCTACACCTTCAATAAGTCTACAAGGATCGGGTGCTTCGTTTTGTATAGGTTGGGTAGCATCTACAGGTGTAAAGCCCCTTATTTCTGACATTACAATATTCTAAATGACATAAATTGAATTATCAAGTAAAATATAGTTGCCAATTTATGTAAAAATTGGTACTCTAGCGGATACTAGTTGTTATTTATTAGTTGATAGTTGTTATAATATTTAGTAACTATTAAATACTAAATAATGGTATGAAGGGTGGTGTTTTAGCATTATGATGAATCCATTCAAACAAGCAGCAGAAATCAAAAGACTTCGGGACCAAGCAAAAAAAATCCAAGACGAATTAGCTCAAATTGAGGTAGAATCCGAAAAGGGAAGAGTAAAGGTAGTTATGAGCGGGGACATGAAAGTAAAGTCAGTTGAAATTAATGGTGAGGAAATGAAGGACGCCCGTGAAGCATTCAATGAAGCTGTCGACCGAGCACAGAAAAAATCTGCACAAAAAATGCAGCAAATGGGAGCAGGATTGCAAGATCTTTTAGGAGGCTTGGGACAATAGAATTGAGAATTGAAAGTTGAGAATTCCTATGGTTTTTTTTGGAGATGGACAGAACGTGCCTCTTTCTAAAGGGATTGCAGCAACCCTCAAAACCACTGCCATTTATCCTGAGGTTACAGTGTTTTCTGATGGGGAAAGGCGGGTTCGTTTAAAGCTTGAAGTACTAAACGAGGACGTTGTTTTTTTAAAGTCAGCTTCTATTACTCCAAATGTCGATTCACTTGTAGTTGAAACTACATTTATCATAGATGCATTGAGAAGAAGTGGGGCAAAGTCAGTTACCGGTATATTTCCTCATTTTCCATATAGTCGAGGGGACCATTTATTTGGGGTTGGTGAGGCTGTCCCTCTGGAGGTTGTTATCCGGATGTTTGAAAGTGCGGGTCTAACAAAAGTACTTTTCGTTGACCCTCATACAGTTAAAATTAGCGAGATGTTTGCTATACCATCAGTTAATGTTTCCGCACATTCATTGTTTTCTAAGAAAATTAAATCGCTTGGATTTAACGAGAAAGATTCAATTCTTGTGAGTCCAGACAACGGGGGGCTAAGAAGGGTCAAGGCTCTTTCAGAAACTCTAAAAAACGCACCATATATTGCGCTTGAAAAAAATAGAAATCACACAACAGGTAAAATAAAATTTGGAAAACTGAATGAAAAAGTAGCACCAAATTGCTACATTGTTGATGATGAAATAGCTGGTGGCGGAACCGTTTTAAAAGCTATGGAAATACTCAAACAAAGTGGAGCTAAAAATATATTTGTGTTTGCAACGCACGCTGTTTTTTCAGGTAAAGCCCCTCAATTGCTCCAAAAATCAGAAGCCAGTAAAATTATTGTTACTGATAGTATCCCCGTAGGAAAAGACAAACATTTTAGAAAGCTAGAAGTTATATCGTTAGCTTCTATTATCGGCCAAAAGTTGTAGAACTTGTGTGTGAAGAACTCCATTTGAAGCGACAATATTTGGAGATGTCCTTAACAAATCATTCCCATCAAAATCTGTAACTTTTCCGCCTGCTTCTCGAATAAGTACCGTTCCTGCTGCAATATCCCAATAGTTGAACTTTGTTTTAAAGTAAAAATCCAAATGCCCTTCGGCAACAGATGCCAAATGCAACGCTCCACTTCCAAAAATCCTTACTCCTCGCACTTTCTCCCGGATCTTATATAGGAGATCAAAATCACTTTCCCGTGTCTCCATTTTTGAAGAGTTTTCTGTTGCAAAAAGAGTTTTAAGTAAGTTTAATTCTGTCGAAACATGAATTTCCTTGCCATTTAGAGTTGCACCTTCGCCTTTTATTGCAACGAAAAGTTTGTCATAAACAGCCTGATAAATAACTCCTAATACTAAAACTCCATCTTTCTCTAGAGCAATTGAAACGCAGTATTCATTGATATGACGCTCAAAATTGATAGTTCCGTCAACCGGGTCAATAACCCACATATAACTTGATGAGATATCATTTTGTCCACTTTCTTCCGATAGAATAGCGTGATCCGGAAAGTTTTCCCTGATTTTTTTGACAATGAGACTTTCGGATTTGGTATCTGCCTCAGCTAAAATATCGTATGGTCCTTTTTCTTGAAATTTTATGTCTTGTGTTGAGAGCTGAAGTGCGAGTGCACCTGCTTCTTTTGCAGCCTCAACTGCAATTCGTTTGAATTCATCCATTAGACAATGATAACACATTGCCCGGAGAAACCGTTTGCGTTTGATCGAGAGTTACTATATGCCCCGGAATTAATCTTCTTAAAGTTTCAACAGCAGCAAGTTCAACTCCAATATGAACAGCGGATGAAGGAAGATCATTAAATTCACCCTGTCTGATATCCCCAATTGCATTTGATGTGTCAAGAGCAGCTGACAAAACCCCAACAGCAACAACCGTTTTGTAAGCCTTGCTTCGCAAAATATTTTGAATTCCCCCATGAATCCATTCATTTGTCCATGCTTCTTCTGCTAGTGATTGCAAACCATAGCCCATTTCTCTAATCATATACTATAAGTTTAGACCTTAACTACAGAAAGTCAATTATTTCACTAATATTTTGTGAAGTTTTTGAGAGGTAGATATCAAGTTCAAATTGAATACTAGCGATAAACTAGCATCATGAAACTGACAAATGCAGAGATACTAAAAACAAACACAGCTGAAAATGTAACTTTGAAAGACAGAATTTCTGAAGCTGAGAATAAGGCAACCGGTGAAGAATTGAAATTGCACGAGGCTGAGGAGGATGCACGAAGTCTGGATTTACTTTTACAACAAATAGAAGCGACACACGAGAAAAAAGAAGAAGCAGAGCGCAAAGGAAAAGAAACGTCGGAAAAAATAGCTGAAATATCAGGATAGTAAGAAATAAGAATGAATTATTAAGAACGGACTAATCACTAATTACTATTCACTAATCACTAATTTATGACATACAAAACATTACAAACTAATTTTGAAAAAGAACTTTTGTTCCATCTGATATTTAGTTTGAAAAGAAAAAAGATCACAAAAGATCAGGGGCAAAAAATCGCAAAAGAATTTTTGGAGGTGCTACGCTGTGCCGACAATCCTGAGGATTTTTTGCAAGGGATTTCAAAAATTGCTCCTTATTATTTAGAAATAAGAGAGAGTTTTCTAAAAGTGGTGCCGGAATATGAGAAAGAAAATGTTGAAGAAAGACTAATTAATGTAAGACAAATTTTGAAAGGAGGAAGTATCTAACTATGGAAACAATGGAAATGCCAATGACACAAGGAGTTTCACAAACAATAGACACTCAGGAGTTGGAAGTTAGGAGTTTGGAGCTGGAACAAGAATCAGAGAATTCGAACGAGGAATTAAGAGGAAGTATGCATGAGAGTCAAACGATAGATTCGCTTTTAGAACATGCAGCTGAGGAGGGAACGGGGTTTGAAGATATTTTAGAAAAAATTGCTGAAGGGGAATTTGAAGAAGAGTCAAGTGAGGGAAAGGCAGAGACAGAAGTGCAAACTGAAGCAGATGATGAAATAGTTGAAGAAGAAATGTTAGATGAGGATGTCACTATGTCTTCTGAGGAATTTCAAGTTCTTGAGGAAAAAATGGATACTGTCATTGAAAATACAAAGGAAATTTTGGAAAAACAAGATACGGCTTCACCCGAAATCCGTATGTCTTCAAAAGAATTCTTTGACATGATTTTAGCAATGTATTTACTGGCCAAACAAGAAAAAAGTAAAAAGAGAAAGAGCAGCATGTTCTTATTTCTGATTAATCTTATTGGAACATTTATGCAATCCATAGCAGATCCTGAATCCTTGGACAAAAAAGTTGAAAGCATGAAGACAGCGGAGTTGGAGGAGGAAGAGCCTGATGAAGATAATCTCATTGACATGGTGAAATACCTTGAGAAGAACAAAATGCTGAATGTAGCATAAATTAATCCTCTTTAATTCTTAATTCGGATGATATACTATCCTTAAACCATGAAATATTCTCAATTATTTGTAAGTACTCTTCGTGAGGCTCCAAAAGAAGCAGAGACCACCAACCACAAACTACTTGTACAGGGAGGATTTGTAGATCAGTTAATGGCTGGTGTTTTTTCCTATCTCCCTCTTGGTTTGAAAGTACTCCGAAACATTGAGCAAATTGTTAGAGAGGAAATGGATAAAATTGGAGGTTCTGAAATTCTCATGCCAATTTTACACCCGAGTGATGTTTGGAAAACAACAGGCGGGTGGGACAGCATAGATGTACTTTTCAAAATTAAATCCCGCACAGAAAAGGATTATGCTTTAGGGCAAAGTGAGGAAGAAGTGGTAACACCTCTAGTTATGTCTAGAGTCAACACCTACAAAGATTTGCCTATTGCTGTCTATCAAATCCATTGGAAGTACCGTGATGAGTTGAGGGCAAAATCAGGAATATTGCGGGGCCGTGAATTTTTTATGAAAGATATGTATTCATTTCATGAAAATCAGGAAGATTTTGACAGATTTTACCAAGAGGTTAAAGAAGCATATTTGAGAATCTACAGTCGATTGGGATTGACAGCTAAAGTAACAGAAGCATCGGGAGGATCTTTCTCAAAAAAGATTTCATACGAATTCATGGTTCTAACTGATGCCGGGGAGGATGACATTTTGTATTGTGATAAATGTGATTATTGCGTCAATGTTGAGGTTGCTGAAGGTAAAAATGAGGGAGACACCTGCCCTCGTTGTAATGAGTCAAATTTACTTAAAGCTCGAGCATCTGAAGTTGGGAATGTATTTGATCTGGGGCAAAAATATGGGAAAGACTTTGATCTGGGTTTTTTGGACAGAGATGGGCAAAAACAATTTCCTATCATGGGTTGTTATGGAATTGGAATTTCACGGGCAATGGGTGTTATTGTTGAGAAATTTAACGACGAGCGGGGGATAATTTGGCCTGAGGAAGTTTCTCCATTTCAAGTGTATCTAATTTCAATTGGAAAAGATGAAGAGGCAAATGCTTTATATGAAGAGCTAAAACAAAAAGGGGTAGAGGTGTTATTTGATGACAGGGATAAAAATCCCGGAGAAAAATTTGGCGATTGCGATCTTTTAGGAATCCCAATGCGAATAGTTCTGTCAGGCAAATTAGAAGAAGGAATGGTAGAAGTTAAAAAGAGAACCGAAAGTGACGTTTCAATACTATCGAAGGAGAAATTAATGAATTTATTAATTTCTTATAATAACTAAACCCTAAACGCTTCCTTAACTAAATGCTAGCGTTAGCGCTTTATAAACCCAAATATTATTGCCCAGAAGAGCCCCCAGACGATTATAAAAACCAGTCCTAGGACTATTAATACAGGTAATGAAATTTTTGATTTCTTCTTTGCACCTGCTGCGGGCGTAGCTGTACCGGGTACAGTCGGGGAGGCTGGCGGTTGGTGAGCTGTACCACTAAATGCAAAAGTATTTCCTTCACTGATTGGTCTTGCGGGAGCACTACTTAAAGCTTGTTCAGCAGTACTATCCATTGTTGGCATCCCATTCATTGGTGGCATGGCTCCGCCCAGAGGGTTGGGCGCAGCGGGTTGTGCTGGTGCAGTAGGCATTTCTAATGGGGGCGGCATAGTTCCACCCAGAGGATTTGGAGCGGCGGGTTCAGCTGGCATTACTGGAGGTGTTGTTCCAAGCGGTGGCGGCATTGAAGGAGTACCAAGGGGGCTTTGTCCTGCAGGAGGCGTAGCCGATGTTGCAAGAGGCGGAGTAGTGCCAGGAGTAGCTGCTGCTTTACTACCTGAAGTATTCATAACTCTATCGTAAATTTCCTTCAGTTCCGGGGTAAGGTTGGTCTTTTTTGTATCCATGGCAGTACCTTAGTTTATTTATTATCGGGTTTAAATGTCAAGGCTTCATTGTTTTTGAGGTTAAAAACCAGTATACTAACATATAATTTAAAATTTGAAATTTAAAATTTAAAAAATTGACTAAAAATTATAAATTCAAAATTAAAAATTTGTAAACATATGAGAAAAATCGTAACCCATAAAAGTTCAGACCTTGACGCTGTAACAAGCGTTTGGCTTCTCAAGCGGTTTTTGCCAGGTTGGGAAGAGGCAGAAATTGCATTTGTTAATGCAGGGGAAAAACTTGCTGGAGATTATTCATCCAGTCATCCTGAGCAAAGCGAAGGATCTCAAGCAATTGAAACTGTTGATGGTATTCCAGTAATTCACGTAGATACAGGACTTGGAGCATTGGATCATCATCAAACAGCAGATAATAATATATGTGGTGCAAGCCTGACATTAGATTTCGTACTGACAAACCCCGAATCAACCCTACATAAGCACGACAATAAAAGAGATGCAGTTAAAAGGATTGTAGAGCTTGTTATTGATGACGATCATTTTCAAGAAGTATATTATCCGGATAGTAATGCAGATGTATATGAAGCTGGAATAGTTGCAATTATACAAGGATATAAAATCCTACATAAAGGTGATGACATGGCGCTTGTTGAGTTTTGTTTTGAATTGTTGGATGACATTTTGCATAACCTGGAAGCCAAAATTTGGGCAGAAAGCGAAATAAAAGAGAAAGGAATTGAGTTTGAATCTAAATGGGGTAAAGCAATTGGAGTTGAGACTATCAATGATGAGGTATTGAAAAGAGCGCAGATGATGGGATATACAGTATCTGTCCGGAAAGACCCGAGTGTTGGTTTTATTCGGATAAAAGCTCTTCCTGATAAAAGGGGAGGGGATAGTCTTAATATTGATTTGACGGAAACCTATGATAAATTAAAATCAATGGATCCCGATTCTTCATGGTTCCTTCACGCTTCAAAAAGAATGCTTCTCAATGGTTCTTCCAAAAATCCTGAGATGAAGGGGAGTAAACTCACTCTTGAACAGGTGATAGAGGTCTTAAAAGTATAGGTACGAGTTGTTGCAAAACTCGCGTATCATTATCAACAACACCAACCGTAAAATCATAATCAATCTCATCAATCTTACCAACTGTTCGTTCATATAATCCATGATGGTCTTCTCTCGCTTCAAAATCTATGAGTGATCTTTTCCTCTTATTATCAACTCGATAATCATCAATGATTGTTTCAGGATGCATATTGGTCATTACCCGTAAAATTGGGCGGGAAGATATACCTCGTTCTGCATCAGTTCTTACTGCTTTCATAGCGAAAGTACGAGCAAGGGTAATTGTGTAACTAAAAAACAGAGGATGTATGTGTTTTCCTTTCATTCTGTCAGGGTCTATGAGTGAGTAATAAGTGTATTGTGCATCCACACTGTCGGGTGTTTGTTCTGGATCATAACTTTTTGCTAACTCAATTAATTGATCACGATATGTTGAAGTGCCGTGCAACCCAACGTTTGGACGAGCAAGCTTGAGTAATTCTTTTTCGACTTCGCGTCTTTCAGGGGAAAGTTTATAGGGGTTTCTTTTTGGAAAAAATTCCATGTGTGGATTTTACCACAACTTATTCAATAATTTTGTATTCAGCGTCTATAAATTTTGGATCATCTTGAGGAACATCAGGAATATCTATTCTGGTTCCAAACATAAAAATAGCATCCTCACAAAATTCATTACGTCTCCTGCGATAAGGATCGACAATATTTGCAATTGTTATCTCACCCACACCAATTCCAACGGTACTTACACCAGTAGTTGCTAACAAAATACCCTTCGGGATATCATAGGATATGCTTTCGGCAACCCCAAGACCAGCGATAAGTGATCCTGTGCCGATTGTTGCAAGTCCAAGTCTTCTAATAATTTTATGGCCGTTCTCTTTCATATTATTCAGCTGTTGTTTCTTGAGGAACATTATTTTCAGAATTGTGAAGATCTTTTAAGAGTTCATCAATATCTCCATCCATAAAAGTAGGGAGATTGTGGTAGGATTTGCCTATTCTGTGATCTGTAACTCTGTCTTGTGGGAAATTGTATGTCCGAATTTTCTCATTACGCATTCCACTTCCAACTTGTGTAGATTTAAGTTCTGCAACTTCAAGGTGTTGCTTTTCAACTTCAGCTTCCCACAATTTAGAACGAAGAACTTCCATAGCATTTTCTCGATTTTGATTTTGAGACCTCTCACGAGATGCTGTTACAATAATTCCAGATGGGATATGCTTGACTCTTACCGCAGTACTAACCTTATTTACATTCTGTCCTCCATGCCCACCAGCTCGAAAAGCTTCAAATTCGATATCCTCTGGTCTGATATGAAGATCAATATCTTGAAGTTCAGGCAAAATACTAACAACAGCAGTTGATGTGTGAACCCGTCCGCGCTTTTCAGTAAGAGGGACACGTTGCACACGGTGCACCCCTGACTCAAATTTGAAAGTTCCAAAAGCTCTTTTATTGATAATTTTTACACTAAATTCATCCAGCATTTCTTTCTGGATGTTATTTCTTTCACAGTACCTGATGTACATTCGAAGCAATTCTTTTGCAAAAATATTTGCTTCGTCCCCACCAGCAGCACCTTTAACCTCAATAATAGCGTTTCTCGTGTCTAAAGAACTTCCTGCCTCTGGTTTTTCATCATAGGTTTGAGTTTCGAACACTGATGTATCAACCTGTTTTTCTAGTTCTTCTTTTTGTTTTTTTAATGTAGCAATTTCTTCATAAGCCAATGAAGACATTTCCGGATCTGAGGTCAATTTTTCAGCTTCGGAGATTTTAAAATCGAGTTCATAAATTTTTGCTAGTAGTTCGTCCTTATTATTCATTGGAATTTTATTTTTGAAACATTGGAGTTTGTTTCGAATTTCGAATTTAGGATTTCGAATTTAAGGGTGTTAACCCTTTTTTAGTGCTTCAAGCATCTCTCTGAGGGTCTTTGGAGAGTTATCTTTATCGTCTTCTTTTTGAGCTTTTTTAACTAAAGGTCGAGCAGCTTCCATTTTCTTTTGGAATTTCTCAATTCTTGAAGCAGTGTCTACGAATTTTTGCTGTCCTGTGTAGAAAGGATGGCAATTGTAACAAAGCTCGACGGTGATTTTTTCAACTGTTGAACCCACTTTAAAGGAGTTCCCGCAAGAGCAGGTTACAGTTGCATCATAATATTGTGGGTGAATCGCTGTTTTCATGTTTAGATATTATAATTGATTAAGCCTCAAAAAGCAATTCTAAATTCCTTGAATCCTGCTTGCTACTTACTGCATTCTACATGCTACTTTCACCTATTTCTTGAGGAAAAGGTGAAGGGGGTGCCAGTGAAAACGTCCTTCGGCCATAAGAATTCCAAGAACTACCATTACAGAACCTACAACAAATATAAAATCCGGAAATTCTCCCAAAAGAGGAGCTGCTATAAGAATTGTTACAACCGGATCAATATAAGTAAATACGCTTACGTCTGCAGCTGTAAGATATTTTATTGCCCAGGTTTGTAAAAAGTATGCGGTAAGTGAAGAGAAAAAAATCCCAAACAAAAGACCGGTCAATCCTTGGTATGTAAGATGCGGTAAAAAACCATAGTGATGAACTTCATTTACAAAAAAAGGAATAAATCCAGTGCTTCCCATCAAAAATGACCAGAAGGTGAGTGTGACAGGATCATTTTTCTTTGCAACACCTCTTAGAATTAGTATCGCAATGACACTCCCAAACATTGCAAAAAGATAAAAAAGATTACCAACTGCGGCTAGTTTTCCATCAAGAATGAGAGGTGCTCCAAGAACTAACATAACTCCAAGAAGACCTATTAAAGAACCCGTTATAAGTTTTTTTCTTGGCTTTTCTTTGAGAAAGAAGAGTGAAAAAAGGATGATAAAAACTGGTGCAGAACTACCGATGAGTGCAGCGTTAATGCTTGGTGCGCGAAGTAATCCTTGAAAGAAAAAGATAATGTTTATGGTAATTCCAAATAAATTGATAATAATCATTTTGAAAAAAACATTTGGTTTGAGATGAAGCTTTTTCCAACAAAAAGGAAGCAAAATGAGAGCGGGTATAAAAAATCTAAGAAAAGCCAAGGTAAAAGGGTGTATGTCGTGAAGTGCCCATTTAAAAATCGGTGGGGCAGCACCCCAAATCATATTGGCGGTGATAAGAGCAACAACAGCAAGCTGATTTTTAGATAATCGCATTTGGCAGGTCCGCTAGGGATAAAGTTTGCTTGACGATTTCTCCTGCCGAAGACTTCGTCCGAAGTTCTACTTCATTTTCATTGATTGGAACTACAACATACGGAATTTCTTTCTTTTCTGCGTATTTAAATTGTTTTTCCATAGGCACTGCATTGAGGTAGGTTTCGGTATTTATACCATTTGAGCGAAGTTGAGAGCCAATATTGTATACGATATCCTCAATCTCAGCAGAAGGAACTGTAACAAGAACTTTTGTAGTAATAAGAGTAGGAAATAATCCTTTTTCTTCCATTGCCTCCATGAGTCTATCAAATCCAAATGCAAAGCCAACAGCTGGAAGAGAATTGTTTTCAAACATGCCAATAAGATTGTCATATCTTCCCCCACCACCGATAGATCCAGCGTCAAATCCTTCAACTTCAACTTCAATAATTAGACCAGTGTAGTAATCAAGACCGCGTGCAAGTGTGGGTTCATAAACTAAATTACCACCAACAAAATCATTATTGTTAAGAAGAACCTGCAACCATTCAGTGGGTTGTTTTGACTGGATTTGCTCAAGTAAACTTACATCAAGGCCTCTTTGTCTCAGTTCCTCTTTGACCCCATCAGGTCCTATTTTTTTAAGTTTATCTATTATCGAAATTGCTTGAGGGTTAATCCCTTCAAAATTAGCTCTATCATTAACTAAAATTTTGAAATTTTCAAAGCCAAGTTTTTTTAGACAAGTATCAACGATAGAGATTACCTCGCCATCGCATCCAATAGATTTTTCACCAATAATATCTAAATCGCATTGCAGAAATTCGCGGAAGCGTCCCTTTTGTGTATTTTCAGCCCGCCAAACGTTTTGTATCTGGTATCTCTTGAAAGGAAGGGGAAGGTCATTTTGGTACTGAGCAACAACTCGAGCAAGGGGGACAGTCTGGTCGTATCGCAAGGCAACTCGGCGTTGTCCATTGTCCTCAAAACGGTACATTAATTTGTCTCCTTCATCTCCGTATTTTCCTAAAAGAATATCTTCGTACTCTAAAGCCGGAGTTTCCAAAGGTTCGAAGCCATAAGACTCAAACACTTTCTTCAAAGTGTCAATGACATATTGTCTTTTTCGAGCTTCTTTTGGTAAAAAATCACGAAATCCCTTTAGAGTTCTTGGCTCAATTTTCATATATGTATTGTACTTGTTCTGAGATCCTTTGACAAGAAATTCACTGTATCCTATAATACGTTCTATGGAAGATCAAAGAGGAAGACAAGAAGCTGCAATTATGGGAGCAGAGCAGGTCAGGGCTGGGTTGTCGATATCTGCAAGGACTCTAGCGTCTTTTGGCATCGACAGCGCTTCAGTTAGTCAAAAAGGGGTTAGATTTGTTACAGAAGAAACGTTGGCTGAGGCTGAGGAAGCCCAGTTTGCAAGAGAAAATGAGATTATAGGAATGTTTGGTGAAGAATCTCAGGTGATGAAAGAACATGTATTTCAACCTGGATTGAATATTGCTGTATCCGGAAACTCGATTCTTATTAGAGACGGTCAAATTATTCCACTTGTTACTAAAAGAGGGGCAAACATTCAAGACAGACAACATGTCTCTGATAGAGAAGTAGCTCTCTTTGAGTTAGCTACTGTTTCTGTTTTGGAAATGAATGCAAAAAGTGTTGATCTGAAGGGTGATGAAGCAGCTTTAGAGGATGGCATTATTGGGTTTATGCTCTTTCTAAACGAATTTACTCAAAAGCATCCCGAGTTTGATCAAACACCAACATTGCATGAAAGATTCCTAGATATACTGGACGCAAAAAAGGGAGACGGAATATTTGTAAGGGTGAAGGGATTATGTGTATCTGTTTTTGCCGGGGAAACTTCGCTTTTTACTTCAAATTTTTTTCCGGATGAAGGATTAAGATTTGTTATAGCACATAAAATGTTTGGTAAATTCGATTCATATATGTCCCAGAAATATTCATGGTTTTCACCCTCTCAAGCTATGAAGGATGGAATTGCTTTGGAAGGGGATATAAAAGAAGAAATAGATGATTTATTGGCAGACATTGATCCTAAAGACACAAAAAAACTTGTCGAAATGTATTTGAGCGGGGAATTGGGACTTAAGTATTTAGATATGAAGCTAAAAGACAAGCGTGAAGAAGTGGCCAAAAGAAATAAAGAACAAAAAGAAGATTTGGCTGAAAAACTCAAGCATAACTTGCTTGGAGTTGATGATTCAATTCCTGACTATTCAAGCTACGAACTTGAGGAAGAAACCTCCGAAGTAGTAGAGCTGCTAGAATTGGAAGAGGAAGAGCCAATTTTTGTTCCATCTCAAAGAAAGAAAAATACTCTTCGAAAAATGCGTTTTTAACCTTTGAAATTTCTTCCTTGCTCAGCGCGACCTACTGCTTGGCGGGAGGCTTCGTCTAACACCTTGGGTTTTCCGTCCGCATCTTCAACTTCAACAGCTGATTGTTGCTTTTGCTCAATTTGTGGTCCTTGTTTTTGAGCAGTTTTCTGCCTTATTTGGGCCATTTCTGCTTCTATTTGCTTAATTCTATTAAAAGTAGCGTATTTTTCAGCTTTTTCTTTTGCTTCTTCTTCCGGGGTTTTTGTTCCTGTTATTTGTTGTCCTGCGCTTTTTACAGCAGATGTAGTGGAAGAGACTATTTCACTAACTAGTCCCTTACCAAAATCTTTGGCGGTATCAGCAACTGCTCCTGCGATACTATCTCCATCACTCATGAGATTAGTATAAAGAATAAAGAAGTAAGTATAAAGGGGTTACTGACTTGGGGCTTCTTTGAGGGTGACTTGAATTTCTTTTGAATCAGAATCTCTGTAAATCGTTAGTGTAATTTTATCTCCAACTTTTCTCTTTGAGATAAGGATTGCAAGAGTATTGTCAGTTTCATTGACTTGTTTTCCATCAACCTTTGTAACGATGTCACCAACTTTTATCCCTGCTTCATCTGCTGATGAGCCGGCCACAACACTTTGGACCAACGCACCTCTCGGCATTTCATTAAGAAGGGCTGCGCGTTCTGAAATGATATTGTAGGAAATTCCTAAAAATGGTCTTGAAAATTGGCCGGTTTGATTGAAGTTATTTAATGATTCCTTAACAAGGTCAATTGGTATAGCAAATCCTATATTTTGACCCTGTTCACTGACCGCCGTGTCAATTCCGATTACCTGCCCACGAGCATTTAGTAATGGTCCACCGGAATTGCCCGGGTTGATAGCTGCATCGGTTTGGATTACGTTATCAAGTCTTTCTGCAAATCCGGCAAAAGAACTACCTGCTGTAATACCTCGTCCTAAGCCACTAACAACACCTGTCGTAACAGTATTTCGAAATTCCCCTAGAGCAGTTCCAATGGCAATGACACTTTGTCCAACCTGAAGATTTGATGAAGTACCCAAAGATATCTCCTTAAGACCGCCTGAGGGTGCATTTTTTATAGAAATTATAGCTATATCATTTGCAGGATCTCTGTATATTTTGTCGACATCGTACTTATTTCCTTTCTCATCAGTTACGAAGTAGTCAGATGTCGTAGAAACGACATGCTTGTTGGTGACTATGATGCCTTCTTTTTTGACTACAAATCCCGTTCCTATATATTGTTCTTTTTGCTCTGTGTCATCGGGTGTTTGGTCTTGCCCATTAAAGAAAAAAGAAAACGCTCGGTTTTGGGAGATGGGATTTTTGATACCGATCGTTACAACACTTGGACTCACTTTCTTGACAACATTTATGACATTTGATTCTTCGCGTACCACTGATACTATTTCACTTTTACTTTTAGCAAATGGATTTGAAATTCCTTTTGAATGCGTGAGGCCGTCATAAACAAATGCAACAATTAATAGAATTATTAGTAATGCGAGGAGTTTTTTCATACAAGTACTAAACCAAAATTTTCTTAAAAAATCCTTAAAACGGATACAGTTTAGTACTGAAATATGTTGTAGTCAACTTTTATTTTGTACTTTCTACTTGTAATTTTGATCCTGGTAAGGTATCATATGAAGCTATGCTAAGAAAGTACAGACTAGTTTTGATTTTAAAAAGTGATTTGAAAAAAGAGGCAAAGGAAAAACTTCTTTCAAATATTAAATCCTGGGGTGGCAAAATCTCAGGTGATAAAATTACAGAACTTGGTGAAAAGAAATTTGCATACCCAATAAAGGGAAATCTTAAAGGTGATTATGTCCTTATGGAATTTGAAAGTACATCAGTATCCGGTGAACTTGAAGCAAAAACAAGAATAAATGATGATGTTTTACGTCATCTGCTTATAAGAGATAATTAAGTTATATGGCTCGGTCATTAAATAGAGTACAACTAATTGGGAATCTGACACGGGATCCTGAACTAAGGTATACACCACAGGGAACAGGAGTTTGTACATTTGGACTTGCAACTAACAGAAGTTGGACAACTGACAATGGAGATAAAAAAGAAGAAGCGGAATATCATAAAATTGTTGCTTGGAACAAATTAGGTGAGCTCTGCTCACAGCTCTTAACAAAAGGAAGAAAAGTTTACGTTGAAGGAAGACTTTCGACGCGAAGCTGGACTGGACAGGACGGAGTACAGAAATCAACTACAGAAATTGTGATTGATGACATGATTATTCTTGATTCACGAAAAGATGGATCAGCAGCAGTTCCAGCAGACGTTGACATGTCATACGGAGAGGAAGAAGACAAATCGGAAGAAAAAACAGAGAAAAAGCCGGCTGGAAAAAAGAAAGAAGAAAAGATTGAAGAGGATGTAAATCCGGACGATATACCCTTCTAGATACTGGAAACTTGAATCTAGAAACTAGAATAATATGAGTAAAAAAAAGATAATCAAAAAAAAGAGAAACATGCGGGAGGAAGTAAAAGAGTGTTTTTTCTGTAAAGAAAAAAAGAATCCTGATTTTATGGATTCTGAAACACTCAAAAAATTCATTTCAGAACGCGGGAAGATTAGTAACAGACAAAGAAGTGGGATTTGCAGTAAGCACCAAAGAAAATTAACTGTTGCAATCAAAAGAGCACGACTTCTTGCACTCCTTCCATTCATTGCTCGCGTTGAGTGATTTGTCGCTACTTGTCATACAAGTCCACTCCATAGTAATATATAATCTGTTCTTGTCTTATTTCCCTTAGTTATATTAAGTTATTTTTCAGCTAGTAACTATTAACTAGTATCTATTATCTAATAATCATGCGCACACAACTAAAAATCAAAGTTTTCCAGCTTTTTCTCATTATCGTAATTTCGCTTGGTCTTGGGTATATTCTGGGGAATTATAAAATTACTGCTGAATGGAAAAATTACAAACCAATATTAGGTATTGCAAATCAAAATCCTCCTACAGCTTCAAAGCTGGATATGAGACTTTTTTATGATGTTATAGGTAAATTGAATGCAATGTACTATGACAAATCCAAGATTGATGCTAAAAAAATGGAAACTGGAGCAATTAGTGGAATGGTTGCAAGCCTTGGGGACCCATATACTTCGTATTTTCCACCTGTTGCAAACACAGCTTTTAAGACGCAAATGGCTGGAGAATTTTCAGGAATTGGCGCGGAATTATCCCTTAACGATCAAAATCAAATAATTGTTATGGCACCGCTTGACGGGTCGCCAGCTGAAAAAGCCGGAGTTAAAAGTGGAGATATTATTGCAAAAGTCGACAACACAATTACAACAGGATGGACTCTAGCTCAGGCTATTGAAAAAATCCGAGGTCATAAAGGTACAAAAGTTACAATTTCTGTTTTGCATCCTAAAGAAAAAGAATTAAAAGATATAACTATTGTAAGAGATACCATTCAGGTAAAAAGCGTTTCCAGTTGGATAAAAGAATTTGACTGTCCGAAGGGTACATGTTCAGTTGCATACATTAAAATCTCACAATTTGGTGATAAGACAAATACTGAATGGCTTGAGGCTGTAAATAAATTATTGCCTCAAATCAAAACTGCAAAAAATTTCAAGGGACTCATATTAGATGTTAGAAATAATCCAGGAGGCTATCTTAATGATGCAGTATATATTGCTTCAGAATTTTTGAAAGGTGGACCGGTTGTGAAACAACAAGACGGAAACGGACTTATTGAATCAATGGATGTTAATAGAACAGGTGTCCTTCTGGATGTACCTTTAGTAGTTCTAATGAATAAGGGTTCGGCTTCTGCTTCAGAAATAGTATCGGGTGCTTTGCAGGACTATAGCCGAGCAAAATTAATTGGCGAACAGTCTTTTGGAAAAGGAACAATTCAGCAGGCTGTAGATGTTGACGGAGGTGGAAGCGTACACATTTCCGTAGGTAAATGGTTAACTCCAAAAGAGCGGTGGGTACATGGAAAAGGACTTACTCCTGATGTTTTGGTTCCATATGATGCATCTGTCAGTAGTAAATTAAAAATTGTTCCTGATAATCAAATAATGAAAGCTGTCGACGAGCTCGCTAAATAATCCTACACAAATTCACAAATCGGACATATAATAGTCAATTATTATGACCGAAACAGTAAATCCCTCATTTGAAACTTATCAAGCATTTGCAACTGCAGTGTTTGAAAGTGGTGTACATCTTACAAAGCCCGAGAAAATAACACAACAAAATTGGGACAAAAGGATTGACTTGTTTGCAACAATGGCTTTCAACGAGGAAGCTTACTTAAGGGATTTCGAAGAAAACTTTTGTAATTCAAGGTCACTTGTGCAGTATTACTTGATATCAACCGAAGGAATTTTGGTGAAAGGACTGCCAGAATATGATCAATCCCAATTTTCAAACGGTGTTTTAAGAGACTCATTTCAGCAAAGAAGAAGGTCAGTGGAATTCAGAAAGGCGAAGGAAAGAGAAAAAGCGGGACTTGTTGCCACATTTATGCAAGGTATGGACGATGGAGAATCTTTTGATGAAGTATTTCAAAGAATTACAAAAGATAAACCAATGAGTATAGAAGGTGTACGTAATCGACTTAGAAGTCTTGACTATAAGGTGCCTGATCCTGAACCTGGAAGTATACAAAAAAGAAGAATAGAGCTTACCGATCCTAAGGTTACGTTTCAAGAAATAAAAAAATATTTTTCAGAAATGACAATTTCGCAATTTAAAAAACTTTCAAAAGGTCCCAATCCAACTTTAGTATCATTTATGTATACTTTGAGAAATATGGGAATTCCCGTAAACCCACGAAGCACACACGCTATGAAATTTGTGGAGGGTGAACTTTTAACTAAGGAAATTGTGGTAGGCGAAATACCATTGATGATAAAACAATCCGATGGTACCTACCAACAGGCCGGTATTTATCACTACCATAGGGCACTTGATACGGAAAGAATTGAGCAGGAAAAAGAATTTATTGAAGCATGTCTGGAAAGTTATACCCAACAATAGCTGGCGCTATCACCCTCAATCTGTTAAAATTGAACTCACATGCAACTATACAACACTTTTACCGGTCAACTTGAAGAGTTTAGTCCGCTATATCCACCAAAAGTTACCATCTACACGTGTGGACCTACGGTCTACCGTGACATTCATATTGGAAACCTCAGAACCTATTTAACAACAGACATCCTACGCCGAGTCTTAAAAGCCAATGATTTTGAGGTTACTTCTGTTATGAATATTACAGATGTTGGCCATTTCAGATTTAGCGCTGATAAAAATAAAACAATCGACCCAGTTGTTGAAGAGGCAAATAAGATGGGTATAACTCCGCTAGAACTTTCAAAAATTTATACAGATAAATTTCTAAAAGATGCAAAGAAGTTAAATATGCTTGATCATGATGTCTTACCCAAAGCTTCTGACCATATTGAGGAAATGATTGAAGTTATTAAAGTATTAATTGATAAAGGGTTTGCATACGAAATTGATGGAAATGTATATTTCAAAGTTGAAAAATTTGCAAATTACGGAAAATTGTCAGGCAATACTTTAGACAAAATGGACCAGTTGCTTGAAGCTGTGCGTGTCAGTGTTGAAACGGATAAAAAAGATAGCGCGGATTTTGCTCTTTGGAAAAAAGCTGAAGATAGAGTTATGTCCTGGGATAGTCCTTGGGGAATGGGAGTTCCTGGATGGCATATAGAATGCTCTGTTATGTCAATGAAATATCTTGGTGTCTCTTTAGACATTCATGCGGGGGGAGAGGATCTTATATTCCCTCATCATGAAGATGAAATTGCACAGGCAGAGGCTTTTTCAGGCGAAAAATTTGTAAAGACCTGGGTACATACAAGTTTTCTTTCTATTGATAAAGAAAAAATGTCAAGATCTAAGGGAAATGTATTTACTCTTTCCGATTTAACTCAAAAGGGATTTACACCTTCTGCCTTCAGATATCTTACGTATCAAACACACTACAGAGCAAAAATGAATTTTACCTGGGACGCCCTAGATGGTGCATCAACAGCTTTGAAAAAACTATATGAGATTGCAGGAAAATTACCAACTGGCGAGGGTTATGCAGATAAATACGAAGTAGAATTTTTGCATGTTCTAGGACAAGACCTTAATATGCCAAGAGCGTTGGCTGTTGTTTGGGAGATGCTAAGATCAGATGAGTCTGATGCAGCAAAAGCGGCTGCTCTCAGACGCATGGATGATGTTTTGGGACTTCAGATATTTGAAACTTCTGAGAAAATGACTACAATTCCGCAAGAAATTTTAGAGTTGTCAAATGAGCGGGAAAAATTAAGGAAAGAAGGTAGATACATGTTAGCGGATCAAATTAGACACAAAATTGAGGGAATGGGTTATGAAATTGATGACCAGAAAAAAGGACCTCCGAAAATCCTCAAAAAAATATGATTTTTGATTTACGAGGGATGATTTATGATCTTAAATCTTAAATCCTAAATCAATATTCAAGGTTATTTACTTTGCTGAAGTGCTTGCTACGTTTATATGAGATTGCATTTCCTTTGATGGTGGTACATCTTTAAAATGGATTATGCGAAGAGAAGAGAGAAGATCTTTATCTTTTTTATCCCAGAAGCCTACGGCTAAAATTCTTTCATTAACCGATAGTTTTGAAAAACCTGATTTAGTCAGATCTCCATCAGTTGTAGCAAGACTAGTTTTTGTCGAATTTTCTATATCTATATTTTTTGTTGCACCTTTTGCATCAACAGCTGAAAGTTGGTAATTTTTCGAGTCTACTGAAGAAATTGCACCTTCAAAATAGACTGGTAGAGTGTCAACGCTATCTATAACTCTGACTAAAAGTTTTTGTGTTTCCTTATTATACAAACCAACAAAAGAATACATGTCTCCTTTAACAAGATCTGATATTCCAGCCGAAGATTTACTGCTAAAACTAAATTTGGTCAACTCATCTACTTCTAAATGTCTGATATTTGATTTAACGTCAACTATAGTTAACTGCATACCGGAAACATCTTTAAGAGTTCCAATAATTCCCCTTTTTTCAACAAGCTTAAGCTCTGCAACTTTACTTGCAACAATGTCTTTAATTTTTTGAATCTTCTCAAGCTCTGCGCTGTCACTAGATAGTTGGTTTTTTGAAGGAAGAGGAGTAGGAGTAGTTGCGCTTAGCGCAACAGGAACTAGTGAATAGTAAATTGTGAATAGGAAAGACAAAGCCAGAATGTATTTATTAAAATTTTTCATCTTAGTATTCTTCATATTTCTAATCACTAATTACTTGTTATTAATTACTGTTTAAAATTCTTCTGTCGAATAGGTAATTGTCTTTAAATCTTGAGCAGAGTTGCCATCAGGTCCTATAGCTCTTGTTACAATTTCATTAGCCCCGGCATCTATATCAATTGATGTAGAGAAATTTCCATCTTGATCCGGTTTTACTTCAATGTCCTCAAGATTACTCGAAATTACAACGATATTTTCTGGGTTCGTAGATCCCTTAACATTTACAGTTCTTTTTGAAGTTAATGATTCATCATTCGGTTCTGTAACCCTAACAAAAAGGGTTCCGTCATTTTTTGGTGAGGTTGATTTAGTAGATGAGGTTTTTGCAATTGGCGTATCAGATGCTTTTTTTGTTGACTGGTAAATAAAAAATCCGGCGGAAGTTATAAATAGACCAGCAATTATTGCAACAATAATGATAATTAACCTTTCTTTCATATGTAAAATTTACTAAGGGACAGATTTCGCCCTTTAAAATTGGATAAATTCGAGGCGACGGTAGCCTTGTGATCTTAGTAAATTGTATCCATCTTGTCAAGGAAGATACGTTAGTGGTAAGATGTATCACTCGAAAATAATAAAACTATGGAATTAACAAGTCCAACACTAAATACATTAAAAATCAACTCAAAAAGGGGATACATTTTGGTTGACCCGGACACATCTGAGGATGCAAAAGTCATTATTCTCAGTGATGGATCGGAAAAAGATATCATCCAGACCCCGGAGAATCTTGTTATCTTCGGACCTGGTGATTTTGAGGGTAGTGGGATTTTGATAAAAGGAACAAGACCGGAGTCTGAGACAATGTATTCAATTGATACCGGAGACGGGCGTGTTCTTGTTGTTCAGTCGACCTCTATTTCAAAACTAACAGATGTTGATGAGTACGACGCTGTGATAGTTAAAGCTACAGCTACTATTGATGAAGCAGCGCTAGCAGCTCTTTCATCTAAATGCGTTGTTGTTTATGGTGACCCAGGCTTTATACCCGAAACTTTATTAACAAATAAGACAAATAAAATTAATCTCAAAAAACAAGAAGAACTTAGTAGCAACGTGGTTTATCTCGAAAAAAAGTAATTTTCATCTCTAACTAATCACTAACTACTAGTCACTATTCACTAATTTATGGCAGTAGTAAGAATTCCCCCACATGATGAGGAAGCCGAACAGGCTGTTTTGGGCGCCATCTTGATCGATAAGGACGCAATAATTTCAGTGTCACAATTAATAGACGCTGACCATTTTTATGACGAACGGCACAAGGAAATTTATGATGCAATGAATTCTTTGTATGAAGAGCGAAAACCTATTGATCTTCTTACACTCACAGATTATTTAAAAAAGAAGAAAAAGTACGATAAGGTAGGAGGTAGCGCTTATCTTTCATCTCTCACAAATGTAGTTCCCACTGCTGCAAATAGTGAATATTATGCTGGTATTATCCGCGAAAAATATGTAAGACGCAGTCTCATTCAAATATCTTCAGTTATCACCGAAGATGCTTTTACCGAGGACCGCGAGGCAAATGAAATCCTATCGGTAAGTGAGCAGCAAATTTTTAAAATTTCACAAGAACACGTAAAGCAAGGATTTATTCATATTAAAGAGACTCTTGCCGAAAGTTTTGACAGACTTGAAGAGTTGCAAAAAACCGGGGCTGGACTTCGTGGAGTTGAGACCGGATTTACCGATCTTGACAACCTCCTTTCAGGACTTCAGGCATCAAATCTGATTATTTTGGCAGCCCGTCCTGGTCAAGGAAAAACCGCCTTCGTAATTAACATTGCTCAACATGTTGGGATTACAAATAAATTACCGGTTGGTGTATTTTCACTTGAAATGAGTAAAGAGGAGTTAGTTGACCGTATGTTGGTATCCCAAAGTGACATAGATGCATGGAAGCTTAAGACCGGAAGATTGGGGGAGGAGGATTTTGATAAGTTGTCAGTTGCGATGGGACAACTTGCGGAGGCTCCAATATTTATCGATGACACACCGGGACTTTCAATCCCTGAGATGAGAACAAAAGCAAGAAGGTTACAATCGGAACACAATTTGAAACTTCTCATAGTCGACTATTTGCAGCTTGCCAATCCTGGCAGGAAGTTTGAAAATAGAGTTAACGAGGTAAGTTATATTTCCCAATCTTTGAAAAATATGGCAAGAGAATTAAAAATTCCAGTCATTGGTGTTTCCCAACTTTCTCGTGCAGTCGAGCAGAGGGGTGGAGGGAAACCACAGCTTGCTGATCTTCGAGAATCAGGGGCTATAGAGCAAGATGCTGACGTTGTAATGTTTTTGTATTCTGGGGATGAGGAATTTACTTCTCAAAGAATTGTAAATGTTTTGATTGCAAAACATAGAAATGGTCCGGTTGGTGAGAAGGAACTACTATTTAGGGGCGACCGCATCCGTTTTTATAATGTAGAGCACACGACAAAAGTTTAGTAGGAAATGACAAAAATCAAGAGACTTAAGTTAATAAAATCCCATTTTAGTTTAGATTGGAAAACTCGGGCCTGTGGTTGAACGGTACAATAGTGCATTCGCATTGCATTGGTCGGGGTTCAATTCCCCGCAGGTCCACTTTTTCGGAGAAATTTGGAGCAAAATAGAATATAATATGAAAGTTAATTTGAAAGTAGGGGCGAGTGCTGGAATGGTATACAGGTTAGTCTCAAAAACTAATGGTCATTACGGCTATGAGGGTTCGAGTCCCTCCTCGCCCACTAGTATTTTGTAAGTTAACATCTGCCCCCGAATAATATGAAAAAACAAAGTAGTGTTTTATTGCCTGCACATATAAAACCAATTCATTACAACATTTTCTTGGCCCCAGACTTAGATAATTTTATTTTCGAAGGAGAGGAGACAATCACCGTTTCAATTTTAAAACCCACTAAGGAAATTACTTTGCACAGTGCGGAGATCGAAGTTTTATCTGTTTCAGTAGCTCAACAAACGGCCACAAAAATTACGTATAGCAAGAAGGCAGAGACTGCGACATTTACGTTTTCAAACCCCATTCCAAAAGGGAAGGCAAAAATAACAATCCAATTTACAGGAATTTTAAATGACAAAATGCGTGGATTTTATAGAAGTCGCTACGAGCATGATGGGAAGACATATCACATGGGTGTTACTCAATTTGAATCAACAGATGCCAGACGTGCTTTCCCAAATTTTGATGAGCCGGCACACAAAGCAACGTTCGAAGTTTCGTTAAAAGTTCCATCCGATAGAACCGTTATCTCAAATACGATCGAAACGGAAATTTTGGAGCATAGCGGTGGATTTAAAACAGTAAAGTTTGCACCAACACCAAAAATGTCGTCATATCTTTTAGCATTTATCATCGGACACTTCGAATACATCGAGAAAAAAACGAAAGAGGGAGTATCGGTAAGGGTATTTGTAACTCCTGGAAAAAAAGAGCAGGCAAAATTTGCCTTAGATGTTGCGGCGCGACTCATGACTTTTTACCATAACTATTTTGGTGTCCCATATCCAATCTCTACTATGGATCTAATTGCTATTCCTGATTTTGCAAATGGAGCGATGGAAAATTGGGGAGCAGTAACTTATAGGGAAACTGCTTTGTTGGTTGATCCGGAGAATTCATCTCTCATAACAAAACAATGGGTGGCTTTAATTATTGCGCATGAATTGGCTCATCAGTGGTTTGGAAATTTAGTAACAATGGAGTGGTGGACACACCTTTGGCTTAATGAAGGGTTTGCATCCTTTATGGAGTATCTGGCTATCGACAAACTATTTCCGAAATGGAACATATGGACCCAATTTGTCTATACAGAGCAGGCTAAAGCTCTTTCATTAGACGCTCTTGAAAACACTCACCCAATTGAAGTGCCTGTGCGTCATCCAGGGGAAATAAGCGAAATATTTGATGCAGTATCTTATTCGAAAGGCGCATCGGTCATTCGTATGATCGAAAGTTACGTTGGGGAGAAAAATTTTCAAAAAGGATTAAATCGGTATCTTAAAACTCACAAATACAGTAATGCTTCAACATCAGATTTATGGAATGCACTGCAAAAAGCCTCAGGAAAACCTGTCGGAAAAATCATGAAGAACTGGACATCACGATCTGGATATCCGGTCGTGACGGTTGAGAAAGCGAACGGAAAGCTGACTCTTTCTCAAGAGAGATTCTATTCTAGTCCACTTATCAAAAATAAGGAAAAAACATCTTGGCTTATACCACTATCAATTATTTCTGATGACAATAAAAAGCCGACAGTTGTGTTGGTCGACAAAAAAACAAAAAGTCTTTCAGGTTTTACTAAAACCAGATGGTTAAAAGCAAATGCCGATGACACAAGCTTTGTCAGGGTGAGATATTCAGACGAATTGTTAAATGAAATTGAAAAACCCATTAAAAAAGGTGACAAGCGCCTCAATGAAGAGTCGAGGTTTGCTTTAGTTAGGGATGCTTTCGCTCTGTCAGAGGCAGGATATATACCAACTTCAGAAGCTTTAGATTTGCTTACAGGTTATGCAGACGAAAAAGGGTATACCGTTTGGACTGAAATTGTAACGCACTTATTTGAACTGAAGTTCCTGCTATTTGGAACACAGTGTTACGAACCATTCAAGGAGTACAGCCGCAAGCTTCTTGCTGTCTCTGCATCTCAAGTTGGGTGGAGTAAGAAAAAGGGAGAATCGCATCAAGAGACTCTTCTTCGAAGCACAATTCTTTTTGCTTACGGATCGTTTGGAGATAGTAAAACAATTAGTAAAGCAAAAGAGATGTTTGAAAGAATGAATAAAGGAGTAAAGATAGATTCTGATATTAAATCACTCATCTTTTCATTAGTTGCGGAAAATGGAGGTAAGAATGAGTTTGACGTATTAGTAAAAATTTATAAAACTGCCTCTTCCGAAGAAGAAAAGGATAGGGCATTGCGGGCATTATGTTCATTTAAACAAAAAGAATTTTTACAAAAAACGCTTACTCTTGCATTTTCAAAAGATGTAAGAGCGCAAGATGCTTTTAAAGCAGTTACACTTATGTCTCTTAACCCTTTGGCAATTGATTTGGCATGGGAATTCGTAACTAAAAATTGGAAAGAATTAGAAGAAAGATTTGCCGGAGGTCATTTATTTTCTAGATTTATATTGCCATTCTCAAAATTTTCTTCGACAAAAAAAGCGGAAGTTATAGAAAAGTTTTTTGCAAAAAATAAATCAGAAGGAATAGAGCGTACAGTTGCGCAAACCGTTGAAAAAATCCGTACGAATGCTGGGCTTATCAAGAGAGATAAAATTAGCATCGAGAATTTTTTAAAAGAACGCAATTAGTGGAAGTTAGAGCGTAAAACTGGTACAATAATACCCTTATAGATATATGATTTCAGTTACAGATCTAAAACAAGGTATCGCATATGAAGAAGACGGACAGATTCTTCAAGTTTTGTCGTATGAACATATCAAGATGGGGCGTGGTAGTGCAAATATCAAAGTGAAAGTTAGAAACCTTTTAAATGGTGCAACTCTTGAGAAAAGCTATATAAATGGAGCTACGATCAAAGATATTTACCTTGAGAGTCGACAGCTCCAATTTTTATATAAGGATGGAGCAGAGGCTCACTTCATGGATCCTAGGACTTATGAACAAGTAGATGTACCTCTCAAAAACCTTATTGGGCATGAGTATTTGATCGAAGGCAATGAAGCAATTATCCAAATGAATGACGGAAAAGCATTATCTCTTCAACTTCCTCCAAAAGTTACATTAAAAGTTACAGATACTGCCCCTGGTGTAAAAGGAAATAGTGCTTCAAATGTATACAAGGATGCGGAGCTTGAAAATGGTATGAAAGTGCGTGTCCCTCTATTCATTAATTCCGGAGATAGTATTGTTGTAGATACCAGGGATGGAAGTTATACTAAGAGAGCATAATTCGATCTTGGTATGTCCAAAAAGTTTTCTCAAGCAAACAACCTCCTGCACCCCCTTTTTAGGCCTCAATTTGTCGTATTTTCTCTTTCAGTGATTTTTTCCCAAATAGCGGCTAATATGTTGACGATAGTTCTGATCGTTATAACATATAACCTAACTCATTCAAATTTTGCAGTTTCAATATTGATTATGACATTTCTTATTCCACAAGTACTTTTTAGTTTTTTAGGTGGAATTATAGCTGATGCTAAAAACAAACGAAAAATATTAATTTTTGGAAATATCTCACGTGCAATAGTTCTTGTTTTATTCTTTTTTGTAAAAGATACATTGGTATTTATATATGCATTTCAATTGGCAATCGCATTTGTAACTCAATTTTACATTCCTGCGGAAGCTCCTATTATTCCTCATTTGGTTAAAAGGGACCAACTTTTATCCGCTAACGCAATTTTTGGAGTATGTCTTTTCGGATCAATTCTAATCGGTTATGTTGCGGCGGGACCCGCAATGAGAATTTTTCCTGGTGGTGGAATATTTTTGTTTATTGCCGCTCTTTTTGCAGCAGCATATGTTTGTGTTCAATTAATGCCGGATGTTGCACCATCTGTTAGAAAACTAAGGACAGAAAAGACGATGGTTGCAAATATGTTTCATCTGTATAGATTGGTTGGGAAAGAATTTAGGGATGTTATCAGAATTTTAAGAAGTAAAAATAATGTAACGAGTTCTCTTTTATTTTTGGCACTATCGCAAATTATTATATTGGTACTAGCAACACTTATACCTGATTATGCTCAAAAAACATTAAGGATAAGTGCTGAGGATATTTCTCTTGTAATATTTGCACCTGCGGCTCTTGGGACTCTTTTATCTGCACTTGTAATAGGGAGTAAATTCGCTCATGCAAACAAAGAAAAAGTTATTAGCTTTGGTATCTTTTTATCAAGCATCATTTTATTTCTGTTTGGAGTAATTGACCAACAGAAATATTTTAATCTTGTGTATCTTTCTTTGGGAATAACATTCTTAGCTGGAGTGGCAAATTCGTGCATATTTGTTCCTGCTCAAACCATCGTACAAACGAATATAAGCCATAAATCCCTTTCAAAAGTTTATGGTTTGCTTTTTGTTGTAGTTGGAATATTTGCTTTTGTTCCAATTATTCTTGCCGGTGTATTTGCAGACGTTTTAGGAGTCAGGTCGGTACTTATTGGCATGGGGATATTACTATTATTATTGGGTCTTGCTAAGGTATTTTTGTTCAAAAAGAAAGAATCTTTATTATCTAAATTATCCTGACATGTACATACTCATTTACATTCTTGGAATATTTATATCATTATTTATATTATATGCGGTTTCGCGTCATGATTTTGTATTACTTCGTCAAAGTATTTCATTACGGCAAGTTTTTGATAATGTTTTTGTCAGTCTTTTTGTTTCATTCATTGCTGCAAGAAGTGCGTTTGCAGTATATAATCAATCTTTACAAATTTTAAATCCACTCAGATTTTTTTACCTTACTAAATATTGGGGAGTAGTGCCATACATTGGATTTGCCGGAATGATTTTTTCCTTACTTCTTCTTTTTAGAAAAAAAAAGAATAAATTAAGGATTCTGGATATATATTTAATTTCATTTTCTCCAATAATGCTAATTGATATATTACTTAAAAGTAATAATGGAATACTTCTAATAATAAAGCTCGTTTCAGTTATAGTACTTCTTGGATTTTATGGATGGTTTGTAAAAATTCATAATAAGTATTCGACGAAAGATGGGTTTATTACATTTCTTGCATTAATAACTTACTCTTTGGTAAATTTAGCTTTTTCATTTGCAACTTTTGGAATTTTTTCACAGAGGTTCCTATGGTTTAACGCAGTTTTACTAATAGTAACAATAGCTTCATCAATTTTGCTGTTTTTGGTGCAAAAAGATACCTTTAACAAACAATAACATGAGGTTAAAAATTCCACAGATACTTTTTCAGGATGATAACTTTATTGTAATTAATAAGCCTGCCGGAATGATCGTCAATAAAGCAGACACGGCTAAAAATGAATTCACAGTACAAGACTGGATACAAAAAAATTCTCAATTTTCAAATCTCAATTCTCAAGACGATTCTGAGTTTTCCAAGCGGGGTGGTATCGTTCATAGACTGGACAAAGATACAAGTGGTGTGTTGCTAGTTGCTCTTAATGAAAAAAGTTTTAGTGATCTTCAAAAACAGTTTAAGGAAAGATCAGTAAAAAAAGAGTATATTGCTCTTGTTCATGGGAAACTGGTCTCAGAAGGTGAGATAAATGTGCCAATTGGTAGATTGCCTTGGAATAGAATGAGGTTTGGTGTGATACCACAAGGAAGGGAATCGTATACAAAATTTAAAACAGTTGCACACAAAAAACTAATTGACTATAAAACTATTCAAGAGTTGAGTCTTGTTGAGGTGTATCCTCAGACTGGAAGAACTCATCAAATAAGGGTACATATGCAATATGCAGGTAATCCAATCTTTGCAGATAGTCTGTATGCAGGACGCAAAACTTTTGCACATGATAGGAAATATTTATCACGTCATTTCCTTCATGCTTCAAAGATATCTTTTATAAGTCCCACAAATGGGAAAAAAATTACGTTTAGCGCTCCATTGACCGCTGAATTAGTTGATTTTTTAGGCCAACTCACCTAAACTGATTTCTATGCATGCATCCTTCATAAACGAGTTAATTATCCTTGTGGTTGCCGCATTTATCGGTGGATTCGTAGCCAGAACCATAAAATTGCCTCCGGTTGTCGGATATCTAGTAAGCGGTATTCTTTTTGGAGTTGTCGGTAAAAATTTTATACCGTCCTATGAAAGTTTGTTTTCGCTATCGCAGATTGGGGTTTCTTTACTCCTTTTTACATTAGGTTTCGAAGTTTCATTTACAACTTTGACACGAATCAGTAAAAAAATAATTCTTGCATCAGTACTTCAAATAGTACTAACAAGCATTCTTATTTTACCGGTTTTGCTATTGTTCCATTTCAGTTTTCAGATTGCCGTTCTTTTTTCTGTGCTTTTTTCTTTCTCCTCAACTGCTGTAATTCTCAAAATTTTAGAGGAAAAGGGCATGGTGTC
Organism: uncultured Gammaproteobacteria bacterium; assembly: GCA_964511965.1. GTDB lineage: Bacteria > Patescibacteriota > Microgenomatia > Levybacterales > GWA1-39-11 > JAUSNA01. The sequence goes on from CAZEGF010000022.1 coordinate 96,548, forward strand.
AAATTTCCCCGGGAATAATGTTTTTATTATTCTTCTTATTCAAGATCTTTTCATTGTACCTGTTATATTTCTCATACCGTTATTGTTCAATCCCCATTTTAGATTTCCGGAAACATTTATTACGTTTTTAATTACATCAATAAAACCGCTTATCGCTTTTATTGCAATGTATATAGTAAGTAGGGTATTTCTTTCTAAATTATTTCATCTACTATTCAGATATCCACAACAAGAATTAACAATTTTAGCAACAATTTTTACATCAGTTGTATCTGTTGGAATTCTAACGTATGCAGGTTTGCCACAAACTATAGCGGCATTTTTTGCAGGTGTACTTATTTCAGAGGAGGGTAAAAACTTGGCCCCCTTATCTTCCATAAAACCTCTTAGAGATATACTTTTAGTTTTATTTTTCGTCATGATTGGAATGCTTGTTAATGGAGTAACGCTTATTTCCTCACTTCCTGTAATAGTTGTTACAACGATTTTGCTTTTGACAATTAAATTTTTTGTTACTTTTTTTATACTTAGATTTTTTAAATTTTTACCAAGTGCAAATATTTTTATTTCTTCAAACCTTAGTAATATCGGAGAGTTTGCTGTAGTGGTGGCACAAATTGCATTCGTTTCGCATTTTATAACAGCAGACAATTACGAAAATTTACTTGCTATATTTATTGTTTCCCTCATTTTGATACCGGTGGTAAATTGGACAACAAAAACAATTTTTGAAAAATATAAACATACAAAATTTGTAAAAAGATTTATGGGAGACTCACATTATTATATGAGGTCAACATTTGAAAAAATCGAAAATCACGTTATTATCCTTGGACATGGAAGGGTGGGAGGAGAAGTAAGAAACCTACTTGATATGGGTGAGATTGAATATGTCGTTGTAGATTTTGACAGGAGAATAATTGATGCTCTTTCGAAAAACATGAAAAATGGTCTATATGGAGATCCTACTGACGTTGATGTTTTGAAAAGTGCCGGGATAAAAAATGCAAAGATATTGGTTGTTGCATTGCCTGACAGTTATTCTCAAAAAGTAATTATTAAAACTGCACTTCATCTCAACCCAAAGTTAATTGTATTGTGCCGCTCACACGTTGATGAAGATAAATATGAATTAGTCAATTTAGGAGTTAATACGATTGTTATTCCTGAATTTGAAGCTGGCCTAAGAATAGGGAAGAAGGTTCTCGAGCTTCTTGGTTTTTCTGAAAAAAATACTATTGAAATGCTAAGACGCCTCCGTAAATTTCATTTTGTACACTAACTATGCTTCAAGACCATTATGAAAAATAATAATATAGTTAGTTTTTTTTACTTAAAAATTTTTATACTAGTTGTATTTTTAATGATTATAGGGTCTCTTTTTATAAGGATTACAAATGAGATCATTTCTTCATCATTTAAAAATAATTCCTTTTCAGTTCTTATTGTAGCTAGAGATTCTAAATTGATATATGTTGATAAAGCTAGCAAATCCGCACTTTTTCTTGCAATAGGGGACATCAGGAGCTTTGTAAAAGGGAAGGGTCCCATTGAGGCTTCCTTAGCTCTTGGTATACCTATTAATGGAATGATAATTGATGAAAAATCTCCAACAAACCTAAAAGAATTTAGCTCATACTCAAATATTTCAAGATTAATATTTAACGACAGAATCGTTTTTAAAAATCTTGATAAATATGATGTATATAAATTAGCAAGCGCTGTGAGAGGATCGGTTACCGATAATACACACGAAATTAGGCTTAATATATTCAATCAAGATCAGATGAAAGAGAAAGTAGGGGACCTTTTCAAAGACTCGATAATAAACAACATGGATTATACAGTTGAAGTTGACAATGCTACATCTATCGATGGGTTAGGAACAGAATTTGCAGGAATACTTAATAGATTGGGGTACAATGTTATTGCTGTTCGAACAAGCACCAAGAGTTCAAACTCATTCGTAGCATATTCGGGTAAGAAAGATATCTATATAAATTCTCTCATTCAATTTACCGGTTTTGAATATAGGCAAGAGAAAGTTTCACAAGCTGCTGATATTACGGTTTTTTTAGGTGACGATTTGGATTCGATGCTAAGTTTTTGATATATTAAACGTATGTTTATTACTGCAATTATACTAATGCTTATAGTTTCTTTTCTAATGGCTTTATTTTCCTTAAGAAAGGAACTGAAAAAACCTAAAGAAGTACATAGTGTTCACAAAGAGCTAATGCACGGAAAAGAGCTTTATGTTAAGGATTAATTAAGAAAAAGAAGACTGATTAATATATTTCTTTGCCCGTTTTGTTTCTTTGATAAAAATAGTAACGTTTTTATCGTCAACTCCTTTTATGCAAGCCTGATATTCATTTCCACCTTTCATAAAACCAATAAGTCTAATACCAACACTATCTGGCAACATACCAATAAATGTTTTATCGGACGTGAGGGCAAAAATTTTAGATCTTTTAATAATTAAATTTATATCATCACCATGCTGAAGACTCATGAGAGTTTTTTTATCGGCAACATTGGTTAAATCAACAGTTTTTGTTTTTCCCGCCTCTTGAATAAAAACATTATCCATGTGATTGATATGTGGCAATGAAGAAACTCCATTTTTTTGTTGTGATAGCGCTAAGAGTTTTTTTAAATTCTTGGTTGCGATTGGATTTGTGCTGTCCAAATCAATAATTGCGTTATAAGTTTCTTTTGCCTCCGAGAATTTGCCGGACTGCATATATGCGTATGCAAGTCTCTTTAATGAGTCTATATCCTTGGGATTTTCGGTCAAAAGCTCTTGATTAATAAGAATTGCTTCTTCCCAATTGTTGTCCAGGGCTAATTTTATTGCGTTATCTTTGAGGGTTGGCATCTGAATTTTTGATTGTCCCATTGTAGATAAATTAAAAAAAATTGTCAAGAAAATAAAAAGAGTAATTAGTAACTAGTAAATAGTAAATAGTTAATTTGAGCGTTTTATTGTATACTATCATCTGTTCAGTTCTTAGCTAATCACTATTTACTAATCACTATTTACTATCTTTATGTCGGGTCATTCAAAGTGGGATACAATTAAGCGCCAAAAAGGTGCAAATGATGCCAAGCGAGGCCAACTTTTTACGAAGCTTGCTAATGCTATAACTATTGCAGTAAAGCAGGGTGGAGGCAACACTGATCCTGCATTTAATGCAACTTTAAGGTTTGCTATCGATAAAGCAAAGGGGGCAAATATGCCTAAAGATAGCATTGAACGAGCTGTTGTTAAGGGTAGTGGTGGTGCAGGTGGAGTAGAGTTATTTGAAGTATTGTATGAAGGATTTGCACAAGGTGGAGTGGGATTACTGGTTGAAGCGGTAACTGATAAAAAACAAAGAACTGTTGCTGAAGTAAAAAATGTAATAGAAAAAAATGGTGGAACTATGGCAGGACAGGGTGCTGTAAGTTACTTATTCCAAAAATCCGGAGAAATAATCGTTTCGAAGTCAGGAAAATCTTCAGATGATATTTTATCAATAGCATTAGACAATAATATAGCAGATATCGAAGAGGAAGAGGAGGTTGCTATTCTTTATTGTGAACCACAAGCATTATCAACGGTTCGCGCAGCGATAGAGTCAAGTGGTCTTTCTGTTGTGGAGGCATCATTAGTTTATAAACCCGTATCGAAAATGAAAGTTTCGTCTGAAATAGAGGAAAAAGTAGTACAATTAATCGAGAAAATTGAAGAATTAGACGATGTTCAGAAAGTATATACAAATTTGGAATACAGTATGTAGTTTATAGTAGATAGTTTATAGATATGAAATCAATTTCTATAAACTATAAACTACTGACTATTAAACTAATCTATGATTATCTTCGGAATAGATCCCGGTACGAATAGAACAGGGTGGGGTGTAATTACTAAAAAAGCCCGCAAGAATGAGGAACTGCACATTCAATATGTTGGACATGGGTGTATTGTTACCGAGAAAATCAATACAATGCCTGAAAGACTTCTATTACTTCACACTAATCTTAATGAATTAGTAAAAAAACACAAACCAAATTGTCTAATTGTTGAGAATATATTTTTTGGAAGGAACGTAAAAACTGCAATTTCAGTAAGTCAAGCTAGGGGAGTAATAATGCTTACTGCAGCGCTATTTGATCTTCCTGTATTTGAATATACCCCTAGTACCGTTAAACTGAGCTTAACCGGGAGTGGTAAAACGGAGAAGAAAGGAGTGCAAGAGACGGTTAGAACGATTTTAAATCTTGATGAAACCAAGTTAGCATTTAATGGAAAAAAAAGTAAGGATTTTGATGATAGCGCAGATGCACTCGCAATAGCTCTTCACCATGCAATGAAAATAGTTTAGATATGAATACACTTCTCAAGCTAGTAAGCCTTAATAAGCGTCAAAAATTCGTTATTGCAGTACTTTTACTTTCCTCCGGTGTTTTTATGAGCGAATACTTTAGTGGTGCAAAACTTCTTATTGCGTCACTTTGCATAGCAATAGCAACAGTTTTATTACTGCTATTTATACTTAGAAAAGATATAAAAGGAACATTTGTAGCACCTACGTTGGTTCTTCCATTTTTCTATACAATTGCATTCCCTTTTTTCTACACGCTGGTTCCTACGAGATTAATAAGTAGACTAATTATTACTGTGATTTATGCTTTTGGTCTTTATTCCTTGTTTTTAACTCAAAATATTTTTGCTGTATCAGGAATAAGGACGATAAATCTATTAAGAAGTGCTCGCATTGTAGCATTTATTATCACATTACTTGTATTTTATTTCTTAGTTAATTTCATTTTTTCCCTAAGATTACCGGTTCTTATAACACCTCTTGTGATTTTTCCGTTGTCTTTTCTTATGAACATACAATCATTATGGACTTACAGTCTTGATACGTCGCAAGTCAAAGCTATATCCCTTTTTTCTGTTGCTATTGCTATATCGATTCTTCAACTTTCTTACGTTTTAGTTCTATGGCCAGTAAATGCATCCATATACTCATTATTTTTAACGGGAATTTTCTATACATATTCCGGACTTTGTCATGCGTGGCTTGAAAGGCGGCTATTTAAAGGAATATTGTGGGAATATGTTTGGGTAGGTTTTATATCCGTACTTTTCCTGGTTATCTTCTCCAAATGGGGTGTATAGTGCTCAAATTTGAGGCTATTTGAAGCTAATTTTACAATCTAGTATCCTATAGTTTTTTCTAGTCATGTTCTTAACTAGCCGTATTACTACAATTTGTCTTCTTTTACTTGTAACTCGTGATTAATATATTCTGATTTAATTATAAAAGTAGTGTGCAAATGAAGTAGTGGAGTGCCAAAAATAGGTTCAAATGATACAGTTAGATATAGTAGTGTAGTGTCCTATAATAATTTCATATTAACCTATAGTACCGACATATCAGTAGGTTGTTTTATTATAATTTGAATATATGCAAAAACCGTGAGAACTTAGCATTATTAGACTCAAATGTTTGTTTACAGTAGTAGAACAACTACCATGTGTTGATCTATCATCTCCTTCTTCAACAAGCTAAACAAAAGTTATAATAAAACGTGCACATTTAGCCACAAAAAGCGTAGTTTTTATTGATTTATCAATATAAATTGCGACATGAATTTGAGGCTAGACCCATCTGTTTCACGGAAAATGTGGACAACTTTTCACGGTTTTGAGGCTATAAAAAAGAGTTTAGCCTCAACGATGGAGGAGAAGATACGAAAAAAAATCGAAAATAAGCCTCATTTTGAGGCTAAATCCTCCCAAAAATGACTTCAATCGAAGCTACACGCGCCAATTATGAGGTATGAGGAATGCTGAATACCCCGAAAGTAGTGATTTTTGAAGCTAAATAAAAGCAAACGGTTTTTTGCAATTATTGACGTATCGAAGAAATTGAGGCTACGCAAACTGCTCCGTTGATATGCCCAGGGTGTGGCTATGCATTATGTCGCACAATAATACTTTTACGACATAGTAATCACATTTGAGGCTAAGCCATATTTTTGCCTTTATGGTCTTTGCATATATAAATTCGCATTGCATTTTATATACCGGAGAAATTCGCTCTTACAGTGTTTCATACGCTCTTTTACACGGGTTGATCTCTGTCTTTACACTACTCTACTATAGGATGTTGCTAGAGTATTCTAAAATAATGAAAACTTATGGTTTTACTATCAACTAAAATCTATTAACTAATAACTATTATATTGAGAGGACCATATAGTGCTCTCATATATTTCAGGGGCCTTAAATCGCATCCTGGAAGGGCTAGCGTGAGGCTAAATATTTAGCGAAGAAACGGGATAAATGCAGGATGGAATCCTTGGTAGTTAGGCTTTTGGAGTTTGTTTTTCAATTGAATTTTCCATCATATTGTGGGCTTCAGGAAGCACATCTGACGTAGGTGAGGTCTCTGCATTATGGGGTGAATCAGAAGAGGGTGGTTCAATCAGAAAGGTATTACCCAGACGCACGCTTTCACCAGCTGTTAATGCAGTAAGAATCTGTCCGCTTGAAATAGGCTTCAATAATTCAAAGAATCTTCGTAGTTCCATATCTAGATTATATGTTTTGAACTTAAAATTAGCAACATCCACGCTATTTGCCTTTATGTCGCATAATATATCTAGGTTTTGTCGTATAATAATAACAATGTCTCCTCTAGATAAACAAATAAATATTTTTTTGGAATATCTTGAAATTGAAAAAAATGCCAGTAAGCTTACTATTCGTAATTACAGATTCTATCTTAAGCGTTTTTCTGAATGGCTAGCCTCAAATCAGCCTCAAATTACCCTCAAAAAAATCAATGTAGACGTTATTCGTAAATATAGGATTTGGCTTTCAGATTATGTAGATGAGCGTGGTATGACATTGATGCGTGTTACTCAGAGTTATCACATTATTGCACTCCGTTCTTTTCTTCGTTTTTGTGTAAGAAATGATATTGACACTCTTTCTCCTGAAAAAATTGATTTACCCAAAGGTGAGAGTAAAAGTCTCAAATTCTTAGGACGAGATCACCTGAGGGAGCTTATGAATGCCGTTGATGTCTCTGATGAAAAAGGGCTTCGGGATAGGGCGATACTTGAGTTACTCTTCTCTACCGGTCTTCGTGTAAGTGAATTATGTCGCTTAAATCGCGACCAAATGAATTTTAAAACACAGGAATTTGGAGTGATCGGGAAGGGTGGTCGAGCCCGGGTTGTATTTTTGTCAGACTCTGCCATATTTTGGCTTACTAAATATTTTGAAGCACGTGAAGATAACTTTGCTCCAATTTTTATCAGATATGCAAAAGGCGTTGACCCGATAAATCAAGGCGAAAGAATGCGCCTCACTCCCCGCTCTGTTGAGCGAATCGTCGAAAAATATGTCAAAAAAGCCAAACTTCCTGTCAAAATCAGTCCGCATGGACTCCGCCACTCGTTTGCAACAGATTTGCTTTATAACGGTGCAGATCTGCGTTCTGTTCAGGAAATGCTTGGGCATAAGAATATCAGCACTACACAAATATACACTCACGTTACAAACCCGCAGCTCAAGAATGTACATCAAAAATTTCATGGTGGGAACAAAAGATAGGTTACAATAAATATATGGAAGAATCTCAAGAGTCAATAATTACAGAACCAGTTACGACCCCCGAACCACAAAGGGGATTTACTAAGGCATTTGTTCCTCTAATTACATCAGCAGCACTCTTGTTTGGTGGCGTGAGTGAGGCCCATTCTGCTGGACATTCTGTGGATTCTAGTGACCAAACATCAGATCATGTACTTAATCTGTCACAACAAGAAATTTCTGAGATTCAAAAAACAAAACTCCCTTATCATCTGACAGTTCCACAAATTGCAAATGGGGAGAATAATATAAATTCAGGATTCAATACCCAGCATTTAGGATTTGATAGTGAAAGTATTGGCTATGCAAAGATGCCCGAATTTAAAAAGCAGATAGATTTCATAAGTGAAAATCATCAAACAGAAGTACGTTTTGGTATACCCCGGTGGGAAGTGGCAAGCTTAACCCCTGACAAAGCACACGTCCAGTGGAACGAGGATCAATTGAAGTATTTCAAGGAAGCATCAGTATACGCTCAATCGAAGGGTCTTGAGATATATTTTGTTGTTACGCCACCTGAAGTTCCTGACGATTTTGACTTCGATTCATATCTTAATATCACGAAAGAATACTATACGCGTATTGCCCAGGAGTTTACAGGTGTTATCTTACAACCTGGTAATGAGTATGATATCCATAATGTTTTAAATTATGGTACATTCGATCATGAAATTACTGATGAGCAATTGAAGTTGTATGAAAGGTGGCTTGAGGCAGCAGCTTCTGCAATCCATAAGGTTAACCCATCCATTCAGATAACCCAAAGTCTATCAGGATATCCGATGAATCCTGAGACTATTGAAAAATGGAAAAAGATCGATGGATCAATCGGAAAATACGTAGATATTTACTCTCTAGACACTTATCCGACAAGTGTAGAAAATGCCAAAGTACTACCCTCTTTAGTTAATACATTTAAGGATTATTTAAAAGAACAAGATAAAGATACCAGTATCGTGGTTGCTGAGCTCGGAATGCCTACTACTGAAGGTTTTTATACTGAAAAGCAGCAAGAAGAAGTTTTGAGTACAGCAACCAATGGCTTTAAAGAAGCTCGCATAAAAGTGCTCATCTATGAGGTGCAAGATGAACCAAATCAGAAGAAGGATAAAACTATTTTTGAGAGAATCGAGGAAAAATTTGGGATATTTAGAGGTGATGGTAGTAAAAAGCCAGCTGCAGATAGTGTCATAGACGCCCTCAAGAAAGAAAACCCTTAATTCATTTTAGTAGTCGTACTCCCCTATTATCTTAATTTTAGAATTACTACTTCAACGTGCGGAAATTCATGATTACCTGATAAATAATCACTTTCCAGTTGAACCCCAAATATTTGTGTTGGTATGGAACTTCTTGCACCACCAATCGAATGTGGTAAGTCTGTTAATTCTCCTGCCATTGCGGCAAGATCCCTTCTCATATTTGGCAATAAAACTTTATGATCACATTGAATTGAGTCCAAAAATACTCTTGCACCATCAGCAGGTGTCCAATTTTCAACCAGTTGCCATGCTTCTTCGTATTCTTGAAATGGTTCAGCAAACCCTCTGTTTTCCTCTACCGAATGTCCGTCAGGACTACCCGTAATATCAAGGAGAGAAAAAGAAGTTTTTGACTCATCAAGAGACACGTGAAATCTTAATTTATCAAAGACACGTCTTAAATATCCGGCTGTAAGTCCTGTTATTAGAACTGGAGCACTTTTAACAAATAAATCTTCATTACCTCTTTTAAAAGAAGGGGAACAAATATCAGTCCCTAAATTCTTTTCAGACAGAATGCGCTGATAAGCCCGAATTGTTTCATCTGAAAGAAGATCAAAATTAAGCTGTTGAGCCCTTTTTTCGCATGCATCTATCTGTGCCCACCGGATAGCCTCTTTTTGTTCATGTGTTAATGAAGGGTTATTTTCCCTTTCTTTTCTCATAGGGCGTGATTATAACAATTTTTTTAGATAATATATAATACGAATATGAACAATGACGTGAGAGGACTTTTGATTCAAGCTGAACAAGCCCGTGAACGTGGCGATTTTAAGAGATCATTAGAACTATTATCAAACGCAGTAACAAAAACTTTTGATGAACGAAAATACGAAAAACTAGTTGATATTACAGCTTCTGAGGCATTGGTTTACCGTCACCTTTTTGCCTCAACCGGAATAATAGATTATTTGATTCTTGCCAAGCATAGTGCTATGGCTTCTGTTGAAATTGCAAGAAAATTAAATGACCCAACTGCTCTTTGTGTATCTCTTTACAATGCCGGTAAAATTCAAGAAGACCTTCAAGAACTTGAACTGGCTTTAAAAAGTTATAAAGAAGCAATTGAGCAAAATATAGCCCGTCCTGCAATGGTTGCTGAAATGAAGACAAGGCTAGCAGTTCTGGAATTCAAACAAGGTGACTCCTCCGCAATGGATCGTTTTGAATCTGCTCTATCTGAGCTTAAGTCTTCTAACGACAAAGATAACTATGCGAAAGCAGTTTGGGAGTCTGGAGCTTATATGCATATGGCAGAAGCACTTATTGAAACTGATAAGGATAAGGCAAAACAATTTCTTTCCGAGGCAGAAAAAGTTATCGCATCAGATATGAGATTGAAGCTTAGGAAGGAACAATTAGAAAAATTGAAAACCAAACTATCCACTGTTTCCTGAACCCTTTACACTATTTCTTGTTTTTACCGAAATTAATATTTACAGCGCGGCCGCTAACGCCTATTCCTACATGTGTCCATGAAGGGTCCAGTTGGTTCCCATCGTGCGAACCGTCAGCCCCAAAAATGTTTCGTATAATCCTGTCAGCGTTCATTGGTCCGGCAAGATACGCTGAATTTTCACCTAATGAGTTAAACCCTGAGAGATCAAACCCTCCGTTGTTCATATAATTTTGAAAACCAGCATGTGAATCAAGAGATCCATTTTTTGAAAAAAGATCAGCTCTACCCTGCGCGTATTCTCCAAGTTTTTGATCAAATGCTAGATTTCCTACACCATGACTGCCTCTATATGAATTAAGAGCGTTTAGAAGTTCTTGGGGACTTGCCATATGATCATCGTTACTTATGTTACTTACTTTCCAAGTAACATCATTTATTTTTTGTGCTGTATATTGAGATGAATTTGAACCTTGTGGAATTTCACTTTTTGTTGGGATTGGTGTAGTAACCGTTTTTTTCCGGACTGGTGTTGGAGTCGGGGTATCGGTGGGGGTAGGTGTTGGGACTGGAGTATTTGTTGGAGCTAACGTAATCTCAACGACTGGGCTTATGAGAATTGTTCTTTTCTCTACGTTTTTGATATTTACGCCCAAAACACTACCTATATTTCTTTCTTTAGCGAATAAAAATGAACCCATACCCAATGAAATAATTGAGCACGAAAAAACTATACTTGCGATGAGGAAAACGGGGAAGCGTTTTGTTCGAAGTCTTTTGGCAAGAAGTTTATAAAGTTTTTTAACTTTTGCGCCCGTCACTGATAGCAACCACTATACAAAAAAATAAATCTTTGGTCAATGGGACTATGTCGTCTATTTAAGATATTTTGCGAAAAAAGCTATTGTTCTGTCCATTGCTAGAGTAAATCCTTGCGAGATGTTATGATCGGATCCCTCATATGTGTAAAGCTCTACCACTTTATTTTTGGATTTTAAAAGATCATATAATTTTTGTGAAAGGATTGGAGGAACTGTTTCATCCGCGAGTCCATGATGTAACTGGATTGGAGTAGTTATATCATCAATGTATGTAGTTGCAGATATTGCGTTCCAAAACTCATTGTCTGATGGCTCACCGTACTTCTTAATAAAACTTTGACGGGAAGGTCTATTAGCTTGTAACTCTCGTTGCGAAGGTGTAAATGAAGGGACTGTTCTTTTGCTCCACCAATCTTCCGACATATCTTTATAAGACCCCACTACTCCACCCCATATAACTGCTGCTTTTATATCATTTGAAATAACTAGTGCTCTTAATGTTAAAAATCCTCCAAGTGAATGGCCCCACATGCCAATTTTTTCTTTGTTGACCTCCTTCATTTTTTCGACACTGGATAGTGCATTTAAAACATCTGTAATATAAGCGGGTGAAAAATACGCTCCTTCCGGCTTTCCTTCAGAGCTTCCATTGCCTCGATAATCTGGCTTAAAAACAACATATCCCTCAGATGCCAGATCTTCAAAATATGCCACATAACGCTCTGTAGTTCTATATTCCTCCGGAGGAATATACCCATGGTTAAAAATTATTGCCGGATACCCACCAACGGGCATGGTAGTTGAAGGAATAGATAACAACCCATAAATTTTAAGACCTTCTGACTTATATGAAGCGATATATTGATGATAATTTGAACCGTCAACAAGTGTCTGCTCTATTTTCAAATCACTTCCGGGATAGCTTTGATTTCTTTGATACTCTATTGAAAGTGGGAAGGTTGCATATTTGTTTTGAGGAGCTTGTTGATTGATTTTTTCTGATGTTTTTGAATTCGAATTTGTTCTTGTAAAGTAAATTGTGAGAAGACCTATAACGATAATTAAAATCACAAAACTAAATAGTATCTTGGACGTTTTTTTCATGAAGGACTACTATTATATCGAATAGATTCTAATATTTCCTGAAGAACTATTCTATTTTACCGAGGACAAGGGAGGCAAGAGCCATCCTTACATACATTCCATTTCGAACTTGAGTTCTTAAATACAGCGCGCGGGGATCTTTATCGACTGAAGGTTCAATTTCTCCAACTCTAGGAAGTGGATGCATAAGACCAGTATTTTCACCTGCAAATTGTTCCATCACTTCAGGGGTTACAATAAATTTATCTCTCAAATCAATATACTCTTCTTCATTTAGGTGCATCATCCTCTCTCGTTGAACCCTTGTCCAATACCAGATGTCAGCTGTTTTTGGTATTTCATCCATTCCATTAATTTCAACTATCTCAAGACCTTTATCTCTATATCCTTGAGCTTCTTCTGCTCCGAGACGAAGTGCGTCGGGGGCCAAAAGATGAACTCTGTTTCCTGGGTACAGTGCAAGACCTTTTAATAGCGAATGAATGGTTCTTCCATTTAGAATATCTCCACCTGCGACAACAGATAGATTATCAAGTCGTCCCGTATGTTCTTTAATTGTATATAGGTCTAGAAGTGCTTGAGTGGGATGTTCTCCAATTCCATCTCCTGCATTAATTATCGGAACATGTTCTGCTGCGGCTGCGGCTCTTTTTGCCGCTCCAACTTCTGGATGTCTCAGAATTATCATGTCACTATACGATTCATAGGTTCTAATGGTGTCCTCAAAAGATTCTCCTTTAGCAACACTTGAGTAGTGAATCGGATCTCCTTCTACAACCGCTTCCCCATGAAGTTGCTTTAATGCTGCTTCAAAAGAACCACGTGTTCTCGAAGATGGTTCATAAAAAAGTAGATATGAAATTGTTCCAGCCAAAATGTCTGAAGGTTCTGCGTTAAGAGCAATCCTTTTCATTTCCGGAACAAAGCTAAAGAGATGGTCAAGTGAATTTGGATCGAGTTGATCAAAAGATAAAATATCCTGTCCTTTAAAGGACCCTTCTATTTTTGGAGGAACAGATGACGATTCAGGACCGTGATGAGATTGTCCTTCTGCCAAGACTGCCATTAAAAAGATTGTAGACTTATTTCAAAGAGAGTGTCAAGAGGATTTTTGCGATGCTTTTACAAGATTTTCAAAAAGATAATAGAGATTGAGAGGCCCTACTCCACCCGGACTTGGTGTATAATATAAGCCGTTACTTTTAGCTTCAAATTCGTCAAAATCGCCTATTAATTTACCATTCTCCCGGTGTAAACCTATTCCTATAAGGATACAATTTTTTTTGAGGTTTTTGTAAGGTACATCAATTGCTTTTCCGGTTGCAAAAATAATGATGTCAGCTTTTTCAAATAGATTGTTACGGTCTGACGTTTGGCTATCCATAACCATAGTTTTGATCCCTAATTTTAATAGTCCTTGAATGACTGGATTTCCAGCTGTTTCACCCTTCCCAATCACCAAAATAGATTGATTTGACAACCAAATCGGTATTTCCAGGACATTTAGCAGTCTAGCTGCTTGATTGATAAGGTGTTTGACTGCTAACCAAACAGGGACTTCGTATAATGAGTCATTTCTAAATCCATCGATATCTTTCTCTTTTGATATACTTTGTATAATTCTTTCTGTATCAATATATGTCGGAAATGGTCGTTGGACTATGAGTCCATGGATTAAAGGATCTTCATTCAATTTTGAAATAGCCGCTAGTACGTCGTTGGTATTTGTTAATCGTAAATTTACAAGTTTGGTTGTTATATCAAGCTTTTTTGCAAGTTTGATTTTTTGACCAACATACGCCTCCCATGTTTCTTCGGGTCCTAACGTAACGATTGCGATACAAGGAACAATCCCCTGCACTTTGAGATTTTCAATTTTAAATTTGAGATTTACAAGAAGTTCTTCTTGAATTTTTTTTCCATCTATTTTCATATTTATATTATATCCTGACTATTAACTATTAACTAATAACTACTAACTTCTAATTTTGGACTTTGGCCCCTCCACCCTCTCGGGTTTTGGGGCCATGCTGTTGAACTTACCGGATGCGGTTACTTTCCTTTCTCCTGGTGGGACTTCCTGATGGAAAACTTCCCGAGAACAAGTCCAGGGAGAAATTCGACAACGATGGTCGTTTCCTTCCAATCCTCATCAGTGAGTTCTGAGAACTCACTGTGCGCCTCCTCTACGAGGACTTTGACTGCATTCTTAACTGCGTTTGCCATAGCCATTCCTTTCTGGACCTTGTAGTCGAGTTGGACTCGACGTGTTCGTTATCAATTGGTTCATTCGAATTGTCTCAGGGCGGTGCCCATAAGCCATAATCCCAATGAAAAACCAAGCATAATTAATGGGAAGATCCATATACTCAGTTCAACACCCTCAAGGATGAAAACGAAGAGTACAAAAAGATCAGCCCACAAAATAGCAGTTGAAAGCTTCATAAGTCCCCATCCGAGGATGAGTATTATGAACTTCAGATTACTCTGACTCTCCACAGGTATCCTCGCAGGTGAGCTTCGTTTCAACGCAAAACAATCCGTAACATTGCACAAGTTCGCGCAAGTACAAATTGTACCGTATCCGTTTTCAACGAGCGGGATGATTATACTACTTTTTGGGGTCAATTAATAGACTATAGGTTGACATTAACTTGATTTAGCCCTATAATATGCACTTATGGAAAAAAACAATAGACCTTCAAGGGTCCCAGAAAAGCGCGTAAATAATCGCGAGCAAATCAAAAGACAACAAAGGCAAATTGCTCAAAACAGGCAAACAATAATGAATCGTGCATTTATTGCTGGAGGTGCAGCGCTTGCTGCTTTTGGAATTGCCGGCGGAGCGTATCTTGCATCGGGACAAGATTCTGATGGATTCTCACAAGTGTCTGAGTCGAGTCAAAGCATAGATTTTGCGGAACAATTGCCTATAACTGATGTTACTCAAGCAGAAATATTGAATCAAGCTGAAGAAGTATTTGGTCAATATGAAAATCTTTTTGGTGTTGAACTAAATAAAGAAGAAATTAGGTCATCAATATCTTTGGTTCCAAATGTTAGTAAAATGACACCTGAAGAATATGCTAAATATTGTTATCCACAAGAAAATTGTAGTGGATTCATGGCAACAACTATGGATGATAGACAAATTTTTATTTTTAAAGATGCATTTGATGGATCGTTAAAGGGACTTAGAAATTCAAAGAAAAACCAAACAATTAAGGAGGATTTGATCAGGGACACTGTTGCACACGAAATAACACATTTTATTGCAAAAAAGGTACCTATTTCAGATGAGTTATTTGCATTGACAATAAAATATTTGGGTAACAGTAATGTAGGTGTAGATCCTTCAAAACTTCGAAAAAGAAATGTGAATGGAGCAATTATTGAATTAGGAATAGAAGGCGACACAACATATGTGCAATATTTTAGAGGCGTTGAAGAGGCAGAATCAATAGTTATTGCTCAATATTTAGTGCAACATCAAGAAAGGCCAAGCGTATTACCATACGATAATCCAAGTTTTAATGACTATTATCCCGTTGAAACGACCATGTTAAATCAGCTCCTAAGAAAATTTGATGGAGGAATGGCTGATGGTATTATTCAAATAGCACAACTTAGACCGAAAGAAAATGGTCGTGAAGAAATCTGTAAATTAATAGGTAGACAACTTGGAGCTGATGAACAATCTGCTATGGAATATGGATTTCAGGTGTTAGTGGCAATTAACACTAAAAATTACGATAAATTCAAACAATTGGTAGGTAACTAATTACTCTTCTTCTCCTTCTTCTTCAGTTACCATGACAGCAGATCCTACCTTTTCAGTCTTATCGGTAAAGCGCATGAGAATTACTCCTTGAGCGTTTCTTGAAAGAACCGGCACTGATTTTAATGGAATTCTTACAACCTGCCCTTTTTTGGAGGTGATAATTACTTGAGCTGAATGCTGAGGAACAACTGAAGAGAATATAAGATCGCCAGTTTTTGGTGTAAGATTTGCGATTTTTACTCCCTGCCCTCCCCTATTCTGGTTTCTAACTGCTGACACCTTTGTTCTTTTTCCAAGTCCATTTTCAGCTACAACGAGAAGTTCTGCATCCCTGTCCCCCCCATTAACCAAATCCATTGACACAACTTCATCGTCCACACCAATTTTAATTCCACGTACTCCTTGTGATGAACGACCTGTTTCTCTTACCTGTTCTTCTTTAAAGGAGATAATCTTACCTTTCTTTGTAACAAGAACAACGTCATCCGTTCCTGAAGAAAGTCTAACCCAAGTCAATTGGTCACTTGGGTCTAACTTTATAGCAATAATTCCATTACGTCTTATATTCCCGAAGTCATCAATTGAAGTCTTTTTAACAGTACCTTTTTTGGTTGCCAAGAATACAAATTTACCACCCATCGTCTTTTTTGGTGAGTATGTAAGAATACTCTCTATCTTTTCACCTGATGAAATATCAATAACGTTAACAATAGCTTGCCCCTTTGCAATTCTTGATCCTTCAGCAATTTCAAAAACTCGGGTTGCATAGACTTTTCCAAGATTTGTAAAGAACAGTATATGGTCATGAGTTTCTGCAAAGAGGATATGCTCAATGTTATCCTCATCTTTTGTTTTCATTCCCATGACACCCTTTCCTCCTCGGGCCTGAGTTTTAAATGATGTAACAGATTGACGCTTTATATAACCTGTTTCAGTGATTGTTATTACTGTCTGTTCATTTTGAATAAGGTCTTCTTCTGAGAATTCATCAACTTTAGACTTATAAACTTTTGTGCGTCTGGCGTCTTGATATTTTTCTTTGATAGCAACCAATTCGTCTCGTACTACCTTTAAGAGTTTTAATGGATCGGCAAGTAACCCTTCCAAATAATCAATAAGTGCTTTTATTTCTTTCCATTCCGCTTCTAATTTCTCAACTTC
This sequence comes from uncultured Gammaproteobacteria bacterium, assembly GCA_964511965.1. Classification (GTDB taxonomy): domain Bacteria; phylum Patescibacteriota; class Microgenomatia; order Levybacterales; family GWA1-39-11; genus JAUSNA01. The sequence continues at coordinate 113,730 of CAZEGF010000022.1, forward strand.
AAGTGCCGAAAGACGTCTCAATTGCATATCCAAAATTGCAGTTGCTTGGATCTCTGAAAGCTTGAACCTGGCCATCAATTTTTCGCGTGCATCCTCGGTGTTTTTGGATTTTTTGATAATGTCCACTACTTCATCAATATTGTTAACAGCGATAATAAGACCGTCTAAAATATGAATTCTTGCCTTTGCTTGCGCAAGCTCAAATTCAGATCTTTTTGTAATAACCGAAAATCTATGCTTAATGTATTCATCAAGCATGATCTTAAGATTTACTGTCTTTGGAATTCCATCAACTAAAGCAACACAGTTGGCGGGGAAAGATGTTTGAAGCGCCGTTAATTTGAATAAGTTGTTGAGAACTCTTTTTGGAGTAGTGTCACGTTTGAGTTCTACTACAACTCTTATTCCACTTCTATCGGATTCATCTCGAAGGTCGGTTATTCCCTCTAACTTTTTAAGCTTTGCAAGTTCTGCAATCTTTGCAACTAAAGACGCTTTGTTAACCTGATATGGAATTTCAGTAATGATAATTGCACTTTTGCCCTGCCCAATATCTTCTATACTTGCAATCCCGCGAATAAGAATTCTTCCACGTCCGGTTCTATATACATTTTTAATTTCATTGATATCAAAAATTGCTCCTCCTGTTGGGAAATCCGGACCTTTTATGTATTCCAAAAGTTCGTCTATCTCAACATTTGATGAAAGTCTTGAGAGTTTTGATTCTAACGTTTCTGTTAGTGCCTGTTGCTTCTCTTTTTCTTGGTCTGTGTCACTTTCGGAAGCATTTTTGACAACATTATCTTTTTTAGTGTCATAAGTAGTCTTATCAATTGTGTGAACCACTGCGTCAATAACTTCACCTAAATTGTGTGGCGGAATTTTGGTTGCCATTCCAACTGCAATTCCTTCACTACCCATTAGAAGTAGATTTGGTAATTTTGAAGGCAAATATAATGGTTCTTTTAAAGTTCCATCGAAATTGTCCCCAAATGCGACAGTATCCTTATCGATGTCAAAAAGCATCTCCATGGCCAAAGGAGTTAACTTTGCCTCCGTATACCTCATGGCAGCTGCACTATCCCCGTCCATGGATCCAAAGTTACCCTGCCCATCAACTAACGGATAGCGCATGCTAAAGTCTTGCGCGAGACGAACGAGCGAATCATAAATTGCCATATCTCCATGTGGATGATATTTACCCATGGTTTCTCCAACTATCTTGGCACTCTTTGCGTATTTTGCCTGAGGTGTGAGGTTCATCTCAGACATCGCAAAAAGAACGCGTCTATGAACCGGTTTTAAACCATCTTTAATATCGGGAAGCGCACGGCTGACGATTACGCTCATCGCGTAGTCAAGATAGGCCTTTTTAGCCTCTGTAGAGATATCAATTTGTTCTAGTTTTCCAATATCCATAAGATAATAGTTAATGACTAATGATTAATGGCTAAGAGTTTTAATTTTATTAACCATCAACCATTGATCATCAATCATTTACTTGCGTTGGTTATACCATCAGTAATTTCTTTTAATGCGTCTTCGCGACCCTTCCAACCACTTACCTTTACCCATTTACCAGGTTCGTTTTTCTTATAGTTTTCAAAAAAGTATTTGATTGATTCTGTAATTTCTGCTGGTAATTCGGAAATATCATTATACTTACCAAATTCCGGATTTGCTTTTTCAGTTGGTACTGCAACTAGCTTTGCATCCATACCTTTTTCATCTTCAGTCTCAAGCATTCCAATTGGTTTTGCGACAATAACAACTCCTGGGGCAAGAGCGTAAGGTGCAAGGACCAAAACATCAACTGGGTCCCCGTCGCCTGACAATGTATTTGGTATGAAGCCGTAGTTGGCTGGATATCCTTTATCAAAATAAAGAAATCTGTCAACAGTAACCATTTCTGTTTCTTTATCAAACTCGTATTTTACTTTGCTATCTAAAGGCACTTCAATTAGTACGTTTACTAACTCTGGTGCTTTATCTCCTGTTGTTAATTTCATAATTTAATTGTCACCCCCTCAAATTAGCAGCTAGAAGCTATTAGCTAGTAGCTTGTATGTAAACCTAAATATCAAGATTTGCTAGTTTTGCGTTCTCTTGTATGAAATGTTTTCTTGGTGGTACTTCTTCTCCCATAAGCATTGAAAATACCATATCTGAGTCTTCGGCATCCGCTACATTTACCTTTTTAAGGATTCTATTTTTTGGATTCATTGTAGTCTCCCATAATTGTTCTGGATTCATTTCTCCAAGACCTTTATACCGTTGAATTGAGTAATTCTTGCCACCCCCGGCTTTTGTAATAGCATCTTTTTCATCATCAGAATACACATAATGCTCCTCTTTTGCATAGGAGAGTTTGTAAAGTGGAGGTTTTGCAACGTATAAATACCCATTTTCTATGATTGATTTAAGATGTCTGTAGAAAAAAGTTAATAACAGTGTTTCGATATGCTCTCCGTCAACGTCTGCATCAGTCATAATGATTATTCGGTGATAGCGGAGTTTATCAAGATTTGTACTATCCCCTATTCCCATCCCAAGAGCGATGATCATGTCCTTCAATGATTCAAACTCAACAATTTTATCTAACCTTGCTCGCTCTGTATTAAGTATTTTTCCACCAAGTGGTAGGATGGCCTGGAATTTGCGATCGCGTCCTTGCTTCGCAGACCCACCTGCTGAGTCTCCCTCAACGATATAAAGTTCTGATACTGCAGGGTTTTTTTCCTGACAATCTGCCAATTTTCCAGGTAGAGATCCGCCTTCAAAAGCACCTTTTCTCAAAATTGCGTCTTTTGCTGCGCGTGCTGCAAGACGGGCGCGGACAGCCAACTGTCCTTTTGCAACTATCGATTTACCATCTGACGGGTTTTCCTCAAAGAATCGGTCAAGTCCTTCCTTAACAACAGAGTAAACGAGAGGCTGGATTTCAGAATTTCCAAGCTTTCCTTTCGTCTGTCCCTGGAACTGGATGTTGTTTTGTTCCATCCTTATTGCAATTACAGCTGTAAGGCCTTCAGATGTGTCCTCACCCGTTATTGATTCTTCACCGTCTTTAATTGCTCCTGTTTTTTTACCGTAATCATTGATGCTTCGGGTTAAAGCAGTTCTAAATCCGGCAACATGAGTACCTCCATTGACAGTGTTAATTACATTTACAAAACTTTCAACATTTTCAGATATCCCATCATTGTATTGAAGAGCAACTTCAACCAGAACGTCTTTAACTTCTTTTGAAAAATAGAACGGATTATGAATCGTTACCTTATTTTCATTTAATTTTTTTACTAATGCGGCAATACCACCCTCATAATACAAATGGGTTTCTTTTACTTTTTCCTCCCGCATGTCATACAAATGAAAGTAAAGTTTGCTTACCAAAAATGCACGTTCACGGATGAGTTTCATAACAGTTGCACGCTCAAACTCTACAGTCTGAAATATAGTTCCATCAGGGTAAAAAGTGGCTGTGGTTCCTGTTTTTAGAGCAGCAACTCTTTTATCGGGGAATAGTTCACTAAGCTTAGATTCTTTTATGGGTAATTCAAGAAGTTTTGTTGTTGGAATTCCCACCTTATATTCCTGTCTATAGACTTTTCCGTCACGTCTTACCTCGACCCACATGTTGGTTGAGAGAGCGTTAACAACAGAGCTACCAACTCCATGAAGTCCTCCTGACACTTTATATGCACCGCCACCGAATTTTCCTCCCGCATGAAGCTTGGTCATAACCATCTCAAGCCCGGATTTTTTGTATCCAGGAACTTCATCAACCGGAATACCACGACCATCGTCAATAACAGTTGCTGATCCATCTTTGTTGAGAAGAACCCAGACGTTTTTGGCATGACCGGCAAGAGACTCATCAACCGCATTATCAATAATTTCCCGGAGCGATTCATGAAGACCAATAACGTCAGTTGAGCCAATGTACATAGCCGGCCTTTTTCTAACCGGTTCTAGACCCTCAAGGACCTGAATATTCTGCGCTGTGTAGTCGTTATTATTTGCCATTCTTAACAAAAAACTATTGTATAGAAACGAATTAGATGTTGCAAGGGAAGATTTTCAAACATTGAATATTAACAATAATAAATTCTCTTTCTGAATTCAAAAAAGTATACCAAATTGAAGGAAAAATAGCTAGTTTTATAGGAGAATAAAAATTATTGGATTTGAGATACCAATGAATAAATAGGAGTAATAACTGAAATTATAAGGAAAGCGACTGATACACCCAGAATAATTATAAGGATAGGTTCTATCGAAGTTGTAAGAGTTTTAACGCGAATATCCAAATCTCTTTCAAAATATTCACTAACTTTTAAGAGTGACTCATCAATTTTTCCAGTAGACTCCCCTACTTTTACCATTTGGATCATAAGAGGCGGAAAAATCATTTGATTTTGTAGTGCTACAGACAGCCCTGCCCCCTTTTCAACTAAAGCGCTTGTTCCTTTTAAAGCGCTTTTATAATACACATTTCCAGACACATCAGCTGCAATATTTAAAGCGCCTATAAGTGAAGCTCCGGAGTTAACTAAAAGTGAAATGGTTCTTGAAACTTCGCTTAAAATAGAAAGTTTTGCAATTTCACCAAATACCGGGGCTTTCAATTTTATTTTGTCTATTATTCTAATTCCGGTTACTGATTTTGAGAACCTTCGGTATCCAAAATATCCCCCAATTATAAAAAATATTGAGAATGGAAGAAGTGTTGTTGTGAGTTTTGATCCCGTAAGTACAATACGGGTCATGATAGGCAATTGAAGGTCAAGACTTTCGTATAATGCACCCATTTGTGGGATAACAAATACATTCATCATGACAATAACAATTACTACTCCCGAGATAATTATTCCCGGGTAAAAAAGCGCAGATTTTACCCGCTTGTGAACTTCTTCGGATTTTTCGAGATTATCTGCAAGACGTGCAAGAACTTTGTCTAAAATACCACCCTCCTCTGCCGATTTTATAAGTGCAATATATGTAGTAGAAAATACAGCCGGGTAGTTTGCCAACGCTTGTGATAATGGTTTTCCTTCAGACAAATTTGCAATTAGATCATCAACAATCTTTTGCATCTGAGGTTTATTGTTCTGCTGTTTTAGAATATTTAAGCTTTCTATAACTGTTAAACCTGTCAAAATCATTGATGCAAGCTGTCGAGTAAAAAGAACGATGTCATTTCCCTTTACTCTTGAGAAATACCCTAAAATGCTAGCCTCTTTTTTTTCTAGGCTTTTTACTTCAAGAGGAGTTAATTCTTTTGATCTGAGGTAATCAATAACCTCTTTTTGATCATTTGCTTCAAGCTTACCTTTTTGTTTTACTCCTTGTTTGTCTGCTGCAACGAATGAATATTCCATAGTTTATCCCAACATGCGTGCCAAACTATCCGGTCTTAATGCATAAGCTTGTGCTGTATCAAGAGTTATGATCCCCTCTTTTGTAAGTTGTGCAAGGGCTGCTTCTAAAGAATTCATGCCTTCCTCAGACGATGTTTCTATTGTGGAATCAATAAGATGAGTTTTTCCTTCACGTATGTTTGCTCTGACAGCATTTGTAGCAAGAAGGACCTCTGTTGCTACAATTCTCTGACCATCAATGGTAGGAATTAGACGCTGAGAAACAACTGCTTCAAGCGTTGCTGCAAGTTGAATTTTTACCTGATTTTGTTGAGCCTCCGGAAATGAGTCGATTATTCTGTCAATTGTCTGTGCTGCAGAATTTGTATGCAGTGTTGATAGAACTAAATGACCGGTTTCTGCAATTGTAATTGCACTTGCAATGCTTTCGGGGTCTCTCATCTCACCAACTATTACTACGTCAGGGTCTTCACGAAGCGCACTCTTAAGACTTTCTCCCCATGTAAGCGTATCATGACCCAATTCGCGTTGGGAGATTATACTTCTCCCTTTTGGAAATACATATTCAATAGGATCTTCAACAGTTAGTATATTTGCGGCTCTTGTCATGTTAATTTCGTTGACAATTGATGCAATAGTAGTTGTTTTCCCATGACCCGTAGGACCCGTTATAAGAACAAACCCTTGCTTTAATGTTGCTAACTTATGGCAGATCGGAGGCAGCTTTAATTCTTCTATAGTTTTAACTTTTGGTGGCAAAAGTCTAAAGGCAGCCGCTATCGAATTTCTCTGAAAGTAAATATTTACCCTAAATCTTCCTTTATCTCCAAAATTCCCACCCCCATATCCATATGAAAAATCAAGAGCACGATTCGTTACGAACATATCTTTTTGACCCGGTGTGAGAAGGGACATCACCATCTGTTCTAAGAGTTGTTCCGACAAAGGCGGTACAGTAGACAATTGCTGCAATGCTCCATTTATACGATATACAGGAGGAACACCAACAAGCAGATGTAAATCTGATGCATTCGTTGAAATAGCCTTTTCTAGTAATTGATTTATATCCATATTTATTGAGAAGCAAGTATTAAGAAGTAAGTATTAAGGACCCCTTTATACTTTATTCTTTTTGCTTAATTCTTTCCTACTCCTGAGCTACCCTCAAAATCTCATCTATTGTTGTTATACCGGCAAGAACCTTTAAATAACCATCCTGCTTCATAGTAATCATTCCCTCTTCTTTTGCTTTTGCCTCAATAGTGTCACTGTCCTTCCTTTCTAATATAAGTTTTGCAATGCCCTCGCTTATAGCCATCACTTCGTAAATTCCTACTCTTCCCAAAAATCCAGAATGACCACATACTTCACACCCTGCACCCTTATACAGTTTTACCGGAGTGCTATTTTTTGGCATCAAAGGACCGAGAACTTTTCTCATTTCTTCAAAAATTTCAGGTGGAGGTGTATATTCGGTTTTGCAATGGGAACAAATTTTTCTTGCAATGCGTTGCCCCATAGTAGCGTTAATTGTTGAAGCCAAAAGAAAGGTTTCAGCTCCCATATCAATCAGACGTGGAAGTGCTCCGGCTGCACTGTCAGTGTGAAGTGTTGAGAAAACCAAATGTCCGGTTAATGAAGCTTGAATAGCAAGTTCTGTAGTCTCCTTATCACGTATTTCTCCAACCAGAATGATATTTGGATCTTGCCGCAAAAATGCTCGTAGTCCTGTAGCAAATGTGAGTCCTACATCGTCATTAATTTGAACTTGATTTGCACCCGGAATCTGATACTCAACCGGATCTTCAAGAGTGAGTATGTTAACCCTTGTTGTATTTAACTTTGAAAGAACTGCATATAATGTAGTTGTTTTACCAGATCCGGTTGGTCCACAAACTAATATAATTCCATGAGGTCTTAACATGGCTGCCTCTAATGTACGAAGAGATGGTCCATTTAGACCAAGATCCGTTAAAGTTGGAACACCACCGGATTTACGAAGAAGTCTCATAACAATTTTTTCTCCAAATACAGTTGGAAGTGAGCTTACACGAAGATCAACCTCTTCTTCAGCTACTTTAAAATTAAAACGACCATCTTGTGGAGTTCTATGCTCGTCAATCTTGAGACCGGATAGGATTTTGACACGCGATATTACTGCTTCACTTACTCCTAAAGGCAACGACAACCTTTCATATAGAATTCCGTCAATTCTATAGCGAACTCTAACGCGATCTTCTTGAGGTTCTAGATGAATATCAGAAGCTCTACTCTTGACTGCATATTCAAGAATAGTTGACACAATTTTTGCGATTGGAGCTTCTTTGATAACCTCAGAAATGCTTTGGATGTCGAAAGTTTTTACTTTTTGGATTTTTTCACTTTCTTTAAGAGCGGCTTTGACTTCTCCAACAAGTCCAAAACTATATTGCGTCTGAATTGCCTGGGAAACTTCTGATGGAATACCTTGAAATACCTTAATAGTTGCTCCGGTTTTTTGCTTTATGAATTCTATTGCCTCAACATCATTCGTGTTGCTCATAACAACTGATAAAGTTTTTGACTCTCTGTCAAAGGCAAAAGGGATAAGATTAAAGCGTTCTGCTACTGATTTTGGAATAAAGCCAAGCGCTTCAGGTGAAAAAGGCAAAGTCGTAACACTCGTAAACGGAACATTGAGCATTTTTGCCTGTGCCTCATAATACTTTTCTTCGGGTACTATCTGAAGATCGTGAATGAGTTTGTCGATATCAATACCTTGCTTAACTGATTCTATTTTTAAGTTAGAGAATTGTTCAGGGCTTAGGAGCTTTTCTTGGACAAGAATGCTTCCGATACTAGGTCCCAGGTTTTCAGTATTTGCGTCAAATTGACTTTGGACAGTAGGCATAGTTTTTCCTCACTACAAACCCCGCTTGGCAAAAGCGGTATATTTATCGTAGTTGAAATTACGCTTGCCGTCAACAATAGTTGATAGGTGTGGTATAAAATAAATCAATGAATAATATTATTTTAATAGGTGATCGTTTTGTAACCGATAAATACATCGAAAATTACTTAAAAGAAAATCAATTCACCTCATTCGAAATTGAATATTTTAATAATGAAATAAAAATTGAGGATGCTAGAAATATTAAAAAAACGCTATATTACAAAGTTACAACAAAAAAACTACTGGTCTTTAACGGAAAATTAACTTTGGAGGCCCAGAACTCTCTTCTAAAAAATATTGAAGAAGCGGCAGAAAATGTTTTTTTTATTTTTTCAACTTCTAATGAAGACAATTTATTGCCGACAATCCGATCGAGATGTTCTGTTGTGAGACTAGATAGTAAATTCGTACTGGATAAAGAAATGTCAAATATTATCTCATCAATATGCAATGAAAAAGGTAATTGGAAAGATATTGATACACTTACTTCTTTTTTGGAAGAATACCCATTTGAATATCTTGTTCCGACATTGAGGATAATGCTACTTGAAAATATTAAAAATGAAAACGCTTTAGATTATTTTACGTACTGTAAAAAAGCGTTATCTTATGTAAATCTCGCTAAGTATAATAATGTGAATAAAAAAATATTAATTGAATCAGTATTTCTTAGGCACTAAAGTGCCCCTTGACAAGGCAAATTCATTGTGGTTATGATGGATTTAATATGAAATTGTCACCTGTCCGACAGTTGCAAAAAGGTTTCACTCTGATCCAGCTTCTTGTTGTTATTGGTATCCTCGGTATTCTTGCTGCAGCACTCGTTGCAACTATTGATCCATTCGAGCAATTAAATAAAGCTCAGGATGCAAATTCTAAAAATACTGCTGTTGAGTTTCTCAATGCAAATATCCGTTACTATACTACTCATAGCGCCATGCCTTGGGGTGCAGCAGGAGCGGAATGCATGGGTGTAGGTAATAATACTCTCTCGGCCGTTAATCTTTTCAGTAATGCTGCTATGTATACAACCTGTCTTGGAGTTCTTGTTACTGAGGGAGAATTAAAGCCTGCTTTTACAACTGCTACCGGTATACTTCAAAATCTTTATGCGAGCGAAACAGGTGGAAATATTACTATGTGTTATCAACCTAAATCAAAATCACAGGAGCGTGATGTTAATACAAAATACAATCAAGACGGTACCACACCAAGCTCAAATAACGCATGCGTAGGAGGTCCTTCAAATCCGGTAAGTCCAAATAATGCTAACTGTTATTGGTGTACCCAATAATTATCTCTAGATCCTCCCTTCTTTTGCTTTCTTTTTTTTGATATAACATTTAGATAATGTTCACAAAAAACTCATTTGTAATTACAATTCTCCTTTCACTTATTCTATATTTTTATGTAACAAGTCTTACCGTTGATATTTTTGGAGGAGATGTAGGTGATTTGGTAACTGCAGCATTTGTTAGGGGTGTTGCCCACCCTCCGGGCTACCCCCTTTTTACGATTTTGGGGTTTTTTGTAAGTCATCTTAATTTGGATTTGGAGACAGTGACAAAAGTAGGATTGATTTCGGCTCTCGCATCAATTACAGCTCTCTATGTCTACTCAAAGATAATTGAGTTATTTACCCAAAATAGACTAATACAAATTATAAGTGTTGGATCTTTGGCTTTCTCTTATCATTTTTGGCTCTATAGTGTAATACCCGAAGTATTTGCTCTGAATTCTCTTTTATCTTTGTGTGTTATTTATAATTCATTAGCATTTTATAAGTATGAGAAATTCAGAAATTTAGGATTAATTACATTTTTTGTGGGTCTTGGGTTATCAAACCATATGACAATTTTACTTTTCCTTCCATTTGTTGTAGGGATAATTATTAATAAAAGAAAGAGGGTCATTTCATACAGAAGAAAATTATTTTTATTACCATTGTTTTTTGTAATTGGGCTACTTCCTTATGTATACATTCCTATTGCTGCATCTGCAAATCCTATTATAAGTTGGGACGACGCAAAAAATTTAGATAATTTTATACATCTCGTTTTCCGTCGCGATTATGGAACATTTTCTGCAGGTATATTTCCAAGACCTGCTCTGGAGCTTCGTAGTTTTCTTCTTAAAAACTATTTTACCTCTATTATTTCATCACTATCTGCTCCAGTTATTGTTATTTCACTACTGGGTGTCGTAAATTTCGTTCGTAAAGAAAAATATTTGGGAACATTACTATGCGGGCTTATATTACTTGTAGGACCATTATTTGTTGTATATGCTGCATTTCCTATCACAAATAGTTTTGGTCTTGCTACAGTTGAACGGTTTTATTTATTATCTGAGGTTGTTATTGGTTTGTTTCTACCGTGGGGTCTTCTATTAATTTTTACTTTTTTTGGTAGGATTTTTTCAAAAAAAATCTACGCTTTTTTACTTTTATTTATGTTTATACTCATTCCAATTTTATTATTTATAAAAAATTACCCTAAAACAAATCTGTCAAAACTATCTTTAGGAAATGAATTCGGTAAAAATTACTTAAGAAATTTACCAGAAAATTCGGTACTGATAGTGGAAGGAGATACAAAATCTTTCAATACATGGTATATGCATTTCGTAAAAAATATAAGACCTGACGTTGAACTCATTGAGATTGGTAACTTTGCGGTAAGAAATGATTTTTTCAAACCTTTATTTGAGAAAACTATTAAAGAAACGAAAAAAGATGAAATAACGTCATTTTTCATAACTATTGAAAAAGTAGCTGAGAAAAGACCCGTTTTTGCTACCACACCTATAAACATAAACAATAATGACTATGTATGGTTGCCAAGAGGCATAGGTTATCAATTAATCAGGAAAGATAAATTCCCTAAGATTGAAGATTATAGAAAACTGTTTCCTAGTGATTTTGAAAATATCAATGTTCCAGAACGCGGCAAGCTTAAGATATATGAGAGAAATTTAATTTCTTCAGATATTCCAACATACTATGCTGACTCATTTGTAAGGATAGGAGATATTTTCTACAATTATTATGCAGATTTTAGCGCAGCAGCTAAATATTACAAATATGCAACAATTATTGACCCTGAATTTTCTAAAGGATACGCAGGAAAATCTAGAGTGGCAAGTCAATATGGAAATTGTAAGGATTCGGAATTAGATATTAAAAAGGCGATAGATCTCTACCCGATTGAAAAAAGTTATTACTATTTTTGGTATTTTAATGCACTAAATTGTTTTAAAGATAAAAACAAAATGCAAATTGTTAATGATTATTTTACTAATACATTTCATGAGGATATTAAAAAATCGATAACAAAAGACCTCTCAAAATAGGTATACTTAATGAAATGATACTGATTCTCGTATTTATAATTGGTAGTGTTTTGGGGAGTTTTCTAAATGTAGTTATTGATAGATTGTCTACTGGTCGTGGTATTGTTGGTGGACGGTCATATTGCGAGCATTGCAAGAAAGTACTTGCTCCAATCGATTTGATTCCAATATTTTCTTATCTCTTTTTGAGGGGAAAGTGTAGATTTTGCAAGCATAAGATTCCTTTTCGACTCGTTATCGTGGAAATACTTTCCGGCCTAACGTTTGTTTCTCTTTTTACTCTCATGTTAAGCCAAGCCATTACTATTTATACGGCTGTGTTTTTGACTATTATTCTGTGGTGTTTTATCGGAATATTATTTGCAGATATTGAATATGGGATTATACCGGATATGCTAGTAATTATTTCTACAGTGGCATGTATAGGGTATCTTTATACTAACAACATAAATATAACAAATAACCTCTTCTCAGGACTCTCAACGCTTCTATTTTTTCTTGTTCTTTTTGTCATTACTAAGGGTCGTGGTATGGGGTTTGGGGATGTTAAGCTATCATTTGTTCTCGGGTTTTTATTAGGTGCCCCATCGATAGTAGTTGCGCTTTATATAGCTTTCTTGACAGGTGCTTTGGTCTCAATCATACTGGTTATATGGCGAAAAATGCGGTTTTTCGGGAGTACAATTCCATTCGGTCCATTCTTGATTTTAGGTGCAATTGCCGCACTTTTTTGGGGAAAAGAAATTCTTCAAATCTTCGTCTCCCACTTCATGTAAAGAACAACGTCTCAAGTCTCAATTCTCAATTCTCAAATCCTCATGGTTTTACCCTCATTGAATTAATTACTGTTATTGGAGTCCTGGGAGTTTTATCGGCAATCATATTGGCAGTAGTAAATCCGTTGGAACAATTCAATAAAAGTCAAGATTCAAAAAGAAAGCAAGATCTTGCACAAGTTCAAAGAGCTTTAGAAGTTTACTACAATGATTTTCACAGATACCCACCTGTATATCAGGGAAGTAATATTAATGAGATATCAACAGATGGAACAAGCAATACTGCAATTGCGTGGGGACATTCATGGAGTCCTTATATGGATGTGTTGCCCATTGATCCCAAGACAGCAAAAAACTATGCATACTGGTCAGATTCGACAGGACAATCTTACGCAATATATGCTTCATTAGACCGTGGAAGTCATGATCCTCAGGTGTGTAATAACGGAAACGCCTGTCAAAGTACGATTGGCACAGGTATTGGAGGAACAGACATAACCTGTGGGACAAA